>NZ_JBMDXM010000251.1:0-51200 GCF_048594345.1 Longimicrobium sp.
CGTGGCGCAACGGCGCGCGACACCATCGACGCGACGGGGCTGGTGGTCTCGCCGGGGTGGATCGACATGCTGGGGCACTCGGAGTACCCGCTGCTGCGGGACGGCCGCGCCGTCAGCAAGATCACGCAGGGGATCACCAGCGAAATCACCGGCGAAGTGACCAGCGTGGTTCCGGTGAACCGGAACACGCTGTGCGAACTGGGGCGCGATTCGGTCCCGTGGAGCGACCTGGACGGCTACTTCCGCGCGCTGGAGGCGGCCCGCCCCGCCATCAACCTGGGCACTTTCGTCACCGTGGGCTCGGTGCGGCGCTACGTGATGGGGGACGCGGACCGCGCGCCCACGCCGGCGGAGCTGGACACCATGCGCGCCCTGGTCGCGGACGCGATGGAGGATGGCGCGATGGGGCTTTCGTCCGGGCTGATCTACGCGCCCGCTTCGTACGCGACCACGGAGGAGATCATCGAGTTGGCGCGGGTGGCGGCGCGGTACGGTGGCGGGTACGCGTCGCACATCCGCTCCGAAGGCGACCGGCTGGTTGAGGCGGTGAACGAGGCCATCCGCATCGGCGAAGAAGCGGGGACGTGGGTGCAGGTGCACCACCTGAAGGCGTCCGGACACCCCAACTGGGGGAAGATGCCGCAGGCGGTGGCCGCCATCGAATCTGCCCGTTCGCGCGGCGTGGACGTGACGGCGGACCAGTATCCGTACCCCGCCAGCGGCACCGGGCTGGACGCCATCATCCCCAACTGGGCGCACGCGGGCGGCAACGACTCGCTGCTGGCGCGCCTTTCCGATCCCGCCACCCGTGCGCGCCTTCGCACGGAGCTTACGGCGGGCGGCACGGACTGGAACATCGGCGCGTCGGCGGGCGGGCCGCAGGGGGTGATGATCGCGGGCGTGGGCGAGGACAGCCTGCGGCGCTACCAGGGGATGCGGCTGAACCAGGTGGCGGAGGCGCGCGGGCAGGAGGTGGTTGACGCGCTGTTCGACATCCTGCTGGCGGACAAAGCCTCCACGTCCGCCATCTACTTCTCCATGTCGGAGGAGGACATCGAATACGCCATGCGCCAGCCGTGGATCATGGTGGGAATCGATGCGGGGGCGCGGGCGGCGGACAGCACGGTGCAGGGAAAGCCGCATCCGCGCGCGTACGGATCGTTCCCCCGCATCCTCTGCCGCTACGTGCGCGAGCGGAACGTGATCACGCTGCCGGACGCCATCCGCAAGTTCACCTCGCTGCCGGCGGCGCGCGTGGGGCTGGACGACCGTGGCGTGGTCAAGGAAGGGATGTTCGCGGACCTCACCATCTTCAACCCGGCCACCGTCTGCGACCGCGGCACCTTCGAGGACCCGGTGCAGACCAGCGTGGGGATCGAGCACGTGATCGTGAACGGCGTCCCCGTGCTGCGCGACGCGCAGGTGACGGGGGAGCGGTCCGGGCGGGCGCTGCGGCGGGGCGGCGGGCGGTAAGCGGGGAAACCCAACAGGCATCGAACTGCGGCGGCGGGGTGCCCCTCCTCCCGGCCCCCTCCCCGTTCGTTCCTCACGGAGAGGGGGAGGCGCGAACGTACGGTTCGGAGTGTTTTGGAGAATGCGGTGCGGGATGGTGAGCCGGCCCCCTCCCCGACCCTCCCCCACAAACTGCGGCAAACTGCGTGGGGAAGGGAGGTGCGACGCACCTTACCGAAGCGGGATCTGTTCTCCCCTCTCCGTGAGGAACGAACGGGGAGGGGCCGGGGGAGGGGCACCGCGGCGGACGCCCGTTCGATGTCATTCGTCGAGCCACAATCCTGCCACGGCAACCCGCTTCCACCAGTCGAGAGGCCCCCGCCGCGCCCCCTCCGCGCGCCCCGTTGACGCGCGTCCGGTCCGCGCCGTGCGTCACGCGTTTCCGCGGACGCGGCGTGCTGGTGGCGGCAGGGGCCGCCGCCGCATAAATTCAGGCCGGCTTGCCCTCCGCCCGCCAGAAAGGGCGGCAGGGCTTACGGGCGCATCCGCACACGCGTGATGCGCCACCACGAGGGCTGGACCCATGGCAGAGCTTCGCTTTCACGGCCCCAACGCGGGCTACGTGCTCGAGCTGTACGAGCGCTTTCAGCGCGATCCCGCCTCGGTGGACGAGGGGTGGCGCGCATACTTTGCATCCATCTCGCCCGCGGACCTCGCGGCGCTCGACGCCGCCGGAGCTCCGCCGCCCGCGGCGTCCGGACCGGCTGCGTCCGCGCCGGGAGCCACGCCCGACCTGGACCGGCTGTTCTCCGCGCGCGAGCTGGGGCGCACCATCCGCGCGCGCGGCCACACCGCCGCGCGCCTGGACCCGCTGGGCGCCAATCCCGCGCCCGACCCGGTGCTGGACATCGCCCGCTACAACCTTACCGAGGCGGAGCTGGCGCAGCTTCCGCCGCGCACCGTCTACGGCCACGACCCGCGCTCCGCCAGCGCGCTGGACGAGATCCAGCGGCTGCGGCGCATCTACATGGGCACCGTGGGATACGAGTTCCTGCACCTGCCCGACCCGGACGAGCGCGCCTGGCTTCGCGAGGCCATCGAGAGCGGCGCTTACTCGCGGCCGCTGCCGGCAGAGCGCAAGCGCGCCCTGCTGGACCGGCTGTCGCAGGTAGAGGGCTTCGAGCGCTTCCTTCACCGCGCGTTCTTCGGGCAGAAGCGCTTTTCCATCGAGGGGACCGACGCCATGGTCCCCATCCTGGACGAGATCATTGGCGAAGCCGCCGCCGCGGGCGCGGACGACGTGCTGATCGGCATGGCGCACCGCGGGCGGCTGAACGTGCTCACCCACGTGCTGGGCAAGCCGTACGCGATGATGCTGGCCGGCTTCAAGGTGGCGCAGCAGGCCGTGGGCAAGGACGAGCAGCAGAACTCGGACGAGCCTTCCGGCGACGTGAAGTACCACATGGGGTGGGCCGACCAGCGCGAGGTGCGCGGCCGCACGGTGCGCGTGCGCCTTTCGCCCAACCCCAGCCACCTGGAGTTCGTGAACCCGGTGGTGGTGGGGATGACGCGCGCCGCCCAGGACGACACCTCGGCGCCCGGCGCGCCACGGCTGGAGCGCGCGCGCGGCGTGGCCGTCGTCATCCACGGCGATGCGGCGTTCCCGGGGCAGGGCACCGTTCCCGAAACGCTCAACATGCAGTCGCTCCCCGGCTACACGGTGGGCGGCACCATCCACATCATCGCCAACAACCAGGTCGGCTTTACCACCGACCCGCAGCAGGGGCGCTCCACCCGCTACTCCAGCGACGTGGCCAAGGGCTTCGAGGTGCCGGTGGTGCACGTGAACGCGGACGACGCCGAGGCGTGCCTGTCCGTGGCCCGCCTGGCGTACGCGTACCGGCAGCGGTGGGGCAAGGACTTCCTGATCGACCTGGTCGGCTACCGACGCTGGGGGCACAACGAGGGCGACGAGCCGCTCTTCACCCAGCCCGTGATGTACGGCATCATCAAGGACCACCCCACCGCCCGCGAGGCGTTCGCCAGGCGGCTGGTGGACGAGGGGGTGATGACGCAGGCGGAGGCCGACGCGGCCTACCAGCGGGTGCTGGACGAGCTGGGGCGCGAGCTGGAGTCGCTGGGCGAAGCGCCAAAGGTGACGGTGCACGACGAGCCGCCCTCGCGCAACGGCAAGCCGCCTCGCGCCACGGCCGTGGCAAAGGACACGCTGCTGGAGCTGAATCGCGCCCTGCTGACCCGGCCGGAGGGCTTCGCGCCCAACGCGCGCCTGGAGAAGGTGCTGCAGAAGCGTGGCGAGGCCGAGAACGGCGAGCGCAACATCGACTGGGGGCACGCCGAGGCGCTGGCGTTCGCGTCGCTGCTGGCGGAGGGCACGCCCGTGCGGATGACGGGGCAGGACGTGGAGCGCGGCACCTTCAGCCACCGGCACGCCGTGCTGCGCGACGCCAACACCGGGGCGCGGCTCAACGTCTTTCACACGCTGCCGCAGGCAAAGGCCAGCTTCGAGATCCACAACTCGCCGCTCTCGGAGATGGCGGTGGTGGGCTTTGAGTACGGCTACAGCGTGGGCGATCCCGAAGCGCTGGTGCTGTGGGAGGCACAGTTTGGCGACTTTGTGAACGGCGCGCAGGTCATCATCGACCAGTACCTGGCCGCGTCGTACCAGAAGTGGCAGCAGCGCTCAGGGCTTACACTCCTCCTTCCCCACGGCTACGAGGGCCAGGGGCCGGAGCACAGCAGCGCCCGGCTGGAGCGCTTTCTTCAGCTGTGCGCGGAGAACAACCTGCGCGTGGCCAACTGCACCACGTCGGCCAACTACTTTCACCTGCT
This sequence comes from Longimicrobium sp., assembly GCF_048594345.1. Taxonomy (GTDB): domain Bacteria; phylum Gemmatimonadota; class Gemmatimonadetes; order Longimicrobiales; family Longimicrobiaceae; genus Longimicrobium. Next base: position 4,303 of record NZ_JBMDXM010000251.1, read on the forward strand.
GCGCCGCCAGGCCGCCATGCTGCACGCCGACCCGCGGCCGCTGGTGGTGATGAGCCCCAAGAGCCTGCTGCGCCACCCGCTGGCCGCGTCCAGCATCGATCAGCTGGCGCAGGGCACCTTTCAGCCGGTGATCGCGGATCCCGTCGCGGCGGAACGGGCGGAGGGCGTGACGCGGCTGCTGCTGTGCTCGGGGAAGGTGTACGTGGACCTGGTGGGCAGCAGCGACGATCAACGCAAGGAGCGCGCGGCGGTGGAGGGGATCGACCGCGTGGCCATTGCCCGGGTGGAGGAGCTGTATCCCTTCCCGGTGGAGGAGATCGCCGCGCTCGCGGCCACGTATCCCAACCTGCGGGAGATCGTGTGGGTGCAGGAGGAGCCGCGGAACATGGGCGCGTGGACGTACGTGGCGCCGCGGCTGGTGGACGCGTTGGACGTGCCGGTCCGCTACGTGGGCCGCGCGGATCGCGCCAGCCCGGCGGAAGGCTATCAGCACCGCCACCAGCAGGAGCAGAACCGCATCGTGTTCGCCGCGCTGGGCGGCGCGCCCGAGGTGGGGTCGCCCGCGCGCGGCGGCGAGAAGCTGATCGGCAAGCGCAAGTGAAACTGCAGGGAATTGGGAACAGGGAATAGGGAACAGCCTGCGACGGCACGTGCCGTTGCAGGCTGCGACCTGCCGCCTGTAGCCTGCCCTTCTTCTTTCGATGCAGAACGTACCGGAGCAGACGAATGGCCGTTGAGATCCGAGTTCCGCCCCTGGGTGAGTCCGTCGTAGAAGCCACGGTGGGCCGGTGGACCAAGAAGGAGGGGGATTCCGTCGCCAAGGACGAGATCCTGGTGGAGCTGGAGACGGACAAGATCACCGTCGAAGTCGCCGCGCAGGCGGCCGGCGTCCTGGGCAAGATCCAGAAGAACGAGGGCGACACCGTCGGCGTGAACGAGCTGCTGGGCTCGCTTGAGGCCGCGGACGGCGCCACGCCCGCGGATGCCGCGGGACAGACCGCCTCCGCGCGCTACGAGGAAAAGGCGCAGGAGCCCGCCGCCGCGGCGCAGGCTGCCGCTCCGGCGGAGGCCGCGGCCGGCGGCTCGGCGGACGCACAGACGTCGCCGGCGGTGCGCGCGCTGGTGGCGGAGCACGGACTGGACGTAGCCACCATCCGTGGCAGCGGCCCCAACGGGCGCGTGACCAAGGAAGACGTGCTCAAGGTGATCGAGGACGGCCGCGCCCGCGCCTCGCAGCCCGCCGAGGCCGCACCGGCTCAGCCCGCTGCTCCGGCCCAGCCCGCCGCGCCCGCGCAATCCGCGGCCCCCGCGAAGCCGGCGCCCGCGGCCGCGGGGGGACGCGAGGAGCGGCAGCGGATGTCGCGCCGCCGGCAGACTATCGCGCGGCGTCTGGTGGAGGCGCAGCAGACCACGGCCAGCCTTACCACCTTCAACGAGGTGGACCTCAAGGCTATCATGGACCTGCGCAAGGCGCGGCAGGACGACTTCGTGAAGCGCAACGGCATCAAGCTGGGCTTCATGTCGTTCTTCACCAAGGCGGTGATCGGTGCGCTGCGGCAGTTTCCGCGGCTCAACGCCGAGATCCAGGGCGACGAGATCGTCCTGAAGCAGTACTACGACATCGGCATCGCCGTGGGCGCGGAGGAGGGGCTGGTGGTGCCCGTGGTGCGCGACGCCGACCGGCTGAGCTTCGCGGGGCTGGAAAAGACCATCGCCGACCTGGGCACCCGCGCCAAGGACGGCAAGCTCGCGCTGGACGAGCTGCAGGGCGGCACCTTCACCATCACCAACGGCGGCGTGTTCGGTTCCATGCTCTCCACGCCGATCCTGAACCCGCCGCAGGTGGGCATTCTGGGGATGCACAACATCGTGGAGCGCCCGGTGGTGGTGAACGGCGCCATCGAGATCCGGCCCATCATGTACGTTGCGCTGACCTACGATCACCGCATCGTGGACGGCAGCGAGGCGGTTCGCTTTCTGGTGACGGTCAAGCGGATGATCGAGGATCCCACCACGATGCTGCTGGAGGGCTGAGCTCGGCAGTGCGGTAGTGCGTGAGTGCGTACGTGGATGAGACGAAGGGCCTGTCGCCTGGCGGCGGGTTCTTCGTGTTTGGGAGGGACGGAAAAGAAATTCCTCACACAGAGTTAACAGAGTCAACAGAGTTTGTCCTGCGCGATGAACAAACTCTGAGTCCGGTCTAACAGTCCGCATTGGCGGTCGACACCCCAGATTTCAGGGTCCTGCGCACTATCCTGAAGTCACGATCGGCCGTCTGAGAGCATTCTTGAGACCCATTTTTCTCCACGTTGACGTGGAGAACGGCATTCGTGACTTCTTAGACCGGACTCAACTCTGTTGACTCTGTTAACTCTGTGTGAGGCCATTCCCTGAAAGCCCGCCGGCTCCTCTCGGCAAGATGGGCGCGCCGGTGTCAGTTCTGTGAATCGCGGTGCACGTGCAGGCCGGGCGCGCGTCCGGACGGCGCCTGCCGCGTTCCCTTCTCGATCTCCACGCGCCCTTCATCCGAGCCCGTCCAGTCGCGCAGCCGTTCGGTGGAAAGCGACTCAAGCATGTGGTCCAGCAGGATCATGGAATCGAATACGCCGTCCAGCTGCACGCGCTGCCGGTCTGTAGCGCGCGAATCCATGGTCAGCAGCGCCGCGACCTGCTTGTGGATGTCGTCGCGCAGCATGGCGCGCACCTGCGCCACCGTGCGGTCGCGCACCATCCGCTGCCGCCGGTGCACGCTCCAGAAGATGAGCCCGTGCACCACGCCGACCGAGATCGCCACCAGCGCCGTCACGTGCCAGTAGTTCTCGCGCGATACGCCCACCAGCGACGGCAGGAACAGGATCACCGCCACACCCAGCGCGCTCAGCCACAATTCCAGATAACGCAGAACCAGTTGCACCGGTAGCCCCCCATCGCTTGTAACCTTTGTTCACCCCTGCGCCGAGATCCCCATCCACGCAATGCAAGGATGAGGCAAACGCCGCAGCGCGTGAGGGTCGTCGTTCAATCGGTGGATACGGGCGCTCACCCGCGTCCGGATGCATCCGCGCGCCTTGCCTGACGCCGCGCCGCGCCCCATGCTTCCGTCCGCCGCACCCGCAGCGGGTGCGGGATATCAACGCACACGAAAAGGATCCGTGCGGCGGGACCAACTCCCGCACCCACGCACTTCCGCACTCACGCACTCGGTTTCCGATGGCTGAAGATACGTTCGACCTCATCGTCCTGGGCGGCGGGCCAGGCGGCTACGTGGCCGCCATCCGCGCCGCGCAGCTGGGCTTCAAGACCGCCTGCGTGGAAAAGGAAAGCGCGCTGGGCGGCACCTGCGTGCGCGTGGGGTGCATCCCCAGCAAGGCGCTGCTGGACAGCACCGAGCTGTTCGACCAGATCCGCCATAAATCGAAGCTGCACGGCATCACCGTCGACGAGCCGACGATGGACGTCGCGAAGATGCACGCCCGCAAGGACGCGGTGGTCAAGGCGAACACGGATGGCGTCGCGTTCCTGTTCAAGAAGAACAAGATCGAGTGGGTGCGCGGCTTCGGCCGGCTCACTTCGCCCGAGACGGTCGAGGTGCAGGGTGAGGGCGGCGCGCGTACGCTGCGGGCGAAGCACGTGATCCTGGCCAGCGGCTCCGTCCCCGTGGAGCTGCCGTTCCTCAAGTTTGACCACGAGCGCATCATCGACAGCACGGGCGCGCTCACCATCCCCGAAGTCCCTGGGCACCTGGTCGTTGTGGGCGGCGGCGTGATCGGGATGGAGCTGGGGAGCGTCTGGCTGCGGCTGGGCGCCAAGGTGACCGTGCTGGAGATGGCGCCGACCATCCTTCCCGGCATGGACGCCGAGATCGTGCGCGCCGCCGACCGCATCTTCCGCAAAGAGGGTTTCGAGCTGCGCACCGGCACGCGCGTTACGGGCGCGGAGCGGAAGGGCGACAAGGTGGTCGTCTCGGTGGATGGGCAGGAGCCGATCGAGGCCGACTACGTGCTCGTCGCGGTCGGGCGGCGCGCGTACACGGAAGGGATGGGCTTCGAGGAGGCGGGTGTGCGGCTGGAGCGCGGGGTCATCCAGGTGGACGAGCACTTTCACACCGGCGTCGGCAGCGTCTATGCCATCGGCGACGCCATCGGCGGGCGGATGCTGGCCCACAAGGCGGAGGAAGAGGGCGTGGCGGCGGTGGAGTTTGCCGCGGGAAACCACGGCCACATCAACTACGACGCCGTGGCCAACGTGGTCTACACCTGGCCCGAGATCGCGTCCGTGGGGATGACGGAGGAAGAGGCCAAGGCCGCCGGGCGCGAGTACCGCGTGGGCAAGTTCCCCTTCCAGGCCAACGGCCGCGCCCGCGCCATGGCCGAGACCGACGGCATGGTGAAGGTGATCGCGGACGCAAAGACGGACCGGCTGCTGGGCCTTCACATCCTTGGCCCGCGCGCCAGCGACATGATCGCCGAGGCCGCGCTGGCGATGGAGTTCCACAGCAGCGCCGAGGACATCGCCATGACCGTGCACGCGCACCCCACGCTCCCCGAGGCGGTCAAGGAAGCCGCCCTCGCCGCCGGCGGCCGCGCCATCCACATCTGACGCTTTTCCGCGCCACCACAGGCGAATCGCCGCGCTCTACCCGGGTCGCGGCGATTTTTCTTGCGTTCGGGATCGATCCGCACCATCTTGAACTCGTTCAAATGAACGCGTTCAAAACCGCGTTTACTCCTTCGTCTCCAGATCCGGAGCCTCCACGATGCTCCTCAACAAGCGCACGATCGTCTCCACCCTGGTGGGGGCCGTGGTGTACGGCCTGATCGGCCGGCTGGCGTTCAGCGAATCGCTCCCCATCGCGGAGCCGATGACCTTCACCTTCATCTTTCTGGTGCCGCTGGCCGTGGGATACGCGGCCGTCGCGGGCGCGCCGCCGGAGAAGCGGCGCGCGTTCTCCGCGGTGCTCCTCGCGGTGACCGCGACCGCCATGCTGCTGGTCACCGTGCTGGCCGTGGGCGTGGAGGGGCTGATCTGCGTGGTGATGATGACGCCGGTCTTCTTCGTGATGGCGCTGGCGGGCGGCGCGCTGGCCGTCATCGTCCAGTCCATCCGCAACCGGCAGCTGCGCGCTACGGCATTCCTCACGGTGCTCGCCCTGCCGTACATGGCGGGTCCGCTGGAGCAGCGGCTGCCGCAGATGCAGTCGCGGCGCGTGGTGGAGAACCGCATCCGCATCCAGGCCGACGCGCCCACGGTGTGGCAGCAGATCATCCGCGTCCCCGCCATCCGGCCGGAGGAGTACCGCACCACCTTCATCCACCGCATCGGCTTTCCGCGCCCCATCGAGGCCACGCTTTCGCACGAGGGCGTGGGCGGCGTGCGCGAGGCCAGCTTTGAGCGCGGCGTGCTGTTCCGCGAGACGGTGATCGACTGGGTGCCGCAGCAGCGCCTTTCCTTTACCATCGCCGTCGACAGCATCCCCACAAAGACGCTGGACCAGCACGTCACCGTGGGCGGCGAGTACTTCGACGTGCTGGACGGCACCTACGAGATCGTCCCCGTCGCCCCCGGAGAGGTGGAGTTGCGCCTGTGGAGCACGCACCGGCTCAGCACGCACTTCAACGCCTACGCCTCGCTCTGGACCGACTTCGTGATGCGCCAGATCCAGGGCAACATCCTCGAAGTCGTTCGCGACCGCGCCGAAGCGGCAGGGTAGGGAGTGGTCTGTCCCTCGATGAAAGGCACCGCGTCCGGCTGGTTTGGGGGGACGCGGTGTTCTGTTGTCGTTAGGATTAGTGTACAATAGTGTACTGACGAAACCCGCGGCGGAGCTCACATGCGAGAATTGGATTCAAGAACCGGGATCTTCACGACGCGTAACGGCGTGCGCGAGGAGATAAGGATTGAGCGTCAGGATTATCGTCTGCTTGACATCTATGCTTCATGGACGCCGGCGCGCCGATTGAAGGCGGTTGCGGACATGATGCGTTCTGCCCGCGAGACCATGACGGCGGGTGTGCGCCACCAGCATCCTGACTGGTCAGACATGCAAGTGAAGCGGGAAGTAGCCCGGAGGTATCGTGGACACAGCGATTGATCTGCAGGTCTACACCGTTCGGCAGATTGAGGATCTGGAGCTCCCTTACGCGATCGGCGGCTCTATGGCTGCGTCTGCCTACGGAACCCCGCGCTTCACGCGTGACGTCGACATTGTCGTTGACCTACCGCTGGAGAAGGTGAGTGCGTTCATGGCCAGGTTTCCTCACGCCGACTTCTACATCGATGAGGTGGCGATCCGGCAGGCGGTGCGCGAGCGCAGCCAGTTCAACATCATCCACCACGAATCCGGCGTAAAGGTGGATATCTACATCCCTGCGGAAGCCATCCAGCAGAATCAGATCAAACGTGCGCGGCGGTTGGTGAGCGAATCGGGAGAAGCCAACTATTCTCCACCCGAGGAGCTGATCATCATGAAGTTGGATTACTATCAATACGGTCAACCGCAGCGACACCTGGAAGACATCGTCAGTCTTCTTTATGGATTGCGCGGGAATGTCGATTTCGAGATGATCGAGCGGGAGGTCGCGGCCCGTGGACTGCAGGAACCCTGGTCTGCTGCGAAGCTGCGATGGAAAGAGGTCGTCGACGCGAAACTGGCCGCCGCAGAACGCGAAAGGCCCGCGGGGTGAGGTGGCCTTCTCGCGTCAGCGCAGGACTTTGCGGATGAAGCGCTCGTCGGGGCGGGCGCACTTGGCGTGGGCGGTGCACACCCATCGCACGTCGTACGGGCGCAGGCGCTCGAAGAGGGAGACCAGCTCGGCGTGGTTGCGCGCCCGGTCCTCGGTAAAAATCCCCATCCCGGGGCCAAAGCCGGTGTGGTACGGGCGCGAGATGGCGTCGCCGGCGAACAGCACGCCGCGGTACAGGTACGCCGTGCTCCCCGCCGTGTGGCCGGGCACCACAAAGGCGCGGATGGTGTCCGTTCCCATCACGAACGTCGTATCGCCCGAGAACGACCGCACGGCCACCTCGCCCGGCCAGGGCCCCACGTCCCCGCGCACCGCGGCCACGGCGCGCGAGGGGACGTCCGCGTGCGCCAGCGTGCTCTCGAAGAGCGGCACCTCCGCCGCCATCATGTGAAAGCGCGCGTGGCGCACCAGCGGCCACGCCATGATGTGATCGCGGTGGCTGTGCGTCACGAACACGTCCGTCACGTCCTCCGGCCGCGCGCCGATCTGCGCCAGCCCGCGCCGCAGCGCGCGGTCGGCCCCGCCCCACCCCAGGTCCACCACGAACACGCCGTCCGCCGTGCGCGCGGCGAACACCAGGCTCTGCGTGGGCCAGGTGGTGGGGATGGCGTTGGCGTCCGGCCCCTCCACCTGGCGCAGGTTCATGGTGCACCCGGCCAGGAGCAGCAGCGAAAGGACGAGGGCGAGTCGTCTGGGCATGGGGAGGATCGGGGAAAGCGAAGACCGCCGGCCCGCCCCGTCGTGCGAGGGCGGACCGGCGGGCATACCCCCGTGCGGGGCCGCGGTTCAGGCCGCGGCGGCGTGCCGGGCGTTGAGGTTCACCAGCCGCGGCGGGGCGAACGCCACCGGCTGCGCGGGCGCTTCGGCGTCGTCCCCCGTGCGGAAGCGGCCCACGCCCGCCTGCAGCTCGCCCGCGATCTGCGACAGCTCGCTGGCGGAGGCGCTCATCTCCTCCATGGAAGCGTTGATCTCCTCCACCGCCGCCGCGGCCGACTCCGCCGCGCTGGCGTTGCTGCGCGAGAGCAGCGTGAGCACGTCCAGCGCGTCCGCCGCGCCGGCTTCCACCGCCGCCGGGTCCACTCCCGCGCCGGAAAGCGCCGCGCGGCTGGCCTGCGCCATCTGCTCCGCCGCGCTGGAGATGCCGGCCAGGTCACCCACCGTCTGCTCCACCATCGCCACGATCACGCGCAGGGCGCCACCCGCGTCGCTGGCCAGTGACGCGCCGGCGTTCACCTCGGCCGTGCCGCGCTGCATGCTGTTCACCGCGCGGCCGGTGAGCGCCTGCACGTCGCGGATGATGTTGGCCGCCTCACGCGCGCTCTCGCCGGACTGCGTGGCCAGCTTGCGCACCTCTTCCGCCACCACGGCAAAGCCGCGCCCGTGCTCGCCGGCGCGCGCGGCCTCGATGGCGGCGTTCAGCGCCAGCAGGTTGGTCTGCGCCGCCATGTCGTCGATGACCCGGGTAATGTGCTGCACCCGGTCGCTGTACGCTCCCAGTTCGCCGATCTCCCCCGCCGCGTCCAGCACCGTCTGGCGGATGGCCTGCAGCCGTCCCACCGCGTCCTCGATCACCCGCGAGCCGTCGCGCGCCACGCCCACCGCCCGCTGCGACGCCTGCGCGGCCCCCTGCGAGCGGCTGGCCACGCTGCCGATGGAGCGCGCCATCTGCCCCAGCGTGGTCGCCATCTGCTGCGTGTTCAGCGCCTGCTCCTGCGACCCGGCGCTGACTTCGCCCAGCGCCCGCGCCACCTCTTCCGCCGCGCCCGTCACGTGGTCCGCCGCGGCGGTAAAGGTTAGCGCCACGTCCGCGACCTCCGTCGCGCGATTGCGCACGTCGCGCACCGACTCCGCCAGCCGCTCCGTCCCACGGTTCACCGCCTGCACGGCGTCGCCCACCGCGCCCGCGCCGCCGTCCGCGCGCGCCGTCAGGTCGCCGTCGCCCATGCGCGTGGCCAGCCTCACCAGCCCCTCGGCGGCGCGCGTTTCCGCCGCCAGCAGCCGCGCCATGTAGACCAGGATCGCCACCTCGAACACCACCCAGCCGGCGTGCACGGCCACGATCCCCCACCCGGTCCCGTGGTTGAAGATCATCGCGCCGTGGTCCTGCGCCTGCAGCAGGTTGAAGAGGACGTGATGCCCCGCCACGACCGCCGCACCCACCACGGGTACCCGCCAGTCACGGTAGAGCAGAAGAAAGGCGAGGATGGCGAAGATGTGAAAGTGCATCTCGATCATCCCCCCCGTCTGGTGGATGATGAGTGCCGACACGCTCAGCAGCGCCGTGGCGATCCCCATCCGCGCCGCCAGCCGCCCCTCCCATCGCCACGCCACGAACCAGCCCAGCGTGATGATGGGCACCCCAAAGAGCAGCGCCTCGCGCCATGTTCCGTTCAGCGGCGCCAGCGCGAGCACCAGCAGCAGGTGCGCGATCAGCAGGCGGCGCAGCAGCCGGTCGGCCGTGCGGTAGCCGGTGGCCAGCAGCCCTTCGCCGCGCACGTCCGGCGGCGTGATGACAGAGAGCCCTGGCAGAGCAAGAGTCTGCCGGACGGCAGGGGACGCGTCGATCATGGAGAAGCGTGGGATGAGCGGTGGATGCGCGGAACCGTTCCCCCGCGCCAGGTGATGACTTTGGACAAACCTGATACAATTACAGTACCACGATCTGTCTCAGGCGGGAAGCCCCTCGGAGAGTCGAGATCGGCACGGAGTCACGGGGAGGATAGGGACGTCGCGGACTCCGCGCCGCCGGAATCCACGATGATCCGTACGCTGCTGCCCACACCGGTCCGATCCGCGCCTGATACCACGCAGGCAGCGGTCCGGTCCGCTTCACCAGCATTGCGCCAACCGGCGCGGCGCCCCGATTCTCAACCCGCCGGATTCGGCCGTGGAACGCGCAGACGTCGGGTTCAGGAGCGCGGCGCCGGCGGCTGCACGCGCTGCCACAGCTCGCCGCGGGCGCGCCACAGGAAGGGGAAGAATGAGGCGCGGTGCGTGGCCATCCGCTCCAGGTAGCGCACGCCGGAAGACGCCGCCGTCCCCTCCACCTCGGGCCCGATGGTCCGCTCCGCCGTCCGCGCGTGGACGAAGCGCCAGCAGCGCACCTCCTCGTCATAGTCCAGCAGCGCCTCTGCAAGGTGCACCAGGTCCCAGTGCGCGCCCTGGCCGTGCGACGCCGCGTACGCCTCCGCCGCCGTCACGCCGCGCCGCTGGAACGCCGCCGCCGCCGCCGTCGCCAGCGAGGGCGCGTCCCACAGCACCTCCAGCGCGTCCGTCCACAGGCGCGAGTGCGGGCCGCTGGACGGGTCGGGATGGATCTCCGACTCCAGGTAGCGGCGGAACTCCGGCTCCCGCGCGCCGGACAGGATCTCGATCTCGTGCCACTGCCCGCTCTCGCCGCCGCTGGCCGGGACCAGGTGGTGGCGAAAGGCGTAGAACCCACCCAGCGTCATCGTCTCCAGCACGCGCATCATCGGCGAGAACATCCGCACGATGGCCGTAAAGCGCTGTACCAGCCACGTCGCCAGCCCCAGGTCGTCCCGGTCCAGCGCCTCGATCGCACGCGGCAGGTCTACCCGCAGCTGGCTGAACCACACCTCGAACGACTGGTGGGTCGCTACGAACAGGTGCTCGTCAGGGTGCCGCGTGGCCTCAGGCGGCGGCTGCAGCGCCAGCAGTTCCGGCAGCCGCAGGTAGGTGCAGTAGTGGGTCTGCCCAGGATCGCGGACGGTGTGCCCGCAGGGAAGCGTGTACGAGGTGGCGTTCATCGATCGGCGAAGAGACGGTACGGCGGCGCTACGTCGGCGCGATGCGACAATCTGCGCCCCCGTGGCCGTTCACGAAACCCGCCGCGCGGAAAATGATCTAGGAAGGATGATGCAGCGGAACCGCTCGTCAGGAGAAGAGCCGCAGGACGGAGCGGCCGAAGGATGCGAATGCGCGCCGCGCTCTGCGCACCGGGCGTCGGCGCTCCGCGCAGATTTCCTCGACGGTGCGGTCGCCCCACATCTCCTGCGCGAGGTCTGGACTCACGCGCTTTACTCGGGAAACGAACTCTTCAGGCGTCACCGTGTCGAAGTGCTTCTGCCAGATGGCACCTGCCTCTTTCGGATCAAGCATATAACCCTCCTCTGCTCATGCCAGTCGCCACGACCGGAGAATCGCTTCCGGAGCACGAATCGCGATCTGCACGTGCGATCGGTCAAGCAGCGCCGAGTCCGGGAATGCCGGTTCTCCTTCAGAAAACGCTGCTCGTACGCCACTTACGGCCCTATTCTTTTCCTCCAGCAGGTCGATAAGGTAGTTCATCACGTCGCGGTCCCGCCGGTGTGCGCCCGCACTCTGACGTGGTAATGAGCGCCCCTGCTGCTCACCTTCTACAAGATAGCGCGGGTAGACCCGCGCGATTTCAGCATGCCATGGCACATCCAGCAGGTCAATGCAGTCTTCCAGATCGATTTCCGCGCCGATGACGGCTGCGTTGTCGCCGAACCGCTGGCGCGCCCATTCCATCGCACGCACGGGCGCATCCTGGAAGAAGTACGCCCCGTCGCCCAGCCAGTCGTACTCGTTGCGGCTGATCTCGAAGCGGGAGGCCAGGATGCGTTGCGCCGCTTCTTCGCTCGTGCCGTGAAAGCCAATCGCCCGCATCCCTCGTACCCCGCGTTTTCAACTTCGTCTCCAGAGGGCGCTGGATCAAGCACCGGACGAAATGGATCGGCCGTCTCTAAATCCACGCATCGCGCACTCTGTTCGTTTCCGGCATCAAGATGTACAGAGTGAGCAACTTCGCGCAAGGGGTGCGGCCGCGGCTCTGAGAGAATGATACGCACAGCAAGAAGGGCGGCCCGAGGCAGGGCCGCCCTTCGCTTTCAAGCACGTGATGCGGTGCGTCAGCCCCCGCCGCCGCCCACCACGCCGCCGCCGGGGATGCCGGGCTCCGTCATCTCGCGTACGTTGAGCACGGTGTCCAGCTGCTCGTCGCTCAGCAGGCCCCGGCGCTTGACCACGGTGCGAACCGACTCGTTGTTCTTGGCCGACTCCTTGGCGACCGCCGCCGCCTCGTCGTAGCCGATGTAGGCGTTGAGTGCGGTTGCGATGGACGGGTTCTTCTCCAGCAGCTCGCGGCAGCGCTCGCGGTTGGCGCCGATCCCCTCCACCGCGTTGGCGCGGAACGCGTCGCAGCCGCTGGACAGGATGGCGACGGACTGCAGGAAGTTGTGCGCCATCACCGGCATCATCACGTTCAGCTCGAAGTTGCCGTGCTGCCCGCCCACGGTGACCGCCACGTGGTTCCCCATCACCTGCGCGCACAGCATCATCATCGCCTCGCTCATCACCGGGTTCACCTTCCCCGGCATGATGGACGAGCCCGGCTGGATGGCCGGCAGCGTGATCTCGGCCAGGCCAGACGTAGGGCCGCTCGCCAGCCAGCGGATGTCGTTGGCGATCTTCAGCAGCGACACGGCCAGCGTGTTCAGGGCGCCGGACGCGGAGACGTAGGCATCCTTGGCGCCCTGCGCCTCGAAGTGGTTCTCCGCCTCCACGAACTCCAGCCCCGTGCTCTCGCTGATCTTGCGGATGGCCAGGGCGGGGAAGCCGGGAACCGCGTTGGTCCCCGTGCCCACCGCGGTGCCGCCCAGTGCGAGCTCCGCCAGCTCCTCCGACGCGTTGCGCAGGCGGCGCACGCCGTGCTCCAGCTGCGACGCGTAGCCGGCGAACTCCTGGCCCAGCCGCACGGGCGTGGCGTCCATCAGGTGCGTGCGGCCGCTCTTGACCACGTCGTCGAACTCGGCGGCCTTGGCCTGCAGAGCGTCGCGCAGGCGGCCCAGCGCGGGGATCAGGTCCTCGTGAATGGCCACGCGCCCGGAGACGTGCATGGCGGTGGGGATCACGTCGTTGGAGCTCTGCCCCATGTTGACGTGGTCGTTGGGGTGTACCTTGCGGCCGCCGCCCAGCAACTGCGTGGCGCGCGTGGCGATCACCTCGTTGGTGTTCATGTTGCTGCTGGTGCCGCTGCCCGTCTGAAACACGTCCAGCACGAACTCGCCGTCCAGCCGCCCCTCGATCACCTCGTCGGCCGCGCGGGCGATGGCGTCGGCGATGTCGGCCTCCAGCAGCCCCATCTCCGCGTTGGCCTGCGCGGCGGCCTTCTTGATGGTGCCCAGCGCGTGGATGAAGCGGCGCGGAAAGCGGATGCCGCTGATGGGAAAGTTCTCTACGGCGCGCTGCGTTTGCGGGCCGTACAGCGCGTCGGCCGGAACCTGCATCTCGCCCAGCGAGTCGCGCTCGGTGCGAAAGCCGGAGGTGTTCGTATCCGTCATGGCTTGATCCAGCGGCGGTGCGTGTTGAGGTCACGTTTGGGACGCGGCAAAATGCACCCGCCGCGCCCCGTGCGCAAACCATTCGGCTCACCCTGAATCAGTGGATGCAGAAAGGCCCCGCCATTCGCTGGCGGGGCCTTCGTCGTATGATGTCCGGCCGGGCGGCCTCAGAACGTGCGCTTGGGCCCGTTGGGCGACCCCAGGACCTCGAAATCGTCGGTAGCGTGGATCGCCTCGATCTGCTCGGGCGTCAGCGAGGCGATAAAGCCCCGGTAGTTCCGCAGCCGCTCCTCAACCTCCTCCATCGTCGGCAGCGGCATCGTCAGCCATGCCCGGCGTATGCGCCGAATCCCCCCACCAGTGCGGGAGCGGATCGAGCGGTGGCGACGTGGAGCGGGGTGAGGTGCAGTGATTGACATCAGACCTATCAGGGCGCGCGGTGCATCATCGCTCGATCCTTCGTTCGCAATATAACACTCGTTCTTTGTCTTTTACAACGCCGAAGCCCAGGCCGACGTACAGGTGGAGTATGCTTGGTAGCGGCTGCATCAGCCGCAGCGACTGAGCGCCCACGGCCTTGCCGTATGCTTCCGCGGCACCGATCGCCAGAGCGGCGATGCTCCCGCGCAGCGGATGATCCGGGGGATGAGCGCTTTCGATGTAGTCGACGAAAAGCGCGTGGCGAACTCCTTCGCGATCCCGGTTGGATACGCGCCCCACCGCGAGCCCGCACAAAATTTTGCCACTCCAGATCGCCAGGTGGAATGCGGACGGATTTCTCCACGCACGGCGAAGCAGGGGCTCCCAATCCCAACCACCCCAGCCGGACGGGTGCGGCCCAGACCATGTCGTTCTCCAGAAGGAGAGCGTGTACGGATCACAATCGGCCAAGCGGACTGGCGCGGTACACTGGCCTGCGGCGAGAACGTCGTCCCGTGCAAGGGCGTACGCGGATTGGCGGATGCGAGCATATCGCTCCTGTGCATGCTGGAATGACGTATCGGGCATCGGCGGCGGAGTGCGCGGACGTGAGGAAAGTCCGCGCAATGTTCGCCGCGAAAAAGGCAGTGCGCAAGCTAATTTGCGTGGCCGCTTTGCACCGCTCCAAAGCACCCAGCGGCGGGCACGTGCTTTTCCAGTATCTACCGCAATACAGGGTGAAAACCGCTCCGAATGTGCCGGGCGTGAGCAGCCGTTACTGCGGGTCGTCGTCTCCTTCCGCGCGCAGGCGCTTGCCGGCCAGCGGGTCGGCGCCGGATAGGAGGTCGTCCTGGCGCACGTCTAGCACCTCCAGGGCTTCGGCGGCGGCTTCGGCGCCGGCGCCGTAGAGGAACACGGGGACGCCGGCCTGGCGCAGCATCTCCGCTACGTCGATGCGGTCCTCGAAGGCGCACACCAGTTCGTAGTCGCGCCTCAGCCGGTTCACCACTTCGGCCTTGAAGAAGCCGGCGGGGCGGGTCTCACCCTCCGGCCGCATCAGCAGCGCGTCGTACTCCGTCAGACCGTTGGCCTCCAGCCAGCGCACGGTCTTGGTTCGCGTGTACTCGGGGCGGCCGGTAAGGAACAGGATGCGGATGCCGGCCGCGTGCATGGCGCGCAGGACCTCCATGGACGCGGCGATCGGGGGGTCGGTGTCGATGGCGTCGAAGTACGACCGCCAGTCGCGCGCGCGCCCCCGCTCCACCTCCACGAAGTGCGCGCGCGCCTTGTCGTCGGACAGGGTGCCGTCCAGGTCCCAGATCATCGCGCGGGGCCGGGTGCGCGAGGGATCCACCTCCACATCCCCGGCATCGCGGGTCCCGCCGTCGTCCGTCACGTCGCGGCTCAACGCTTGGCCGGGCGCGTGGGGCGGATCTCGATGCGCGAGGGAAGGGCGTTCTCGGGGAACGTAAGCAGTTCCATCACCAGGCGGGCGATGTCTTCCGGCTGGATCATCCACGCGTTCTCGGGCGACGGCTGCTTGTTGTTGAAGTGCGTATCCACCGAGCCGGGCATGATGCAGCACACGCGGATGCCGTGCTCGCGCACGTCCAGCATCATCGCCTCGCTAAAGCCCAGCAGGCCGAACTTGCTGGCGTTGTACGCTGCGCCACCGGCGAACGGGTTCTTTCCCGCCAGCGAGCCGATGTTGATGATCCACCCGCCGCCGCGCGCCTTGAGGTGCGGAATGGACTCGTGGCAGGCGTAGTACACGCCGTTCAGGTTGGTTTCGATCACCTGGTGCCAGTGCTCCGGCGACATCTCGTCCACGGTGCCAAAGCGGCCTATCCCGGCGTTGTTCACCAGCACGTCCACGCCGCCCAGGTCCAGCGCCGCCTCCACCATGCGCCGCACGTCCTCATGCCGGCGCACGTCGGCGCGCACCGCGGCCACGTTGCCCGCGCCGATGCGGTCCAGCTGCCGCGCGGCGGCGTTGACCTCCGCCTCGTCGCGGGCGGTGATCACCAGGTTGGCGCCCTCGCGGGCCAGGGCCTCCGCGATGGCGTAGCCGATTCCCTTGCTGCTCCCCGTAACGATCGCCGTCTTTCCGTCCAGCGTCCCCGGCATTCCGATCTCCCGTGCTCGTTCGTCTGTGCTCGTCGTTGTTCGAGCGGAGAGGAGGCCGCAAGTCGCAGGCCCGGGGGGTGGTGGGGAAGAGACAGCGGGCAATGGCCAAGGAGCGCTCACCTCGACTGTGGAGTGGGTGCATGGTTTTCGGGATCGCGCATCAGTGGGTGCGATCGACTTGCTCCCGCGCGCTTCGGCCGATCATCCACCGATCCGCATCTCTCCCAAAAAAAATTCTCATGGCCCCCTGCCGCATTCCATCTACCTCCCGTTTCCGTCGCCCTCACAAAAGATCGTCCCTTGTCGACCGGCTCGCCTGCCCCCGACACCTGGGAAGCCCGGCTTCGCACGCTGGAAGCAGAGGAAACGGCACGAGAAAACTCCGTTGACTCCGTTAACTCCGTGTGAGGCCATTTCCTTTTGAGGGCCGGCATTACTGCAATGTTTGATCGACATGGTGGCTTCGCCATGTACCCATCAAAATCGCCCGGCCGATGGAGCGGGTCCACCGGCCGGGCGGGTTCGCGTCAAGATGCCGACGCG
This sequence comes from Longimicrobium sp., assembly GCF_048594345.1. GTDB lineage: Bacteria > Gemmatimonadota > Gemmatimonadetes > Longimicrobiales > Longimicrobiaceae > Longimicrobium. The sequence continues at coordinate 20,459 of NZ_JBMDXM010000251.1, forward strand.
TCAGGCTACAGGGTGCTCTTGAACAGCAGCAGGTTGGGCGTGCCGACGGGGACGCCGGACAGCACGCCCGGGGTGGCGTTGCCGACGATCCAGGCGTTCACCTGCGCCGTGGTGGCCGCGGGTACGTAGTGCTTGTACAGCGCGGCCACGCCCGCCACGTACGCCGACGCGAACGAGGTGCCCGACACGGGCCCCGGCGCCGACGCGGGGGCGTACAGGTCCACGCAACTGCCAAAGTTGGTGAACGACGAACTGGCGTCGGTGACGGTGGACGCGGCCGTGGTGAGCGCGGAGACGGCGCCGGCGGGCGCGGTGCCGCAGGCGTTCACGTTGTTGTTCCCCGCCGGTACGGCGATGGGGACGCCGGCGTTCGCCAGGTTGTTCACCGCCGTGTTCAGCGCCGCCGAACCGCCACCGCCCAGCGAAAGGTTGGCGACGGCCGGGGTGGCGTGGTTGATCTTCACCCAGTCCACGCCGGCGATGATCCCCGAGGTGGTGCCGGTGCCGTTGCAGTTGAGCACCCGCACACCGCGCAGGCGCACCGCCTTGGCCACGCCCACCGTGTTGGACCCGATGGTGCGCGCCACCAGCGTGCCGTGCCCGTTGCAGTCCGCGCCGTTGCCGCCAAAGACGTCGAACACGTTCACCACGCGCGGAGACAGCTCCGCGTGCGTGGGCGTGATGCCCGTGTCGAGGACGTAGACGTGCACCGCGGGGGCCGTGGCGTTGGCGACGTACGCGCCGTTCAGCGGCAGGAACTGCTGGTCGATGCGGTCCAGCCCCCAGTGGATGGACTGCGCCTCCGAAAGCTGGTCCTGCTCCACGTACTCCACGCTGGGGTTCTTGCGCAGGGCGTTCAGCTGCCCCGCGTTCAGCCCCGCCGCAAAGCCGTTGAGCGCGGCCGTGTAGACGTGGCGCGGGCTTACCCCCGCCACCGCCGCCACCGAGCGCGGGTCGGCGCCCTCCTTGAGGACTACGATGTACTGGCCGTCCAGCCCGCGTCCGGTGGCGGCCAGGAGGGGCGCGCCGCCGTCCGCGTGCGCGGCGGCGGTGGGCGCGGGCTGGTCCGCGCAGGCGGCGAGCGCCAGCAGCGACAGCAGAGCCGGCAAAATCGTCTTCATCGTTGGATACTTTCTCGGGAACGGGTGGGACGGGCGCGCACCGGCACGCCCGTCGGGCCATGGGCGCGGACGGTCAGAGCGCGGCCTTGAACAGCAGGCGGTTGGGCGTGCCGGGGGGGACGCCGCCCAGCACGCCGGGGGTGGCGTTGGTCAGGATCCAGCTCTGCACCGTCGTCGGCGTGCCGCCAAACGTGGCCCACACCAGCGCGGCGGTGCCGGTGACGTGCGGCGCGGCGATGGAGGTGCCGTTCGCGATCACCGGCGTCGACGTCAGACCCACCGTGGGGATGTTGCGGCCGGGGGCGTACAGGTCCACGCACGAGCCAACGTTGCTGCCCAGCACGTGCTGGTCCCCCTGGTGCGACGCGGTGACGGTGGTGATGGCGGGCACGGCGCCCGGCGAAAAGTTGCAGGCGTTGGCGCTGTTGTTTCCCGCCGCCACGGCCACGTAGACGCCCGACGCGAACAGGTTGTTCACGGCGGTGTTCACCGCGGCGGAAAGGGGGTTGCTGATGGAGATGTTGGCCACCGACATGGCCGGATGGCTGGACGCGACGAAGTTGATCCCGCCGATGAGCCCCGCCGTGGTTCCCACGCCACTGCAGTTCAGCACGCGCACGGCCGCCAGGCGCACGCCCTTGGCCACGCCGTACGTCTTGGAGCCCACCACGCCGGCCACCCCGGTGCCGTGGCCGTGGCAGTCCTGGCCCGTGCCGCCAAACGCGTCGTACACCACCCCCGCGCGGCCGCCGAACTCCGGGTGCCCGGTCAGGATCCCCGAGTCGATGATGTACGCGATCACGTTCTGCCCGAGCGAGTTGTAGACGTACTGGTTGTTCAGGGGCAGGTTGGTCTGGTCGATGCGGTCCAGCCCCCACGGCGCCGGGCTCTGCACCCACTGCGGCTCCGTCACCTGGTTCTGCTCCACGTACGCCACGTCCGGGTGATGCCGCAGCGCCGTCACCTGCCCGGGCGACAGCCGCGCGGCAAAGCCGGTGAGCGCCGCCGTCCACGCCTGCTGCGGCCGCACCCCCGCGACCGCCGCCACGGCCGCGGGGTTCGCGCCCTCGTTCAGCACCACCACGTACTCGCCGGGAATCCCGCGCCCCGCGGCCGCGCTGTGCAGCGGCGCCACGTCGGCCGGCGTGCCGGCGACGGGCGAGGGCTGGTCGGCGCAGGCGGCGAGCGCCGCCAGGGCCAGGACGGGAAGGGCGAATCGAATCGGCTTCATGGGAAGGTCCTTTCTCGCTGGAGAAGGGCGGGGCGGCGGCTGAGGTGCGCCGCCCCGTCCGCATCACGTCCTTACGCCGTCACAGGCCGATGTACAGCAGGCGGTTGGGCGTGCCCGTGGGGTTGCCGGTGATCTTGTTGAGCGTCGCGCGGTTCTTGATCCACGTGTCAATGGTGGCCGTGGCCGCGTTGCCGTACGTCGACTTGTAGCGCGCCGCCGCGCCCGCCGCGTGCGGGGCGGCCATCGACGTGCCGCTGATGGTGTTGGTGGCCGTGGTGCTGGTGTGCCAGGTGCTGGTGATGCTGCTTCCCGGCGCGTAGATGTCCACGCAGCTTCCGTAGCTGCTGTAGCTGGCCTTGGCGTCGGTGCTGGTGCTGGCGGCCACCGTCATGGCGGACGTGGCGCTGGCGGGCGAGGTGTTGCAGGCGTTCGCGTTCTCGCCGCCCGCGCCCACCGAGATGAAGACGCCGCTGTTGGCCAGGTTGTTGACCGCCGTGTTCAGCGCGGACGAGAATCCGCCGCCCACCGACATGTTCGCCACCGCCGGGTTCACCCGGTTCAGGCGCACCCAGTCCACCCCCGCGATCACCCCCGACGCGGTGCCGCTGCCGGTGCAGTTGAGCACCCGCACACCGCGCAGCCGCACCTGGTTGGCCACCCCGTACGAGGCGGCGCCGATGATCCCCGCCACGTGGGTGCCGTGCCCGTTGCAGTCCGTGCCGTTGCCGCCCGTGGCGTCGAACACGTTGCTCGCCAGCCCGCCAAACTGCGCGTGGGTCGCCAGGATGCCCGTGTCGATGACGTACGCGTGCACCCCGGTGCCGGGCGTGCCGATGGGGTTGTAGACGCCGTTCAGCGGCAGGTTGCGCTGGTCGATGCGGTCCAGGTTCCACGGCACCGCCGTCTGCGTGGCGCGCATCTCCTGGTCCTGCTCCACCCAGGCCACGTTCGGGTTGTGGCGCAGCGCGTTCAGCTGCCCCGCGTTGAGCGCCGCGGAGAAGCCGACGAGCGAAGCCGTGTAGACGTGGCGCGGGCTCACCCCGGCGACGGCCGCCACGGAGCGCGGATCCGCGCCCTCGTTCAGCACCACGATGTACTGTCCGTCGATGCCGCGGGCGGCGGCGGCGTGCAGCGGAGCCGCGTCCGGCGCCTTCGTGGCGACCGGGGACGCGTCCGCGCAGGCGGCCAGGGCCAGCACCGCCGCGAAGGGGAGGGAGGTTCGTATCGCGTTCATCCTCACGTCCTTTCCGTGGATGGGGAGGGCTACAGCACGTTCTTGTTCAGCAGCCGGTTGGGCGTACCGGCCGGGTTGCCGGTGATGACGTTGGGAATGGCGTTGCTGATGATCCAGGTCGTCATCGTAGCCGGCGACGCGGAGGTGTTGATCGACTTGTAGAGCGCCGCCACGCCGGCCACGTGGGCGGCCGCCATCGAGGTGCCGCTCAGGGTACTGGTGCCGCCGTTCAGCCAGGTGCTGGTGATGCCGGTGCCGGGCGCGTACAGGTCCGTGCAGCTTCCGTAGTTGCTGTACGAGGCGCGCGCGTCGGTGCTGGTGCTGGCCATCGTCGTCATCACCGCCGGGGCGCTGCCGGGGGAGTAGTTGCAGGCGTTGGCGTTGTTGTTTCCCGCGGCCGCGGCGGTAAAGACCCCCGCGTTCACCAGGCTGGTGGCCGCCGCGTTCACCGCCGCCGAGTACGGAACGCTCACCGCGATCACGGCCACCGCCGGAGGCTGGTGGTTCAGCCGCACCCAGTCGATCGCCGCGATCAGCCCCGAGACGGTTCCGGTTCCCGTGCAGTCCAGCACGCGAACCCCGCGCAGCCGCGCCCCCTTGGCGATGCCGAACGTGGTGGAGCCGATGATCCCGGTTACGTGCGTGCCGTGCCCGTGGCAGTCGGCGCCGGTGCCGCCCAGCGCGTCGTACACGTTCGTGGCCCGGGCGCCAAACTGGGGGTGCGTGACGTGGATCCCCGTGTCGATGATGTACACGTTCACGTTGCTGGCCGTGGCCGTGTACGTGTAGGTACCGCTGAGCGGCAGGCCGGCCTGGTCGATCCGGTCCAGCCCCCACGTGGCGCCCGTCTGCGTGGCCGCCGCGCGCACCTGCTGGTCCTGCTCCACGTACGCGACGTTGGGGTTGTGGCGCAGCGCGTTCAGCTGCCCCGCGTTCAGCGCGGCGGAAAATCCCACCAGCGAAGCCGTGTAGACGTGGCGCGGACTCACACCCGCGGCCGCCGCCACGGAGCGCGGATCGGCGCCCTGGTTCAGCACCACGACGTACTGTCCGTCGATGCCGCGGGCGGCGGCGTGCAGTGGAGCCGCGTCCGGGGCGCGCGCCGCGACGGGGGACCGGTCCGCGCAGGCGGCCAGCGACAGCGCCGCGCACGCGGTGAGAACGATTCCGGATGTTTTCATCTTCAAATACTCTCGTGAAAGGAGAGCGCTTGGGCGCCGGAAAGGCGCGCCGCCCCAGGGGAGCGGCGCGCCGGTGTGGCGTCGGCGGGTACGGCGCCGCTCCCGGAAGAGCGGCGCGCGGGTGCCGCGTCCGGTGACTTACAGCGAGCCCTTGAACAGCAGGCGGTTGGGCGTGCCCGAGGGGTTGCCCGAGATCACGTTGGCGGTGGCGTTGTTGATGATCCAGCTGCGCACCGTGGCGTTGGAGGCCGACGGGCTGCCGGCCAGGTACAGCGCGCCCACGCCGGCCACGTGCGGGCTGGCCATCGAGGTGCCGCTGATGGTGTTGGTGGCCGTGCTGCTGGTGTACCAGGCGCTGGTGATGCTCTGGCCCGGGGCGTACAGGTGCGTGCAGCTGCCGTAGTTGGAGAACGAGGCCTTGGCGTTGCCGCTGGTGCTGGCGTTCACCGAGGTCACGTTGGCCGCGCTGGCCGGCGAGTAGTTGCAGGCGTTGGCGTTGCTGTTGCCCGAGGCGACCGCGACGAACACGCCGCTGTTGGCCAGGTTGTTCACCGCCGTGTTGGTGGACGACGAGTAGCCGCCGCCCAGCGACAGGTTGGCCACCGCCGGCTTGGTGGCGTTCAGGCGCACCCAGTCGACACCGGCGATGATGCCGGCCGTGGAGCCGCTGCCCGAGCAGTTGAGCACCTTCACGCCGCGGATGCGCACGGCCTTGGCCACGCCGTACGTGGTGCCGCCGATGGTGCCGGCCACGTGCGTGCCGTGCCCGTTGCAGTCGTCGTTGCTGCCGCCCACCGCGTTGTAGACGCTCGAGGCGCGCCCGGTGAACTGGGTGTGGCCGGGCGTCACGCCCGTGTCGATCACGTACGCGGTCACGTTGGCCGCGGTGCTGGTGTAGATGTAGGTGCCGTTGAGCGTGTTGCTGGTCTGGTCGATGCGGTCCAGCCCCCAGGTGGCGCCGCTCTGCGTGATGTCGACGGACATCAGCTGCTGCTGCTCCACGTACTCCACGTTGGGGTTGTGGCGCAGGGCGGTGAGCTGCCCCTGGTTGAGCGACGCGGCAAAGCCGTTCAGCGCCGCCGAGTAGACGAAGGCCGGCTCCACGCCCGCCACCGCCGCCACCGAGCGCGGGTTCGCACCCTCCTTGAGCACCACGATGTACTCGCCGTCGATGCCGTTGGCCGCCGCCGACATCAGCGGAGCCGCGGCCGTCGCGCGGCCGGCCACCGGCGTCTCGTCGGAGCACGCGGCCAGCGCCAGCACGGCGCCCAGCGTTACTGCGGTCTTGCTCATCTTCATGGTAATCGTCCCTGATGGGGATGAGGGTGCGGCCGTCGCGGGGGTGCAGCGGCGCGCGGGTGCGGCGTTTCTGACGGGGGTCAGAGCGCCGCCTTGTACAGCAGCCGGTTGGGGGTGCCGGTCACGTTGCCGGTGATCACGCCCGCGGTCGCGTTGGTCTTGATCCAGGAGTCGATGGTCGCCGAGCTGGCGTTGCCGTAGGTCGCCTTGTACAGCGCCGCCACGCCGGCCACGTGCGGGCTGGCCATCGAGCTGCCGCTGATGGTGTTGGTGGCGCTTCCGATCCAGGTGCTGGTAATGCTGCCGCCCGGTGCGTAGCCGTCCACGCAGGTGCCCCAGTTGCTGCTGGTGCGCTTGGCGTCGTTGCTTTCCGACGAGGCGGTGGTGAACACCGCCGGGGCGCTGGCCGGCGAAAAGTTGCAGGCGTCGGCGTTGCTGTTCCCCGCCGCCACGGCCACAAAGACGCCGGAGCTGGACAGGTTGGTGACCGCCGTGTTCAGCGCCGACGAAAGGCCGCCGCCCAGCGAGATGTTGGCGACCGCGGGATTGGTGCGGTTCAGGCGCACCCAGTCCACCCCGGCGATGATCTGCGAAAACGACCCGCTGCCGTTGCAATCCATCACCCGTACGCCGCGCAGCCGCACCTGCTTGGCCACGCCGTACGTCGTTGAGCCGATGGTCCCCGCCACGTGGGTGCCGTGCCCGTTGCAGTCCGCGCCCGTGCCGCCCGCGTAGTCGTACGCCGACGCCGCGCGGGTGCCAAACTGCGGGTGGTTGGCCTGGATCCCCGTGTCGATGATGTGCGCGTACACGGTGGACGCCGTGGCCGTGTACGTGTAGCTGTTGCTCAGCGGCAGGTTGCGCTGGTCGATGCGGTCCAGCCCCCAGGTGACCGGCGACTGCGTGGTGTACGTCTCCGCGCGGCCGTCCTGCTCCACGTACGCCACGCTGGGGTTGTGGCGCAGCGCGTTCAGCTGCCCCGCGTTGAGCGCCGCGCTAAAGCCGTTGAGCGCCGCCGTGTAGACGAAGCGCGGGCTTACCCCGGCGATCGCCGCCACCGAGCGCGGGTTGGCGCCCTCGTTCAGCACCACGATGTACTGTCCGTCGATGCCGCCGGCCTGGGCCGCCAGCAGGGGCGCGGCCTCCGTGGCGCGGGCGGCGACGGGCGACTGGTCGGCGCACGCGGCCAGCGCCAGCAGCGCCGCGGCGGGAAGGGTGGAGCGCAGGGCCTTCATGGCGTCCTCGTCATCAATCAGGGGAGAAGGGGAGCGGCGCGCCGTACGGAAGGGGGCCGGGCGGCGCGCGCCGGTCTTACATCGTGCTGGCCTTGTACAGCAGGCGGTTGGGGGTCCCCGCCGGGTTGCTGGTGATCACGCCCGTCGTCGCCTGGTTGATGATCCAGGTCACGATGGTGGACGAGGCCGCGTCGCCAAAGGACGCCTTGTACAGCGCGCCCACGCCGGCGGCGTGCGGGCTGGCCATCGACGTTCCGCTGATGGTGTTGGTCGCGCTGCCGATCCAGCTGCTGGTGACGTTCACGCCCGGCGCGTAGATGTCGGTGCATCCGCCGTAGTTGCTGAAGCCGGCCCGCGCGTCGTAGCGGTCCGACGCGTTGACCGTCAGCGTTCCGCCCGCGCTGGCGGGGGAGACGTTGCAGGCGTTCTGGCTCTCGTTGCCGGATGCCACCGCGGTAAAGACGCCGGCGTTGATCATGCTGGTGGCCGCCGTGTTCACCGCCGTGGAGTACGGGTAGCCCAGCGACATGTTGGCCACCGCGGGCTTGATGTGGTTCAGCCGCACCCAGTCCATCGCCGCGATCACCTCCGCCGTCCCGCCGTAGCCGCCGCAGTCCACCACCCGCACGCCGCGCAGGTACACGTTCTTGGCGACGCCGTAGGTGGTGCCGCCGATGGTCCCCCCCACGTGGGTTCCGTGCCCGTTGCAGTCCGCCCCGCTGCCGCCCGCGTAGTCGTACACGTTGCTGGCGCGGGTTCCGAACTGCGGGTGGTTGGCCTGCAGTCCCGAATCGATCACGTACACGCGCACGCCGGTGCCGGTGGACGTGTAGTTGTAGGTGGTGCTGAGCGGCAGGTTGCGCTGCTCGATGCGGTCGATCCCCCAGGTGGCGTTCAGCTGCGTCACCTGAATGCCGCCCGTCTGCTCCTGCTCCACGTAGTCCACGCCGGGGTTGTGGCGCAGCGCCGTGAGCTGGCCCTGGTTCAGCGACGCCGCGAATCCGTTGAGCACCGCCGTGTAGACGTGGCGCGGGCTCGCCCCGGCCACCGCCGCCACCGAGCGCGGGTCCGCGCCTTCCTTGAGCACCACGATGTACGAGCCGTCCACGCCCTGGCCCTGCGCGGCGGCCTTGAGCGGTGCGGCATCGGCGGCGCGGGCGGCGACGGGCGACTGGTCACCGCAGGCGGCCAGCGCCAGCAGCGCCGCGGCGGAAAGGGTGGGGCGAATGGCCTTCATGGCGTCCTCGTGGGGTGCCTGGGGGAGAAAGGCCGCGCGCGGCGGGGGCCGCACAGGGTGTGGATCCGGGGCGCGGGCATACGGTCCGGCGGGAGCAGGAAATCCCGTATACCGGTCCGTCCACGGCCGCGTGGGGGCGCGGCGGGGATGCCCGTCGCCGCTCGCGAAACGACGCGCGCGGCGCTGGGGTGCGGGTCCCGAAATCCGTTTGAAAAGGCGGGATACAACAAGGCACGCGGCGCGCCATCCCGCGCATCAGGGGTAAGTCGTTGCGGCGTAAGGCAAGTGGCCAAAAGAGACATCGCTGCGCGTGGTGCAGAATGGTGCGCACGGAACCAAATTGAGGCACCTGTCCCATAACGCTACGTCCATAAAAGAGCTTTGTAGGGCCACTGGTTGAACGCAGTCCCGGTGGGTTCCTTGTTGATCTCTATCCCAAAATCCCGTAAAAGATTGGGCACGCAGAGGAAGCAGAGGAAGCAGAGAACGCGGATACTCGTCAGACAAATCACCATCTGTCTCTGCTTCCTCTGCTTCCTCTGCGTGAGAATCCGCAGTTGAAAATCACGCGTGTACTTGCGGATTCGGGATCATGCATTGTGGAGAACGGCCGCGGCGTAGCCATCAATATAAACGACGGGTAACAATTGTTTGATGATCGCGGTGTGCGGCAACGGCTTACCGAGCCTGGAACGGTTCGCCGTGGATGTGGACGAAACAAGGCCGCCCGGCGCGTGGTGCGCCGGGCGGCCCGTGGAGCGGGTGGAAACTCGCTTACGGACGCGTGGTCGTGATCGAGTACGAGCCGCTGCCGCTGTACGAGTACACCTCCCAGCGGTAGGTGCCCGCGGTCCCGCTGTACGACACCGTCTCGCTGCTGCTGGAGGTGGTGCCGGAGGCCACGTCAACCCACGACGAGCCGTTGTACTTCTGCAGGTACAGGTCGAAGTCGGTGCCCGACGGGCCGGTGAGCGTGGCCGAGTGCGTGCCCGAAGCCGTCGAGGCGTACCCGCTGGTGCCGGGCTGGAACGAGCTCACGCCCGAGCCGCTGACCGAGCCGGTGTAGGTGAAGGTGCCGCCGGTCGGAGGCGTGGTGGTGCCGGTCAGCAGCGAGAACAGCAGGCGGTTGGGCGAGCCCGTGCCGGCGCTGGTCACCTTGCCCGTGGTCGCCGTGGTGATGATGGCGTTGGCCACCGCCGACGGCAGCGCGCCCGTGGCGCCCTGCAGGTACAGCGCGGCCACACCCGCCACGTGCGGGCTGGCCATCGAGGTGCCGCTGATGGTGTTGGTGGCCGACGTGGTGGTGTACCAGGCGCTGGTGATGTTGCTGCCCGGCGCGAACACGTCCACGCAGCTGCCCCAGTTGCTGAACGACGAGCGCGCGTCGGTGTTGGTCGTGCTGCCCACCGTGATGGCGTTGGGCGCGCGCGACGGCGACACGTTGCAGGCGTTCTGGTTCTCGTTGCCCGCCGCCACCACCACCGTCACGCCGCGGTTGTGCATGCGGTTCACCGCGTCGTCGATCGCCTGGCTGGCGCCGCCGCCCAGCGACATGTTGGCCACCGCCGGAAGCACCCGGTTGTTGGCCACCCAGTCCATGCCGGCCACCACGCCCGCGTCCGTTCCGCTGCCGGCGCAATCCAGCACGCGCACGGCGTGCAGGGTCACGCCCTTGGCCACGCCGTAGGTGGTGCCGCCCACCGTGCCCGCCACGTGCGTGCCGTGGCCGTTGCAGTCGTTGGCCGTGCCGCCGCTGGTCACGGCGTCAAAGCCGTTGCCCATGCGCCCGGTGAACTGCGTGTGCCCCGTCTTGATGCCCGTGTCGATGATGTACGCGTGCACCCCGGCGCCGGTGGGCGTGTAGGTGTAGGTGCTGTTCAGCGGCAGGTTGCGCTGGTCGATGCGGTCCAGGCCCCACGTGGCGTTGCTCTGCGTGGCGCTGGCCTGCACCGTTCCGTTCTGCTGGATGTACGCCACCGCGGGGTTGTGCTGCAGCGCGGTGACCTGCCCCTGCGTCAGGTTGGCGCTAAAGCCGTTGAGCGCCGCCGTGTAGACGTGTCCGGCCGCCGCGCCCGTGACCGCCGCCACCGTGTGCGGGTTCGCGCCTTCGTTCAGCACCACGATGTACTGTCCGTCGATGCCCCGGCCCGGGGAAGCCGAGAGCACGGGGGCGGTGCGGCCGCCCGGCGACGCCAGGGGCGCCTCGCCGGCGTCCGAGCAGGCCGCCGCAAAGGCCAGCGCCGCAAGAGCAAGGGGGGTGAGGGAACGATTCATCAGTCCTCCAGCAGGGTGGGATGGCGGTGCCGGCGGGGGTGCCGTGCGCCGCGAAGACGGGCCGCGTTCGCGTGCCCGGAATGCCCTCTGCAACCTGAACTTCAGACTTCGCCGCCTCGCTGCCCCTGGCTTACGGGGACTTGGACGCGTTCCACATCCGACGATTTGTGCGCGACGGATGCATTCTCGTGCGACGGGCCAGCCACGTGCCGGGTGGTCACTTGACCCGGTGCGCGCGGCCGCCTCGGCTGACGTGAGTGTGAGCCCGTAGAGCACGGGTTGGGCCGTGGAAGCGGCGGGGGAACATCTGCTTGTCCGCCAACGGCTTGGCCGGGATATGGCCGGATTGTGCGGGCAGGCGGATTGGTGATTTCGCACCGTTACGGTGCACCAGACCAGTGCACCGTGCCGCTACGTATCGGCCTTCGCGTTGGATCGCGCGGTGGCGTTAGGAGGGGACGGCTCGTGGACGCGGCGCGAGAATCGGAGCGGGAGGAACGGGCGACGGGGCGGCGGGGGGCGTGGCTGGATGGTGATGATGAAGACGGGATCTCTGGTACCGAATCCGCAAAAGAGATTTGGCACGCAGAGGAAGCAGAGGAAGCAGAGAACTGCCTGATAAATTCCCGTTTTTCTCTGCTTCCTCTGCTCCCTCTGCGTGAGAACCTGCAGTTGGGAATAATGAGTGGATGTGCGGATTCGGTATGATCCCGAATATCGCTGTTCATCGTGCACCCGAACCCCGGATCATGGGAAAAGACCTGTCTCACACGGGGTCAACGGGGTCACGGTTCTTGATCTTTACCGTTGACCCCGTTGACCCCGTGTGACATTTCCGGTTCTGAAGGCGCAGCTGGTGTTCACCCGGATTCGCCACGCGTGCACAGGAACCGTGAGGAATGAGAAGAGGCTGGCGCGGGCTGGACCGGGAGAGAAAGCGGCTGGACGTGGCGTCAGGGATGGAGCGGATGGGATCCATGAGGGCGGCGGGTGGGTCCGGGAGCCTGCGTCGCCATGCGAAAAAAGGAGCCGCCCGGCGCGTGGTGCGCCGGGCGGCCGGTGGTGCGTTCGGCGAAGCCGGATCAGGGCTTGGTGGTCACCAGGGTAAAGGTGCCGCTGCCGCTGTACGAGTACACGCGCCAGCGGTAGGTGCCGGCCGTGCCGCTGTAGTTGACGGTTTCGGAAGACGTGGTGCCCAGCGAACTGGCCACGGTGCTCCACGAGCCGGTGCTGCTCTGCTTCTGGAGGTACAGATCGAAGTCCGTGCCCGTGCCGGTGAGCGTCGCCGTGTGCGCGCCCGACACCGTCACCGAGTAGCCCGTGGTGCTGGGCTGGTACGAGTTGGCGCCCGTGCCGCTGAGCGACCCCGTGTAGGTGGTGCCGGTGGGCGGAGGCGTGGTGCCGCCGCCGGTGAGCAGCGAGTACACCAGGCGGTTGGGCGAGCCCGTCCCGGCGCTGGTCACCAGGCCCGTGGTCGCGGTGGTGATGATGGCGTTGGCCACCGCCGCCGGCGTCGCCGCCGGAACGCCCTGCAGGTACAGCGCGGCCACACCCGCCACGTGCGGGCTGGCCATCGACGTGCCGCTGATGGTGTTGGTGGCCGACGTGCTGGTGTACCAGGAGCTGGTGATGCTGCTGCCCGGCGCGAACACGTCCACGCAGCTGCCGTAGTTGCTGAACGACGAGCGCGCGTCGGTGTTGGTGGTGCTGCCGACGGTGAGGGCGTTGGCCGCGCGGGCCGGCGACACGTGGCAGGCGTTCTGGTTCTCGTTGCCCGCCGCCACCACCACCGTCACGCCGGCGTTGTGCATGCGGTTTACCGCGTCGTCGGTCGCCGTGCTGGCGCCGCCGCCCAGCGACATGTTGGCCACCGCCGGCTTGACGTGGTTGTTGGCCACCCAGTCCATGCCCGCGATCACGCCCGCGTTGGTGCCGCTGCCGGAGCAGTTCAGCACGCGCACCGGGTGCAGCGTCACCGCCTTGGCCACGCCGTAGGTGGTGCCGCCCACCGTGCCCGCCACGTGCGTGCCGTGGCCGTTGCAGTCAATCCCGCCGCCGCCCGACGTTACCGCGTCGTAGCCGTTGCCGATGCGGCCGGTGAACTGGGTGTGCGAGGTAAGGATGCCGGTGTCGATGATGTACGCGTGCACGCCCGCGCCGGTGGGCGTGTAGTTGTAGTTGCCGTCGGTGGGGCGGTTGCGCTGGTCGATGCGGTCCAGCCCCCAGGTGGCGCCCGTCTGCGTGGTGCTGAGCTGCACCCGCGCGTCCTGCTCGATGTAGGCCACCGCGGGGTTGTTGCGCAGCGCGTTCACCTGGCCCTGGTTGAGCGAGGCGCTGAAGCCGTTGAGCGCCGCGGTGTAGACGTGGCGCGGGCCGGCGCCGCTGATGGCGGCCACGGAGCGCGGGTTGGCGCCTTCCTTCAGGACCACGATGTACTCGCCGTCCACGCCGGTTCCGGGCGCCGCGGAAAGCAGGGGTGCGGTGCCGCCATCGGGCGCGGCCAGCGGGGTCTGCCCGCCGTCCGAGCAGGCCGCCGCGGCGACGAGCGCCGCAAGGCCAAGGGGGGTGAGGGTGCGCTTCATCAGGCTCCTCCAACGCGGTGGGGTGGCGGCGGCGGCGGGGGTGCCGCGCCGCGGGTGACGGGCCTGTGGACGGCCCGGAATGCCCTTCCTGAATGTGACCTGCGTACCGCGCGGCCCCGCGCCGGCCCGGCATGGTAGTCCGGGTTGTCGGCGCGAACCGCTTTCCCTATCCGCCGCTTGTCGCGGGAACCGTCGGAAATCCGGGGGGACGGAAGCGCCGCGTGCCGGAGACATGCTGCCCCGGCCGCGCGAACGGTTCCCGCTGGTGTGCGTGGCAGCGCTGTACAGCAGGTGCCGGGCCGCGCGAACCCGATTTGCATCTGCTCCCGTAGCAACGACATAGCGAAAGATGACCTTCCGGGATCGCGTAAGAAGATGGTGCATCCGCACCAATTCGGTGCATTCCTCGGTGCAGGATGTCGTCACCAAGGGGCCATCGCGTCCGCTCGCATCGGCCCAATCAAAAGAAGCGTGGGGGCGGCACCCTGAACGCCCCCACGCTTCGTTTTCATCCACCGATTCCCGCGCCGTCCGTCCGAGCTCGGGGACGGCGGCCGGTGCGGCTCAGTACGCCGTGAACAGCAGGCGGTTGGGCGAGCCGGTGCCCGGCGAGGTCACCTTGTTGGGGGTGGAGCCCGCGATCAGCGCGCTGGCCACGCCCGCGGGGGTCGCCAGCGGGTTGCTCTGCAGGTACAGCGCGGCCACGCCGGCCACGTGCGGGCTGGCCATCGAGGTGCCGCTGATGGTGTTGGTGGCGGTCACGCCGGTGTACCAGGCGCTGGTGATGCCGCTGCCCGGGGCAAAGATGTCCACGCAGGTGCCGTAGTTGGAGTACGACGCCTTTTTGTCCGTCTTTTCCGTGGCGCCCACGGTGATGGCTTCCGGAACGCGCGCCGGCGAGTAGTTGCAGGCGTTGGCCGCGAAGCCCAGGAAGTTGCCGTTGCCGGCCGCCACGGCGAACGTCACGCCCTTGGAGATGGCGTTCTTGACCGCGTTGTCCAGCGCGGTGCTGGCGCCGCCGCCCAGCGACATGTTGGCCACCGCCGGCTTGATGTGGTTGTTGGCCACCCAGTCCACGCCCGCGATCACGCCCGCGTTGGTGCCGCTGCCGTTGCAGTCCAGCACGCGCACCGCCACCAGGCTCACGGCCTTGGCCACGCCGTGCACGGTGCCGCCCACGGTGCCGGCCACGTGCGTGCCGTGTCCGTTGCAGTCCGTCGCCGTGCCGCCCGCCGTGATGGCGTCATAGCCGGTGCTGGCGCGGCCCACAAAGTCGGAGTGGGTGAGCAGGATCCCCGTGTCGACGATGTAGGCGCGCACGCCCACGCCGGTGTTCAGGTAGCTGAAGCTGGTGCTGAGCGGCAGGTTCTGCTGATCGATGCGGTCCAGGCCCCAGGTGGCGCCCGTCTGCGTGACGGAGGCCTGCACCACCGCGTTCTCCTCCACGTACGCCACGCCGGGGTTGTTGCGCAGCGCGTTCAGCTGTCCCGGGGTGAGCCTGGCCGCAAAGCCGTTGACGGCCGCGGAGTACACGAACCGGGGGCTCACACCTGCCACGGCGGCCACTCCGCGCGACGCGGCGCCTTCCTTGAGCACCACGATGTACTCGCCGGCCACGCCGGTTCCGGGCGCGGCCGCGAGCAGCGGGGCCAGGTTCTGGTCCGGCGCGGCGATGGACTGCGTGGGTACGGCGTCGGAGCAGGCTGCCGCCAGCCCGAGGGCCGCCACGGCAAGGGGGGTAAGGCTGCGCTTCATCGGAACGCTCCCATCGGGGGGTAAACGGGCGGGCGGGGGTGCCGCGCCACGGCCATGGACCGCGCTCGCGGTCCGGAATGCCCAATCTCCTCCATCCAGCCACCCTCACCGGCGAGGTAATCATCTCCTCGCGCGAAATCCCCTATCCGCCTGTTTCGGCACGGTCGAAGGAGACGGTGCGCGTCCCTGCGCGAGACAGGGGTACGGCACGTTGCGACTGCGCCAGGGATGTCCTCACCAGTGTGGCGGAATCAAAAGAAAGCAATGTACAGGCCGCAGTTGCGTAAATCGTATGTGCCTTTCTCACAACGACATGGTCATCGTGGACATTGGATGGAAGGTTGAAAGGATGGTGCATACGCACCAAAAAGGGGCAGCGTGGCGTCGCGATGTGCGAACCTTTTGAGCCTTGTGGTGCAGGGCTTTTTCCGATCTGCTCAACCGTTCACCCGCTCACCCCTTCACCCGTTCACCCCTTCACCCGTTCACGACAAAGCGCGGGGGCGGCAACCAGCCGCCCCCGCGCTCCGTCCTCATCCAGCTGGCCGAACGAACCGGCCGTCCGTCTCAGTACGCCGTGAACAGCAGGCGGTTGGGCGAGCCGCTGCCGGCGCTGGTAACCTTGTTGAGCGTGGCGCCCGCGATCAGCGCGCTGGTCACCGTCGCCGGCGACGCGGTGCCGTTGCTCTGCAGGTACAGCGCGGCCACGCCGGCCACGTGCGGGCTGGCCATCGAGGTGCCGCTGATGGTGGCGCCGGCCGTGTCGTTGGTGTACCAGGCGGAAAGGATGCTGTTGCCCGGGGCAAAGATGTCGACGCAGGTGCCGTAGTTGGCGTACGAGGCCTTGGCGTCGGTGTTGCCGGTGGCGCTTACGGTGATGGCGTTGGGCACGCGGGCCGGCGAGTAGTTGCAGGCGGGCTGCGCCTTGCCGCCGGTGTTGCCGTTGCCGGCCGCGACCACAAAGGTCACGCCCGCGTTGATGGCGTTGTTCACCGACGCGTCCAGCGCGGTGCTGGCGCCGCCGCCCAGCGACAGGTTGGCGACCGCCGGCTTGACGTGGTTGTTGGCGACCCAGTCCACACCCGCGATCACGCCGGCGTTGGTGCCGCTGCCCGCGCAGTCCAGCACGCGGACGGCCACCAGGCTCACGGCCTTGGCGACGCCCACCGTGGTGCCGCCCACCGTGCCGGCCACGTGCGTGCCGTGCCCGTTGCAGTCGTCCGCGGCGCCGCCGTCGATGGCGTCAAAGCCCGAGGTGGCGCGGCCGGCGAACTGGGTGTGGGTGGTGCGGATGCCCGTGTCGACGATGTAGGCGCGGACGCCCAGGCCGGTGTTGATGTAGCTGAACGTGGTGCTCAGGGGCAGGTTCTGCTGGTCGATGCGGTCCAGGCCCCAGGTGGCGCCCGTCTGCAGGGTGCTGGCCTGCACCGGCTGGTCCTGCTCCACGTACGCAACCGCCGGGTTGTGGCGCAGCGCGTTCAGCTGGCCGGCGTTGAGCGTGGCCGAGAATCCGTTGACGGCGGTGGTGTAGACGAAGCGCGGGCTCACCCCGGCCACGGCGGCCACGGAGCGGGCGTTGGCGCCCTGGTTGAGCACCACGATGTACTCGTTGGCGATGCCGTTGCTCACGGTGAGCAGCGGGGCGCCGCCCTCGGGGGCCGCGGTGGTGGGGGTGCCGGCGTCGGAGCAGGCTGCCGCAAGACCGAGGGCCGCCACGGCAAGGGGGGTAAGGCTGCGCTTCATCTGGACTTCTCCCGACAGGGATGGTTGTCCGGGGCGGCGGGGGTGCCGCTCCCGTGGGGCTCAGGCTATCTCTGCAACGGCCCGGAATGCGCTTTCGCGGCCGGCCTCGTCCACTCGCTCCCCGCCTGACGGCGCCCTGCTCCGCCACCTGGGAGAGCCCGATGTTGTTCTGAGCGAAATCGTATGTTTGCACCCCCTGGGCCAAACTGGCGTATTCTGGTAAGCCACTGCAGTAAACAGGTTTAGCCGAATCCGAACAGTGTTCAGCGCCCGCCGGCTTCGCACCGGACGGGGCGGTGGTGCACCATTCTGTGTCACCTCCCGGGGCGGCGGATGCCCAGGTGCACAGTTTTGACACCCGCAAATTCACTCGCAGGTCGAAGTCATTAGGAAGATTGATTTTACGCGAGGCTGTCCCGCGACAGCGAGGAGAATGCGAGCGCCGGGAGCCGGTGGATCGACGTAGATGCGGCGGAAGCGCGCGAAAATCGGCGGATGGGGAATCATCCACCAGAAGATGTGCAACGGGAGACTCGCGCCGGTGGATGTTGGAGGGTGGGGCAGGGAGGCGGATGCGCGAGGCTCCCGTTGCCGGCGGGGAGACCCCGCAGGCGCGGGCACGGAAGCGGAGGGTGGCGCGGATGCCGCACGCGCCGAGGAGGCTCACCGCCGCCGCGGAGGAGACGGACGGGACAACAGCAGTACCGTTGTCCCGGCCGGCTCCGGAGCGGTCCGGGGACGGCAGGGAACAGGGAGCAGCCAGCAAAAAGACGGAGCCCCGCTGGATTACGGTCGAGATCCGGCGGGGCTCCGTGCGCTACCGATAGACCGTCAGAAGGGCGTGTACAGCAGTTTGTTGGGCGTGCTGCCGGATGCGCTGGCGCTGTGCAGGGTGATGCGGCCGTACGTGGACCAGTGCAGCAGGATGGTGGTCAGGTCGGCCGGCGTGGTGGCGGGCGCGTACGACAGGTACTGCGCCGCGACGCCAGCGACGTGCGGCGTGGCCATGGAGGTGCCGCTGTTGACGTTGGTGGCCGTGTAGCTGCCTACCCACAGCGAGGTTACGCTGCTTCCCGGCGCCAGGATGTCCACGCAGCGGCCGTAGTTGCTGAACGAGGACTCCCGGTCGTCGCTGCGGGTGCTGCCCACGGTCATCACCGTGGGGGCGCCGGCGGGGGCCTGCAGGCAGGCGTTCTGCGGCACGCCCGCGAAGTTGCCGTTGCCCGCCGCCGCCGCCACGAAGAACCCGGAGCTCACCAGCCGCGTGGCCGCGTCGCGCACCGACTGCACGTCGCCGTACCCCAGGCTCATGTTCACCACCGCCGGGTGCACGCCGTAGCGGCGAATCCACTCCATGGCGTTGATCACCATCGAGGCGGTGCCGTTTCCGCCGCAGTCCACCACGCGCGCCGCCTGAATGCTCACCAGCTTGGCCACGCCGTACGTGGTGGAGCCGATGGTGCCCGCCACGTGGCTGCCGTGGCCGTGGCAGTCCTCGGCGCTGCCGTGCCCGTCGCCCACAAAGTCGCCGTACGCGCCGTTGGGGAGGTAGGCGGCCCGCGGGTACAGCTCCCGGTGCTTGGTGTTCACGCCGGTGTCCAGCACGTAGGCGGTCACCCCCTTGCCCGTGTAGTCGTAGGTAAACGTGTTGCTCAGCGGCAGGTCGCGCTGGTCGATGCGGTCCAGCCCCCAGGTGACCGGCGTTTGCGTGGCCATGAGCTCCGCGCGCGCGTTGGGATCGATGTAGGCCACGGCGGGGTTGTGGCGCAGCGCGTTCAGCTGGCCCGTGTTCAGCCGCGCGGCAAAGCCGTTGAGCACCGCCGTGTAGATGGACGTGGGCCGTATCCCCGACACCGCCGCGACCGAGGTGGGGTTGGCGCCTTCGCGCAGCACCACGATGTACCCGCCGTCCGCCGACGCCGAGGACAGGGGGGCGGGGGGAGCGCCGGCCGTGGGAACGTCGGTGTGGTCGGAGCAGGCGGCCAGCGCCAGCAGAGACAGCAGGGCGAGACTGCGCTTCATGGGGGTCCTCCAATGCAGTAGGGCCACGCGTGCAGGGGGCGCGCGGCGGACTGCCCGCGGACGGCTGCCGCGGGCGGAGAGAGCGGCCCCCCTGCCGCACATGGCGGGCCGCATCCTCCGCATCCGCTTGACGTTGAAAACGCCAGCATCCACGCGGCTGTTCGCTGACCCGGCAGGCGGCCCGATGCCGTAACAGGTGCGCCACCGCCGGTACACTGCGGGGCACCTGCGCCCCATCTGCTGGCGTAGCAGAGTACGAAGGGCGGACGGGGCCGTGCGGAACGGGACAGGGGCGGAGTGGGGAGTTTGGTGCGTTGCGAAGGGGATCGAACTGGCGTCCGCCGGCGCCTCCTCCGCTCGCTCAGGCTCGCACCTCCCCCCAAAAAACCTGGGGGAGGTTGGTGTTGCCGATGGATCGAGGCTCGGCGACGGACGTCGAACTGGCGCCCGACGGTGCCCCTCCCCCGACCCCTCCCCGTTCGTTCCTCACGGAGAGGGGAGAAGTCGATCCCGCGCCGAAACTCCTTCTTGTCTCCACCACCCCTTCCCCGAAGTTGGGGAGGGGTCGCCAGCCGTCGCGAGGAACGAGCGAAAGGCCTGGCGGGGGAGAGGGCCCCCGAGGGTCGCGCCCTCCTCACACCCTCACACCCTCACACCCTCACACTCGTTCACCCGTTCACCCGCTCACCCGCTCACCCGCTCACCCGCTCACCCGCTCACCCGTTCACCCGCTCACCCGTTCACCCGTTCACCTCCATCGCTTGACACCCCCCTCCCCCCGCCCCAGTCTGTCACCCTCGCACAACGCACCACCCGGCCCAACGCAAACGCAAGGCAGATCAAAGCATGTCCAACAAGCGGCAGGACGCGCTGGACTACCACAGCCAGGGACGGCGCGGCAAGATCGCCGTGGTCCCCACCAAGCCGGCGAGCACGCAGCGCGACCTGTCGCTGGCGTACAGCCCCGGCGTGGCGGAGCCGTGCCGCGAAATCCATCGCGATCCCGAAGAGGTGTTCCGCTACACCGCCCGCGGCAACCTGGTGGCCGTCGTCAGCAACGGCACCGCGGTGCTGGGGCTGGGCGACATCGGCCCCCTAGCGGCTAAGCCCGTGATGGAGGGCAAGGGCGTGCTCTTCAAACGCTTCGCCGACATCGACGTGTTCGACATCGAGGTCGCCAGCAAGGACGCCGACGAGGTGATCCGCTTCTGCGAGATGCTGGAGCCCACCGTGGGCGGCATCAACCTCGAAGACATTGGCGCGCCGGAGTGCTTTTACATCGAAGAAACGCTCAAGGAGCGGCTGCAGATCCCCGTGTTCCACGACGACCAGCACGGCACGGCGGTGATCAGCGGCGCCGCGCTGCTCAACGCGCTGCAGATCAGCGGCAAGCGGATCGAGGAGCTCACCGTCGTCTTTTCCGGCGCGGGCGCGGCGGCCATTGCCACGGCGGAGCACTACGTGTCGCTGGGCGTGCGGCGCGAGAACATCGCCATGACCGACAGCAAGGGCGTCATCCGCGCCGACCGCGGCAACCTGGACCGATACAAGGGCCGCTTCGCCACCACGCGCGACATCCACACGCTGGAGGATGCGCTGCGCGGCGCCGACATGTTCGTCGGCCTGTCCGTGGCGGGCGCGGTGACCCGGGAGATGGTGGACGGGATGGCGCAGGCGCCCATCGTCTTTGCGCTGGCCAACCCCGACCCCGAGATCCTGCCGGAGGACGTGCTGGCCGTGCGCCCGGACGCCATGGTGGCCACGGGGCGAACGGATTATCCCAACCAGATCAACAACGTCCTGGGATTTCCCTTCATCTTTCGCGGTGCGCTGGACGTGCGGGCGCGAGCCATCAACGACGAGATGAAGATGGCGGCCACCCGCGCCCTGGCCGAGCTGGCGCGGCTGGACGTCCCGGAATCGGTGGAAAAGGCGTACGGCAACGAGCGCTTCCGCTTTGGCGCGGACTACCTGATCCCCAAGCCGTTCGACCCGCGCATCATGCTGTGGGTGGCGCCGGCGGTGGCGCAGGCCGCCATGGAGACGGGCGTGGCGCGCGTGCAGATCGACGTGGAGCAGTACCGCGCCGAACTCATCGCGCGCCTGGGCCGCGGCCGCGAGGTCATGCGCGACATCATGCGGCGCGCGCGCAAGGACCCGCGCCGCATCGTGTACCCCGAGGGCGAGAACGACCGGATCATCCGCGCCTGCGCCCTGGTGTTGGCGGAGGGGATTGCGCGGCCGATCCTGCTGGGCCGTCCGGACGTCATCCGCGACCGGGCGGAAATGCTGGGCGTGAGCATCGAAGGCGCCGAGGTGGTGGACCCGTGGGCGGATCCCGAGCGGCGGGAGCAGTACGCGCAGGAGTTCTTTCGCCGCCGCCAGCGCAAGGGGGTAACCCTGGTGCAGGCGCGCGAGCGGATGCGCGAGCCGGTGTTCTTTGGCTGCATGATGGTGCTGCAGGGCGACGCCGACGGGCTGCTGGCGGGCGAAGACATGTACTATCCCGAAACCATCCGCCCCGCGCTGGAGGTCATTGGCACGGCGCCGGGGGTGCGGCGCGTGGCGGGGCTGTACATGATGGTGCTGGAGCACGACACCGTCTTTTTTGCCGACACCACGGTCAACATCGACCCGGACGCCGGCACGCTGGCGGAGACGGCGCTGCTGGCGGCGGACTTCGTCAAGCGGTTGGGGCTGGTGCCGCGGGTGGGGATGCTCTCGTTCAGCAACTTTGGCTCGGTGCGCAGCCCGCAGAGCGACAAGGTGCGCCGCGCCACCGAGCTGGTAAAGGAACGCGCGCCCACGCTGGAGATCGACGGCGAGCTGCAGGCCGACACCGCCCTGCTGGGCGAGTTCCGGCGCGAGAACTACCCGTTCAGCACGCTGGTCAACCAGCCCAACGTGCTGATCTTTCCCAATCTCGACGCGGCCAACATCGCCTACAAGCTGATGTGGCGCATGGGCAACGCCGAGGCGTTCGGCCCCATCCTCCTTGGGATGGCCCACCCGATCCACGTGCTGCAGCGCGGCAGCGAGGCGGCCGACGTGCTGAACCTTACCGCGCTGGCCGTGGTGGACGCGCAGGAGCACGCCGGGCGCCACGCCGGTGTCTGAGCCGCGCTACGCGTCCGGCGACCCCGTCACCATCCACTACCATCGCCTTCCGGACCGCCTGGAGGTGTTCGAGCAGACGGTGGTGGATGACGACGGCCAGTGCGTGGTCACCTTTCTCGCCGAGGCGGCGCTGAAGCGGCCGATGGAGGTCGGCGGCCGCGTGGTGCTGGAGCCCGGATCGCCGATCGTCTGGTTCACGTACCGCGGCGGCGTGTGGCACGACGTGGGGCGCTTTCACCTGGCGGACGGCACCTTTACCGGCTTCTACGCCAACGTGCTGACGCCGGTGGAGATGAGTGGCCCCGAGTGGATGACGGCGGACCTGTTTCTGGACGTGTGGATGGGCGCGGACGGCGACGTCCAGACTCTGGACCGCGACGAGTTCGACGCCGCCGTCGCCGCCGGCTGGCTCGACCCCGCGAACGCCGCGCGTGCCCTGGCCGAGGCCGAGCGCCTGGCCCGCGACGCGGCACGCGGGGCGTGGCCAGACTGGCCCGTGCACAACTGGACGCTGCGCATCGCGAGGGCGCGCGCGCAGCGTGGCCGGGCTCGGGATGGGCGGTGAGGCGGGGTCGTGACGAGTGGATGAGGCGGGGTGGGGAGGCACGTGACCGGGCGTGCCGCGCGCCGCCACTCCCCGTTAAAGCCGGGGGCTGGAACGGCCACAAGCCCCGCCCTGGGCTCGCGGAGCTCGCCCGGCGGGGCTTCACCTGCTCGTGTCGGCAACGCCCGTCGCGGCGTGGAGAGTCAGGCGCACGACGACCAGCGATGCGCGTCGAATCGGTCCCCATGATCAACCCCTCCCCCGGGGTTGGGGGAGGGGTCGACCGCCGTTGCGAGGAACGAGCAAAAGGCCGTCGGGGGAGAGGGCCCGGCGGAAACGGCGCGCGGCCGCGGCTACAGTCCGCGCAGGCGGACTTCGCGATTTTACAGCCGCGGCTTCAACTAGACTTTGGCACTTTGTGAAACAAAGGCAAATGACCTAGCCCCAGCCGTGGTCGTATCGTTCGATAGAACCCAACAAGCCCCGTTCAGATCGGGCGCCTCACATGACCCAAGGGTTAAGCGACTGCTTCCCTTTATCCTCCTCGCTCGCGGAGGGGTCTCGAAAGGCGGGCCGCGCTCGTTCGATTAAACGGATATCGTGGTCAACAGCACCGACGTCCGTTTAATCCTTCAGCCCTCTGCAACGCTCGGAAACGCTCCTCAGCTTCACCCTACAAAGTGCCAAAGTCTAGTTCAACCGCCGAATCCGGAGCCGGATCGCGCGCCGATGTCGTGCGGCCCGGTGATGAGCGGATGAATCCGCTGCTGGGAAAGCGATAAGCCCCGCCCCAGGCTCGCGGAGCTCGCCCGGCGGGGCTTCACCCGCTCGTGTCGGCAACGCCCGTCGCGGCGTGGAGAGTCAGGCGCACGACGACCAGCGATGCGCGTCGAACCGCCCCGCACACACCCCTCCCTCGAAGTTGGGGGAGGGGTCGACCGCCGTTGCGAGGAACGAGCAAAAGGCCGGTCGGGGGAGAGGGCCCGGCGGAGACGGCGCGCGGCCGCGGCTACCGTCCGCGCAGGCGGACTTCGTGATTTTCCAGCCGCGGCTTCAACCGCCCAACGCGTAGCCCGGCCTCGCGCTGACATCGTCCGGCCGTTTCGTCACAACCCCGCGCGGTGGCGCGTTGCACCAGGAACCGCCGCGCCGTGGCCCCGCTCCTGCGGCGTCGGGTGTGACCGAACGCAGCGCTCGCGGAACCGGATGGGTGGCGGGCGGTAATGGCGGGCCTGAAGAGCAACACTGACGTGCGGCGCGTGAGGCGCACACCGCACCCGAGCGAGGAACCGAGATGAAGACGCGTACCCGGTGGATGATGGTCCCCCTGCTGCTGCTGTCGGCGCTTGCCGGCTGCCTGGGCGACGACGACAGCTTTCAGCGCGACAAGCTGAACCAGGCGCGCACGCAGTGGGACAGCAAGAACGTGTCGTCGTACACGTACATCCTTGAGTTGCAGTGCTTCTGCGCGCCCGCGTCGCAGCTGGAGCCCGTGCTGGTGACGGTGCAGAACGGCGCCGTGACGTCGCTGCAGTACTGGGACGAGGACCCCGACGACCGTACCCCCGCGCCGGCCAGCATCTTTGGCCCGTACGACACCGTCGAAGAGCTGTTCGCCTTGATCGCCGAGGCCATCAGCCAGGACGCGGACGTGCTGCAGGTGGGATACGACCAGGAGTACGGCTTTCCCAACGTCGTGAACGTGGACTACCAGGTTGGCGGAGACGAGCAGGTGCTCGTTTTCGTAAGCCAGTTCACGCCCACGCCCTGAGCCGCACCCGGCGCGCGGCTTGCCGGGAGCGGACGTCCATTCGACGATCCCGATTCCGCGCCACGCTGGAGTGATACCATTTCTCGCAGTTCGTTGGCAATCAGAGGAACGACGGAAAAACGTCACGCGGAGGCGCGGAGGAACTGATGAGGCGCGGAGGCGTTTGGCGTTCCCTCCGCGCCTCTTCTGTTTTCTCCGCGCCTCCGCGTGAAAATCGTTCCCCTCACTGCACATCGAAATCCGGGAGATGGTATGACGATGAAGGTACGTGCCCTGCTGCGCATGATGGCGTTCGCCGCGCTGCTCACGCTTCCCGGCTGCCGGGTGGTCAGCTGCGGCGGGTGACCGGCGTTCGGAGACACGAAAAAAGCCCCGCCCGACTCCAGCGGCGGGCGGGGCTTCCTTCATCCGGAAACGCCTACTGGGTGTCCTGGCGCACGGCGTTCAGCCGCATGTCCCAGATGATGGTCTCGTTCCCCCGCAGGCTTACCGCCGGTGAAACGAGCACGTTTCCGGTGCCGCCCTCGGCGCGCAGCCGGTAGGTGCCGTTGATCTCGTCCATCCTGGCCGTCAGCGTTTCCGAAGCCAGCGTGGACATGGTGCCCACCCGGATCGCTGCGCCGCCGGCCTCGGGGATCAGCGTGATGCGCAGGTGCGACGGGATGGTTCCGTTGTTCTCCACCCGTACCCGCAGCATCTCGCCTTCGCCGCCCTCTCCGTTGCCCTCACCGGCCGTGTTGGCCGCGCAGGCCGCCATCGTCAGCGCCGCGATCGCGGCGGCCGCCGTCCGCATCATTCCCCTCATGGTCCTCTCCTCGTATCGAGTGTGGCCGGTGCCTCTCGCAGCACCTGTGCCAAACCCTGTGCAGCGTTCAGGACGCCGCCGCCTCGCCGCCCTCATCAGGGGCTGACGACGGCCCCGTACCCGTCCCTTCCGCATTGTCGGAAGCCGGGGGATCGGCATCGCCGTCCTCGTCGTCCCCAGACGCGGACGGATCGGCACCCTCGCCCTCCTCCGGCTCCGGAAAGAGCAGGGCGCCGAGCGTATCCAGCAGCTCTTCGCGGCCGTCGCCCTTGAGGGAGGAAAAGGCGATCGCCTGGTCGGGCTGGATCTGCAGGTCGCGGACGGCGGTTGTGAACGCCGCCTGCCGCTTCATGGGCGTAAGCTTGTCGGACTTGGTGAACGCAAAGAGCACCGGCAGCCCCAGCTCGCCCAGGTAGTCCACGGAGCGCAGGTCGTCGGGCGTGGGGCCGGTGCGGATGTCGACCAGCTGCACCACGCCGCGCAGGTCGGGCGAGGTGGAGAGAAAGGCGTGGATGACCGCCTCCCACTTGCGGCGCGCCGGCTCCGGCGCCCTGGCGAAGCCGTAGCCGGGCAGGTCGATGAGAAAGAAGTCGCCCAGGTCGCTGCGCACGCGGTAGAAGTTGATCTCCTGCGTTTTGCCGGGCGTGGCCGACACGCGCGCGATGGCCGTGCGCGTGCGTCCCAGCAGCCGGTTGATGAGCGACGACTTGCCCACGTTGCTGCGTCCGGAGAACGCCACCTGCGGCATGCCGCGCGCGGACTCCGGCGCCGCCTGCCCCGGCTGCCCGATGGCCCCGGCAAATTCCACGGACTTGATCTTCACGGAAGTACGAGAGTACGAAAGTACGAAGGTACGGAACTGCACGATCAACAAGGGCGCAAACTACGACGGTAGAGGCCCATCGTCCAATGCGAAGCCTCCGGCGTGGCAAAGAAGCGCGGGGGCGGCACCCAAGCCGCCCCCGCGCTGAATCATCTCCCGTACCTTCGTACCCCGTACTTTCGTACTGCCTCACGCTTCCTTCCGCCGCGGCTCCGCCGCCAGCACCAGCAGCGGCGGCACGCCGTCCGTCACGCACTCGGGCGTGACGACGACCTCGCGCACGTCCTCACGCGAGGGGATGTCGAACATGATGTCGCGCATCAGCGACTCGATCACCGCGCGCAGCCCGCGGGCGCCCGTGCCCCGCTCGATGGCCAGCCGCGCGATGGCGCGGATGGCGCCGGGGTCGAAGGTGATCCCCACCCCGTCCATCTGGAAGATCTTCTGGTACTGCTTCACCAGCGCGTTCCTGGGCTCGGTCAGAATGCGCACCAGCGCGTTCTCGTCCAGGTTCTCCAGCGTGACCGTAACCGGAAGGCGGCCCACCAGCTCGGGGATCAGGCCAAAGCGCAGCAGGTCCTCGGGCTCCACGTTCTGGAACGGGTCCGCGTGCTTGACCAGGTCACGCCCGCCGTCCTTGGCGCCAAAGCCGATCTGCCGCTTGCCCGTGCGCGCCTCGATGATCTTTTCAAGCCCGTCGAACGCCCCGCCGCAGATGAAGAGGATGTGGCGGGTGTTGATCTGGATGTACTCCTGCTGCGGGTGCTTGCGGCCCCCCTGCGGCGGCACCGACGCCGTGGTGCCTTCCAGGATCTTGAGCAGCGCCTGCTGCACGCCCTCGCCGCTCACGTCGCGGGTAATGGACGGGTTTTCGCTCTTGCGGGCGACCTTGTCGATCTCGTCGATGTAGATGATCCCCCGCTCGCACTCCGCCACGTTGAAGTCGGCGGCCTGCAGCAGGCGGACCAGGATGTTCTCCACGTCCTCACCCACGTAGCCGGCCTCGGTGAGCGTGGTGGCGTCGACGATGGTGAACGGGACGTGGAGCACGCGGGCCAGCGTCTGGGCCAGCAGCGTCTTGCCCACGCCGGTGCTGCCGATGAGCATGATGTTGGACTTGTCGAGCTCGACCTCGTCCATCACCCCGTGGTTGTTCACCCGCTTGTAGTGGTTGTACACGGAGACGGCCAGCGACCGCTTGGCCTGCTCCTGCCCCACCACGTACTGGTCCAGCACCTCCTTGATCTCGGTGGGCGTGGGCACCGGAGTGGTGGCGCTGGTGGCCTCCTTGATCTCCTCCTCGGCCAGAATCTCGTTGCAAAGCGAGATGCACTCGTTGCAGATGTAAACCGAGGGCCCCGAGATGAAGCGTTTTACCGAGTCCTTGGACTTTCCGCAAAACGAACAGCGTAGGTGCTTGTCGCTGGGCATTGCTGGGCCTGCGTGTTGAGAAAGAGGGGAGGGGGTAAGGGTGGGGCTCCGGTCAGGAGCCCGTCCCCGTCTCAGCCTCGGCGTGCCGCACCGCCACCAGGCTGGCGCCGCCCACCCCGTGCGAGATCACCTCGTCGATCAAGCCGTACTCCTTCGCCTCCTCCGCCGACATGAAGCGGTCGCGGTCCAGGTCGGCCTCTACCTGCTCCACCGACTGGCCCGTGTGGTGCGCCAGGATCTCGTTGAGCCGGTGGCGCAGCCCCAGGATCTCCTTGGCCGCGATCTCGATGTCGGCCGCGCTGCCCTGGCTGCCGCCCGAGGGCTGGTGCAGCATGATGCGCGAGTTGGGAAGCGCGCTGCGCTTTCCCTTTTCGCCCGCGCCCAGCAGGATGGCGCCCATGCTGGCCGCGCTGCCGATGCAGATGGTGTGCACCGGCGAGCGGATGAACTGCATGGTGTCGTAGATGGCCAGCCCCGCCGTCACCACGCCGCCCGGCGAGTTGACGTACAGGTAGATGTCCTTGTCGGGGTTGTCCGCGTCAAGGAACAGCAGCTGGGCGATGATGATGTTGGCCACCGTGTCGTCCACGGCGCTGCCCAGGAACACGATGCGGTCCATGAGCAGGCGGCTGAAGATGTCGTAGCTGCGCTCTCCCCGGCTGGAACGCTCGATCACGTACGGCGGATAGATGGCCATCTCTGCTGGTCTCCTGGCGTATTCTGTTTGGGCGGCGCGGCCGGTCAGGCCTGTGCGACCGTGTTGCGCGACTGCAGGTGCTCGAAGACCTTGTCCTCCAGGATCTCGGCCTCCAGCCCCTGCATCTGGCCCGAGCGCTCCAGCTCCACCCACAGCTCGCTGGGGGTGCGGCCGTGCTGCTCGGCCAACGCCTCTACCCGGGCATCCACGTCGTCGGCGGTGGGGCGCAGCCCTTCGCGCTCCGCGATGTGCTCCACCACCATCATCCGCTTGATCATCGCCTCGGCCTGGGGGCGCATGATGGCCCGCAGCTGCGAGAAGCGTTCCTCGTCCTCGGGGCTGCGCGTGCGGCGGCCGCCCTCGGCGTCCGGGTTTTCGCCCATCATGTACGACAGGTAGCGGTCCACCATCGACGCCGGAACGTCGAAGGGGTTGGCTTCCACGATCTGCTGCACCAGCGCGTCGCGAAGGGCGCTGTCGGCGCGCTTGGTGGCGTCGTTCTGCAGGTCGGCGCGCACGCGGGTGCGCAGCGCCTCCAGCGACTCGAAGTCGCCCAGCCCCTGCGCAAACTCGTCGTCCAGGGCGGGAAGCTCCTTGCGGCGCGCCTCGACCACGCGAATGCGCAGGCGCTGCTGCTGGCCCCGCTGGGCCTCGTCGGCAAAGTCTTCGGGGAAGGTGACGGTGAACTCGCCTTCTTCGCCCGGGGCCAGGGTCATGATGGCGGCCTCGATGTCGGGGATGGCCTGCCCCTCGCCCAGCTCGAAGCGGTATTCGCTCCCCTCGGCCGCTTCACCTTCGCCCTCGCCGGCCTCGTCCAGGTCGGTGATGTGGACGAGCACCGTGTCGCCGTAGTCGGGCTTTGCGCCTTCCTCGAGCGAGTGCTGGTGCGCGCGCTCGCCGCGCAGCCGCTCCAGCAGCGCGTCCACCTCGTCGTCGCCAATGGCGTCGGCGGGGCGCACCACGTCGAAGCCGTCGGTGCGGGCCAGGTCAAGCACGGGCTGCACCTCGAACTCCACCTCGAAGTGCAGGTCGCCGCCGTCGCCGTGGTAGTGCACGGACTCTACCTGCCCCTGCGTGATGGGGCGGAACTCGTGCGAATCGAGCGCCTCGCGGTACGTCTCCTGGATCACCCGGTCCACCGTCTCCTGCTCGATGGCGGGGCCAAACTGGCGCTCGACCAGCGACGCGGGCGTTTTGCCCTTGCGAAAGCCGGGAAGGCGGACGTTGCCCGCGATCTTGGCGGACACGGACTGCCGCACGCGGCGCACGCGCTCGCTGGGCACGGTGATGGACAGGCGGCGGCTCCAGGAGGTGGGCTCCTGAACGTCGACGCGGACCTCGGTCACGGGGGCGGTGCTATGCTCGGCCATCCGGCTATCTATCTGCTGAAAGAACCTGTTGTTGGCGAGGTGCGAAAGGGGGGATTCGAACCCCCACGGCCTGAGCCACTGGTTCCTAAGACCAGCGCGTCTACCATTCCGCCACTTTCGCGCGGGACGAACGGGAAAATATAGACCGTGCCCACAGGGGGGTCAACCAAAGGTTGCCATCGATCGGCAAGAATCCCGTCTGTGGCGCATACTGCGTGTCGGAACGCCCGCGCGCCAGCCCTCCGCGCGTCGCGGTTCACGGCATTGATACACCCCGGGTTCCGCCGGTTCGCGCGCCGGGGCTCCGGCCTCCGGACGCGGACATACAAATCCAGGATCCGAGTCCCACCGACACGATCCTGCGGATCGCTGTCATTCTGAGCGAAGCGCCCTCCCGGTTCTGTCCCGGCGCACCAGTGCCCGGTGCGCCGACCGAAGAATCTGCCGGATGGGCGCACCGTCCCGTCGGCTACGACTGGCCCTGGCGCGAGGGGCCCCACCGTTTCCGAAAGAGATTCTTCGGGCGGCGCACGGGCTGCTGCGGAGCGTTACCGCGGGCTCATGGTGAGCACCTTCCTCAGGCTCAGGCTCAGAGGGTGTTGAGTAATCTCAGTTGTTCCTCCAGAAGTACACTGTCATCCTGAGGGAGCGCACGCCTGAACCATCATGTCCACAAGAGCTTGCGCGCGACCGAAGGATCTTTGTCGGGTCGCGCGGACCCGGGGGAGCCGTTCAAGGCTCCTGGTTCTGCAGGCAAGGTTCTTCGGTCGGCATCAAAGCGTTGTATCAGCAGATTGTGGAGCGGCGCCTCCCTCGATAACCGGGAGGGTCGAGGTCTTTTAACATCCTCCAAGGATGACACGTGGGGCGGAGGGGGGGGCTCTGACGAGCCTGGGGGTAAGGCAGGCTTCGTCTCGCTTCCGATGGAGATCCTTCGGTCGGCGCACGGGCTGCCGCGTGTCACCGACGGTTCAGAGCGGCGCCTCTCTCAGGATGACAGGCGGGGGCGGACGGGGGGCTCTGACGAGCCTTGGGAGTAAGGCAGGCTTCGTCTCGCTTCGGATGAAGATCCTTCGGTCGGCGCACGGGCTGCCGCGCGTCACCGACGGTTCAGAGCGGCGCCTCTCTCAGAGTGTGTTTAAGAATCTGATCTTCAGACAACGCAATATTTTGATTTCCTGAGGGAGCGCGCCTCCTCAACTTGAATCCACTCAACCGCTTACGCGCGACCGAAGGATCTCGTCTCGGCGATCGCGAGGCTGGCTCGGCG
>NZ_JBMDXM010000252.1:0-1304 GCF_048594345.1 Longimicrobium sp.
GGGGGGGGGGGGGGGGGGTTGGTCCGGGTTGGGCGGGGGCGGCCGCCGCCGCGGGGCCCCCCCCCCCCCCCCCCCCCCCCCCCGCCCGTGCCCCTCATTTTTACGTGCGTGCCAGCCGCGCAATGAAAGAATGAAAAGCGAAGCCCGCGCTGTGCGCGTGAGTCGAGCGTCGCTCGACTCTACCCGGGCCGCCACGCGGCCCGAGTCTGCTCTTCTTTTGATGTTCCGTGGCTGACGCGAACGCGATCTGTCGAAGGGTGGTCCGGGTGGGTTGGCGGGGGTGTCCGCGGCATGGATGCCGCGGCCAAGCCCCGGGGGTCACTTCAAGAATGGGTTCACGGCGTCCCCCGCCAACCCATCCGGACCGACCAAAACCGGAATCCCGCTTTGGAGGCGAGCCGCGAGGCGGCTCCGCCCGATGGCCGGTCAGCCCCTCGCAGAGGTTACTTCAGCCGGTCCAGCGCCTCGACCAGCTCATCCGCCAGCGGCGCGTTCAGCACATACGGGCTCTTGCCGTCGTCCAGTGCGAATTCCAGCGAGGCCGCGTGCAGGAACAGGCGCTTCAATCCGATCTGCTCACGAAGCCGCTTGTTGACCGCGGGATCGCCGTATTTGTCGTCACCTGCCACCGGATGCCCCAGGTGCTGGGCATGCACGCGGATCTGGTGGGTGCGGCCGGTCTCGATGCGCACCTCGCAGTAGGAATGGCCGCCGCGGCGCTCCAGCACCCGGAAGTGGCTGATCGATTCCTTGCCGATCGCGTTGACCTGCACATGGCGCTCGCCGCCCTGGCGCAGGCCGACATGCAGCGGTGCATCGACGGTCATCACGCCGTCGGGCATGCGCCCGGCCAGCAGGGTCAGGTAGCGCTTGCGGATGCCGGCACCGTGGTCTTCACGCAGCAGCGCCTGCAGTTCGCTCAGCGCTGAGCGCTTCTTGGCCACGATCAGCAGGCCCGAGGTGTCGCGATCCAGCCGGTGGACCAGTTCCAGGGTCTGCCCCGGGCGTAGCGCGCGCAGGGTCTCGATGGCGCCGAAACTGATGCCGCTGCCGCCGTGGCTGGCCACGCCGGTGGGCTTGTTCAGGGCCAGCAGGCGGGCGTCCTCGAAGACGATGGCCTGCTCCAGGCGGCGCATGAACGCCTCCGGCGGACCGGCCTTGTCTCCCTCCTCGCTGAGACGGACAGGCGGTACGCGCACCTCGTCACCGGCCTCCAGCTTGCGCTCGGCCTTGGCGCGGCCGCCATTCACCCGTACCTGGCCGCTGCGCACCAGCTTGTAGACCAGGCTGCGCGGGGCGCCCTT
>NZ_JBMDXM010000253.1:0-41414 GCF_048594345.1 Longimicrobium sp.
CATCACAGAGGGCGCGAGGAATTGGCCCATCTCGCACGATCGATGCACGGAGTGTCCTTGTCCCGCCCCCGCGCGGGACGTCAATGCGCTGCCGACAGACACGCCGTTCTTGGATCGTCCACCCCGCCATCACGAGCCCCCCGTCATGAGCCATCTGCCCCCGCCGGGCGCGCCAGGGTTTCACCTGGTGACGCTGGGAACCCCCGCGCTGGTGGAGCACGGATCTCCCATCCAGTTGCGAAAAAAGGATTTGGCGCTGCTCGTGTACCTGCGGCTGGAGGGAAGGCACGGACACTCGCGCGGCGCGCTGGCGGGGCTGCTGTGGGGGAACAGCCGCGAAGAAAACGCCCGCCACTCGCTCACGCAGGCGATCGGGCGGCTGCGGGCGCGGCTGGGCGGGGTGCTGGAAGTGGGACACGATCGGGTCGGATGCCGCGCCACACTCCCCTGCGACGCGGCCGCGCTGCAGCAGGCCACCACGGCGCCCCGGGTGGATGAAGAGGTGCTGGCGCTCTGCGGCGGCGAGTTCCTGGCGGGCTTTGCGCCGGGGCCGGGCGCCGAGGCGTTCGAAACCTGGGCGGACGGGCGGCGCGCGCACCTGCGCGCGGTGGCCGTCACGGCGCTGGACCGGCTGGGCGCCGACGCCGAGGAGCGCGGCGCGTGGCACACCGCGCTGGCGGCGGCGCAGCGCGCGACCGAGCTGGACCCCGCGTCGGAGCCGGCACACCGCCGCGTGATGCGCGCGTGGAACGCCCAGGGACACCGCGTGCGCGCGCTGCAGCACTACGATCGCCTGGCCGCCTGGCTGGCCGCCGAGTTCGAGACCGATCCCGAGCCGGAAACCGCCCTGCTGGCCGAGCAGCTGCGCAGCCGCGCCGCGCCGCCGCCGGCACCCCGTCCGGAGCCGGAGCCCCAGCCGGCGCTCGCCACACCCTGGCCCCGCCACGCGGAGCCGGAACCCGTGGCGCCCCGCCCCGCATGCCAGGAGCCCCAGGAGGTCACATCCCGTCTTCGCCACGTGGAGACGGAGCCCGTCGCGCCCTGTTTCCGTCATGTGGAGCTGGAACCCGACGCGGTCTGGCCGGCGTGCGAAGAACCGGAGGCGGACGTATCCTTTCTTTGCCATGCGGAGCCGGAGGACGCGCTCTGTCCCGTGTGCCAGGAGCCGGAGCCCGCCGGGAGCTGCCCGGCGTGCGAGGAGCCGGAGGTCATCGCGTGCCCCGTGTGCCAGGAGCCGCAGCTGGTCGCCCCCCGCCGGCCGCGCCCGTCGCCGCGGGTGGAGCCGCCCGCGCTTTGGAACGCTCCGCTGCCGGCGCGCGGCCGGGTGCACTGGGCGTGGGGCGGCCTGGTGGGGATCGCGGTGCTGCTGGCGGTGCTGTGGAACAGCGGCGCGCTGCTGGGCGTGGGCCGCGCGCAGGGGTTCGGCGAGGGTGAGCCTCCGCCCGCGCTGCACCCGCCCCTGGCGCCCGCGGGATCGCCCGTGGTGTGGCTGGGGGACTGGCTGCGGACCGACGGGCGGTGGATCTACTACCGGTACGAGCTGTGGATGCCCGGCGCCTGCGACCATTCCACCCGCGCGGTGGGCAACTGGGGGCCGGACGAATGGACGGTGGGAAATACCGTGCACTGCATGGACGACGCGTGGCTGGCGCTGGACGTGGAGCGGCTGGGCGAGCGCGTTTCCATCGCGCCGGAAACCACGTACTGCATCAACTTCCTCTACATCACCGGCAACACCAGCCACTACGGCCAGCACGGCCCCCGGGGCGCGCCCGGGCTGGACGCCATCCGCGTCGTCGCCCCCGACGGCTCGTACAACATCGGCTTCGCCGTCGTGCGTGAGGGGCCGGGCAAGCGTCGTGTCCAGCTCACCAACGCCTACCGCGGCCCCCGCTGCTGATCGGCAAGGAAGCCTTCGCACGAAAGCAACGGAGCCAACGGAAGAACTCCGTTGACTCCGTGTGATATGAGGATGAGGCGAATCTTCTCCGCGGCTACTGGCGGCAGGGCGCGTTGGGGTCCTGCCGCGGCCCGTCGACCACCAGGCGGCCGGGGCGATTCGCCACCTCCGCCGCGATGTCGTGCAGAAACGACGCGACACGGGCGGTGTGGTCGTAGTCGATGTACTGCGCCTCGTCCGTCACCATGTGGTAGTGCGGATGGTACCCCAGCGAAAAGTAGGTGATGGGGATGCCGTAGCGCGCGTACATGAAGTGGTCGCTGCGGCAGTACCGGTTGGCCGGGTGCCCCGTGGCGTCCCACGAGTAGTCAATCTGCATGGGCGGCGTGCGGCGCCCGTTCAGCGCGTCGATAAGGCCGCCCAGCTCCGTGCTCAGCCGGCGCGAGCCGATCATCTGGATGCTGTACGGCCCGCCTCCGCGCACCTCTTCCGCGCGCCCGTGCCCCACCATGTCCATGTTGAGCACGGTGACGATGGAGTCGCGCGGCACCGTGGGATGGTCGCTGAAGTGCTGCGACCCCAGCAGCCCCGCCTCTTCGGCCGTGTGGCTGATGAACAGGATGGAGCGCCGCGGCCGCGTACCGCTGGCGGCCATGGCCTCGGCGATCTCCAGCAGCGCCACCGTGCCGCTGCCGTCGTCGTCCGCGCCGTTGTAGACGCTGTCCATGCGCGTGCCGTCGCGCGACAGGCTGTCGCGCAGTGCCCGAATGCGCGCCAGCTGCGCCGGCGTGGGCGTGCCGACCGGGTCGTTGGCGCCCTGCGGCCGCATGACCGTGTTGTAGGCAACCGTGCTGTCATGGTCGAACGGCTGCTCCGCAAACCCTTCGTGGTCGTTGTGCGCGCTGATCCCCACGTACTGCCCGTTCACCGCGGGATCGGAGCCGCGCAGGACGGCGATCACGTTGCGCGCGGGCGCATCCGCCGGCCGCGGCGCGTAGTTGAAGCGGCCGCTCATCCGCGCCCGCCCCGCCGCGCCGGGCTGCAGCGTGGCCGGGTCCGCCCCCAGCATCCGCCGCGCCGCCTCCGCCGACACCAGCACCCCCGCCGGCCCCTGGGCGGGGATGCTGCTGGGGTCGATCAGCCCGGACGAGATGGTGAACGGCAGATTGCGCAGGCCCTGCGACGAGATGTCCAGCGACGCCACCACGATCGCCGCCGCGCTGGGCAGCTGCGGCTGCGGAGCCAGCCACACGCGGTAGTTCACCTGGCCGTCCACCATCGGCGGCAGCATGACCACCACCTTGCCGGCCGCCTGCGCGTCCGTGATCATCGCCCCGCCCAGCCGGCCGCCGAACACCACCGGGGCGTTCTGCACCTGCATCCGCGGCACGTAGGTAAAGCGAGACTCCATGTGCGGCAGCGGCACCACGTCCGCACCAATGCGCAGCGGCGCCCCATCCACCGAGAACGCCGCATCCTCCGCCAGCTCGGTGATGTACAGGGGGATGGTCTGAAAGAAGGTGCCGTTCTCCCCCGCCGGCTCCAGCCCCATGCGCCGGAACTCGGCCGCGATGTACTCCGTGGCCATGTAGTTGCCGCGGTGCCCCGCCTGCCGCCCCATCATGGAGTCGTCGGCGATGGTGTACAGCCGGCTCATCAGGTCGCGCGGCGTGATCTGCGCGACCGTGGGCTGCGCGGCGAACCGCAAGGGCAGCGCGGCGGGCGCGGACTGCGCTTGCGTGGTGCCGGCCGGCGCGGGCGCGCCCTGCTGCACGGTGGCCGCGGGCGCGCATCCGCACACAAGCGCCGTCAGAGCCGTGGTATATGCAAGGGATCGGTTGATTGGCACTGCGTTCTCTCGGTCTGGTTCGTCACGGGTGTACCGGCGAAGATACAGCCCCTGTTGCTCGCGGCAAGCGCGGACGTCCGGATCTCACGCGAGAGCGTCGATCCAGATAGAACGGCCGATGCGCCAGAGCCACGCTCTCCGTTACATCAACCTTCCCCCAGGGGTTTTGGGGGAAGGTGGGCGGGTGGTGCCCGCCCGGATAGGGGCGCGCAGGGGCTGGCGCACGCGGCACATGCAAAAAGGCGCGGAGAGCCACACCGCCTCTCCGCGCCTCCGCGTGAGATCTTCCGTCGATCCGCCGCCAGCTACTGCGTGACGGGGTCGTTCACCTGGCCGATGAACAGCAGTGCACCCGTCTGGTCGTCGCGGATGGCGAGGATGAACGGCCGGTCGACGACAAAGGAGAGGGGTTCGGCCGGCGCGCTGGTGGTGCGCATCTCGATGCCGGTGACGGCGGCGGCCTCCGTGCCTTCTTCGTTGACCTCGATGAACACCTTCTGCTTTGCCTCGCTGACGTACGCGTCTGTCCCCGGAGCCGCCAGCATGCCGCGGAAGTTCGCGCGCGTCTGGCTGAACGCGTCTGCCATCCCCAGCGCCTGCAGCGGCCGGTTGAGCCCCGACTCCACGTTCACCCGGTACCTGGGCATCACCACCCGCACCTCGCGCGCGGCGCCAAACCCGCCCATCCACTCCGCCCAGGCCGTCGGCGTAAGCCGCTCGCGCAGCGCCGCGACCGACGAACCCTGGTCCGGCAGCAGCACGTACATGGCAAACCGGCCGCCGCGGTACGGCAGGCGCAGCCCCGTGAACCCTTCCGCGCGCAGGTAGCCGTAGTCGCCCGTGCGCTGCATCATCGGCCGCTGCACCGTGCGGCCGCCGGCGGCGTGAAACGGCATCGGCCGCGTGGCGCTCGTCTGGAACTCGTCCTGCCAGCGGCCCTTGAAGTACACCGCGTTCATCAGGTACATCACCGCGTCCGGAGCCATCGGTCCGTCCTCCACCATCCGCGTGATGCGGCCGCTGGTGTTGTCGCTGGCC
Source organism: Longimicrobium sp. (assembly GCF_048594345.1). GTDB lineage: Bacteria > Gemmatimonadota > Gemmatimonadetes > Longimicrobiales > Longimicrobiaceae > Longimicrobium. The sequence goes on from NZ_JBMDXM010000253.1 coordinate 4,788, forward strand.
CACCGGTTGATGCGCCGCGCCGCCTCGGCGGAGGCAAAGTCTACCGTGGCGATCTCGGCGTTGTAAAAACGGCGGTTGCGCTCCATGAACGCGGGCTGAAACGGCACGCCCTGCCGCGCCCACAGCGAGTTGGCGATGGCAAGCTCCACGTCGCCCCCGCGCAGCGCCTCGGCCAGCGCCGCGTTGGTGCCGTTCAGCGCCTCGATGTCCATCCCCGTCGCCAGCGCCCGCTCGATGCCGGCCAGCGTTTCGCCCTGTGCCCCGTTGGCGAGCATGCTGATGGCCAGCCCCGCGCTCAGCGGCGAGACGACCACGTTGTCGTTGGGCCGCGCGTCGGCAAGCTGGCGGAACAGCCCCAGCCCGAACGCCGCGTAGTCCGCCGTGACAAAGGAGGGCGCCTGCGACGGCGGCACCTGCCAGGGGCGCGTGTCCACCGGCTTTACGTCACGCGCGTCGATCTGCTTGGGCTCGCCTTTGTCCATCTTGTCCTGCTGTGCCGAGACGCAGGCCGAGCCCAGCGTGAGCAGCGATGCCGCCACCAGCGGGCGAATGAGTATCGGTCGCATGGAACCTCTCCGGGCTCTGTCGTGGATGAAGCGGCCTTCGTGTACCCGGCGGGTGGGGGTGCGGGTTCCGTCAGGGGAAGTGCGAAAGTGCGAAAGTGCGGGGGTACGATGAGTGCGGACGTGCGGAGGCGGGCGTCGACGGTTCCGGCTGAGCCAACGGAGGAGCGAGCGATGTGGATGAAGATGCAGCGGATGGTCGCGGCAATGCTGATGGTGGCTGCGCTGGGCGCGTGCGGGCCTTCGGGGACGTCGTCGCCGGGGCGGGGCAACGCGCGCCTGCTGACGGCGGAGGAGCTCTCGGCAAGCCCCACCACCAATCTGTTCGACGTGGTGCAGCGGCTGCGCCCCGCCTGGCTCACGACCAAGTTCCAGGGCGGCAGCCGCGGGTATCCCGCCATCTTCGTCGGCTCGCAACGCGCCGGGGATATCAACTACCTGCGCACCATCAATACCGACAACGTGCTTGAAGTCCGCTACTTCGATCCCATCGACGCCTCTTCCCGCTTCGGCCGCAACGTTCCCTTCGGTGTCATGCAGATCACTCTGGACATCGGCGGCTGACGCACACGCCGCACGGCGGAATCAATCGTCACACTCAAGATCGATGTGGTTTTCGGAGACATTGGGTGGGCTACGCCGATCCTACCACTCAGCCTACGCTAATACTACTAACGCTATTAAGTTAATCCTACTCGACTTGCTACGCCATTGCTACTTGTTGCCCTACGACAAAACTACTACGTTGGCTACGCCAATCCTACTGAAGAGCAGCTTCTCATCTAAACGATGGAGGATGAGCCATGGGGGAAATCGTCCCGCGTGACGTGGCACTGGCGTGGTGGCAGGAGCAAATCGAGCGGGAGAGCTACGCTGGAAGCCCTGAAGATCTGCCAGATGCAGCCGCGCAGCGATACCTGCGCGAGAATGGCCTGCTCGCGCTGACGCCGGGCGGCTGGGGATGGGTGGTGCTGGGTCCCGCCCACTCCGACGCCGATTCCGCACTACGCCAGAACTACTGGCGGCTGGTGCGTACGGTCCTGCGCGGCTATGCGCCGGCCGTCATCGACCGTATTTCCGCGGTGCGCCTGTTCATGGGCGAAGCGTCCACGCCCGCGCTGCTGCACGTGACGCACGCGTCCAACGCCAGCGAACGCAAACTGGAAGTGGTGCCGGGACTCTCCATCGCCATTCGCCCTCTGCCGCGGACAGAGGATCAGCTTGGCGGCGAGGAGATGGAGGTGGATGGCGTGGCGCTGACGGTTCTTCCGCCCGCGCGCGTGCTGCTCTCGCTCACGGTGACGGACATCCGCAATCACCGGGACCTGGTGCTCACCTGGCTGCAGAGCCTCGTGCTTTCACAGCCGCAGTTGGACGAGGCGTACGAGCGCGATCCGCGGCCGGTGCTGCTCGCGCGGATGGGGCATCTGGCCGAGGGGGTGGGCAACCGGCGGCTGGCGGAGCAGGTGAGCCGGGTGGTGAACGCCCATCAGCGCAACCGGCCCAGCCGTACCATCACCGGCGTGGGACGGGATCTGGTTATCCCCTACTACATCGCGGCGCAGCCGTCGCTGCGTGAGCCGTGGCTGGACCGGTTTCGCGCCAAGCTTGCACGCGCGGCAGAGGTGGGGGCCAGGGTTGTTCGGGAAATCGACGTGGACCTTACCCCCGCCCCGCGCGCCACTGTTCTGCGGCAGGCGCGAACGGCCAAGGCAGAAGACACGTACCACTCCACGACCATCGAGGGATATCGCATTACGCGCGAGCACGTGCGCGCGGTGCTTGCCGGCGCGCCGCTGGACAGTCCCGACCGGGCGGAGATGGAGCGGCTGATGGCGGTGAAAGGCTATTCGCAGGCGTTCGAGCGCACGCTGCAGTTTGTAACCGACGCACCCGACCTGGTGCGTTTGTCCGAAGCGATGGTCCTGGACCTGTTCGTGGAGTTGTGGGGTCCCTCCGTTGATGCGCAGATCATGACCACCGCCGAACTGCGTGGATGGAGACAGGCGCCCGTATACATCCGCGGCAGCAGCTACGTGCCGCCCGCACCCGCGAAGGTGCCTCAGATGATGGGCGTATGGGCGGACACGATGAACCGGATGGAAGTGGACGGGGTGACTCGCGCGGCCGTCGCACACTGGGCGTTCGTCCACGTGCACCCGTTCATGGACGGCAATGGGCGGCTGTCCCGGCTGCTGATGAACCTGATCCTGTGCTCGGCGCGGCTGCCGTGGACGATCATCCGCGCAGAGGAGCGGCGGGAGTACTTCGACGCGCTGGAGCAGGCCGACCTGCGTGAAGACTATGCGCCGTTCTCGCGCTTCATCGCTACACGCGTCAGCCGTGCGCTGGAGGTGGATCATGATCCCGCCTCCGCGCAAAGGATTAGCGCAGGATCGTGAGTAGGAATGACGTAGAGAGGTGAGTAGGATTGGCGTAGCGTGCTGAGCAGGATTGGCGTAGCACCCTCAATCCACCTCGCCGAGCCCTTGCAGGGCGGTGCGAGCCCAGTCGACCAAGGGGCGCGCGGTGCGGAGGGATTCGTTGATCCAGGCGAGCGCGTCGCCGTGGGCGGCGGTGCGGACGTCGCGCTCGCGCCAAACGATGAAGCTCTTGAGCTTGATGTACTCGATGAGCGGGGTGGCGTCGGAGTAGCCGCGCGGCGGGCGCTTCAGCCGGTCGCCTTGCAACTCGCCAAACGTCTTTTTGAAGCCGCGGGAGCGCAGCACCTTCTCCAGCCGCTGCGGGTGCTCGGCGATGGAGTCGCGCAGGCGGGCCAGGACCGGGGGCTCCGGCATCCAGATGCCGCCCGCCGCCAGCATGACACCCTTTTCGTCGATCTCCAGGTAGTAGCCCGGGGGTCCGCCTCGGCGGTTCTGCTCGCTGATGTACGCGCTGAAGGTGGTTTTGTACGGCGCTTTGTTGTTGCTGAACCGTACGTCGCGGTAGATGCGGAACAGGCAGTCCTTGGGATCTTTCCACCGGACGGAGTCGTCCCACTCGGCGATCCCCTCGATCACTTGGCCCACGAACGCGGTAAAGTCCCCGCGCAGCGCCTGGTACTCGGAGCGGTGCGCCTCGAACCACGCTTTCTCGTTGTTCTCCGCCAGGTCGGCCAGGTACGCGGTGAGCCGGGGAAAGTGCATCTGCTGTATCGATCCTTGAAAAAAGAAATTCTCACGCAGAGGGAGCAGAGGAAGCAGAGAACTGCATGAACGTTTCTTTTCCTCTGCTTCCTCTGCTCCCTCTGCGTGAAAAATCTGCAGATGAGGAATACACCGTGATTCTGCGGATCTGGTATCAGCTGGTTTCTGCCCAGAACTGGGCCAGCAGGTTGGCGGCCACGCGAAGGCGGTAGGTGGCGGTGGAGCGCACGTCGTCGATGGGCTTGATCTCCTGCTGCAGGACGCGCTGCGCTTCTTCGATGGACGAGCCGGCGGCCAGCGCGTTCTCCGTGCGCGGCAGGCGGACGACGGTCGCGGCCACGCTGCCCAGCGCGATGGCCGGACGCGGGCCGCGGATGCCCGCGATGACCACCTTGCTGATGGCCTGCGCGGCGCGGGTGCCCACCTTGCGGAACCACTGCGCGCCCTCCACCGGCGGCACCTCCACCGCCACGATCAGCTCGTGCGGGCGGATGACGGTGGCGCGGTAGCCGGTGTAGATCTCGTTGAACGGCACCCGCCGCTCGCCTTCCAAACTGCGCAGCACGACCACCGCATCCGCCGCCGCCAGCACGGGGAGCGAGTCGCCCGCCGGCGAGCCGTTGGCGATGTTGCCGCCGATCGTCCCCCGGTTCTGGATCTGCACGCCGCCTACCTCGCGCGAGGCGGCGACCAGCATCGGCAGGTGCTCCCAGACCACGGGCGAGCGGCCCAGCTCCGTGTACGTGGCCAGCGCGCCGATGCGCAGCACACCCTCGCGCACCTCGATGCCGCGCAACTCGTCCAGCCCCCAGATGTTCATGAAGCGCCGCGCGGACTGCGTGCCGAACTGCAGGCCGACAAAGACGTCCGTGCAACCCGCCAGCGGCATCAGCGGCGCGTGCTGCTGCAGCATCCCCAGCGCGTCGTCCAGCGAGCGCGGCTCCAGCAGGTCCATCGACGATACGGCCGCCTTCACGAAGCCTCCTTCTCCGCGGACGCATCTGCCACGGCGCGGTAGATGGCCTCGTAGCCGGTGCAGCGGCACAGGTTGCCGGCCAGCCCGTGGCGAATCTCGTCGAAGGAGGGGTTCGTCCCCAGCGCCACGGCCGCCATGATCATCCCCGGCGTGCAGATGCCGCACTGCGCGCCGCCCAGTTCCGCGAATGCCTTCTGCAGCGGGTGAGTGCCTTCCAATCCTTCGATGGTCACCACCTCCGCGTCGCGCACCTGGGCGAAGGGGACCAGGCAGCTGACGACGGGCATGCCGTCCACCAGCACCGTGCAGGCGCCGCACTCGCCCTCGCCGCACCCTTCCTTGCTGCCGGTGAGCGCGCACTCCTCGCGCAGCACGTCCAGTAGCCGCTTCATGGGCGGCGCGTCCACCTGCGCCGGGCGTCCGTTCAGCGTGAAGCGCATACCACCTCCATCACCGCCTCGGGGATCGCGGGGATCGAACGCATGTCCAGCCCCACGTGCCGAATGGCGTTGATCACCGCCGGCGCCGGCCCGTCGATGGGCATCTCGCCCACACCCTTGGCGCCGAACGGGCCGTAGCTGCTGGGGTTCTCCAGGATGATCACGTCCAGCCGCGGGGTGTCGAGCGTCGTCGGAATCGTGTAGTTGGTCAACTGCCCGTTGGCCATGGCGCCGTCGCGCATCACCACGCGCTCGTTGAGCGCCCAGCCCACGCCCTGCGCCGTGCCGCCCTCGATCTGCCCCTCCACCAGCAGCGGGTGGATCGCCTTGCCGATCTCGTGCACCACGGTCACGCGCAGGGGGCGCACCTCGTACGTCACCGGGTCCAGCTCCACCTCGGCCACGTCGCACCCCCAGCCGTAGGTGGCGTAGGCGTCGCCCGTGTACTCGGTGTCGTTCCAGGTGATGTCGTGCGGCTTTTCGTACTGGCGGGTGATGACGAGGGGGCCGTGCAGCCGCGCGTATTCCTGCGGCGTCATCGTCCCGATCGTTTCCCGCATCTCGTGCGCGCACTTCTGCAGGATGCCGCCGACGACCATGCAGGTGCGCGAGGCGACGGTAGGGCCGCTGTCCGGCACCTCGGCCGTGTCGGGGTTGGCGCATTCCACCTGCTCGTACGGCACGCCCAGCGCGTCCGCGGCAATCTGCGCCAGCATGGTCCGCGTCCCCTGGCCGATCTCGGCGCTGGCGACCAGCACGCGCACACCGTCTTCCCGCGCTTCTAGCGACACCTTCGACTTGAGGTGCACCTCACCGCTGCCGGTGAATCCGGAGCCGTGGTAGAAGAGGGCCAGGCCGATCCCCTTGCCGGTGCCCGCGTACTCCGCGCGCTTGCGGTGAAAGTCGCTGCGCTCGACGGCGGTGCGCAGCACCTCCAGCGCGCTGCAGTCGTCGCCCATCCGCTGGCCGGTGGCCGTGGTGTCGCCGGGCTGCAGCGCGTTGATCTCGCGCAGGCGCACGGGGTCCATCCCCAGCGTTTCGGCGATGCGCTCCATGTGCACCTCCATGGCGAACTGCGTCTGCGGCGCGCCAAAGCCGCGAAAGGCGCCGTTGGGAGGCGTGTTGGTCATCACCGCGCGGCCGACGGTCCGCACGTGGTCGCAGCGGTACGGGCCGGCGGCGTGGATGCAGCCGCGGGACAGGACCACGGGGCTAAGCGTGACGTACGCGCCGCCGTCCATCAGCACGTCGATGTCGATGGCGACCAGCTTGCCGTCGCGCGTGAGGCCCGTGCGGTGGCGGATGACGGACGGGTGGCGCTTGGTGGTCGCCACCATATCCTCTTCGCGGTCGTAGATCATCTTTACCGGCCGGCCCGATTTGCGGGCCAGCAGCGCCGCGTGGCCCGCGATCACGGAGGGATACTCCTCCTTGCCGCCAAAGCCGCCGCCCGTCTCCGTCTGCACCACGCGCACCCGGTCATCCGGCAGGTCCAGCAGCGCCTTCAGCGCCTTGTGCACGTAGTACGGGCACTGCAGCGAGCCGTGCACCGTCATCCCGCCGTTGGCCTCGGGGACGGCGATCACGCCGTTGGTCTCGATGTAGACGTGCTCCTGGTGGCCGGTGCGGTACGTCCCCTCGACGATCACCTCGGCGGTCGCCATCGCCGCGTCCACGTCGCCCTTCCGGATCCGGATCTCCTTGAAGACCACGGGCGACGATTCCGCGTCCATCACCGGAATGTCGCGCTCGTACTCGATCACCACGCTGGCGGCGTTCAGCACGTCGCGGTCTTCGTGGGCCAGGAGCAGGATGGGCTCGGCCTGGTGGTTGATCTCGTGCGCGGCCAGGAACGGCTGGTCGGCCTCGATGAGCGCCACGTAGTTGCACCGCTCGCCCGGCACGTCCGCCGCCTGCACGATGGTGAACCCCGCGGTGTCGAAATCGAAGCGGATGGACTTGATGCGGCCGCGCGAGATGGTGGAACGGATGGTGCGGCCGTACAGCATCCCGGGAAAGCGCAGATCATCGACGTACAACGCCGCGCCGGTTACCTTGGGAATGCCGTCCTTGCGGGGCACGTTGCGGCCTACGGATGTGCTCACGGGATCACGCGCGGTGCGGGTGCGGGGTGGGGCGTATCCACGAGAGATAACCCGTTTGCGCCGGCCCGCGCAATGGACCTCGCCACCCGTGCGTCGAACCGATCCGGCGAGACACATACGTTTCCACGCCGGGCTTGCGTGCCCCCTGTCTCCATGCCCACACCGCCGATGAACTCCGCCATCTCCCCCATCCCGCCGCTCGCCATCGACTATCCCGCGTGGGTGCAAACCGTCGTGGACTGGGAGCGCGCGTACACCACGGACGAGGAGCGGATGCGGCTGGCGATCCGGATGTCGCGCGAGAACGTGGAGCGCGACACGGGCGGCCCGTTTGGCGCTGCGGTGTTCGAGCTGGAGAGCGGACGGCTGGTGGCGGTGGGGATGAACAGCGTGGTGCGGCTGAACAACTGCATGCTGCACGGCGAGGGGATGGCGGTGATGATGGCGCAGTCGCGGCTGGACTGCTTTACGTTGCGCAGCGACGACGGCCCCGCGTACGAGCTGGTGACCAGCTGCGAGCCGTGCGCCATGTGCCTGGGCACCACGCTGTGGAGCGGCGTGCGGCGCCTTGTCTGCGGCGCCGGCCGCGACGACGCGGTAAAGCTGGGCTTCGACGAGGGGCCCGTCTTTCCCGAATCGTACGCGTACCTGGAGGCGCGCGGCATTCGCGTGGTCCACGGCATGCTGCGCGACGAGGCCAACGCCGTGCTGGAGCTGTACCGCGCGCGCCAGGGTCCCATCTACAACGGCTGATCGATCTTAGTGGATGAACTGCACCTTCGTTCCCGCTCGATGGGGAGCCGCATGAATCCGGCGTCCGTTCTCCGTTCGCGGATGATGCTGATCGTCCCGCTTCTGCTGGCCGCTGCCTGCCAACGGGTGGACCGCGAGACGCCTGTGCCGCTCGCGGCGAAGGCGGACAGCGCGCCCGCCACGGCCGCGGCGGCGTGGACGCGCGTGGCCAACGGCGATCCGTCCATCGATTCCCTGTTCGTCATCACCCGCGACCGAGGGATCCGCGAGGGGCTGGACAGCCTGGACGCGCTGGCCGCGCGGGACCCCGCGGCGGACGGACGCGGGCATGAGCTGGCCCACGCGCTGGGCCGCTTTGCCGCCGCCAGCCGCGGCGACATCTCCATCCTGGGGGAATGCACGCCCGTTTTTCAGAGCGGCTGCTACCACGGGGCGCTGGAAGGGCTGTTCATGCGCGGCGCCACGGTGGACCGCGCCTCCGTCGGCCGGATCTGCGCGCCGGGTGGGGCGGACAAGCCCGGATACGAGCGGCTGGAGTGCTGGCACGGGCTGGGGCACGGGCTGATGGTGCGCTTTGACGGCGACCATCGCCAGGCGCTGCCGCTGTGTGATGCGCTGCAGACGCCGCGCGGCCGGCGCGAGTGCCAGGACGGCATCTACATGGAGCGGGCGATCCGCGCCATCGGCGCCTCGTCCACCGACGCGGAGGGGCCTGCCGCCCAGGCACACGCGGGCCACGGCGGCGGCGGACACGGCGAGCACGGCGCAGGAGCCGAGCACGGCGGGCACGCGGCGTCTGGTCCAAAGACGCACTCCGGCAAACTTTCGCACACGGAGCTGGGGCGCCTGTGCGCGGCGGAGGATGCGCGCCACCAGCCGTCGTGCTGGGCGTACCAGCCGATCGCGCTGCTGCTGGTGCACAACGACCAGCCCCGCGCCGTGCTCCGGGGGTGCGATGCCGCGCCGACGGCCGCCGTGCGCGACTGCTACCAGGGCTTCGGCAAGCAATACCTGGGCGCCATGCGGGGCCAGGTGCCGCCGATGATCGCCGCCTGCCAGGCGGGGAACCACGCGTATACGGCGGATTGCCTGATGGGGGGCGTGGAGTACTTTACCGACATCGAGTGGAACATCGAGCCCGGCATCACTTTCTGTGCGCAGGTGCCGGTGGCGGCCAAGGACCGGTGCTACACGATGATCGGCGAGCGGCTGGCGCTGGCGCACCCCGCCCGCCGCGAAGCCGAGGCCGCGTGCCACCGCGTCGAGGCGCCGTACGTGCAGGCGTGCCTCGCGGGCACGCGTACGCGGGACATGTGAGTCGCGGTGATCCGGCGGGTGAACGCGCGCTCCGGCGGATGATCGTGCGGCGGCCTCCAGGAGCGAATGAATTCGCCTTGGAAATTCACGTAATCCACCTGCGTGGATTACGTGTCCGCGGCTGCGATGCGGTTTGGGCCGATTACGAGATTCGGACGGTAGATCTCTCGGTCGCGCCCCGGGTTCACGGCTGGGGATGGTTTTGCCCGGCGCTCCCTGGAAAGGACCATCCGGGGTGAAGCCGGTGAGTCGGGTCTCCCCTCTCCCGCGCAGTTTGCGGGAGAGGGGCCGGGGGTGAGGGGTCCGCGCACAGTGCGAGGCCGTTGCCGTTGCGACCGTCGGCTTCACCTGTAGCCCAGCCCGGTCGCGCCGGTTGCGGACACGCCGGTGCTTGGGACGCCGCACACCGCCGGGCCGCCGAGTCCACGCAGGTGGACTTTGTGTAGTTGTTGCAGCGAATTTATTCGCCCTTGCAGGCGGCCGGCGCGTTGCCTGTTCAACGGGTGCCGGAATCCGCCTCTCGCGGTCGAGCGCTCTCTATCCTCCATCCGGAATCCATGTCCAGCAGAACCCTGACGGACGACGATCTCGCGTCCGCCGCCGCGCCGCTGCGCCAGGCAAACCTTGCCTTTGCCGCGCGCTACCCTGGCGAGTCCGGGCTGCGCCAGCCGGTGCACGTGGTGTACGGCGGCGCGCAGCTGTTCAAGGCCGAGTCCACACGCCGCCTGGGCGAGATCGCCGCGCGTGCGCTGCAGGAGTACGCGCCCGACGCGGCCACGCTGGCCGAAGCCGTGGGCCTTCCCGCCGGCCCGCTGGCGGACACGGTGTACGAGCGCGTGCTGGAGAAGCTGCGCCGCGAGCCGGTGGAGGACTTTCGCATCGACTTTGAGGACGGCTACGGCAACCGGCCGGACGCGGAGGAGGATGCCGACGCCGTGCGCGTGGCCGGCGAGCTGGCGCGCGGGATGGAGGCGGGTTCGCTGCCGCCGTTCATCGGCATCCGCGTAAAGCCGCTGAACGAGGAACTGCGCGGCCGCAGCATCCGCACGCTGGACCTGCTGCTGACGGCGCTCGTAGCGCAGACGGGCGGGCGGCTGCCGGAGAACTGGACCGTGACGCTGCCCAAGGTGACGGTGCCCGAGCAGGTCGCGTATTTCGTCGAGGTGCTGCGTCGTTTGGAGGGGGCACTGGGGCTGGCGGAGGGGACGCTGAAGTTCGAGCTGATGGTGGAGGTGCCGCAGGCCGTCATCGGCATCGACGGGCGGTGCGCGCTGCCGTCGTTCCTGGACGCGGCGGGCGGGCGGATGATCGCGGCGCACTTTGGCACCTACGACTATACGGCCGGCGTGGGCGTGACGGCCGCGCAGCAGCGGATGCGCCACCCCGCATGCGACTACGCGCGCCACGCCATGCAGGTAGCGTTCGCGGGCACGGGCGTGTGGCTCTCCGACGGATCGACCGCGGTGCTGCCGGTTCCCCTGCACCGCGCCGCCCAAGGCGAAACGCTGACGGCGCAGCAGGAGCGCGAGAACCGCGAGAGCGTGCACCGCGCCTGGCGCATGCACTACGACGACGTTCGGCACTCGCTGGTGCACGGATTCTACCAGGGGTGGGACCTGCACCCGGCGCAGGTGCCCACGCGCTACGCCGCCGTGTTCGCGTTCTTCCTCGAGGGGCTGGACCTGGCGGCGCAGCGGCTGCGCAACTTTGTGGACAAGGCCGCGCAGGCCACCCTGGTGGGCGACGTGTTCGACGACGCCGCCACGGGCCAGGGGCTGCTGAACTACTTTGCCCGCGGCATCAACAGCGGCGCCCTTACGGAGGACGAGGCGCGGGAGATGACCAGCCTTACGCTCGAAGAGCTGCGCGGCCGCTCCTTCCTTCAGATCCTCCGCAACCGGCAGGGGTGACGCGCGGATCGGAATCGCGCCCCTGAACGCACACAGCCCCGCCGGAACACGCTCTGGCGCGGCTGATTTTCATCGATGCCGCGGATCCCAGCGGAGCCGGTGCCGTGCGATGGGCTGCATCATCACTCCAGAAAGTCGTCGACGGCTTTCCTGCCTTCCGCAAATTCATCATCCGCGAAGTCTCCCTCGCCCTCCACGATCTCTTCGCCATCCGCGGCGAGCAATGCTTCGTTCGCCTCCTCCAGGTCCGAGGCGCGGACGAGCACGCGAATGCCGCCCAGGGCGCCGCTGAGCTCTGGACGAATACTCGCCATGTGAGAGTCGGGGACAAACGTGTCGATTCCCTCAGCGTCCAGCTCGGCGACGATCAACTCGGCCTCGTGCATGTAGTCGCAGTTGCGCAGCACCACCCATTCGTCCGCGGGCGTCGTATCCATCTGCATCTCCAGTGGTGGTTAGCCTGCTCCAACAGAGGGCCGTACGTACAGCACGTGCAGCAAGTTACAAGGCTTAGCCCTGCGGCACCTCCGTGAGGCACGGGCGGCCGGCGGAGCGGTCGGCGGCGGCGCGGGCCTGCTCGTTCGCGGTCGGCGACGGGGCGATGCGGTCGGTGACGCAGGCCTGGCGCGGGGTGATCTTCGCGACGGCAAGGTAGGAGGTGAGCCGCGAGGAGTCTACCGGGTCCTCCGACGCGTTCACCCGCACGATGAGCGCGATGGGCCGGCCGCCCCTCATCCGCCACTCGGCGCGCGGGCCCGGGCTGGAGAAGTTATGCGTGATCACGCCCCAGTAGTTCAGCTCGTGCACCTTGCCGTCCGGCGCCACCACGTCGATGGATATCCGCGCGTCGCCGTCGTGCGCGTTCAGCGCGTACCCGGCCGTGCCGGGACAGCGTGAGCTGCTGCTGCCCGATTCCTCGTCCATGCTGGTCATCCGGCAGTCCTCCTCCGACAGCGACGTGTACACGCTGCTGATCGCCCCGGTATCCGCATCGGCGAACGCACCGACCGGCGGCGGCGGAGTGCCGGGTGGCAGGGTGGAGCCCGGCGGCGGCGCATCGGGCAGCCGCATGCACTCGGCGGCTCTGGCGACGGTTTCGGCGCGGCTGGGCTGGCGGTCGGCGGCAGCCATGCACTCCGCGTACGTCACCTGCCGCGGCGTCGCGGACGCGGCGGATTTATCCGCCTCCGCCGCGTCGTTGCCGCAGGCGCTGAGAAGGCACAGCAGGGATGCAAGGCCGGGTAGGGTGCGCATGAGGCTTGAGCGGTGGCGGAAGTTCGGTTAGCTTGAACCAACTATCAGGGTGGAAGGGGTCACGCCTCCATCCCCTCAAGAACTGCGGCGAACTCGCTCCAAGAAACGCGCATCCCGGCGAGAATCCGGGCCATGACCTTCATGGTTGGATTCCGCCGCCCACGTTCGACGTCGCCCAGGTAGTTGGCGGTAACGTCACCGCGTTTGGCGGCCTCCTCAATGGTGAGGCCGCGCTCCTGGCGAAGGCGGCGCAGCACGGCGCCAAAGGGCGGATCGGAATCGAAGTCAGACATGCGCGGACGCTACCGCCCCAAGCGCGCCGGTGTCCACCAACTATCAGGGTGCATAAGCGGAGAGACGAGATGATCACGTCGGAAGAGAACGAAACCCTTTGCTCACCAATGCGTGCTCTGGAGATTTTGACGGCGCGCTTTGGGGCTTTCGAGGCAATCGCCTGCCTCGCCATTGAGTTCAACCGCAAAGAGCCGGACGACTGCTTGCCGATGGATGCGCCCACGGCCGACGCTATCCTCGAATTTGGCGACGATCTGCGTCAAGTGCGTGATGCTGTCAGGACGTGGGTCAGCGCGCATGGGCTGAATCCGCTGGATTCGTCGCCGCAAACGATAGTCATCAATCCACCCGCGCGCCCTGGGCGATCCAGCGGCCCAGGAGGGCGCGCTCTTCGGGGGTGATGTGGGTCTTGTTGGCGGGCGGCATGGTCTGCGTTTCCACGGCGCGGGCGCGGATGCGCTCCACGTGGGTGCGGATCTGCTCGGGCGTATCGAACGCCACGCCGGCGGGGGCCACGCCAAAGGTCAGGTCCGCCGGGCTGGCGCTGTGGCAGGCGGCGCAGCGCTTCTGGATGATGGCGTTGGCCTCCGCGAACCGCATCGGGCGTCCACCCTCGACCTCCGCCACGGTGGCGCCGGCGCGCAGGCTGCCGACCAGGTAGAGCGCGGCCAGCGTGCCCGCGATGGCGGTGGCGAGCGCCGGCTTCCAGCGCGGCCATCCCAAGCGCACGTTCAGAATGTGCCGCACCGACGCGCCGCCCAGCGCCAGGATGCCCAGCAGCAGCCAGTTGAGCCGGTGACCGTAGATCCCGGGAAAGTGGCTGCTCAGCATGAGCACGATCACCGGGAAGGTGATGTAGTTGTTGTGGATGGAGCGCGACTTGGCACGTTTGGCGTACCTGGGGTCGGGCCTGCCGCCGCTCTCCACCGCGTTCACCAGCGCGCGCTGCGAGGGCATGATGTGGTGGCCCACGTTGCCGGCCATCAGCGTGCCCAGCATGGCGCCCACGTGCAGGAACGCCGCGCGCCCGCTGAACACCTGCGCCAGCCCGTACGCCACCGCCACCACCGCCAGCAGCCCGATGGCCGCGCCCGCCGCGCCGGCGCGGTCCAGCACGCGCGCCCGCACCGCGTCGTAGACGATCCATCCGCCCACCACCACGCCCACGCCAATGCCCACGGCGGCCAGATGGCTAAAGCCGGAGTCCGATGCGTCCAGCAGCAGCGCGCCGGTGCTGGCGTAGTAGACCACGATCAGCAGGGCGGCGCCGCTCAGCCAGGTGGTGTACGCCTGCCACTTGAACCAGTGCAGCGGCCGCGTTCTGTCCCACCCCCGCGAGTCCTTCTGCACGTAGTAGAACGCCCCGCTGTGCAGCAGCCAGATCTCGCCCTGGATCCCCTCCGTGCCCTCTTTCGACGGCTCCAGGTTGCGGTCCATCCAGTTCCACAGCATGGAGTTGCCGATCCACATGATCCCGGCGATCACGTGCAGCCAGCGGAATACCAGGTCCAGCAGCTCTCTGGCGACGGGGCTCATCAGGTGGTCCTGCGGGTCAGCTGCCGCGGTAGGTGGAGTAGCCAAAGGGGCTCAGCAGCAGCGGCACATGGTAGTGCTGCCCCTCGTCGCGGATCTCGAAGTCGATGCAGACGTGCGGATAGAACGCGTCCACGCCCTGCGCGCGAAAGTACACGCTTGTCTCAAAGACCAGCCGGTACGTGCCGGTGTGCAGCTGCAGGTGCGTGGGCAGCAGGTCGCGCAGGCGGCCGTCGGCGTCGGTGCGGCCGCTGCCCAGCACCGCGGCGCCGCGCTCCAGGCGCACGGGCACGCCCGCTGCCGGCCGTCCGCGCGAGGTATCCAGCACGTGCGTTGTGATTCCGCTCATGTTCGATCCGGGAATGATGCTGCATCGCGCGCCTCGTAAGGGGTGTGACGCGCGTTTTACCTACCTTGTCGAACTCGCCCCGGCGGCGCACCCTCTTCGCGCGAGTTGACGCACGCTGTTCACGCGACGCCGCGTGTCGTGGCAGAGTTCCAGCACAATCGCCATGCGCCGGTCAGGCGCGTACCTCCACAAGTAGGCTGTGAAGCCGCGGAAACGCCGCGGATTCATTTCCTGTCGCAGGGGCTCGTCCGCCCCAAGGATTGGGGAACCCGTTCCAAGGGTTGCGGAACAGGAGCACGTTACCGTCGTCGCGCTGCAACTTCGCCAACTTGAACACGGGTTGCAAGAAACGCACGTCCTTTCTCATGGTTCGCTCCTTCGCCTTGGCGAAACCGGGGATAGAGCCATTCTTGCGAGCCTGGATAAACCTGTTTTGCCGCACGCGGTGCGGGCTGGTAGTCACAGGTATCGTTGCGGAGCCGCAGGTGGTGCGGTTGCTCCACCTCTCAGCAACCTCTTCGGCCGTCTTGATCGCTTCCGCGGGAACACCACATACGATGTTTCGACCTTCGGTGTGGCCCACGCGCGTCCCGTCGTGGGGCACCTCTGCCCCTTCCGCGGACCGTTGTTCAGGCGAATAGGCGTGCAGAAATGCGGAATTTCGGGGGGCACCGGCCTTGCCCAGATGGTCTGCACCCGCCCGTCGTCGTCCACGCTTTCCGCAGAGGACGCCATGCCCCTCCACCGCTCCCTCCTCGCCGCGTTCGCGATCGGGCTGACCGCCGCCGGCCCGGCGCAGGCCATTGCCCAGTCATGTGAGCCGGTCGCCACGGGCGCCATCAACTGGATCGACCGCCGCTCGCGCGGGCCGGGTACGTACTGGATCACGGCGACCCTGGTCAGCAACCAGCCGGGCGGGAGTGTGTCGACGTCCCCGGGCGAGCCCGGCAGGGCCCACGGTGTCGGCACCACAGTCGCTTACGCGGAAGGCCGTTTGAACCTGGTGCGCCTGGTGACGCCCGTCGGTGCCACACCGAACCCAGGACTGCCGTTTGTGCTGTCCGGCACGCTCACGCAGCTCTTCAGCGACCGGCTGACTACGGTCCGCACCACGATCGTTCAGCCGTTCGCCGCGACCCACGCCGACCGGGTGCAGATGACGATCAGCGCCCAAGGCCAAATCACGCTTACGCTCCTGAGCTGGGGAAACACCTCCGTCCCGCTCACAGAGATCACGTGCGCCGGCCAGATGATCCGGGCTGTGGGACCAGGAGCGGGTGCGGGCGCGCAAGCGCACATCCTGATCACGCTACGACAGGGCTTCTCCACGCCCTGAGGCGGAACCGCCGTTTACCCTTTCAGGGTGAGAAAACCCCCGCCCGGAGAGATTCCGGCGGGGGTTCTGCTCTCCGTTTGCTCGGCTTTTTGCTGGATTGGGCCTCATACCGAATCCGGAAAAACAACATCGGAACGTACAGAGGAACCGGCAACCGCCAGAGGAACAGAGGTGATCCGCATTCCTCCTCTGTTCCTCTGGCTGTTCCCGGTTCCTCTGTACCCTGACCTCTGTTTCCTGTAGTCGCACTTGAGGTGAGGTGTTTTGCCGGATTTGGTATCAGGTTGGAGTGCAGGTTGCGCACGCACCCAGCGTTTTCGCCGTCTTTCGGCGCCCAACCGCGCAGACGGCGCGGTGCGTAATCTGCCGGCTTCCGCCTTTGCGGCGGCTCAGCCGCTCAATGGTGAGGCGCCTCACTCCGCCGACGCGAGCAGCTTCTCCAGGCGCAGGCGCGTGATCTTGGCCTGCTCGCCGGCGGCGACGCGCAGCTCGGCTTCGGGCTCGTGGTCCAGGCGCGCGGTCAGGATCGACAGCAGCTCGTCGGCGCTCTTTCCCGTGGCGCAGACCAGGTAGATGTGGCCGAAGCGCTCTTCGTAGACGCGGTTGCCGCCGGCCAGGGCGCGGCGGGTGGCGTCGGCGGCGGCGTCCATCCCGGCCTGCTCGCCGCGCGACCAGCCCTGCTCGCGACCCGTCTGCCCTGCCTCCGCCTTCTTTTCCCCGATGCGCGGATGGCTGCGGAAGGCCTGCAGCCAGTCCTCGCGGTCCAGCGCCCACCACACTACGTCCGCCGCGTCGAACAGCGCGTCGTCGCTGGCGAACGGGCGCAGCGCGGCCACCCGGTGCGCCCACTCGCGTGACCCGCAGCAGGTGAGCAGCTCCGCTTCCGCCTTCGTGGCGGGAAGGGCGTTCAGGCGCGTCAGGCCTCTCACGATCCCGGCGCCAACGCAAAGGTGCCGAACAGCCGCAGCCGCGCCACCCCGCCGTCGGGAAAGATGTTCAGCCGCGCGTGGGTAACGGGACCGATCGGTCGCACTTCGTCTTCCCACCTGTGGCGCGTGTGTGGCTGAAGGCGGACTTCGTCCAGCAGCGGCATCCATCCGGCGCCCTCCGCGGTCAACGCTTCAACCGTGGCGCCGGGGGCGTGGACCGCTTCCAGCGACGCGCGGCCGGGAGCGTTGCCCTTGAAGTGGTCCGTATCCAGCTCGATCCGGTGGATGGCCCCGGGCGCGCCCAGCCGGATGATGCTCCAGTCGTGGCCGGGGCCGCGGCGGCGGCGCGTCTCCCATCCATCGCCCATGAACAGCGAGCGGCCGGGCAGAATGAGGTTCTGCCGATGGCCAAAGAACATGTCGCTGCACGCCGGCACCCATCCGCCGTTCTCCAGCGCCGCCAGGTCCACCTCGCCGCCACCCAGCGCGAACCGC
The DNA here is from genome assembly GCF_048594345.1 of Longimicrobium sp. Lineage (GTDB taxonomy): Bacteria > Gemmatimonadota > Gemmatimonadetes > Longimicrobiales > Longimicrobiaceae > Longimicrobium. Next base: position 22,188 of record NZ_JBMDXM010000253.1, read on the forward strand.
GTCCAGGCGGGCTGAGCCCAGCCGTGCACCCGCAGCCGCGCCACACCGCCGTCCGGGTAGATGTTCAGCCGCAGGTGCGTGACGCGGCGGTCGCCAGTGACGGGAAACAGGTTGGCGGTGTTCCCCTCCAGCGGCGACTGGGGCAGGATCTCGAACCACTCGGCCTCGTCCGCGATCTGCCGCGGATCGGGGGTGCCGGAGACGTTGCATCCCTCCACCGAGCAGCTTTCCGGAAAGTTGCCGCGGAAGAAGGCCGTATCCACCACCAGCCCCCGGACGACGCCGGGAAGCCCCAAACGCACGATGCACCAGTCGTAGCCGGGCTCGCGGCGGCGGCGGGTTTCCCAGCCGTCCATCCACTTGCCGCGCTCCGTGTACTCGTGCTCGCGCCACTCGGCGGCGGCGGGCTTGAGCAGCGCCTCCTTGGGGGCAAAGAACTCGTCGTTGGCCAGCAGCACGGCGCCGCCCAAGCGTTCGGACGCCAGGTCGACCAGGTCTTGAAACGGGGTCATCGCGTATGGCGGGAGAGAGTGCGACCTGTAGGTCCCTCGTTGGGGAACCGGCCGCCGTCGTAGATCCTGCGGCCTCGAAGGTACGTGGCCGCCACCACGCCCGGCAGGGTGGCGCCCGCGTACGGCGTCACGGGATGGCGGTGGTGCAGCCGCGCGGGATCCACGACGAACTCCTGCTCCGGGTGCCAGACCACGAAGTCCGCGTCGCAACCGGGCGCGATGCACCCCTTTCGCCCCTCCAGCCCCGCCAGCCGCGCCGGCGCCGCGCACATCCACTCCGCCATCTGCACGGGCGTATATCCCCGCGCCCGCGCGCCTTTCCACGTGACGGGCAGCGTCAGCTGCAGCGACGCGATGCCGCCCCAGGCGCTCAGAAATTCGCCGGTGTCCAGCCCCTTCATCTCCGGCGGGCAGGGGGAGTGGTCGGTAACGATGAGGTCGATGTCACCCGCGCCCAGCGCATCCCACAGCCGCTCGCGGTTCTCCGCCTCGCGGATCGGCGGCGCGCACTTGTGGTCCGTGGCGCCGTCCGCGATCCCCTCCGCGGCAAAGTGCAGGTAGTGCGGACAGGTCTCTACCGTGACCGGCAGCCCCTCCGCCCGCGCGGTGCGCAGCAGCGGGAGCGCGTCCGCGTCTGCCAGGTGCACGACGTGGATGCGTGCGCCCGTCTCTCGGCACAGGCGGACCAGCAGCTCGATGGCCTGCTGCTCCGCCTGGCGCGGGCGGCTGGCCAGGTACACGGCGTAGCTGCGCGGGTCCAGCTCCGCAACGGCCAGCGCGGCGCGCGCCAGCGGCTCCGGCAGCTCCGCGTGGGCCAGCAGCGGCGCGCCCAGCCGCGCCAGCGCGGAAAGCGCGGTGCGCAGCTCCGCCTCGTCCACGCTGGCGAACTCGTCCACGCCGGAGGGGGAGAGAAAGCACTTGAAGCCCAGCACCCCCGCGTCCCACAGCGGCTCCAGCTGCTCGTCGTTGCCGGGCACCACCCCGCCCCAGAAGCCCACGTCCACGTGCAGCCGGCCGCGCGCGGCGGCCAGCTTGGCGGCCAGCGCGACCACGTTCGTCGTGGCGGGGATGCTGTTGAGCGGCATGTCCACCAGGGTGGTGACGCCGCCGGCCGCCGCGGCGCGCGTGGCGGTGTGGAATCCCTCCCACTCCGCGCGGCCCGGCTCGTTGATGTGGACGTGCGTATCCACCAGCCCCGGCATGACCACCGCGTCGCCCACGTCGATGCGCGGCGTGGCCAGCGGCACGTCCTCGTACGCCGTGACGGCGATGATGATGCCGTCGCGCACGTGCACCGCCGCCGGCCCCATGCCACCGCCCTCCACCACGCGCCGGCCGCGCAGCGCAAAGTCCGCGGGGCCGGCGAGGTCGGGTTGCGCGAGGGGGGAGGGAGGCATGCGGCGGGTCAGTCGGACTTGGGCTTGCCCTGCTGGGTGGCGTAGAAGTGCGCCATCCGCACGGCTTCTTCGCTCAGGCTCTTGGAAAACTGCTTTCCCGCGTCGGGGCCAAAGTTGCGGATCATCAGCATCACCGCGTTCTCGCCCAGCACCTGCGCCACGGCGGCGGGGTTCAGGTTCTGGCTCTGCGCCTGCTTGAGCGCGTCGTGTATGATCTTGCGGGCGGCGTGCAGATGCCGCTCGATCAGCTCCTTCTGGGCCTGCTCCACGGGGAAATCTCCGGAAAACACGGACGGATCGGGATGATTCTCGGACCTCACAGCTTACCGCTCGTCACGCGCGCGCGCAAACGTGGCAAGCCGGGCTCCCGCACGGCTCTTCGCCGCGATAGGTTGGGGGCTTCCGATCGACCGCAACGATGGATGGAGTGCGTACGTGAACGTCAGCCAGATCCTTCTCAAGTCCCGCGTCCCCGATCTTTCCGCCGATCCGGAGCAGGTGGCGGACGCGCTGCGCCGCGCCGGCTTCGAGGTGTCGCGCATCGAGCCGCTGGCGGAGCTGCTGCGGCCCATCGTCGTCGCCAGGGTGGAATCCGTCACCCAGCACCCCAACGCCGACCGCCTGAAGGTCTGCGTGGTGAACGACGGGACCGAACAGTCTCTGCAGATCGTCACCGGCGCCAGCAACGTGGTGGCGGGAGGATACTACCCCGTGATCCGCAGCGGCGTGCGGCTGCCGAACGGGACCAAGATCAAGCGCGGCAAGATGCGCGGCGAGGTGTCGGAAGGGATGCTGGGCTCGGCGGATGAGCTGGAGCTGGGCACCGACCACGCGGGGCTGCTGACGCTGTCCGGGGCGCCCGCGCCCGGCACGCCGCTCCCGGAGGTGATGGAGATCACCGGCGTAGTTTACGTGATCGACGGCAACCCCGAGCTGAACGAGATCATCCGCGCACTGGGCGGCGAGGTGCTGGAGCCGGAGACGGCGGGGGAGTCGGAATCCGCGGGCTGATTTCCGCGTCGGACGGGCCCTCTCCCCCGCCAGGCCTTTCGCTCGTTCCTCGCGACGGCTGGCGACCCCTCCCCCAACTTCGGGGGCGGGGTTGGCGTAAGGCCGAGGATGGTGCGTTTTCGGGTGGTATGGTGCGGGATGGTAGGCCGCCCCCCATCCCCGGCCCTTCCCCCACAAACTGCGTGGGGGAAGGGAGAAATTCGATCCCGTTTCGACAGGCTGCATTCGCGCCGGACTTGCCGGAGCGCTCTGCACCGCCGGTGCGCGTCACCTCTCCCCCGAAGTTGGGGGAGAGGCCGGGAGAGGGGGCCGCCGGGGGACGCAGTTCGATCTTGCGACCTTGCGACAACGCACAACAGACCGGCCCCGGCGCTTCGACAAGCGCCGGGGCCGGTCTGCATCAACCGAAAACGTACCCTCGTACTTTCGTACTCTCGTACCCTCGTACCCTCGTACCCTCGTACTTTCGTACCGCCGTTAGAACGCGGTGCCGTTGGCGCGCTTGCCGCCGGACGACGTGAGCGAGCTGACGGCCGTGTGCAGCACCCAGCTGCCCGTCGCCGACACGTCGGGGCTGCGGTTCATCGACACGCCGTCTGTGCCGCTGAGCGAGGACGAATAGGTGTAGCTGGTGACCGTGGTGCCCCCGTTCTTCAGGATCACCGAGTCGCCGCTGTTGCCCAGCGCCAGCGAGCCCGTGGACGCGGCGACGGCGTTGGTCAGCCCGGCGGGGATGCCGGACGCGCCGGCGTAGACCACGATTGCCTGGCCGGGGTTCAGCGTGGTGCCGGAGGCGAAGGTGTGCTTGACGCCCGCGCCGTCGCTCAGCGTCCAGCCGCCGATCCCGATCGCCGTGCCGCCCACGTTCACGATCTCCACGAACTCCAGCGCGGTGTTGCTTCCCGCCTCGTTGGCCATGATCTCGTTCAGGATCACCTGCGCCGGCGTGGAGCTGACGGTGATGGTGAACGCGCCGTCGCTCGCGTCCGTAAGCGCCGCGTTGGCCGCGTCCGTCACGCGCACCTTCGCCGCCGTGGTGGCGGTGTTGGGCACCGTCCAGGCGTAGCTGCCGGCGGCGGCGGGCGTGCTGGCCGTGATCACGCTCCAGGTGGAGCCGTTCAGCGTGTACTCCAGCTTGACGTTCGTCACCGCCGCCGACGTCCAGGTGATGGTCCGCGCGCTGCCGCCCGACCACGACTCGCCGCCGTTGGGCGAGGTCACCTGCACCGCCGGCGTCGTTCCGCCGCCGCTGCCAAAGGTGTAGCGGCTCAGCACGGGAAAGTGGTCGCTGGTGGACGCGTCGTAGCTGCTGATGAACGAATCCACCCGGTACACTTCCGTCGACGACGGGACGAGCGTGGCGAACAGCTCGTTGGTGGTCAGATGGTGGTCGATCATGTCCGCGTAGCCGGTGGTCGACGAAACGCCGGCCAGCGACAGCGCGCGGGTGGGGAACGCGTAGTCGGCCGCGTCGCTCACAAAGTTCTGGTAGGGCGACGCCTGCCCGGAGGTGATGCTGGTGTCCACGTCGTCGTTCCAGTCGCCGACGACGATCACCTTCTGCGTGGGATAGGTGGTGTCGAGGTACGACTTGAGCGCGTTGGACGCGTTGAGCCGCCGCTGCCAGCTGGCCACGTCGTTGAACGCCTTGCCGTGCAGGACGATGACGACGACCTGCTCCATGGTGCCGTTCAGCGTCACGTTCAGCTTGGCTTCCAGCGGCGGCCGCCCCGCGAAGTCGGTGTCGTACGCGGTGAGGATGATCTTGGCACTCACCAGCGAGGCGACCGAGCTCTTGTACAGCACGCCCACCTTCTGCTCGGTGGCCCCGTACGAGGCGGAGCCGCCGGTGACGACGGACTCGCCCGCGAGGAAGCCGGTGTAGCCGGGAAGCTGGCTTTCCAGGTTGTTCCACGCCGCCTGGTCGGTGATCTCGGCCACGCCCCAGATGTCGAAATCGGTGCCGATGATGACGTCCTTGGCGTTGCTCAGCTGCAGCGGCTCGTTGCTGGGCCCGTTGCCGGTGCTGCCGAACCACTCGATGTTCCAGCTGGCCACGTCCAGCGTAGCGGCCGTCCCCCTGGCGGGCACCACGGCCAGCGCGGGCGCGTCCGGAGCGGTAATGCCGCCGTGGGCGGCGCGCTGCGTGTCGCAGGCGGCAAGAGCGACGGACAGGAGCGCGCCGAGCACCAGCGCGCCGTGGCGGGGACGAAGACGGATCATGCGGGCACCTCGGATCGATGAACGGCGGAGGGAGGCGCGCGGCGGAGGGCCACGAGCCATCGTCAGCAGAACCGGCGTTGGACACAAAGAGCGGCGGAGAACGTATCGTGTTCCCCGCCGCTCCGCCAGTCTCCGTCCGTCTCGATCAGGTCACGCCCTGCGCGCCGCCCCGTTGCCGCTGGCCGGCCCCACCCGCGAAACGAAGACGTGCGCGGGCGGCACGTTCAGTGGCTCGAAGCTCGCCTGCATGCTGTCGAACACGCGCTCCAGGTCTGCCCGCACCTTGCTGGAGAACTGGTAGACCAGAAAGGCGCCGCCCGGCCGCAGCGCGTCGCGCGTGCTCTGCACGATGGATTCGCGCACCTCGGCCGGCATGGTGCTGAACGGTATGCCGGAGATGGCGTAGTCGGCCTGCCCCAGGCCGCGGTCGGCCAGCACCTGCGACACGTCGGCCGCGGAGCCGTGCACCACCTCCAGCCGCGGGTCGGGGACGGCGGCGCGCAGGTACTCCACGAAGTCCTTGTTGGTCTCCAGCACCACGATGCGCGCGTCGCGGTGCATCCGCTTGAGCACGTGGCGGGTGATGGTGCCCACGCCGGGCCCGTACTCCACGAACACCCGCGCGCGCTCCCAGTCCACCGGCTTGAGCACCTGCTCGATCAGAAACCGCGAGCTGGGGATGACGGAACCAAGCATCTTGGGATGCTTGATGAAGTTGCGCGAGAACAGCAGGATCGGGTGCTGGCGGTTTACGGGCTGCTTGGTGCGACTGGGCACGGGCTACCTCTCGTGTCGTCGTGGATCGGTGATTCAGGGCGCGGTGCCGGTGCTCCGCGCGTGCCACGCCGCGCCCGCGCCGGTAACAGCATCCCCGTGCCGGGTGCCTGCTGAAGCCGGCCGCGGGGCCGCGCGCGACGGAAGGGTACGTTGCGCCGGGCCGTACCGCCACACGTATATTCCGTGCCGCACGTTTTCGGTCCACCCGTCCACCGACCCCTCGCGCGGAGATTTGCTCCCGCCGATGCCGCTTGTCACCTGCCCCGACTGCGCCGGCGAGCTTTCCACCAGGGCGCCCGCGTGCATTCACTGCGGTCGGCCGATGGGCACATCCTCATCCCCCGCTAACCTGGCCGGGGAGAAGCCGATGGCCGGAATCGCCACGGCGCTGGTGCTGGGGGTGCTGACGATCGTCTGGGTGGCGCAGCGCGGCCCCTCGCACTCGCGGGAGATGCAGGACGCCAACGCGCTGGTGAACCTGGTGCACGTGCTGGGGAACGCGGCGCTGCTGATCCTGGCTCTGCTGGCACTGTGGGGGCACCGCGGCGCGGCGGCGCGCATCCGCGGGCTGAGCGTGGCCATGATCGTGGCGCTGTGCGGCGCCATGCTGGTGATGTGGCGCACGGCCGCGGACCGGGCGGGTCCGGAGCCCGAGTCGGCCGCGGTGATCGCGGCGGTCACCCTGATCAGCACGCTCATCCAGGTGACCCCGTGGCTTCTGTACCTGCGGCTGTTCCGCAAGGCACGCCATCCGTGAACCCCGATCCGGCGTAGCTCCCGCGCAGAGCGTACCGCCGCGCGCCTGGTCTTCTTTCCCTCATCGAGCGAAACCGTTGTGAAGCTGCCCCGTCACGCCGCCATCCTGGAACTGGTCCGTACCCGCCGCATCGCCTCGCAGGAGGCGCTGCGCGAGGCGCTGCTGGAGCGCGGCATCGACGTGGCGCAGGCCACGCTGTCCCGCGACATCCGCGACCTGGGGCTGGTCAAGGCGCCCGACGAGCAGGGCGGAAGCAGCTACGTGATCCCCGCCGGAGGCGCCGAGCAGGGGCCCAACCTGCAGCGCCTGCTCCCCGCGCTCTACGTGGGCGCGGACGGCGTGGGCAACCTGCTGATCCTCAAGACGCTGGTGGGCGGCGCGCAGCCGATCGCGGTGGCCATCGACGCGGAGGGGTGGCCGGAGATCGTAGGCACCAGCGGCGGCGACGACACCATCCTGATCGTCCTTCGCAGCCCGGACCACCGCGAGACGATCGTCTCGCGCATCGAGGCCATCGCGGACCGGCGGGGGGAGTAGGGGTGTGATGGTGTGATGGTGTGATGGGGGTGGGGCGGAGCAAGGCCGGGAAGGGCGAATAAATTCGCGGGCAACAACCACACGAAATCCGCCTTCGCGGATTGGCGGGCCTGGAAGTGAAGGCCTATGGGAGTGCGCGTGGAGGCTTCCCATCCCAGGGCGCTCCGCAGCTCGCCGCATCGCGCCGATCCGGCGGCTACACAACCCCTCCCCCGGGGTTGGGGGAGGGGTCGCCAGCCGTCGCGAGGAACGAGCGAAAGGCCTGGCGGGGGAGAGGGCCCCCGCGGGTCGCGCCATCCTTTCCGCCATCACCCTCACACCCTCACACCCTCACACCCTCACACCCTCACACCCTCACACCCTCACACCCTCACACCCTCACCTCGACCGCTGGTCCCCCTCCCACGGCCGCTCGGGACGCGCCGGCGCGGCGGCCGGCACCGGGGCGTCGTGCATGGCCAGGTCCGCCCGGAAGCCGCGCTCGGCCAGGCTGGTGGCGCGGCGGGGAAAGACGCGGCGCGAGATGGCGGGGGCGTAGCGCATCCCCACGGTGCCCAGCAGCGACAGCGCCAGCACCGACCCCGCGATCGCCGCGCTCACCTGCGCCAGCCCCGCGGTGGCCGCAATCCCCGCCAGCAGCACCGAGAACTCGCCGCGCGGCACCAGCGTCAATCCCAGCGACAGCGACGCGCGGTTCGGATGGCCGCTGAGCTTTCCGATCCACCACCCGGCGCCCACCTTGGCGATCGCCCCCACCACCGTAAGCGCCAGGGCCACCGGCCACACCTGCAGCAGCGCGCCCGTATCCACCGACAGGCCGAACGCCAGGAAGAAGATCGCCGCGAACAGGCCCTCCAGCGGCAGAAAGAGGCGCTGCACCCGCTCGCGGTGGTCCGTTTCCGAAAGCACCAGGCCGGCCAGGAAGGCGCCGATCGCCTCCGACAGCCCCGCGCCGATGGCGGCCCAGGCCAGCAGCAGGACGAGCGCGCCCACGGAAAGCAGGAACACGTCGTCGCTCTCGATGTCGAACACGCGCTCCAGCACTCGCCGCCCCAGCAGCGCCGCCGCCGTCACCACGCCCACGAACAGCAGCGCGCGCCCCATCCCCAGCACCACCGTGCCGGCGCTGGGATTGGCCGCCAGAACCGCGCCCGACATGAGCGCCAGGAACAGCGCCATCGCCAGGTCCTCGTACACCAGCACGCCCAGCGCCGACTCCGTTTCGGGGTTGGCGGAGCGGCGCATCTCGATGGTCGCCTTGGCGATGATGGCGCTGGACGACACGTAGAGCGCGCCGCCCAGCAGCAGCCCGCCCGTCCATCCCCATCCCAGCAGCAGTCCGGCGGCCAGGCCGGGGGGAAAGCAGACCAGCAGGTCCAGCGACCCGTCGCGGACGATGCGGCGCCGGTTGCGCAGCAGGGCGCCCAGCGAGAACTCCAGCCCCATGAAGAAAAGGAGGAGGACGACGCCCAGCGTGGCCAGCACCTCCACCAGGTGCTCGTCCAGCTCCGCGCCGCGCAGCCCCATGCCCATCAGGATGTACGCGGGGATCACCGACTGCCCCAGCACCCGCGCGCCCATGCCGGCCAGCGCGAGCGCCAGCAGCACGGCCCCCGCGCCCAGGAGAAATCCGCCGTGCACCGGTCAGCCGCCCCGGGCGGGGCCCCCGCGTACCGCCTCGGCGGCGCGCCGCACCTGGTCGCGGCTGCCGATCACCATCAGCGTGTCTCCGGCGCGCAGCATCTCGCTGGGCTGCGGGTTAGGCTGCGCCTCGCCACCGCGGATGATGGCGATGATGCTGGCGCCCGTCTGCTCGCGCATCCGCGTATTGGCCAGCGTCTTGTCCGCCAGCGGCGAGCCGGCCTGCAGCGGCAGCCAGTCCACCGACAGCTGGCCCAGCACCATCTCCATCGACTCCGCCACGGCGGGCTGAAAGTAGGCGCCGCCCATCAGCGCGCCCAGCTTGCGCGCCTCGGCGTCCTCCAGCCGCAGCGCCTGCGTGGGAAAGTCCTCACCGCGCTCAAAGAAGTAGAGCTCGCGGTGGCCCGTGTTGTGGATGATGAGGGTGAGCCGGTCACCCTCGTTGGTGGTGCAGGCGAACTTCTTTCCCACGCCCGGCAGGTCGTGCTCCTGTACGTTCATTCGCTCTCCCCTGTTGCGGCGGCGGCCGCGTCGTCCCGCTTTTGCGTGTCGGCGAGCAGACGGTAGCGGTCACGGCGCATCTCGTCCAGCGCCGCTTCCACCGCGTCTTCCGCTTCGCCCAGCGCCAGCAGCAGGCGTCCGCCCAGCTGCAGGCTCCCCTCCACCAGCTCGGGCACCACGGCCGTGGCGCCCGCTCCTTCCAGAATCTCGCACTGCGCCGTGTCGCGCGCCCGCGCGATGACGGGGACGTCGTGGTCCTCCGCGCGGATGGCGTGCAGCGCGCGCAAGGCCGACGCGGTGTCGTCCAGGGTGATGACCACCACCGACGCCCGCTCCACCCCGGCGGCGCGCAGCACCTGCGGCTGGCTGCCGTCGCCAAAGTAGGCGGCGATCCCCCGCGCCCGCCCTTCGGCCACCGCCTCGGCGTCGCGGTCCAGCGCCAGGTACGCGCGGTCGGTCGTCTTCAGCAGCTGCACCACCGTCCGGCCCACTCTTCCCAGTCCCAGGATCAGCACGTGGCGGCGCAGGTCGCGGGCGTCGCCGGCAAGCTCGGCGTCCGCGTCCGCCGTTCGGTGCACGCGCCGCGCCGCAGCGTGCCCCGCGCGCATCAGCAGCGGCGTCACGGCGATGGAAACGGCGATCACCAGCATCGCCAGCTCGCCCGTCTCCGCGGACAGCGCCTTTGCCGTCGTGGCCAGGGTGACGAGGACAAAGCCGAACTCGCCCGCCTGCGACAGGGCGAATCCCAGGAACACCGCCGTCCCCCACGGCTGCCCGAACGCCCGCGCCAGTCCCGCGACCACGATCGCCTTGGCCGCGAGCACGGCCAGCACACCGGCGCCCACCACGTGCCAGCTGCCGGCCAGCACGCCGACGTCGATCCCCATCCCGATCGCCATGAAGAACAGCGCCAGCAGCAGCCCGCGAAAGGGGGCGATGTCGGCCTCCACCTGGTGGCGGTATTCCGTCTCAGAGATCAGCAGTCCGGCCAGGAACGCGCCCAGCGCCATCGACAGCCCCGCCAGCGCCGTGGCCCAGCTCACCCCCAGCACCAAAAAGAGGGTGATGCCGGTGAACAGCTCCGGCGTGCGCGCCGCCGCTACCCCGCGCAGCACGGGGCGCAGCAAAAGGCGCCCCGCCGCCATGATGATCCCCAGCGCCGCCGCCGCCTTGAGCGTGGCGATCCCCAGCTCGCGCAGCAGAGATCCGCCCTGGGCGCCCAGCAGCGGGATCACCGTCAGCAGCGGGACGACGGCGAGGTCCTGCAGAAGCAGGACGGCCAGCGCCATCCGCCCGGCGCGGCCGTGCACGGCGCCGTCCTCCTGCAGCGTGCGCATCACCACCGCGGTGGACGAGAGCGCCATCGCCCCGCCCAGCACCAGCGCTTCCGCCGTGGTGAGCCCCGCCAGCCGCGCCAGGGCGGTGATGAGGACCGCGGACAGCGCCACCTGCAGCGTCCCCATCCCGAACACGTGCCGGCGCATGGCCAGCAGCCGGCCGATGGAAAGCTCCAGCCCGATGGCGAAAAGGAGAAACACGACGCCGAACTCCGCCAGCGCCTCCACCGCCTCCACGTCCGTCACCAGCCCCAGCCCGTGCGGCCCGATCAGCACGCCGGCGAACAGGTAGCCCACCACGGGGCTCACCTTTACCCGCCGGAACAGCGACACCACCGCGATCGCCGCGATGAGGATGACGAGGACGGGCCTGAGCAGGTGCGCCTCTTCCATGGTGGCGCGTGTGGTTCCTTGCTGGGAGGAGCGGATGCCTGCGGACTAGCATAAGGCGTCGTACAGGCTTCGCACAACGCGGTGGCTCCGCGTTCGGCCGCCGCGGGCGCGGTTCGAGGGTGTTTCGGAAGGATGCGTGTGAGGACGGTTCTACGGCGTCGCGTTGCGCGGATCCATCACCCCGGCCCCTATCCCACAACTGCGCGGGAGAGGGGGGGAGAATTTCGATCCCGCCACGACCAGCATCATCTGCCGTTCTCCCTTCGCCACGCGGCTGTGGGGTGAGGGCTGGGAGGGGCGGCTCACCACCCCGCCGAACCGCCGCTGATCTCGGCCTCACGCCCAACCTCCCACGGCAGTTTCGGGGGAAGGGGCCTGCGCCGGCCTCGCCGAAGCACGCCCGAGATCGAGAAGCCGCAGATCCACACAGTTTGTGCCACTGGTGTTTACCAGATGGCGCAACCCGATTAGAATGAAGGGATTCCCCTCCCGCTGTCCGCCATCCTCCCTCCCCGGCAGGTCCATGCCCAAGACGTCAGCGGCGCCCCCGGTGCCATCCCTAAAGGAACAGCTGGTGCGCGAATCGTGCGCCATGGTGCGCCACCTGATCACCAACGGCACGCGCGTTCCCGCGTCCGTGGTGCAGGCCGCCGACCAGTTTGAGTCGGCGCTGGAACGCGGACAGCCCGTGGACATGGTGACGCTGGCCAGCACCCACGAGCGCCTTTCGCGGCTGGTGGCGCCCGCCAAGCCCGGCACGCTGCACCTGCTGGACTACGACGTGGCGCAGACCAGCCGGTGGAGCTCGCTGGGCCCGGTAAAGCAGGTGCGCGACCTGGTCAAGGTGGCCGGCGCATGCGTGGTGACGTTCATCCTGCTCAGCGTGCTGCAGCTGGTCGAGGCGCACCCCGACATCACCCTGTTCGGCAACCAGCACCCGTACCTGATCCTGCGCATCATCCTGGAGCGCATCTTCTGGCTTTCGGCGGCGGGGATCGGCGCGTCGTTCGCCATGCTGTTCCAGCTGAACGACCAGATCGTGAGCCGCACGTACGACCCGGACGAGGCGGCCTCGTACTGGGTAAAGTTCTTCCTGGGCGTGGTGGCCGGCTTTATCCTGGTGGCACTGGTGCCCCTCGACACGACCGCCGACACCGGTGCCGAGGCGCTGGGCCCGCCCACCATCGCGCTGCTGGGCGGCTTTTCGGCGTCCGCCGTGTACCGCATCCTTACCCGCATGGTCGAGGCGCTGGAGTCCATCTTCAGCGGCGGCACGCGCGAGCAGGTTCTGGCCGCGGAAAAGTTCGCCGTCACCCGCGCGGCCGAGGAAAGCACGCAGGGGCGCATGGCGGTGGCCGGGCAGCTGGTGCAGATCCAGCAGCGCCTGGCCGCCGGCGCCTCGGCGGAAGAAGCGACGGCGCAGCTGCGCGACGTGGTGGCCGGCCTGGTCCCCTCCGGAAGCGACGCCCCCACGGCCCGAAACACGCCGCCCGCGGCCGCCGCGCCGCCAGAGGTGGAGAAGGTGCAGGCGATGGTGCTGGTGAGCGCCCCGGAAGACGTTGTGCCACAGCCGGATGCGTCCGTTTCGGCCGATGAATCGGGTTCACCGGCCGCGCAGCGGGACGAGAGCGCCGCCGCGGTGGGCTGAAAACCAGCCCTTGACAAACCTGCGGGGAGTCGATTACACTCCCCGCCCTGGGAGTCGCGTCCCTGATGTTCACCGGTCCACAGGACCGGCCCCGGACCACGGAACCACCGTGGCCCGGCGGCATCAGGACGCGGCTTTTTTGTTTTTGATGCGGCGGGGATCGTCCCCGCCCTCTGACGCACACGACCGAACGGCGAACCGAACCACGATGCAGCGCTCCTTCCACGAAGCCCGACACGCCCGCCCGGAGGCCGCCATGGCCCGTTCCGGCATGGGGCCGTCGTGCGCGGTGGAGCCTGGAACGCTCGGCGGCGGCATTACGCCGGCGGGTGCCGGCACGGCCGCCGCATCGGCGAAAATCGGGCTCGGTACGGCCAGAATCGCGGGGCATTGGAGTCGTTCGATCGGGCAGGACCGGCGGTACAGACAGCGCGGGAGGACCGTGGCGCGCCCTTAGAGGGGCGTGATTCCACGAGCCACAGGGAGCGACGCACCATTCGCCCCGCCCGCGCACCGACGCAGGCGGGGCGATTTTCGTTTTCCGACACACGTGAGCTTCATTTCCGGGACACGCGGGAGGTGGATGGGATGATTCGCGGAGGCAGATTGCGGTAGTGCAGGGCCGGCGGGGCGCCAAGCTCCGACGTGGGTGGACAAACGCGACCCCCTGCGCAGGGGCGAAGCGTTCCCGCCGGCCAACCGATGCAAACGCTGGATGATGGTGGCCGTAGCTCAACGGCCAGAGCGCCGGCCTGTGACTCCGGAGGCGGTGGGTTCGATTCCCCCCGGCCACCCCAGCGTGCCGCACGAACAATTGGAATGCCCGTAGCTCAGCCTGGTGGAGCACCGAGCAAACGCTTCCGCCGCACCTTGTCCGCCACGCGCGGGCCGCAGGTGGACGCTTAACGGGACTCGGAGGACGCGGGTTCGAATCCCGCCGGGCATTCCGGATTTTGCGGGGCATCCGCCGGGATCGGCGGGTGGATTGGATGGATGATTCGGGATGGTTGCCTGTAGCTCAGCCGGATAGAGCGCCAGGAGCGCCTCGCCACCTCCTTGCCCGCCCAAACGCGGGCCGACGCGTGAGGCTTAACGGCTAACCTTGGAGGTCGCGGGTTCGAGTCCCGCCGGGCGCCGTCACGGATCGAGGGAATAGGGAATAGGGAATAGGGAATTGCGGGCAGGATACATGACGCGTAGAAGCAGGAAAGCATTGGGCCTGTAGCTCAGCCTGGCAGAGCGCCGCCTCGCCGGATTTTGTCCGCGGGATCACACCCGCGGGCCGGTGGCCGAGGGTTATCGACTTTAACTCGATCCTGGGGTCGCGGGTTCGAATCCCGCCAGGTCCACTGCAGTGCGGTAACAGGCGCGATTCGATTCGCATCGGCCAGGGTTGGTCGAAGCGCGATCGAATGCTCCCCTCTCCGCGAGGAACGAGCGGGGAGGGGCACCGGCGGGCGCAGTTCGATGTGGGAGCACGGGTGGGTCGCACAGTCTCGGTTATCGCTCCAAACCGATCCCGGAACAAGCGAACCGGGAGCCGAGCTGAATCCTTATCCGCCCGTGCCCGCTTTCATGGCAGTCCATTCATCAGGCAGTCCCAAGCACGGGAGCCGCGACCGGCGTGAATCCCTCTCCGTACCTTGCCCGCCGCGCGCGGGCCGAAGGTGGAGGGTTACCTGGTCACCGCGGGTTCGAGCCCCGCACCGGCGCGCGCTTCACGCAGGTCCGGCCCTCCGGGTCGAACTCGTCCGGTTATCGACTGTCAACCGACTCCGATCCATGCAGTTCTCGGAGAAACACCGGACGGAGCACCTTATCCGGAAGGCCGGAAAACCCCGCCGCGGCGGCGGGTCGAATCGTTCGGGTTATCGGACCTCGTGACGTGTGAAAAGCGTCCGTGGTAAACCCCGCGCGAGGCAGGATCATCCGCCGCCGCGGCACATCATCCACTCTCAGCCCGGAAAGGAGGGCGAGAAGAACATGCTGGATTTCACCAGGCACTTTGCGACCCGCGTCCGGGCGATGCTCACGCCGCAGTCGGAGCCCGTCCCGGGTTCCGGGCAGGTGCCCAACTCGGCGGGCGGGTACGCCTGGGCCATCAACCAGTGGGACCGGCTGGACCGGTTTCTTGTCCTTGGCAGCGAGGGCGGCACGTACTACGTGGGCGAGCGCAAGCTCACCCTGCAGAACGCGCACGCCGTGGCCGACTGTCTGGCGGAGGACGGCCCCCGCGTGGTCGCCCGCGTCGTCGAGATGAGCGAGAGCGGACGCGCGCCCAGGAACGACCCCGCGCTGTTCGTGCTGGCCATGGCGGCTGGCCTGGGCGACGAGCCCACGCGCGCCGCGGCGCTGGCCGTGCTGCCGCGGGTGGCGCGGACCGGAACGCACCTGTTCCACTGGCTGCAGTTCGTGCGCGGCTTCCGCGGCTGGGGGCGCGGCGTGCGGCGCGCCGTGGCCGGCTGGTACTTGCGGAAGGCCCCGCGCGACCTGGCGTACCAGCTGTTGAAGTACCCGTCGCGCGACGGGTGGAGCCACCGCGACGCGCTGCGGCTGGCGCACCCCCGGCCGGCGACGGCCGAGCAGCGGGCGCTGTTCGCCCGGGCGGCGTCGCAGACCCGCGCGCCGGTGGAGGGCGAGGGCGCCGCGCTGGCGCTGGTGCGGGCGGCCGACCGGCTGCACGCGGACGTGGAGATGAATCCGCGGCAGGCGGCCAACATCATCCGCGACAACCGGCTTACGCGCGAGATGGTGCCCACTCCGCTGCTGGCGCACCCCGTGGTCTGGGAGGCGCTGCTGGAGGAGATGCCGCTCACCGCCCTCATCCGCAACCTGGCCACCATGACCCGCGTGGGGCTGGTGGCGCCGGGGAGCAGCGCGTCGCGGCAGATCGCCAAGCGCATCGCGGATGCGGACGCGCTGCGCAAGGCGCGCGTGCACCCGGTGCAGGTGCTTGGCGCGCTGCGCACCTACGCCTCCGGGCGCGGCGTGCGCGGAACCGGCACGTGGACGCCGGTGGCCAGGGTGGTGGACGCGCTGGATGCGGCGTTCTACCTGGCCTTTGGCGCGGTGCGGCCGGCCAACCGGCGGCTGATGCTGGCGCTGGACGTGTCCGGCTCCATGGCCGCGCGGGTGCTGGGGATGGACCACCTGAGCTGCCGCGAGGCCTCGGCGGCGATGGCGCTGGTGACGGCGGCCACCGAGCCGGACCACTTCTTCACCGCGTTTACGGCGGGGAGCCACCCGTCCATGCACGCGGGGCTCAGCACCGGGCTGACGGGGCTGTCCATCAGCCCCCGCCAGCGGCTAGACGACGTGGTGCGGTCCATCAGCAACATCCCGTTCGGCGGGACGGACTGCGCGCTGCCCATGCTGGAGGCCGAGAAGAACCGGTGGCCGGTGGACGTGTTCGTGGTCTACACGGACAACGAGACCTGGGCGGGGAGCATTCACCCGTCGCAGGCGCTGCGACGGTACCGGGAGCGGATGGGGATCGCCGCCAAGCTGGTGGTCGTGGCGATGGCGTCCAACGGGTTCAGCATCGCGGACCCACAGGACGCCGGGATGCTGGACGTGGTGGGCTTCGACGCCGCCGCGCCGCAGCTGATCGCCGACTTCGCGCGGTAGAGGGCACGGACCGGAACGCCGGTCCGTGCCCCTCCGTGGGGGCCGGACCCGTCCTGGAAATCGTGAACCCTTTTCGGGGCCGCGGCCGGGCGCCGCGGTTCCCCTGATCTACCGAACGGAACGACGGAACCCTGATGAAGGACCTGAAGAAGAAGGCCGAGACGCCGGACCAGCGGCCCGGGCCGGGAGACTACTACGAGGTCAACGCCCGCTACGGTACCTGGTACGTGTCGCCGGAGACGGCGGCCCGCATCGGGCGTGCGCTGGAAAAGCGCAAGCGGCCGGACTGGCTCAAGTTCGTGGACCTGAACGGCAGCCGCGCCTGGGTGCGCAGCGACCGCATTGAGTCCATCGCCGAGAGCACCGAGCTGCAGCGGACGAGGGATCGCGACTTTCAGTACCTGCGCCACAAGGAAGAGCGCACCGACCGCCGCTGGGATGCCGACGAGTACTGAGATGGATGAGGACGGGTGGACCGGTTCACGCGAGTGGGCCGGCCCGGCGTCCGGCGGTCGCAGGCGCGGCTGGAAGGGCACGAAGTCCGCCTGGGGGAAGGCAACAAGAGATCGGGTTGACAGCCTATGTTCTGTCTGGAGTGTGGCAGGCAGGTACGGAGCATCAATTACCCGCATCTGCGAGCGTGCTGCGAGTTGAGCCCGGGCGAGTACCGGGCCCGGCATCCGCACGCCGATCTGATGGACCCGGACGTACGGAGCTCCATCAGCCGGCCGATGGAGCAGAACCCGCGATGGATGGGGCGATCGGGCCGAAGATGCACAGGGTGTGGAAAGGTGCTGTTCCGAAAGTCGCGCGGGGATCGGTGCGTACAGTGCCGCGAGCGCTCGGGTGAGGCGAACCCGTTTTTCGGGAAGCGGCACGATGCGGAGACGCGTGCGCGGATGAAGGAAGCGGCGGCTCTGCGTGATTCATCCACCTATCGCGGTGGGCACGCGGATCCCGCTTTGCTGAGCCGCCGCCGCAGCGAGGAGTGGGCGCGGCGCTCGCCCGAGGAAAAGGCGCGGCACCTGGAGGCGTTCATCGCCGCGGGGCAGCGACACAACAAGAAGAACCAGAAAACGCGGATCGAGTCGCTGGTCGCCGCGATGCTGGACCGAATGGCGGTCGACTTCCGGCAGAACGTGCAGATCGGCCGCTACAACGTCGACTTCATGATCGGCTCGACGATCATCGAGTGCTATGGCGACTTCTGGCACTGCAATCCCGCGCCGTGGCCGGCCGAGCGATACAACGGATCGCTGCACCTGACGGCGGGGCAGAAGTGGGCGCGAGACGCAGACCGACGAGCCTGGCTTGAGCAGCAGGGCTATCGATTTGCTGCATTCTGGGAAACGCAGATCCGCGACGCACCACCCGAGGTGGAGCAGGCGATCCGGACGTTACTGGGGATGGGAGACCAAGACGATGTTTCAGCGACTGAATGACAAGACGGTCATGTTCGGCCAGCACGAGGGGACGGCGATCGACCAGATCGTCAACGTCTCGCGCAAGGCGGAGCGTGCGGCGCTGCTCGCGGATGGGCACGTCGGTTTCACGATGCCCATCGGCGGTGTGGCGGCGTACGACAACCAGGTGTCTGTCGTCGCGGTAGGCTTCGACATCGCCTGTGGAAACGCGGCGATCCGTACCGACCTGACGGTGGCCGACATCACGCGCGGGCTCGCGCTGGACGAGATCCGGCGCAACCCGCACCGCATCGCCAGCGACCGTAAGGCCAACCAGCTGGCGGACGAGATCCAGTCCACCATCTCGTTCGGGATCGGGCGCAAGAACAACGCGGACGACGCGCCGGTGGACCACCCGCTGTTCCTGGACCACGCCTGGTACGCCATCCCCAACACGGGCGGCTACCGCGACACGCTGCAGGACAAGGCGCGCCGCCAGCTGGGCACGGTGGGGAGCGGCAACCACTACGTGGACGTGTTCGCCGACGAGAACGGCGCCGTGTGGGTGGGCGTGCACTTTGGCAGCCGCGGGCTGGGGCACACCATCGCCAGCGACTTCCTTGCGCTGGGGCAGGGGTTGGACTGGGGCCGCCGCGCGCCGGAAAAGGAGGTGCTGCTGGATCTGGCGCAGCCGCTGGGGCACGACTACTGGCAGCTGATGGAGCTGGCGGGTCAGTACGCGTACGCCGGGCGCGAGTGGGTGGCGCGCAAGGTGGTCTCGCTGCTGGGCGGCACCGAGCTGGAGCTGGTGCACAACCACCACAACTTTGCCTGGAAGGAGACGCACGCGTTTTCCACCGGCGAGGAGCACGAGTACGTGGTGGTGCGCAAGGGCGCCACGCCGGCGTTCCCGGGGCAGAAGGGCTTCATCGGCGGGTCCATGGGCGACGACGCGGTGATCGTCCAGGGCGCGACCGCGGCGGACGAGGAAACGGCGGCGCTGCAGCGCGAGGCCCTGTTCTCCACCGTCCACGGCGCGGGCCGCGTGATGAGCCGCACGGCCGCGGCGGGCAAGGTGCACCGCAAGACGGGGCGCATCATCACACCCGGCCGCATCAACCGCGAGATGGTGGGCGAGTGGCTGGGCAAAAAGGGCGTGATCCTGCGCGGCGGCGGCCTGGACGAGGCGCCGCAGGCCTACCGGCGCCTCACCAAGGTGCTGGACGCGCAGGGACCCACGATCAACGTCGAGCACACGCTGCAGCCGCTGATCGTGGTGATGGCGGGCGCGGGAGAGATCGACCCGTACAAGGACTGACGGGAAAGTTCGGGAGTGCGTCCGTGCGGGGGTGACCGGGTCATCCCCGCCCGCCCGGGCCCACTGGGGGGGGCGGGGGTGGCGGGCGGGGGGGGGCGGAGTCCCATTAGCCCCCGCCCGACCCGGACCGCGGCGGCGCGGCCGG
>NZ_JBMDXM010000254.1:0-30408 GCF_048594345.1 Longimicrobium sp.
CAGACGCCCACCCGCACCTCCGGGCCCACGCCCAGCCGGACCAGGTGCCGCGCCAGGCGGTTCGCCCGACCGTTCAGCTCCGCGTAGGTGAGCGGCACCCCGCCCGACACCACGGCTACGGCGTCCGGCGTCCGCGCCGCCGACGTCTCGACCAGCGTGTGGATGCACGCGTCCGCGGGGTACGCCGCTTCCGTGCGGTTCCACCCCTCCACCACCGTCCGCCGCTCCTCATCCCCCAGCAGCTCCAGCCGGCTGACGGCCACGTCCACGTCCGCCGACACCTGCTCCAGCACCCGCACAAAGTGCCGCATCATCCGCTGCACCGTGCCGCGCTCGAACAGGTCCGTGCTGTACTCCACCACCCCGTGCATCCCGTCCGCCTCGGGTGAGACGGCGACGGTCAGGTCGAACTTGCTGGTATCCCGGTGTGCCTCCATCCTGCGCGCGGCCACGCCGGCAAGCCGCAGCCGCGCGGGCTCGGCGTCTTCGAGCGAGAACAGCACCTGCACCAGCGGCGCGTGGGCGCGGCTGCGCTCCGGCTGCAGCTCCGCCACCACCCGCTCGAACGGCAGCTCCTGGTGCTCCCACGCGTCCAGCGTGGCGCCGCGCACGCGGCGCAGCACCTCGCGGAACGCCGGATCGCCGGACAGGTCCGTCCGCAGCGCCAGCGTGTTGGTAAAGAAGCCGATCAGCTCCTCCACCTCGCGCCGGCCCCGGCCGGCGACCGGAGTGCCCACCACCACGTCGTCGCTGCCGCTGTACTTGGAAAGCAGCACCTGGAACGCCGCCAGCAGCACCATGAACGGCGTGGCGCCCTCGCCGCGCCCCAGCGCCCGCACGCGCTCCACCAGCTCCGCGGGGAGCGCGAACCGCTCCAGCGCGCCCCGCTGCGACTGCACCGCGGGACGCGGGTGGTCGGTGGGAAGCTCCAGCAGCGTGGGCGCGCCGCCCAGCTGCCCGGTCCAGTAGTCCAGGTGCCGCCGCAGAACGTCGCCCCGCAGGTGCGCGCGCTGCCACACGGCAAAGTCGGCGTACTGCACCGGCAGGGGCGGCAGCTGCGCGTCCGCGCCGCGTTCGTACGCCGCGTACAGCGCGGAAAGCTCGCGGAAGAGCACGCCCATGCTCCACTCGTCGGCCACGGCGTGGTGCATCATGAGCAGCAGCACGTGGTCGTCGTCCGCCAGCCGCAGCAGCGAGGGGCGAACCAGGGGGCCGCGCGCCAGGTGAAAGGGCCGGGCCGCCTCGGCCGCCGCGCGGCGCTCGATCTCGGCCTCGCGGCCGTCCGCGTCCACCGGGGAAAGGTCCTCCACGGGGAGCGTGAGCCCGTCAAAGGGCGCCACCACCTGCACCGGCACCCCGCCCTGCTCGCGGAAGACGGTCCGCAGCGCCTCGTGCCGGCGGACGACCTCGCCCAGGGCACGCTCCAGCGCCGCCGGGTTCAGCGCGCCCTCCAGCCGCAGCACCACGGCGATGGTGTACGACGGATCCTCGGGGCGCATCTCGTCCAGGAACCAGAGCCGCTCCTGGGCAAAGGAGAGCGGCGGCGGGGTGGTGCGGTCCACCGGCACCACGGGCGCCTGCCGGGGGAGCCCGGCGGCCCGCATGGCCTGCACCCGCTCCGCCTGCTGCGCCACGGTGGGCGCCTCGAACGGCACCCGCAGCGGCAGCTCCACCCCGAACGCGTCGCGCACGCGGGACACGATGCGCGTCACCAGCAGCGAGTGCCCGCCCAGCTCGAAGAAGTTGTCCTCCACGCCCACGCGGTCCCGGCGCAGCACCTGGGCCCAGATCCCCGCCAGCACCTCTTCGGCGGGGGTGCGCGGCGCCACGTAGCGGTCGCCGGACAGGGCCGGCTCCGGCGCAGGCAGCGCGCGGCGGTCCAGCTTGCCGTTGGGCGTAAGCGGCAGCGTCTCCATCGGCACAAAGACGGACGGGACCATGTGCTCCGGCAGCGCGCCGCGCAGGTACTCGCGCAGCGCTCCGGCGTCCGCGCCGCCCACGACGTACGCCACCAGCCGCGCGTCGCGGCCGGCATCCGCGCGCGCCAGCACGGCGCACCCCGCCACGTCCGGGTGGCGGCGCAGCACGGCCTCCACCTCGCCCGGCTCGATGCGGTGGCCGCGGATCTTGACCTGCGCGTCCAGCCGGCCCAGGTACTCCAGTTCGTGTGCGGGAGCGTGCGGGCGTGCGCCAGCGGCCTCGTTTCCGCCCGCATCCGCACTCACGCACTCACGCACGTCCGCACTCGTCTCCCCACGCTCCACCCAGCGCGCCCGGTCGCCCGTGCGGTACATGCGCGCACCGGGCCCGTCGGCGAACGGATCGGGGACAAAGCGCTCGGCCGTCAGCGCCGGCCGGCCCAGGTAGCCGCGCGCCACCTGCACGCCGCCGATGCACAGCTCGCCGGGCACCCCCACCGGCACCGGCTGCAGCGCCGCGTCCAGCACCGTCGCGCGCGTGTTGGGCGCCGGCGTGCCGATCGGCACGGTCGCGCGCGCCGCATCCGCGTCCCCGCACAGGTGCGTGGTGGCGTCGATGCAGCACTCGGTGGGGCCGTACAGGTTGACGACCCGGGTTTCGGGAAGGATGGCGCCGAAGCGGCGCACCAGCTCGCCCGGCAGCGCCTCGCCGCCGCAGAACAGCTGGCGCAGCGACGTGCAGGCGGCCAGCTCCGGCTCGTCCAGCACGGCGGCCAGCACGGAGGGCACCAGCTGCAGCAGGGTGATCCCCGCGTCGCGGACGGTGCGCGCCAGGTAGCCGGGGTCGCGCTCGCCGCCGTGGCGCGCCATCACCAGCGTTCCGCCGGCCAGCAGGGGCGCGTGGAACTCCCAGACGGAGGCGTCGAAGTTGATGGAGGTCTTCTGCAGCACCCGGTCGCCGGCCGACACCGCGAACGCGCGGTTGAACCACGCCATGTGGTTCACCAGCGCGCGGTGCTCCACGCCCACCCCCTTGGGCGTGCCCGTGCTTCCGGAGGTGTAGATGACGTACGCCAGGTTCCCCGGCGCCACGCCGCTCTCCAGATCGTCCGCGCGCTCGCGGCCGATCTCGCCCCACGCCTCGTCCACGGGGACGACGTGGACGCCCTCCACACCGGACCAGGCGTCGCGGAGGCGCGCCTGCGTCAGGACCACGGCGGCGCCGGAGTCGGCCAGCATGGCCGCCAGGCGGCCGGCCGGGTAGCCGGGGTCAAGCGGCACGTACGCGACGCCGGCCTTGAGCACGGCCAGGATGCAGACGGGGGTTTCCATCCCCCGCTCCAGGCAGATCCCTACCCGCGACTCGGGCCGCACGCCCAGGCCGGCCAGGTGGCGCGCCAGCTGGTTGGCGCGCGCGTTCAGCTGGCCGTAGGTGAGCGATTCGGCCTCGTGCACCAGCGCGACGGCGCCGGGCGTATCCCGGACCCGCGCCTCGAAGAGCTGGTGGATGCAGCGGTCCGCGGGGTACGCGGCCTCGGTCCGGTTCCACGCGTGCACCACGTGGTCGCGGCCGGCGTCGTCCAGCAGCGGCACCGCGCCGGCCGGCATCTCGGGCGCCCGGGCCGCCACCTGCAGCAGGTGCCGGTACTGCTGCAGCATGCGGTCGATGGTGGCGGCGTCGAACAGGTCGGCGTCGTACTCCCACAGCACCGTCAGCCCGCCCGCCTCCCAGCCGTCGCTGAACCGCGTGGCCTGCGCGCGGGGCGCCACGATGATGTTCATGTCGTACTTGGCCGAGCCGTTGCTCAGCCCTTCGACCACCGTCACCTCCAGCCCGGGGACGTCCACCTCGGGCATGCGCGCGTCGTCGAAGCTGAACGCCACCTGGTGCAGCGGGTTGTAGCTCAGGCTGCGCTCCGGCTGCAGCGACTGCACCACGCCGTCGAAGGGCAGCTCCTGCCGGGCGAACGCCTGCAGCGAGGTGGTGCGGGTCCGCGCCAGCAGCTCGGCCACGGTGGGGTCGCCTTCCAGCCCCACGCGCAGGACGATGGTGTTCACCAGCATCCCGATCAGCCCCTCCACCTCGCGGAACCGGCGGTTGGCCACGCCGGTGCCGATGCACACGTCGGCCTGTCCGCTGTAGCGGTGCATCAGCAGCGCGTACCCGGCCAGCATGACGGTAAAGAGGGTGGCGTCGTGCTCGCGCCCCAGGGTGCGCAGCGCCTCCGCCTCGGCGGCGGTGAGCTCGATGCGGCGCAGCCCGCCGCGAAAGCGCTGCACGGGCGGCCGCGGGCGGTCGGTGGGCAGCTCGATCAGCGGCGGCGCGCCCGCCAGGTAGCGGCTCCAGAACTCCAGCTGGTCGGCGGCCTCGGGGCCGCGCAGCCACGCGCGCTGCCACGCCGAGTAGTCGGCAAAGTGCAGCGCCGGCTCGGCCAGCGGCGACGGCAGCCCGTCGCGATAGGCACGGTAAAGGTTCAGCAGGTCGGCCAGGAACACGTTGAACGACCACCCGTCGTGGACGATGTGGTGCTCCACGTGCGCCATCTCCCACACGTCGTCCTCCAGCCGGATCAGGCGCCAGCGGATGAGCGGCGGCCGCGTGAGGTCGAACGGGGTTTCCAGCTCGGCGCGGATGCGGCGGTCGGCCTCGGCGCGGCGCTCGCCGGCCGGAACGTGGCGCAGGTCCTCGACGGGCAGGTGCACGCGCATGGGCGGATGCACCCGCTGGATCGGCTGGCCCCCCGACTCGGGAAACGAAGTGCGGAAGATGGCGTGCCGGCGGATGATCTCCTCCAGGCTGCGCTCCAGCACGCCCACGTCCAGATCGCCCGTGAAGCGCAGCGCGGCCTGAAACTGGTACGCCAGGCTGGTGGGCTCGAGCCGGCTCATGAAAAAGGCGCGCTCCTGCGACAGCGAGACCGGCCAGTCGCCTTCGATGGCACCGGCCCGGGGCCGCGGGGGCTCGGTGCGGGGGCGCGACGCGGTGCGCTCCACCGCCTGGGCCACGCCGGCCACGGTGGACGCCTCCAGCAGCACGGGGATGGACATCTCCACCCCCAGCGCGTGGTGCAGCCGGCTCACCACCTGCGCCGCCAGCAGCGAGTTGCCGCCCAGCCCCAGGAACGATTCGCCGCGGGATACGTTCTCCACCCGCAGCACCTCTTCCCACACGGCGGCCACGCGCGCCTCGGTTCCCTCGCGCGGCGCCTCGCCCGCGGCGCGGGCGGGGGCGGCGGGCGCGGGAAGGGCGCGGCGGTCCACCTTGCCCCCCGGCGTGACCGGAAGTGAGGCGAGGACGATCATCGCCTCGGGCACCATGTACGCGGGCAGCCGCCCGGCCAGGTGCGCGCGAAGCAGCTCCGGCGTCACCCCTTCGTCCGCCGCGGCGTACCCCACCAGCCGCGTGCGCCCGGGCGCGTCCTCGCGCAGCAGGACGGCCGCCTCGCGCACGGCGGGGTGGGTGCGCAGCACCGCCTCGACCTCCTCGGGCTCCACGCGGAACCCGCGCACCTTCACCTGCCGGTCCACGCGCCCCATGAACTCCAGCACGCCGCCCCGCAGGCGCGCGCGGTCGCCGGTGCGGTACATCCGCGCGCCGGGGGTGGCCGAGAACGCGTCGGGAACGAACACGGCGGCCGTGGCGGCCGGGCGGTCCAGGTAGCCGCGCGCGACGCCCGCACCGCCCAGGTACAGCTCGCCCGGGGCGCCGTCCGCCGCCGGCTCGCCGCGCCCGTCCAGCACGTACGCCGTCACGTTGGCCAGCGCGCGGCCCACGGGCACCGTCGAGGCGTCCGCGGGCGGGCCCTCCGCCGGCGGCGCGTAGACGGTCGCGGTGACCGTGGCTTCCGTGGGGCCGTAGGCGTTGCGGAAGGCCACCGCCTCACCCGCGATGCGGCGCCAGCTCCGCAGCACCTCGGCCGACGCCGCCTCGCTGCCCACGACCAGCAGCCGCAGGGCGTCGGGCAGCGCCGTGCCGGAGCGCTCCAGCTCGCCCACCAGCTCGTGCCAGTACGGGCTGGGAAGGTTCCACACGGTGAGCGCCCGCTCCCGCGCGAACGCCAGGAACGACGCCAGCGAGTGCATGGCCCGCTCGTCGCGGATCACCAGCGCGGCGCCACGAAGCAGGGTGGGATACACCTCCTCCAGCGCCACGTCGAACGCGGGCGAGGCGAACTGCAGCACCCGGTCACCCTCGTGCAGCCCGTACTCCTGGGCCGTGGCCAGCGCGTGGTTCGCCAGCGCGGCGTGCGGAACGACGACGCCCTTGGGCGCGCCGGTGCTGCCGGAGGTGTAGATGACGTACGCCGCGTTCTCCCCCCGCACGGCCGGCAGGGCCGCGCCGGCCGCCGCGCCGTCGTCCTCGTCCACGCACAGCGCGGTGGCGCCGGCGGGAACGCGCGCCCGCAGCGCCGCCCGCGTCACCACCACGCGCACCCCGGCGTCGCCGGCCAGGTAGGCCAGGCGGTCGTCGGGGTACGCCGGGTCCATGGGCACGAAGGCGCCGCCCGCCATCATCACCGCCAGCTGCGCGGCCACCACGTCGGGCGACCGCTCCAGCAGCACGCCCACGCGCGCCTCGGACCCGCCGGCCACGGCGGCGATGCGGCGGGCGAGCCGGTCCGCGCGCTGGTCCAGCTCGCGGTAGGTAAGCGGCACGCCCTCCTGCTCCACCGCCACGGCGTCGGGGGTGCGGGCGGCCTGCGCCTGGAACAGCCGGTGGACGCACCCGTACGGCGCGGCTTCGGCGAGGGATCGGTCGTGCGCCGGCGGGCGCGGGGCGAAACGTGCGACGGACATCGGTGTTCGTGATCGGGGTTCAGGATGCCAGCGGGCCGGCCGGACAAGTACAGGGACACTGCGTTGGATCGGGACGCCGCGGGAGCGTGGCCGGCGGCCTCGTTCACCCGGCGCCCGGGCTCCGGCGCCATCGCCGGGCCCGGCCGGGCGCGTCCGTCTGACGTTGGCGCGAGAAGCCGCGCGTTTCCGAAAGAGATCCTTCGGTCGGCGCACGGGTTTTTCTCCCGTTTCCGTGGTCGATTCTTAAACACACTCTCAGGATGACAGCAATCGTCAAACAGCGATTGTTTTTGCGGATTCGGTATCAGATCATCACCCGCGCATCCCCGCGCGCCGCAGGGGCGCGCACGGGCAGAGCCAACGGAGTGAACGTGCTCCGTTGGCCCGTGGGCGGGCAGTGTGTTCGTCGAAGATCAGTGCACCGCGGAATGCCCGCGCGTCAGTTGCCGCGCAGGGCCTGCGTGGGCTCGATGCGGGCGGCGCGGCGCGCGGGAAGCCAGCTGGCCACCACCGCCACCGACGCCAGCAGCAGCGCCGCGGCGCCAAAGGTGACCGGGTCCGCCGGACGCACCTCGAAGAGCATGCTGGCCATCAGCCGCGCCAGCAGCATCGCCGCGAACGCGCCGGCCACGATCCCCGCGGCGGTGGGCCACACCGACCGGCGCACCACCATCTGCACCACGTCGCGGGCGCGGGCGCCCAGCGCCATGCGGATGCCGATCTCCGTGGTCCGCCGCGTGACCGAGTAGGCCACCACGCCGTACAGCCCCAGCGCCGCCAGGAACACCGCCACGCTACCGAAGATGGTGAGCAGCAGGGTGAAGAAGCGGGGCTGCGCAACCGTCTCGGACAGGGCGCTCTGCAGCGTGCGCACCTCGGCGATCGGCTGCTGCGGGTCGACCGCGTGGATCGCCTGGCGCACGGCCGAGGCGGCCGCCTCCGGGTCGCCGGCGGTGCGGATGAACAGCTGCGTGCTGCGCCGCGGCGCAAGGCCGTAGGAGAAGTAGACCGCCGGCTCCGCCGCGGACGCCAGCCCCTCGTTGCGCACGTCGCCCACCACGCCGATCACGGTAAGGGGGATTCCCTGGAGCGTGACCGTCTGCCCCACCGGGTCGGCGCCACCCCAGTAGCGGCGCGCCGCCGCCTGGTTGATCATCATCACCGCCGGCGCGTCCGCCCGGTCGTCGGCGGGCTCGAACACCCGTCCGCGCACCAGGGGGATTCCCAGCGCCGTAAAGTAGCCCGAGGTCACGATCATCGTCCCCGAAGCGGGGCTCATCACGGCGTCGGGCCCGCTGCGGCCGGGAAGGGTGAACTCGTACGAATCTCCCCCGCCCCGCAGCGGCTGCGTCTTGGCCGCGCCCACCGCGACCACGCCGGGGATCTCGCCCACCCGGCGGATGAGCTCGTTGCGGTAGCCGTTGCGCTCCTCGGTGCTCTCGTACTTCTCGATCAGGTCCAGCGACGCCATCAGCACGTTCTCGGAGCGGAAGCCCGGGTCCACGTTCATCAGGCGGTAGAACGAGTTCACCAGCAGCCCCGCGCCCACCAGCAGCACCATGGCCGCGGCCGTCTGCGCCAGTACCAGCACGGCGCGGGTGGTGCCGCCGCGGCGCTCGCTGCCGCCGCGCCCGCCGTCGCGCAGCGTGTCGCTGGTGGCCCCGCGCGCCGCGCGCACCGCCGGCACCAGTCCGAACAGCACCGCCGTCCCCAGCGAGAGCAGGAGGGCGAACAGGGCCACGCGCCCGTCCACGCCCACCGCGTCGGGACGGGGGATGGTCCCCGCGCTCAGCGCCAGCAGCGCCCGCACGCCAAAGACCGCCAGCCCCAGCCCCAGCACGCCGCCCAGCAGCGCCAGCACCACGCTCTCGGTGAGCATCTGGCGCACCAGGCGTCCGCGCCCGGCGCCCAGCGCGGTGCGGATGGCGACCTCACGCTCGCGGGCCGAGGCGCGGGCCAGCAGCAGGTTGGCCAGGTTGGCGCACGCCACCAGCAGCACCAGGAACACGGTACCCAGCAGCACCAGCAGCGCCGGGCGCACCGGGCCCACGATGGCGTCGCGCAGCGTCTCGACGCGGGCGCGGCCCCATCCCTCGTTGCTTGCCGCGTGCTCCACCGCAAGGCGCCCCAGCACGGAGTTCACCGAGTTGATCGCGGCCTCGGGCGTGGTTCCCGGACGCAGACGGCCCACCACCTCCAACCACCGCAGGTCGCGCTGGCTGGGGACGTCGTCCTCGCCGATCAGAGAGATGGGGATGTACACCTCGGCCTCGCGGCCGGGAAAGGTAAAGGAGGGCGGCATCACTCCCACGACCGTGGTGGGGCGGTCCTCCAGCGTCACCGTCTTGCCCACGATCGAGGGGTCGGCGTTGTAGCGGCTGCGCCACAGCGCGTCGCTCAGCACGGCCACGCGGTCGTTGCCGGGCACGTTCTCTTCCGGGCGCAGGGTGCGGCCGATGGCGGCGTTCACCCCCAGGAGCGGAAAGAACTCCTTGGACACCGACGCCCCCTGCACCACGGCCGGCTCGCCGCCGTCGCCCGCCAGGTTCAGCGCCGTCTCGCCGGGCTCGTGGATGTACGCGGCCAGCGACTCGAAGCCGTTGGCGCCCGCGCGCAGGTCTTCCAGGTCCTGGGGGCTGAACGGCCCGCCCTCCGCGGCCTTTTCGGGGTGCACGTGGTGCAGCCGCACCAGCTGGTCGGGCTCGCGGAACGGAAGCGGGCGCAGCAGCACGCCGTTCACGACGCTGAAGATGGCGGTGTTCAGCCCGATCCCCAGCGCAAGGGTGAGCACCGCCACCAGCGTAAAGCCGGGGGTGCGGCTCAGCATGCGAAGGCCGTAGCGAAGGTCCTGAAGCAGCGTGTCCATCAGTTTTCCCAGGGTAGAACGGGGTGCGGTGGGAGGGCCGGAGCACCCCACGGTAGTACGGACTGCGGCACCGCGTCAAAGCGAGGCGCGTGCCGGTCGTCCATCCGATTCAAGTCAAATTTCTGCAACCACTTGCCCGCATCGTCTTGCCGCCGCCCTTGCGCGCCTGTCCGGTCCCGGGACCCACTCCGTCCCACATCCGGACACTTTCACGCTCAATGGCGCCGGCCGGCCGCTAGACGCGGAAGATGCGCGGGTCGGGCTCCGGCAGATCGCCGGTGGTCACGGCGTTCCCCGCCACCCGCGGCGACAGCCGCCCCAGCGAGTCGCCGCGCCCCGCGACCAGGGTAAAGCCGGTGGGCCGGGTCATCAGCTCGGCGATCCGGAGGCGCTCCATGCGGGGAAGCGTCTCAAAGCGGCCGCGCAGCTCGCCGGCGGGAAACAGGTCCTCGGTGCGCAGGCAAAAGTCGCGGCCTTCCTCCTCCACCCCGCCCAGGTCCATCAGCTTCATGTCGTCGACGGTGTTCAGCCCGTTGACGGCCACCCACGCCATCCCGCTCTCGCGGAACATGGACATCGCCTCGCCAAAGCGGTACGCGTGGACGATGGGATGCATGTACGCGTCGGCGTCGGCCGAAAGTCGGCCGCGGCGCGACTCCGCCTGGGCCGCGTTCACTCCCTGGCCGTAGCGGCCCGCGCCCAGCCGCAGGTCCAGCTGCTCCATCAGCCGCTGCCCCAGCGCCAGGTCCGCGCGGTCGTCGCCCCACAGGGTGAGCAGCAGCTCGCGCCCCAGCAGCCGGTCCAGCTCGCCGAAGGGGTGGTAGAGCCAGATGCAGATCACGCCGTCCGGGGACAGGTGGCGGCAGAGGTTGTGCAGCCCGCGCCGCGGGTCCTCCAGGTGATGCACCACGCCGGTGGAGATGATGAAGTCGAACGTCTCGCCCATCTCCAGCTGCATGATGTCGCCGTGGCTGAACGAGGCGTTGCGGACCCCGTGGCGCGAGGCCAGCTCGCGGGCCACGTGCAGCGAGGCGTCTACCGCGTCGATCCCCTGCACCCGCGCGCCGGGGTAGCGCTGCGCGAACCCCACCGCGCGCTGCGCCGTGCCGCACCCGGCGTCCAGCACCGACCGCCCCTCCAGCGCGTCCCCAGGGCACAGCAGCGAGAACAGGTTGGCGATGTCGTACGCCAGCCCCCCGCCCACCACCGGACTGGGATAGGGGTAGCGCGAGTACATGGTGATGACGTCCTGCGTACTGACCGCTGGCATGCGACGACTCCGTTCAAGCGTAAGCGCGGCGGCGTGCGTGCCGCCCCGGCGAAAGGATGGACCCGCGCCCCGACGGCCGGGCGGCACAGATCCGGATGTGTGGGCCGTCAGCCGGCCGCAGCCGCGGCCGGAACTGTCCGCGCGCAGGCGAAGGGCGCGGCGTCCCACGCGGGCGCCTCCTCCGCGGCACCGGCGCAGGCGGCCACGAGGCCGATCCCCTCGCGAACGTCGCCCTCGTTGGTCGGCGTGTCGCCCGGGGCGCTTCAGAGCGACTCGTCCACCACGCCGGCCGCCGCGTGCACGAACAGCCCTCCCGTTCCGCGGGTGTTGCTTTCCACGAACAGCACCGCGCCGGGCTCCGTGCGAACGGTCACGCCCCCACCAGCTCGGCGTGCGCCTCGTATGCGCCCATGACCTCGCCGTAGGCGCGGCGGCCCCAGCGGTAGAACGCCCAGGGGTCGTCGCCGTCGTGGGGCTGGTCCCACTCCACCGGCCCGTGGGGAAGCACGTCAAGCCGCGCTCCGTTCGCCTTCAGCCACGCGTCGTCATAGACGGTGTCCTGATAGCGGTAGCCCTCGTCCGGAAGGATGACGGCGCCCAGCTGGTCGGGGTTCTGGCGCGCCCACCAGTCGGCCACCAGGTACGCCGCGCCGCTGGTGGGTCCCACGAAGAGCGCGTGGTTGCGGTGCAGCTCGCGGGTGGCCAGGAACGCCTGGGCCGCGCCCACCCAGTGCACCAGGTCAAAGGCCGTGTGGTCCACGTTGCGGGGCATCAGGCTGTTGCCCAGCCCGCGCAGCAGCCGCCCGCTCCCCGCGTCGCTCTGCCCGAAGATCACGCTGCGGTGCGTGTCGACCCCGATCACCCGCAGCTCGTCGAACAGCAGGCGCAGGTACGACGAGGTGCCGCAGACGGAGCCCCCGGAGCCCACCGAGCCGATCAGGCAGTCCACGCCCCCCGTGGCGTGCGCCAGCAGCTCGGCCACCGGGGCGTAGCTGCCGGGGTTGTGCGGGTTGGTGTACTGGCGTGGGCAAAAGCTTCCGGGGTTGTCGGCGAGCACCCGCTCCAGCACCTCCAGCCGCGCCCCCTGGTATCCCCCGGAGGCGCCCGTTTTTTCCACGATGTGCACCGTGGCGCCCAAGTCCTCCAGCCGGCGCTTGAGGGGCGCGTCGATGGCGGGGTCGCTCACCAGGAACAGGGGGTGCCCCTGCAGCCGGGCCACCATGGCCAGCGCCAGCCCGAAGGTGCCGCTGGTGGTCTCGGCGATGAGCCCGCCCGGCTGCAGCGAGCCGTCCTCCAGCGCCTTGCGCACGATGTAGCGGGCGGGGAGCAGCTTCATCAACGGAAACGAAAGCCCCACCAGGTTGGGGCGCAGCCACACCACACGGGGAAGCGCCAGGGCGTCCACCACGTTGGCGTTGATCAGGGTACCGCTCACGAGACAGGCTCCGGCTGTGCGAGGTGGTGAGTCGAGAACTGCCAGCTGTCCAGGCCCAGGCGGCCCAGCGCCGTCCGTGCCCGTTCCATTCGGTCGGCGGCCGGGCGCCCGGGCTCGTACAGCAGCCCGGCCACGGTGCCGCTGTGCGCCACCTGCACCCCCAGCGCGTCCGTGTCGCGCATGACGGCGAGCAGCTGCGGCAGGTGGTGCTTGGGGCGGTGGCGCTGGTTGATGAGGGCGCTGGCGGTAGCCGCGCGCCCCAGCAGCGCGGGGTCCTGCCGGTCCACCGCCCGGCGCAGCAGTCCCAGGATGGGCTGAAACGCCTCGACCTCCCACGCCGAGTAGGGGATGGGGGGAAGCGACAGCGTCTCCACGCCTCCCCCTTCGGTGTTCACGCCCAGCACCCGCACGGGGGGAAGCGGCCCGCCCAGGTCCAGCAGCACGCCGCCGCGCCGCTGGGCAAAGAGGACGGCGCGCTCGGGGCCGTACATCAGCGAGTCGGACGCCGTTTCGGCCGCCACCGCCAGCCGCGCGATCCACGCGGGCTCCAGCACCACGCCAAAAGCGTCGGCCACGGCGCGGATGGTGGACAGCACGTCGGTGGTGGACGACCCGCACCCCCATCGCAGCGGCACGTTGCCCTCGAGGGACAGGGCGCCGCCCCAGCGGGTGTACCCCAGCGCGTCCAGGGTAAGGCGCGCCGCCAGCCGCGCCCGCGGGCGGCCGCCCGGCTGCACCGTGAGCGGGGCGGAGCGCAGGGGGCGAAAGCGCGCCGTGGCGCGGAACAGGGTGCAGGGGAGCGTCACCAGGCCGTGCTCCAGCGTGCCGTCGCTGGAGTAGAAGACGCCCTGTACGATCTCGCCGTGATGTCCGTGCACCTGGCCCGTGCCCGCCGCGCGCGGCGCGGCCGGCGGCGGGTACAGCGCCGGGGCGGGCGCATGCGCGCGCTCGCCGGTGCCGGTCCGGGCTTCCATGAGGGGTGCGGCCATGGTGATCATCATCGCCAAACGTGTAGGCGGGGGTCGCCGCCGGCCCCCGGAAGGGGGGCCGGCCGGGCTTCAGTCCTGGTCCTGCACGCCGGCGCCGCACCATTCCATCACGGCCATGGCGCTCCACATCTTGTACTGCGCCTGCACCCACGCCAGGCTGCGGGGCCCGTCCAGCACCTCGTCGTCCACGTCCTCGTTGCGCACCGCGGGAAGGTCGTGCATGAACACGGCGCCCTCGTTCCCCACCCGGTCCATCAGCGCCCGCGTCACGCGGAAGGGGTGGAAGTGCGACTTCCACTCGGGGTCGGCCTTGCTGACGCCCATCTCCTGCCAGCGGCTGGTGTAGACCACGTCGTAGCCCGGCTGCACCGCGTCCAGGTCGTGCGTCTCCTCGATCGTGGCCCCGTGCACCGCGGCCAGCGACTGCGCCGTGGCCAGCACCTGGGCATCCAGCCCGTAGCCGGCCGGCGTGGCCAGGGTAAGCCGCATCCCCTCGATGCGGCTCATGGCCAGCGCCAGCGCGGCGGCGGACTTGTTTCCCTCGCCGCAGTACAGCACGGAGAGCCCCTTCAGGCGGCCGAAGTGCTCCAGCATGCTGGACAGGTCGGTGAGCGCCTGCGTGGGGTGCTCGTCGCTGCTGAGCGCGTTCACCACCGACATGGAGGGGTAGGCGGCAAAGCCCTGCATCTCTTCCACGCTCTCGTTGGTGCGCATCACCAGCACGTCCAGGTAGCCGGCCAGGGTGCGCGCCGTGTCGCCCAGCGACTCGCCCGTGTTGGTCTGCAGCTCGTTGGGGCCAAAGTAGACGACCGTGGCGCCCAGGCGGCCGGCACCCACCAGAAAGCCGCTGCGCGTCCGCGTGGACGTCTTGCGGAAGTACACGCCCACGGTGCGTCCCCGGAGTGTCTGCGGGGCGGTGGGGGCGTGCTTGAGCGCGACGCCGCGGCGGGCCAGGTACAGCACCTCGTCCGGCGTGAGGTCCAGGATGGAAAGGACGTGGCGGCGCACCGTTCCCGGCTCGCTGCACGCGACGGCGGGGATGGGGAGCACGGCGGATTCGATCATGGTCATGCGAGCATCTCTCGGGCGTGGTCCGCGCCCCGGGGCGCGGAGGTGAGTTCGTTCAAGGTGGCCCGGGGCGCCGGCGCCGGCGCCGCCCCAGGCCAGGAGCGGATGAGGGCGTCCGCCGGCGCCTTGCTGCTTGCCGCTCCGGCCCTGGCTGGCGCCGGGCCGAGCAGGACAGGCGGTTCGCGGGTCCACGGGACCGCGCGCGGCCGTATCATCCGGGGCGGATCAGCCGCCGCGGTCCGCTTCGGACGTACACCGGGGTGGGCGCGGGATCAAGAGCCCTTCCGTCCGGCGCCCGCGGGGTCCGCGGCCGTGGACGCGTTACGCGTAACTGCGCGCCTGCATCAGGTACAGCTCGGCGTACAGGCCGTCGTTCAGCAGCAGGTCCTCGTGGCCGCCCAGCTCCGCCACGGTGCCGCGGTCGATCACCAGGATCAGGTCGGCCGACCGCACGGTGCTGAAGCGGTGCGTCACCAGCAGCGTCACGGCGCCGCGGGCCGCGCCGGAGCGGGCCTCGTGCACGTAGCGCTCGAACAGCGCGTGCTCGGTGGGGGCGTCCAGGCTGGCGGTGGGCTCGTCGAAGATCACCACCAGCGGGTCGCGGCGCATGAGCGCGCGCCCCAGGGCCAGCTTTTGCCACTGGCCGGTGGAAAGGTCCACGCCCCCCTCCCACCGCGCGCCCAGCTGCGCGTCCAGCCCGCCGGGAAGCTTCTGCAAGACGTCGCCCGCGCCGGCACGGTCCAGGGCGCCGCGCACGGCGCCGCGGTCGTCCAGCCGCGGCAGGTCTCCCACGCCCACGGCGTGCTGCGCGGTGAACTCGAAGCGGGCAAAGTCCTGAAAGGCGGCCGACAGCCGCTCGCGCCACGCCTCCACGCCGATCTCGGCCAGGTCGGTCCCGTCCACCAGGATGCGTCCCTCGGTGGGCTCGTACATCCGGCAGAGCAGCTTGACCACCGTGGTCTTGCCCGCGCCGTTCTCGCCCACCAGCGCCACGACGGCGCCGGCGGGAATGCGGAACGACACGTCGCGCAGCGCCCACCGCTCCGTCCCGGGGTAGCGGAACGACACGCGGTCAAAGACGATCTCCCCCGTGAGCCGCGCGGGCGCCGGGCGGGTGCCGCCGCGGCCGGCGGCGCCGCGCGCGTAGTCCTGCAGCCAGAGCAGCCGCCCGGCGGCGCGCAGCGACTCGCCCATGCGCGCCACGCGGCTGATGGGGTACATCACCGCACCCTGGACCTGCTGGGCCAGGTACACCACCATCACCACCTCGCCCGCGGTGGCGCGGCCCTGTCCGGCGCGCCAGAGCATGAGCCCCACCGCGCCCACGTAGCCGGCCATGAACAGCAGCTCGCCGGCGCTGTTCACCCAGGCGGCGCGGCGGTCCACGGCCAGCATGCCGTCCCACGCCTCATCCCAGGCCTGGCGAAAGCGGGCCAGGATCTCCCCCTGCAGCCCGAACACCCGCAGTTCCATTCCGGCGTTGCGGTCCACCGTGAGCGTCCGCAGGTGCCGGGCGCGGCGGGTAGGCGCGGCAAAGCGGTCTTCGGCGTCGCGGTACCACCGCTGCTGCAACGCGCGAAGGGGGAGCATGGGCAGGGCAAAGGGCACCAGCAGCAGCAGCCAGGGGGTCGCCAGGGCCAGCGCCGCAAGGGTGCCCAGCCCCGCCACCACCGCGTTGGCGGCGTTGATCAGGTGACT
Source organism: Longimicrobium sp. (assembly GCF_048594345.1). GTDB lineage: Bacteria > Gemmatimonadota > Gemmatimonadetes > Longimicrobiales > Longimicrobiaceae > Longimicrobium. Next base: position 16,043 of record NZ_JBMDXM010000254.1, read on the forward strand.
GAGCGACTTGCCCAGCACCCCCTGCTTCTGCCGCAGCAGTTCCAGGCGGTCCTGGATGTCGGGGCGCTCGTGGTGCTCCACCCCCGGGAGCTCGGCCAACAGCCGCGCGATCTCGCGATCAAAGGCGAACCCCACCCGCTCGGTGAGTCCGATGCGGATCCAGCTGCCACTCCAGATCCCCATGAACCAGAGCACGCGGGTGGCGGTGATCCCCCCGGCGCCGATGGCCAGCAGCCGCAGGTCACCGCTGGCGGCGCCGTCGGCCATCAGCTTGAGGCACCAGGCAAAGAGGGGAAACCGGAGCATTCCCACCGGCTCCAGCAGCAGCCCCAGCGAGCGCCACCGGTCCGTCCGCCACGCCATGCGGATCAGCAGGGCGATGGCGCGCCAGCGCTCACCCATGCTCCACCTCCCCGGCACCGGCGGAGGCCTCGGCAAAGCGCTCGGCCTGCAGGGTGTACATCTCGGCGTAGCGTCCGCCCAGGGCCATCAGCTCGTCGTGGCTGCCGTCCTCCGCCACGCGTCCGCCGGCCACCACCACGATGCGGTCGGCGCGGCGCACGCTGGACAGCCGGTGCGACACCAGGATGGTGGTCACGTCCTTCGTACGCTCCAGCAGCCGCTCGAACAGCTCCGTCTCGGCGCGCACGTCCAGGCTGGCGGTGGGCTCGTCCAGGATCAGCAGCCCCGCCCCGCCGCGCACGGCGGCCAGCGCCCGGGCCAGGGCAATGCGCTGCCACTGCCCGCCGGACAGGTCCACACCCCCCTCGAACTCGCGGGAAAGCACCGTGTCCCACCCGTTCGGCAGCCGCTCCAGCAGCGCCTCGGCGCCGGCGTCGGCCAGCGCGGCGTCCAGGGCCGCCGCGTCGTCCATACGGGCCAGGTGCCCAAACCCCACGTTTTCGCGCAGGGGCAGCCGGTAGCGCACGAAGTCCTGAAAGATGACGGCAATGCGTCCCCGCGCCCGCTGCGGCGGCGTGCCGTCTACGACGACCCGTCCCCCCTGCGGCTCGTACAGCCCGCACAGGAGCTTGATGAGCGTGCTTTTGCCCGCCCCGTTCTCGCCCACGATGGCCAGCGACTGCCCCGCGGGGATCTCCAGGTCCAGCCCCGCCAGGGTGGGGATCTCGCGCCCGCGGTAGGTAAAGCGCACACCCTCCAGCTTTACCGCCACCGCCTTTCCCGCGCCCGCCGGCTCGCCGTCGCCGACGGGGGCGGCGGGGGGGAGGGGAAAGCGGTCGCGCAGGGTGGTCACCCGCTCGGCCAGGCGCAGCGCCTGCGCGGTCCAGTTCTGCGAGTCGCCCAGCAGCCCCAGGTCGGAGTTGGCGAGCACCGCCTGCACGAAGACGAAGAGCGCGGCCAGTTCAACCTCGCCGCGGCTGACGGCCAGGCCCAGGGCGCCCAGCACCAGCGCGTGCGACACGCCCAGGGCCACGATGGCGACGCCGTTGAGCCTCCGGTCGGCCTTGCGGCTGCGCCACAGCACGCTCAGCGCCTCGACCCAGGCGTCGCCGTACTGCTGCACGCTCCACCCGGCCAGGCCAAAGATGCGCAGCTCCTTGGCGGCGGCGGGATCCACGGCCAGCGAGCGCAGGTAGTCGGCGCGGCGCAGAGGGGCGGAGACGGGGCCCCGCTCGATCTTGTTGAGGTAGATGCGGTTGGTGATCTGCCAGGCGAGCGCCAGCACCAGCGGCGCCCACCAGGCAAAGGCCAGCAGCACGGCAAAGGCGCCGATCCCCCGCAGCCGGCTGGTGAGCACCCCGTACAGGTGCGTCACCGGCCGCTGCAGCACGTCGAATCGCTCGGCGTCGCGCACCGCCTCCAGTTCGTCGGCGAACGCGGGGTCCTCCAGCGTAGCCACACCCGGCGTTTCCAGCGTGACGCGGGCCACGGTGTAGTGCACCTCCAAGGCAAACGCGGCGTCCAGCACGGCCGCCTGCTGCCCCAGCAGGGCGCCGCCCACGGCCAACGCGGCGGAGCCCAGCGCCACCGCGGCCATAGCCAGGAGCGCGGAGGTTCCGGCGGCGCCGGACAGCCCGTGCTCCACCACGCCGGGAATGGCCCGGATCAGGGCGCCCGTGGCCAGGATGACGCCCGTGGGAAGGAGTCCCGCCACCAGGACGAGGATCCCGAAAACGGTCGTCCGCGCGGGGGCGGCCTTCCAGAGCAGACCGAGGTACGCGCGCCAGCGTGAGAGGGAGACGGAGGTCACGAAGCCGCCTCCTCGCCCGCCGCACGGCGGGCGCCCGCCGCGGCGGCCCCCGGCCGGGTCCGCGTTTCCTCGCCGCCGCACGGGCGCTCCGGGTACGCCGGCGCGGCGATGTCCCGCATAGTCATGCTCAAGTCTCTCTCGATCATGTTCATTCAGACCAGCTGCTCGGCCTGGGCCTCGTCCATGCTCAGGATGTCCTCGTAGATCCTGCGCTCCACCTCGGCGGCCATCCCCTCCAGCGTGGGGGTGGCGAACACGGTGCGGATGGACAGCTCCAGCCCGAACGCGTCCTGCACGCGGGCGATGAGCCGCATGATGAGCAGCGAGTGCCCGCCCAGCCCGAAGAAGTCGTCGGTCACCCCTACCCGCTCCACGCGCAGCACCTCGGCCCAGAGCCCCGCCAGCGCCCCTTCGACCTCCGTGCGCGGCGCGACGTACTCGGCCGACGACGACGCCAGCTCCGGCGCGGGAAGCGCCTTGACGTCCAGCTTGCCGTTGGGGGTCAGGGGAAGCCGGTCCAGGACCACGAAGGCGGACGGGATCATGTGCTCCGGCAGCGACGAGGCCAGGAACTCGCGCATCTCGTGCGCGTTCACCTCGCCCACCACGTACGCCACCAGCCGGTGCTCGCCGGGCTGGTCCTCGCGCACGATCACCCGCACCTCGTCCACCCACTCGTGGGCGGTCAGGGCGCTTTCCACCTCGCCCGGCTCGATGCGGAAGCCACGGATCTTGACCTGCTCGTCGATGCGGCCCACGAACTCCAGCCGGCCATCCGCCGTCCAGCGCAGCCGGTCGCCGGTGCGGTACATCCGCGCGCCCGGGGTGGACGAGAACGGATCGGGGACGAACTTCTCGGCGGTGAGCGCCGGGCGGTCCAGGTAGCCGCGGACCACACCCTCTCCACCCACGAACGCCTCGCCGGGAACGCCCACGGGCACCGGCTGCAGCGCCGCGTCCAGCAGGTAGACCCGCTGGTTGCCGGTGGCGCGCCCCACGGAAACCGTCAGCGCGTCGTCGGCCAGGTGCTCCAGCTGCTCGTACGACGACCACGCGGTGGTCTCGGTGGGGCCGTACATGTGCAGCAGGCGCCGGGGCTTTCCGCCCGCCAGCACGCGCCGCACGCCGTCGGCGTCGGCCTGCTGCCCGCCGAACAGCACCTCGCGCAGCGTGCTGAAGATGTCGGGCTGCTCGCGCGACAGCTGGTTGAGCAGCGCCGTGGTCTGGTAGAGCGTGGTGATGCGCTCGTCGCGCAGGAACGACCGCAGCGCGGAGGGCGACAGCAGCACGTCGCGGCCGATGCCCACCAGGGTGGCGCCGTTCACCAGCGCGCCCCAGGTTTCGAACGCGATGGCGTCGAAGCTGGCGTTGCTGGCCTGGGCGACGCGGTCGCCGGGGCCAAAGGACACGTAGTCCGTCCCCACCACCAGCTGCACCACGTTGCGGTGGCTCACCATCACCCCCTTGGGCGTGCCGGTGGAGCCGGAGGTGTAGACCACGTACGCCAGGTTGTCGGGCGTGGCCCCGCTGGCGGGCGCCTTGGCCGACGCGCGGGCGATCGCCTTTGCCTCGCCGTCCAGCGAAACGATGCGCAGCCCGTCGCTCTCCAGCCCCCGGGCCAGGTCGCCGCGGGTGATGACGACGGGGGCGCCGGCGTCGGCCAGCATCAGCCGCAGCCGCTCCGCCGGGTACGCCGGGTCCAGGGTGAAGTAGGCGCCGCCCGCCTTGAGGATGGCGAGAAGGGAAACGATCATCTCCGCGCCCCGCTCCAGCAGGACGCCCACGCGGGCGTCCGGACCGACGCCATGGCGGACCAGGAAGCTGGCCAGGCGGTTGGCGCGCTCGTCCAGCTGCGCGTACGTCAGCCGCTCGCCCGCCCACTCCAGCGCCACGGCGTCCGGGTGCTCGGCCGCGCGGGCGGCGAACAGCTCGTGCAGGCACACGTCCCGCGGAAACTCGCGCGCCGTGCGGTTCCACGTTTCCACCAGCAGCGTGCGCTCCGCCTCGTCCAGCATGGGCAGCGCGTGCACGGGCCGCGCGTCGTCCGCGGCCATGGCGGCCAGCACGTTGCGCAGGTACCCCATCCACCGCTGCACCGTGGCGCTCTCGAAGAGCGAGGTGGCGTAGGTCACGCCGCCCACGATCCGCCCGTCGAGCTCCTGCAGTCCCAGCGACAGGTCGTACTTGGCGGTCAGCTGCGGGGCCGCGTCAACCTCGCCCAGGGTGAGCCGGGGAAGGTCCAGGGCGGCGCCGGGGGTGTTCTGCCACGCCAGCACCACCTGAACGAGCGGGCTGTGCGCCAGGGTGCGGGCGGGCTGCACCAGCTCCACCACCCGCTCGAAGGGGATGTCCTGGTGCTGTTGGGCCTGGATGGAGCGGGCCTTGACCCGCTCCAGCAGCTGCGCCACCGTGGGCGCGCCGCCCAGCTCCACCCGCAGCGCCAGGGTGTTGATGAAGAAGCCGATCAGCCCCTCGATCTCGGGGCGGCCGCGATTGGCGGAGGGCGTGCCCACCACCACCTCGGACTGCCCGGAAAGCCGGCCCAGCACCGCCGCCCACGCCGCCATCACGATGGTGAACAGCGTGGTGCCGTGGCGCTGGGCAAGCGCCCGCAGCCCCCGCGTAAGCGCCTCGTCCAGCTCGATCTCCACCCGGGCGCCGGAGAACTCCTGCCGCGCCGGCCGAACGTGGTCGGTGGGAAGCTCCAGCAGCTCGGGCGCGCCGGAGAGCGCCCCCTTCCAGTAGTCCACCTGCGCCTGCAGGACGTCGCGGTCCAGCCAGCGCCGCTGCCACGCCGCGTAGTCGGCGTACTGCACCGGCAGGGGCGGCAGGGGATCGGCGGCCCCGGTAGCAAAGGCGGCGTACAGCGCGCCCAGCTCGTTCACCAGCACGCTCACGCTCCAGGCGTCGGAGGCGATGTGGTGCAGGGTGAGCAGGAGCACGTGGTCGTCCGCCGCCATGCGCACCAGCCGGCCGCGGATCACGGGGCCGCGCTCCAGGTCGAACGGCGCGCCCGCCTCGTCGGCCATCAGCTCGTGCAGCGCGGCGGCGGCGTCCGCGTCGCCCGCCAGGTCGTGCTCGGCCAGGGCGAAGCCGCTCTCCGCCGGGGGGAGGATGCGCTGCACCGGCTCGCCCTCTTCCTGGGCGAACACGGTGCGCAGCGCCTCGTGCCGCTGGACGACGCGGTCCAGCGCCCGGACCAGCGCGCCGCGGTCCAGCACCCCCCGCAGCCGCAGGCGCAGGGGGACGTTGTACGCGGTGCCCACGCTCCCCATCCGCTCCAGGAACCACAGCCGCTGCTGCGCGAACGAGACGGCCAGGGGCTCGTCGCGCGACACGCGCTCGATCATCGGCGGCGCGTCACCCGCGTCCGCACGCAGCCCGCGGGCAAAGTCGGCCAGCACGGGGCGCAGGAACACGTCGCCCAGCGCGGCGTCGATCCCCAGCGCCTGGCGGATGCGGGAGACCACCTGCACCGCGCGCAGCGAGTGGCCGCCCAGCTCGAAGAAGTGGTCCCGGCGCCCCACGCGCTCCACCCCCAGCACCCCGGCCCACACCCGGGCCACGGCGGTCTCGGTTTCGCCCACGGGCGCCTCGAAGACGCGGGTGGCGAACGCGTCGCCCTCCGGCTCCGGGAGTGCCGCGCGGTCCAGCTTGGCGCTGGGGGTGAGCGGAAAGCGGTCCATGCGCACGAACGCGGCGGGGACCATGTAGTCGGGAAGCCGCTGGGCCAGGTGCGCCCGCAGCGCGGCCACGTCGACCGTCTCGTCGCCCGTGTACCAGGCGATCAGCCGGTTGTCGCCGGTGGCGTCGGCGCGGGCCATCACGGCCGCCTCGCGCACCCGGGGATGCTCGGCCAGGCGCGCCTCCACCTCGCCCAGCTCGATGCGGAAGCCGCGCACCTTGACCTGAAAGTCGTTGCGCCCCAGGAACTCCATCATCCCGTCCGCCAGCCAGCGGCCCAGGTCGCCGGTGCGGTACAGCCGGGCGCCCGGCCCGGTCCCGAACGGATCGGGGACAAAGCGCTCGGCGGTGAGCGCCGGGCGGTCCAGGTAGCCGCGGCACACGCTGTCGCCGCCCACGTACAGCTCGCCCACCACGCCCACGGGGACGGGGTTGCCGGCGGGGTCCAGCAGGTACACGCGCGAGTTGGCGGTGGGCCGGCCGATGGGGACGACGGCGCGCGCCTGCCCGGGCCCGCAGTGCGGCGCCATCATAGCGGTGGCCGCCTCGGAGGGTCCGTACAGGTTGTGCAGCACGGTCCCCGGCAGCCGCTCGCGAAAGCGCAGCAGCGCGGCGCCGGGCAGCGCCTCGCCGCCGGAGAGCAGCTGCCGCAGCCCCGCGCACCGCTCCAGCCGCGGGTTCTCCAGCAGCACCAGCAGCATGGAGGCGTTCATGTTCACCATGGTCACCCCCTGGGCCCGGATCACCTCCAGCAGGTAGTCGGGGTCGCGGTGCCCGCCCGGCCGCGCCATCACCACCCGCGCGCCCACGCTCCAGGGCAGGAACAATTCGCGGATGTGGCCGTCGAAGCTGAGCGACGTCTTGCTCAGCAGCACGTCGTCGGCCGTGAGCCCCCAGGCGCGCGCGCCCCAGGTGACCCGGTTCACCAGGCAGCCGTGGTGGTTCATTACCCCCTTGGGCCGCCCGGTGCTGCCGGAGGTGTAGATGACGTAGACCAGGTGGTCGGGATGCAGGTCCGCCCGCGCCGGGTTGCTGTCCGGCTGGCCGGCCCACGCCTCCGCGTCGGTTTCCAGGCGGACGACGGGGATCCCGCTCTCGCCCACGAGGCCGGCGATCAGCGCGTCGGCGACGCCGAACGCCAGCAGCGCGGCGGGACGGGAGTCTTCCACCATGTGGCGCAGCCGGTCGGCCGGGTAGTCGGGGTCCAGCGGCACGTAGGCGCCGCCCGCCTTGAGGACGGCCAGCACCCCCACCGCCATCTCCGTCCCGCGCTCCATGCACACCCCCACCCGCACGTCGGGCCCCGCGCCCAGGCCGACCAGGTGGTGGGCGAGCCGGTTGGCCCGCGCGTTGAGCTCCGCGTACGTCAGCGACTCACCCTCGGCGCTCACCGCCACCGCCTGCGGGGTGCGCTCCGCCTGCGCCTCGAACAGCTGGTGGACGCACGACTCGCGCGGGTACGGCGCGCCGGTGGCGTTCCACGACTCCACCACCAGCCCGCGCTCCGCGTCGGCCAGCAGCCCCAGCCGCGACAGGCGCACGTCGGCGTCGCGCGACACCTGGTCCAGCACCCGCTCCAGGTGGTCCAGCATGCGGGCGGCCGTGGCGGGGAGAAACAGCTCGGTGCTGTAGCCCAGGCTGGCGTGCAGCCCGCCCGCCGCCTCGGCACAGTGCAGGGTCAGGTCGAACTTGACGGTGCCGGTGTCCTGGCTCAGGTACTCGGCCGTCACTCCGGGAAGCCCCACGCCGCCGCCGGTGCCCGCCCCTTCACGGCCGTTGGCCAGGGTGAACATCACCTGGAACAGGGGCGAATGGCTGAGCGTGCGCTCGGGGGCCAGCACCTCCACCAGCTTTTCGAACGGCACCTCCTGGTTCTCGTACGCGCCCAGCGTGGTTTCGCGCACGCGGCCCAGCAGCTGGCGAAAGGTGAGGTCGCCGTCCAGGCGGGTGCGCAGCGCCAGCGTGTTGACGAAGAACCCGATCAGCCCCTCCACCTCGGGGCTGGTGCGGCCGGCGATGGGGCTGCCCACCACCACGTCCTCGGTGCCGGCGTACTTGGCCAGCAGCACCTGGAAGGCGGCCATCAGCACCATGTACAGGGTCGCCCCCTCCGCGCGGGCCAGCTCGTTCAGCCGCGCCAGGACGCCGGCGCCGAACACCGCCTCCTGCTCCGCGCCGCGGTGCGTGGGCACCGCCGGGCGGGGAAAGTCGGTGGGCAGCTCCAGCAGCGCGGGCGCGCCCCGCAGCCGCTCCTTCCACCACGCCACCTGCCGGTCCAGCACCTCACCCGCCACGTGCCGGCGCTGCCACGCCGCGTAGTCGGCGTACTGCACCTTCAGCTCGGGAAGGGACGGCGTCCGGCCCTCGGCGAACGCGCCGTACAGCGCCTGCAGCTCGCCGAACATCACGCCCAGGCTCCACCCGTCATGAGCGATGTGGTGCTGCGAGGTGAGCAGAACGTGGTCGTCGTGGGCCAGGCGCAGCAGCGCGGCGCGAAACACGGGGCCGGCGGCCAGGTCCCACGGGCGCAGCGCGTCGGCGGCCACCAGCCGCCGGGCCTCGGCCTCGCGCGCGTCCGGGTCCATCCCCTCCAGATCCGTCACGGGGACGGTGAACTCGCCCGCGGGGCGGACGATCTGCACCGGCACCCCGTCGCGCTCGGCGTACACGGTGCGCAGCACCTCGTGGCGGCGCACCAGCTCGCCCAGCGCGCGCCGCAGGGCATCCGCGTTCAGCGCGCCGCGCAGCCGCAGGGCCAGCGGGCGGCTGTAGACGGTGTTCCCCGGCTGCAGGCGGTCCAGGAACCACAGGCGCTCCTGGGCAAACGACAGCGGCATCTCGGGGGCGCGCTCCACCGGCGTCACCGGGGGCAGCAGCCCCAGCTGCTTGGCGCGGATCGCCTCCACCCGCTCCGCCAGGGCGGCCACGGTGGGGCACTCGAACAGGTCGCGCGGACGGACGGCCGTGCCCAGCACCGCCTTGGCCTTCGCGCCCACGCGGGTGGCCTTGAGCGAGTGCCCGCCCAGGTCGAAGAAGGAGTCGTTCACGCTCACGCGCTCCACCTTGAGCACGTCGGCGAAGATCCCGGCCAGCACCTCCTCCACCGGCGTCCGCGGCCCCACGTAGCGGTCGGCCACCACCGGCTCGTCCTCGCCGGGACCCGCCAGCGGCGCGGGCGGCTCCACCCCCGCCGCCGCCGCGCGAATCTCCTCCACCCGCTCGGCCAGTCGGGCCACCGTGGCCCTCTCGAACAGGTCGCGCGGCTTGAGCGCCACGCCCAGCACGGCGCGGGCGCGGGCGCCCACGCGGGTGGCCTTGAGCGAGTGCCCGCCCAGGTCGAAGAAGGAGTCGTGTACGCTCACGCGCTCCACCTTGAGCACGTCGGCGAAGATCCCGGCCAGCACCTCTTCCACCGGGGTGCGCGGCGCCACGTACGAGTCCTCGACCGGCGCTTCGACGGTGACGGACGCTTCGGCGGCGGGCGCCTCGGCGGCGGCGGCGGGCGCGGCGGACACCTCGACCCCGGCCGCTACGGCGCGGATCGCCTCCACGCGGGCGGCCAGCCCGGCGACGGTGGGGTTCTGGAACAGGTCGCGCGGGCTCAGGCGTACGCCCAGCACGGCCTTGGCCTTCGCGCCCACGCGGGTGGCCTTGAGCGAGTGCCCGCCCAGCGCGAAGAAGTCGTCGTGCAGGCCCACCTGCTCCACCTTCAGCACGTCGCAAAAGATGCCGGCCAGCACCTGTTCCACCGGGGTGAGCGGCGCGTCGGGCGTCTGCCGCGCGGCGGCCGCGGGCGTGGGAAGCGCCGCGCGGTCCACCTTGCCGTTGGCGTTCAGCGGCAGCTTCTGCAGAGAAACGAAGACCGCCGGGACCATGTACTCGGGAAGGGTCTGCCGCAGCAGGTCGCGCATCGCGCGCTCCTGCGCGGAACCCACCACGTACGCCACCAGCTGCAGTTCGCCGTCGTCGTCCTCGCGGGCGACGACCACGGCCTCGTCCACGCCCTCGGCGCCGCGGAGCGCGGCGGCGATCTCGCCCGGCTCGACACGGAAGCCGCGGATCTTCACCTGGTCGTCGATGCGGCCCAGGAACTCCACGTTGCCGTCCGGCAGCACGCGGCAGCGGTCGCCCGTCCGGTACAGCCGGCCCTCGCCAAAGGAGCTGGTGACGAAGCGCTCGGCGGTGAGCTCCGGCCGGCCCAGGTAGCCGCGCGCCACCCCGGCGCCGCCGATCAGCAGCTCACCGGCGACGCCCGCGGGCACCGGGCGCAGCTCCGCATCCACCACGAACACCTGGTAGTTGGGGAGCGGGCGCCCCAGCACCAGCGTCCCCGACCGCGTGTCGGGACGATCCGCCGCGACGCGGTAGGTCAGCGCGCCGATCGTCGTCTCCGTAGGGCCGTAGTGGTTGAAGACGGCCACGGAGGGAGACGCCTTGACCAGCTCGTCCACCCAGGGAAGCAGCGAGGCCTCGCCGCCCAGCACCAGCCAGCGGCGCGGCATGACCCGGCGCGGGTCGCCGCCCGCCTGCAGCGCGGCCAGGTGCGAGGGGGTGATCTTCAGGCAGTCGATGGCGTGGCGGGCAAAGTACTCGGCCACGTCGTCGCCGCTGAAGATCCGCTTCTCGCTCAGCACGTGCAGCGTTCCGCCCCACGCCAGCGCGGAAAAGACCACGGTGTTCCCCAGGTCGGCGGACAGCGTCGACACGGTGGCGAAGCTGGCCCCCTCCTCCAGCCCCAGGCGGTCCTTGAGGCCAAGGACGTAGTTGGCCACCTGCCGGTGCTCCACCGCCACGCCCTTGGGGGTGCCGGTGCTGCCGGAGGTGTACACCAGGTACGCCAGGTGCCCGGCGGACGCCCCGCCCGCCGGGTTCTCCGTGCTCTCGCCGGCCAGCGACTCCGCCTCGTCCAGGCAGATCACCGGCACGCCGGCGGAAAAGCGGTCCGCCAGCGCGCGGCGGGTGACCAGCGCGGCCGCGCCGGAGTCGGCCAGCATGAAGGCCAGCCGCTCGGCGGGAAGGGCGGTGTCCAGCGCCACGTAGGCGCCGCCGGCCTTGAGCACGCCCAGCAGCGCCACGATCATCTCCGCACCGCGCTCGAAGCACATCGCCACGGGCACGTCGGGGCCCACGCCCAGCGCGCGAAGGCGGTGCGCCAGGCGGTTGGCCCGCGCGTTCAGCGCCTCGCAGGTGAAGGACTCGTCCTCGCACACCAGCGCCACGGCGGCGGGGGTGCGGGCGGCCCGCGCCTCGAACAGGCGGTGGATGCACGCGTCCGCCGGGGATTCCGTGGCAGTGCACGCGTCCACCTGGACGGTCTCCGCGCCCGCCCCCAGCTCCAGCGCCGCCAGCGGCAGGTCGTCGCCGGTGATCTGCTCCAGCACCCGCTCCAGGTGGGAAAGGATGCCCTCCACCGTGGCCTGCTCCAGCAGGTCGGCGTTGTAGATGGTGTGCAGGACGATCAGGTCGCCCCCGTCCACCGCGTCGATGTGGATGTCCCAGCGGGTGGACTGCGCGCCCGGGCGCTTCACGGGCACCAGGTCCATCCCGGCGAATGTGGGACGCGACGCCGCCTCGACCGAGGCCGCGGGCTCCATGTTGATCTCCACCGCGATCAGCGGCGCGGCGGCGGGATCACGCGGGCGGTCCAGCCTTTCGTGCAGGCGGCCCCAGGTGAGCACCTCGTTCTCGTACGCGTCCAGCAGCCAGCCGCGCACCTGCCTGAGAAAGCGCTGCGTCCCGGTATCCGCGTCCACGCGGCTGCGGATGGGGAGCACCTCCACGCAGTGCCCCACCAGCGAGCCAGCCCCCTCGAAGGGCCGCCCCGAAGAGGAGATGCCGATCATCAGGTCGTCCTGCCCCGTCATCCGGTGCAGGGTGGCCAGCACGCCCGCCGCCAGCGTCATGAACGGCGTGGTCCCCTGGCGGCGCCCCAGCTCGCGGATGCGCCCGGCCAGCGCGGACGACAGCGGCCGCGAGACGTGGCCGGCGCGGTTGGTGGGAAAGGCCGCGCGCGGGTGGTCGTACGGCAGCCGGGTGGGCTGCGCGCCCTGGAACCCCGCCAGCCACTCCGCCTCGCGGTCCGCCGAGGTCCGCGCGTACTGGTCGTAGAGGCGCGCGAACTCGCTGAACTGCATGGCGGGGGGAAGGACCGGGGCGCGCCCCTGGCCGCGCGCGGCGCAGGCGGTCTCCAGGTCGCGCTGCAGGATGTCGAGCGACAGCCCGTCCGCCGCGATGTGGTGCACCACGAGCTGAAGCACGCTGCTCTCCGGCCCGTTGGCGTGCAGGTAGACGCGGAACAGCGGGCCCGTCTCCAGGTTGAACACCCCGCGCACGGCGTCGGTCATGGCCCGCTCCAGGCGCGCCGGGTCCGCCGGCGCGCCGGAGTCGTCGATGAACACCGGCAGCTGGGCCAGCGCGGGAAGCACGTGCTGCACCTCGTCCGAGACGAACACGGTGCGCAGCGACTCGTGATGCGCCACCAGGTCCGCCACGGCGGCGCGCAGGGCGGCCGCGTCGGGGCGGCCGCGCAGCCCGATCACCACCTGCTCGTTGTAGGCGCGCGAGGCGTCGTCGCCAAACTGGGCGTGCACCCAGATCTGGCGCTGCGCCGGCGTGAGCGGCACCGCCCGCGGGCCGGCCTGGGCCGAGGGAAACAGCGTGATCCCCTCGGGCAGCGGCGTGCGCGCGCCGCCGTCGGGGCGCGGGGGCATGAAGCCGGCGTCGCGCAGCGCGTGGATGCTCTCGCGGAGGATGCGCACCAGGTCGTCGCAGTCCTGGTCGGTGTGGACGGTGCTCAGAAAGCAGCCGCGCTGCTCCCACACGTACACGCCCCGCTCCAGCATGTGGTAGTGCAGCAGCTCCGCCGCCGTCTCGCCGGGACGGATGATGAAGCGGAAGTTGCTGTGCGCGTGGACGATGCGCAGGGGCGCGCCCTCCTCCTCGATCACGGCGCGCAGCGAGGCCACCAGGCGCGCGGCGCGCAGGTTCACCTCGTCGTACAGCGCCTGGCCCTTTTCCCTGAGGTGCACCAGCACGGCGTGCGCGGCGGCCATGGCCGCCGGGTGCTTGCAGAAGGTGCCCGCGAAGAAGGTCTGGTCCACGACCGGGTAGCTGTCGTCGCCAAAGCTCCACTGCCCGCCGTCGATGGCGTCCATGAAGCGCGCCTTGCCCGCCAGCACGCCGATCGGCAGCCCCCCGCCGATGATCTTGCCGTAGGTGCCCATGTCGGCTTCGACCCCGAAGAAGCCCTGGGCGCCCCTGGGCCCCATGCGCAGGCCGGTGATCATCTCGTCGAAGATGAGCGCCGTGCCGCTCTTTTCCGTCAGCGCCCGCGCCTGGTGCAGGAACTCGCGCGGCTGCAGCGACGGGTGGTTGCTCTGGATGGGCTCCACCAGCACGGCGGCCAGCTCGTGGCCGTGGGCGCGCATGTACTCCAGCGCCTCCTCGCTCCCGTACGGAAACAGGACGACGTCGTCCACCATCCCCTGGGGAGTGCCGGGGGCGATGGCGCGCGGCCGGCCGCCGGGGCCGGGGCGGGCCAGGATGCCGTCGAAGCAGCCGTGGTACGCGTTCTCGAACAGCATCACCTTGTCGCGGCCGGTGACGGCGCGCGCCACGCGCAGCGCCGTCATCACCGCCTCGCTGCCCGTGTTGCAGAAGGTGACGCGCTCCATCCCCGTGACCTCGCTGAACAGCCGGGCCGTGGGGCCGGCCAGGTCGCTCTGCGGGCCGGTGTGAAAGCCGCGGCGCACCGACTCCTCCACCGCCTTCACGATGAACGGCGGCCGGTGGCCAAAGAAGTGGACGCCGAAGCCCAGGGTCCAGTCCACGTACTCGTTCCCGTCCAGGTCCCACAGGCGCGTGCCCTCCGAGCGCTCGCCCACGATGGGGTACATCAGCTCCTTGTTGGCCAGGCGAAAGCCCAGCGACGCGCGGTTGTCGGACAGGTGCGGGCGGTGCTCCGCGGCGTACTCGCGCGAGCGGCGGGTACGCTGGGTGTAGCGCCGGACCAGCGCCTCGAAGTACGCGTTCTGCTGCTCGTTGTAGCCGCCGCCCAGCCCCATGGTGGCGCTCACCGGGCGGTGCGGGCCGTGCGAGGCGGGCTTTTCCGGCTCCGCCGTCTCCAGCGCGGTCTGCACCCGCTCCAGCCGCGAGGGCGGCGTGGGGACGGGCGCGGGGTGCCCGTTGCCGCGGTGGCCGTTCTCCCCGTGGTGCCCGTTTCCGCCGCCGGCCGCGCCGTTCTCTCCGTGGCCGTTCCGGCCGTGGGCGGGCGCGGCGGCGGGGAGGGCGGCGGGCGCCGCGGCGCCGCCGAGCATGGCCAGCTGGCTCTGCATGATGGCCAGCTGCTGCGCGAAGATCGCCTGCAGCCCGGACGCGTCGCCCGGGGGCGTCGTGCTGGCCTGCGGCACCTGCACCATGGCGGGCGCGGCGGCCGGGGCCACGGGCGCGACGGCCGTCGGCGCGGGCGCGG
>NZ_JBMDXM010000255.1:0-38403 GCF_048594345.1 Longimicrobium sp.
AACTTCGATCCCGTTTCCCACGGACTGCGTTCGTGACTCAGGTTCCCACGACGCGCCAGAGATTCGGCTCGCGTCACCTCTCCCCCGAAGTTGGGGGAGAGGCCGGGAGAGGGGGCCGCCAGCGGACGCAGTACGATCCCGGTCGACGCCGCTCCAGGCTTCCGTTGCTGTTGCCGTGGTCAGGATTCGCGGCTCGAAGGACGCTACCGCGCGGCGCCGGCGCGCTGGAACGTGGCGCGGCACTCCTCCTCGCCCGGCATGGTGGCGAACAGGCCCACGCGGTCGCCGCCGGGCGCGAGCCGGATCTCGAGCGAATCGCCTTCCACGCGCGCGTAGCCGGCCAGGAACAGCCCGCCGTCGACGGCGCGGGTGGAACTCCGGAGTTCCAGCAGCGACGTAGCCGGATCGAGCGTGTACGTGCCCGCCAGGTCGACGTACGTCTCGAACGGCCGCACGGTCAGCATCATCCCGCCGCTGCGCCGCAGCACCAGCTCGCCGATCGGGCCACCCGGGCCCACGCACGTGGGCGTCCGCACCTGCCGCCACGTGCCCGCCAGCGGGTTGGGCCCGGGCGCGACGATCTTCACCCGCGCCCGCGCGTCATCGCCCATGGCGCGGGCGACGACGTACAGCGAATCACCCGGCCGCGCGTCCGGCGCGATGGCCAGCGTGCCGACGGCATCGATCTGCGCGCCGGTGCCCTCCACCGCCCAGGCGATGGAACAACCCTCATCGACCGACCGTGGGCCGGAGGGTCCGTGGTGCACCACCGGCGGCGCCAGCGTCTGCGATTCGCCTGGCGCCATGCCGATGTCCCGCTCCGCCATCACCAGGGTGGCCCACGAAGGGATGGCGCAGGGATCCTGCACCGGCGGAACCGGGCGAGGGCCGGCCTGCGGCGCACAGGCGGTTTGCAGCGCCAGCAGCGCGGCGAGGGCAAGGTGCAAAGGACGCATGCGTGGGTGGATCCGGTGAGGTGGAGACAGGAGGCTACGGCGGGGATAATCAGGCTCCGGCGGGCGCCGCGCCAGTTCCCGGGCCCGGCGGCCTGCGCGGCGCGCGTACTTCTCGGAAGAAGGAGGATGAGGATTGCCGCGCCACGCTTGTTCGACAAAGCACGCACCCGCCACGAGGACCCTTGTTTCACGCACGGCGCGGGGCCAGCGCGGCGTTGTAGATCATCCGCGGATCCGTTATTCTACGGGGTTTATCATCCGGATTTGCGGGACGTCGGCCTGGGTGCCGGCCCGCCTCGTCATCACGACCGAAGAGCAGTCACGTGACCGATATCGATACGAAGCGCGGGAGCGACGTGCTCCCCGACGCCATGGCGTTCGCCGAACGCGAGGGGCTGGACTTCATCCGCGCCATCGTGGCGGAAGACCTGCGCGCGGGAAAGTACGAAACCGTCGTCACCCGCTTTCCGCCGGAGCCCAACGGCTACCTGCACATCGGCCACGCCAAGTCCATCCTGCTCAACTACGGCATCGCGCAGGAGACGGGCGGCCGCTTCAACCTGCGCTTCGACGACACCAATCCCGAGACGGAGGACGTGTCGTACGTCAACTCCATCGTCGACACGGTGCGGTGGCTGGGCGCGGACTTTGGCGAGGGGCCGCTGTACGCGGCGGACTACTTTGAGCAGATGTACCGCTTCGCCGAGTTCCTGATCCAGCACGGGCTGGCGTACGTGGACAGCTCGACGGACGAGGAGATCCGCGAGGCGCGCGGCACGGTGATGGAGCCGGGGCGGCCGACGGCATACCGCGACCGTTCGGTGGAGGAGAATCTCGATCTCTTCCGGCGAATGCGCGCGGGCGAGTTTCCCGATGGCGCGCACGTGCTGCGGGCCCGGATCGACCTGGCGAGCAAAAACATGCTGCTGCGCGATCCGCTCATCTACCGAATCCGCCACGCGCACCACTACCGCACCGGCGAGAAGTGGTGCATCTACCCGCTGTACGACTACGCGCACCCCATCGAAGACGCCATCGAGGGGATCACGCACTCGCTCTGCACGCTGGAGTTCGACAACAACCGGGCAGTCTACGACTGGACGGTAGACCACTGGCAGGACTTCGTGCGCTCGGAAGGTGGGACGCCCTATCGCCCGCACCAGTACGAGTTTGCGCGCGGCAACCTGGAGTACACCATCGTCAGCAAGCGCAAGCTGCTGGAGCTGGTCAAGGGCGGCCACGTGAACGGCTGGGACGATCCGCGCATGCCCACCATCGCCGGATTCCGCCGCCGGGGGGTGACGCCGGAGGCCATTCGCTCCTTCTGGGAGCAGATGGGCGTGGCCAAGTTCAACAGCCGCATCGACATGGCCAAGCTGGAGTTCGCCATCCGCGACGACCTGAACACGCGGGCGCCGCGGGTGCTGTGCGTGCTGCGGCCGCTCAAGGTGACGCTGACCAACTATCCCGAGGGGGAGACGGAGACGCTGGACGCCTCCTTCTGGCCGCACGACGTGCCCAAGGAGGGTTCGCGCCCCCTGCCCTTTTCGCGGACGCTGTACATCGACCGCGACGACTTCATGGAGAGCCCGCCCAAGGGGTTCCACCGCCTGTCGCCGGGCGCGGAGGTGCGGCTGCGGTACGCGTACGTCATCCGCTGCGACGAGGTGGTAAAGGACGACAGCGGCGAGGTGGTGGAGCTGCGCTGCTCGTACGATCCGGCCACGCGCGGCGGCACCACGCCGGACGGGCGGCAGGTGAAGGGGACTATCCAGTGGGTGAGCGCCCAGCACGCGCTGGAGTGCGAGGTGCGGCTGTACGACCGCCTGTTCACCGTCCCCGATCCCGAATCGGGCGAGGGCGACTTCAAGGAGTACCTGAACCCTGAGTCGCTGGTCGTCATCCAGGGCGCGCTGATCGAGCCCGGCGTGCGCGACGACGAGCCCGGGAGCCGCTACCAGTTCGAGCGGGTGGGCTACTTCTGCAGCGACGTGGTGGATTCGCGACCCGATGCGCTGGTCTTCAACCGCACCGTGACGCTGCGCGATGCCTGGGCCAAGGCCGCGGAAAAGGCCGCCCCCGCGCCAAAGGCGGAGAAAAAGCCCAGGACGGAGCGCGCCGCGTCGCCGGGCGATGCAAAGCCGCGCAGCAAGGCCCCCGCGCCCGACGTGGAGCGCTCGCCGGAGCTGGAGGCGCGGCGCGCGCGCTACGCGGGCGAGCTGGCACTGCCGGCGGAGGAAGCGGACCTGCTCTCGCGCGAGCTGCCGACGAGCGACCTGTTCGAGGCGGCGCTGGTGGTGGGCGCGCCGGCCAAGGCGGTGGCCAACTGGGTGCTCCACGAGCTGCCGCGGGAGCAGGGTGACCGCGCGCTGGACGCGCTCCCGTTCGGCGGGCACGCGCTGGGCCAGCTGGCGGCAGTGGTGGAGGACGGCACCGTCTCCGTAAGTGGCGCGCGCCAGGTGCTCGCCGAGATGGTGAAGAACGGCGGCGAGCCGCGCGCGCTGGTAGCCAGCCTGGGCCTGCAGCAGGTGAGCGACCCCGGAGCCCTCGCGCCGCTGGTGGACCAGGTGATCGCCGCCAACGCGGGGAAGGCCGACGAGTACCGCGCCGGCAAAACGGGCCTGCTCGGCTTCTTCGTGGGCCAGGTGATGCGCCAGAGCGGCGGCAACGCGAACCCGGCGCTGGTCAGCGATCTGGTACGGGAGCGGCTGGGGAGTTGATGGGATCAATCACCCGAATGGGAGGGGATGATGGCCGACGGAGCCGAACGTGAATGGCTGGTCTACCTGATGGGCCCCGCGGGGACCATCGAAGTCGTAGTGAAGAGTGACACGCCACCTGAAATCGGAAACGCTGAGGTACGGTTGGGCGAGAGCCGGTTTCTGCGCGAAACGTTCGCGGGAGCATTCCCCCAGGACAAGGTGAAATACAACAGCGTCACTCCTGCTTCGAAGGGCTGAAACCCGGCCAGTACCGCGCCGGCAAGACGGGCCTGCTCGGTTTCTTCGTTGGCCAGCTGATGCGCCAGAGCGGCGACAACGCGAACCCGGCGCTGGTCAGCGACCTCGTGCGGGAGCGGCTGGGGGGCTGATTCTCTCCAGATCTGGAAGAAACAGGCCGGCAATCCATCAGGATTGCCGGCCTGTTTCGAATCGATCAGTACAAAGAAAGTCACCACAGCCGCTGCACGCCGTACGCGTCCAGGGCGGGATCCACGCTGATGACCGGGACTTCTTCCGTAAGTGCCTGCGCAGCGATCAAGCGGTCGAACGGATCGCGGTGATGCTGGGGCAGACGAGTAAGTGCGTCCAGATGCCGCAGCTCAATGCCAAGGACACCGATCTGCTGCCGCTCCAGCTGCTCCGGGATCAGTTCAGCGAAAGGCCGGTCCAGGGCGAGCTTGCCGATCCCGTTTTTGATCGCGATCTCCCACAGACCCGCGACGCTGACGAGGATCGGATTCTCTCGCGCTTCGATCAACGTGCGTGCACGAGGGCTAAGGCGCTCGCTTCCGCCGATGAACCAGAGAAAGCTGTGCGTGTCGAGCAGCGCGCGGGTAGACATGCACAGAGGCTACATATAATCCGCGAATTCTTCAAGGGGCTCGTCAAAATCATCCGCCATGTGAATCAAACCCCTGGCGCTGCCGAATTCACGAGGACCCTGTGCGCGGGTGATTGGAATGATCTTGGCGACCGCTCGCCCATCCTCGGTAAGAATCACGTCCTCACCACGAGCGGCTTGACGCACCAGCTCGGCCAGTTGAGTTCGGGCGTGATTGAGGTCGATTGCACGCTCGGCCATGTATCTCCCAAATAGTTCAAGTGCCTACTGGCTCGAGTCACCAGGGTCACCGATGGCACCAATGGCACCAATGGCACCAATGGCACCAATGGCACCAATGGCACCAATGGCACCAATGGCACCTGATAATAACACAGATTTGGTAGGATTGCGCAATCGTTGTAGAATGCTCGGCCCAGGGCCAACGAGCAGCGCCTCGGCACAACGGCTGGCGCGGCTCGGGAAGAAAAAAGCCAGATCGGCCGGCGCTCCGTTGGGAGTGCCGGCCAATCTGTTTGCATCCGCCGGTGGCGACGCCGCCAGCAGATGGATTCAGCGCGCTTCGCGCACCATCTGGTCGCCTTGCAGGCCGACGCGGCGGCGGATGACGGAATCGGCGCTCACCTGCAGAAACTCCAGCCAGACACGGTTATCGGGTCGCAGGCCCAGATACCCGGCCAGGCCCGTCCCCTTGTCCAGGTAGCGGACAAACCCGTTTCCGTTCACGTCCACGCCCAGGTTCAGCCGCTCGGGGTTGCGCGGGTCGCCGTTGCCGGGGGCCGCGTCGAAGCCCATCGACATCTGCCCGGTTTCCTGCAATCCCAGCGCAAAGCGCTCGTGCCCGGCGGTGTCGTTGATCATGATGCCGGTGCTGGGGCTGATGCGCGTGGTGCCCATCCCGCTGGGCATCGGCGCACCGATCACTACCCGGTCGCGCCCCCGCTCGTCTTCGATGATGAGCGTGCGGGCGCGCAGCACGTCGGCCGTGCCCGGCGGCGTGATCCACGCGCCCAGCGACACCACCGCCAGCAGGGTTCCTAGACCCAGCGAGAGCGCCCGGCTGCGTCTTGCCTGTCGCTCCAGCGCGTCGACGCGCTGCAGAAGGGCGGTCGCGGAAGGTTCGTGCATGCGCTTCTCCGATCCGATGGATTTGTGAAAAGTTGCTCAGGTCGGAGCTAGGATGCGCGCGGGGGGAAATGGGTTTATCGCGGGGGCGATCAAGGCGTACGCTCGCCGCGGGAGAGATCGTGCGGCGGCCGCGCGGGTGACGCGAATCTGAAAATCACCAAACGAGATCGGCAGCCGCGGCTCTGCGCGGCTTCCGATCTCGTTCATCTCAAGACATCACCGATCATCATCCCTTTGCGACGCGGAGGATGACCTTGCCGGTGCCGTGGCCGCCGTCCAGGCGCTCGTGGGCACGGCGGACGTCCTCCAGCGGCATGGTTTCGCCGATCAGGGGGCGGCAGCGGCCCTGGTCGATGACGGCGGCCATGTCGCGCAGCCGCTCGGCTTCGCGCATCACAAAGATGCCGTGCAGCGTCTGGTTCTTGCTCGACAGCCCGCCCAGCGTGCCCTCGGGCGTAAGGATGCACGCCAGCCGGCCGAACGGGCGCGTGGCGGGGATGCTGCGCTTGATCAGATCGCCGCCCACGGTGTCGAACACCGCGTCCACGCCGCGCCCGCCGGACTCGCGCAGCGCCACCTGGGCAAAGTCCTCCGCGCCGTAGTCGATGGGGACGTCGGCACCCAGCTGGCGCAGCACGTCCTGATTGCGCGCGCTGGCCGTCGCCAGCACCCGCGCGCCGGCCGCCTTGGCAAACTGCACCGCGAACGAGCCCACGCCGCCGGCGCCGCCGTGGATGAGCACCGTCTCGCCCGGGCGCACGTTCAGGCGCCGGACGATGGCCTCCCATGCCGTTCCGCCCGCCAGCGGCACCGCGGCCGCCTGCTCGTGCGAAAGGCCGCGCGGCTTGTGGGCGACGATGCGGGCGGGGACGGCGTTGTACTCGGCGTAGGTGCCCAGCGGGTTGCCGAAGATCTCGTCCATGTAGTAGACCTCGTCACCCACCGAAAAGCCGGTGGCACCGGGGCCCACCTCCTCCACCACACCGGACGCGTCGTATCCCACCACCAGCGGCGGCGTGAGCCCCGCCCAGCCGGCATTCTGGCGCAGCTTTGCATCCACCGGGTTGGTCCCGGCGCAGATCACGCGTACCAGCACCTCACCCGGCCCGGCGCCGGGACGGTCGATCTCCTTTACCTCCAGCACTTCCGGCCCGCCAAACCGCTCCAGCACGATCGCTCGCATCCGCCTCTCCTCTGTCGAAGTTCGGAGCGAGGGCGGGCGGCGAGAAGCATGCCGGGGAAGGCGCAGCGCAGGCGAGGTTCCGTTCTCGACGCGAACCCCGCCTGCCCACCCGCTACACGTCCGGAACCAGCTTGGCCGTGCCGTCGGACGCGTCGTACACGGAGGCGCCGGCCGCAGCCTTCTTTACGCGGGTAATCGCGTCCAGGCAGCCGTCGCGGCGGACGTAGCCCTCGCCCGAATCCGCGATCGTCCGGTTGTTGTCGGCCAGGAGCGCCCACCGCCACTCGCCGGCCGTATCTTTGGTCATCCAGAACTTCGCCATGGGGATTTCTCCAGCTCAGGTTTACCTGCTTTCGTTCGCGTAACGCCCTCTCCTGCCGCGGTCGCTGTTCTAATGCGTGTGGCAGGCGTTGGAGCAGTAGTAGCAGCCGTTGGCGGTGGTCGGGTACGTCTTCTTTGCCTCCTTAACCGCGCCTGCGCACCCGTCGAACGCGCCGAGGTACATCCTGTTCTCCAGCGCGGGCATCCACGTGCACCCGCTCTTGTGGACCTCGTGGTCTCCGTTTGGCTGCGCCCTGGTGTTCACGTAGTAGCTGGTCGCCACGATACACCTCATCCGTTCGGGTAAACCGGGTTGCTCAAGCAGCAACCGGGCGGCGATCTTCGTCCGCGAGATCGCCGGTTCTTTCTTGGTGGGACAGGGTGGCTCCCGATTCTCACATGAGGGATTGACCGAACAGAATCGGCCGGCAATCACGGGGATTGCCGGCCGATTTCTGGTGCGGACATGTTCGACGGCGGTGAGCGATTCCGGCGTCCGGAATGCTCGTCACAAAAGCCACAGAGATACGAACGAAGACGGCCGGCGATCCGCGATGGATGCCGGCCGTTCGCGTGCCCCCGGACGTCCCGTCAGGCGCAGATGTTCACCGGCACACTCACGCAGCTGCTGTAGTCGCAGGTGTAGCCCCCCTGCGCGGTGCAGTTGAACTGCTGGGTCTGGCAGGAGCGCACCAGGGTGTCCGCCGCGCCGCGCACGGTGCCGCGAAGCACCCGCTCAGGGGCAGCCGCGGGCGCAAAGCTCTCCACCGAAAGCGCATCCACCTGAAGCCGGATCTTCTGCATCGCTGCCTCCACGAACCACGTTTGGGAACGGACGAGCGCCCACCAGTGGGCGACCGTGGAGGCACGCGGGCCCATCCACCGCGCAGCTTCCGCTCCAATAGTACCTTCTACGGATTTCGTCGTCAAACGTCAAACAGAACATTCGGCACGCGCGCCGGCCTGAGTCGGGCGTCGTCCGGCGCCAGGCGACGAAAAGCATTGCCTGATCATCTGTTTCGGGCCAATCTAGGTGGGACGGACCTTGCCTTCTCCCCCGTTTCCGTGAGTGTCCATCATGCGCCCATCCATCAAGCTCAGGACAGCCGTGTGTCTGGCGATCGCGTTCGCGGCTGGCGCGTGCGAAGACATCCCCTACGTGGTGATGCCGGCCAGCGACGGCCCCACCCTGCTCTCCATTCCATCGCCGCCGTACGCCGTCTCCACCTGGGGGCACGTCCGGGTGGAGGCCCACTTTACCGATCTGTCCGGCGGCGTTACGGAGGACCGGTCGATCCTGAATCACGTCATCTACCTGATCAACAACGCCCCGGGCAACTCCGAGATCCGAGCCGCCATCTTTACGCTGAACGATTCAGAGGTGCGCCAGGCACTGGAGCGGGCACACACACGCGGCGTGCGGGTGTTCGTGGCGATGGACGGCAGCCACCACCCCGCCGATCCGATGGACGATGAGAGCATCACCGACCCTGAGGTCCTCGAAGCCTACCTGAATCAACCGGGGGGCCCTGGTTCGCGCTTTCGGTGGTGCACCAGGGGCGGTGATACCGCCACCGCCGGATGGGACGGGTGCATCGCGAAGGCGCGGGGCGCCGTCATGCACTCCAAGCTCTTTCTGTTCACCCATACCCGCGACGCGAGCGGCGCGCGGCGCACCTTCGTAACCTGGTTCGGATCGGCCAACCTGTCGCCTCATTCGGGGAGCCAGACGTACAACAACACCGTGACGGTGTACGGCGACAGGAAACTGTACAACGGCTTCATGGATGAATACTGGACCGAGCTTTGGGAGGGGCGGACCAAGTATCCGGGCAACGACTTTTTTGACCGCCCGGGGCCCGGCTTCTTCATCGGGAACACGTTCGGGCTGCGGGTGTTTGCCTCGCCGCAGCAGCAGACGGACCTGGTGGAGCAGCGCATCAGGAGCGTCGAAGGCGATTCGGACTGCGTGATTCATGTGGCGCAGAGCACCTTCAATGAGGAGCGCAACGCGGTTGCACGGATGCTGGCCAAAAAACGTTCGTACCTGTGCAGGGTGTACATCGCCGTGGGATCGATGGACACCACGACCTATGAGGCGCTGCAGGGAGTGAAGAAGAAGATTCCCGTCTGGTGCATCAACACACATGACAAGTTCATCCTGATCCGGGGCAGGCACGAGCCGGAGGGCCCGGTCCGGCGCATGGTGTTCACCGGCTCGCACAACCTGACGCGCTCCGGCAACTATGTGAACGACGAACTGCTGGTAAGGGTGGAGGACGACACCATCTACTCCGCCTTTCTGCAGTCGTGGAGCCGCATGACGTACGATGAGGATGCGATCCCGCTGCACACGGGCGGGAGTTGCTGACGCCCGAGGTAACGGGAATCCCGAGGACGCGGATCGGTTGCTTCCACGTTCTTTGCGGCTCCGCGTGAGGCAACTCCTTCGGTTTGCGATTCTGCTTGCGTCCACGGGTGCCCCGTTCGATACTGACGGCATCCCTCGCGTCATCCCCCGACACACCGGAGCGCCCATCGAATGCTGATCCCCCGCTACTGGTCGCGCGCTGAATCCACGGCGACCACTCCGTCCGGAAAGTTCGTGCGGTTTCACGTGTGGCGCGGCTCGCGAAGCAGCGAGGCCGAGGCGCAGACGCTGGCGCGGGAGGCGGTGGGGCGCGTGGCGGAGCGCATTCGCGCCGGGGCCGGCTTTCCCGAGCGGTACGCGTACGGCGACCGGCCGCTGCGCGAAGAGGTGGTGGGCGAGTTTCCCGCGGCGGCCACGGCGGATGCGCCGGAGGCCGCGCTCACCCGCAACGCGTACGGCGCCGTGGTGCTGAACGCCGCGCGTGTCTTTTTCATCGACGTGGACGTGGAGCGCGATGACAACCCGCGGGCGGGATCGCCGGAGTCGCGGGGATCATCGATGGCGTCCGGCGACCCGATCGCGGCGGCGCGGGAGCTGGTGGATGCGCTGCCGCTGCCGGGCGGGGTGAAATCCATCCTGGGTGGCCTCTTCGGATCCAGGCCTGCCCAGCCCGCGGCGCCGCCCCCTCCCCCACCCGCCCCCGCGGACCCGGCGTCCGCGGCGATGGACCGGCTGCGGCGGTGGGTCGCATCGCATTCCGAGTGGCGGGTGCGCGTGTACCGCACGCACTCCGGGCTGCGCTACCTGGTGACGCACGCGCTGTTCTCGCCCACCGATCCGCAGGCGCAGGAGGCGATGGCCGCCCTGGGCGCGGACCCGCAGTACATCACGCTGTGCCAGGTGCAAAAAAGCTTTCGCGCGCGGCTGACGCCCAAGCCCTGGCGCATCGGGATGGAGAACCCGCCGGTGACCTTTCCGTACGAGAGCGCCGCGGACGAGGCGGCCATGCGCGAGTGGGAGTCGCGCTACGAGGCCGCGTCGCGGGGCCGCGCCACCTGCCGCTTTGTCGAGGAGATGGGCGGCGGCACCGAGCACCCGCAGGTCACCGCGCTGCGCACGCTGCACGACGACCGCACGCGCGCCACGTCGGGGCTGCCGCTGGCGTAAGCGCGCCTCCACTGGATCGGCGCGAAGGCAGATTTCCAGGGAAATGCCTCACACGGAGTCAACGGAGTCAACGGAGTTGTCTCGTGCTGATTCCGCTGGCTCAGCGCGAACTCACGGCAAGCGGTCGAGAGTAGAAGCGTGAGCGGCGCCTCCCGATGGCTGGGAGGACGCCGCTCATCTTTTTGCCTGGCCAGCGGCAAATGATGCCGATTGCGGATCTAAACCGGTGATCTCCCGATTGCGGACGCGCCGGTGCATGGGACGCCGCATACGGTCGGGCCGCCGAGTCCACGAAGGTGGACTTTGTGCAGTTGTAGCGGCGAATTTTTTATTCGCTCCTGCAGGCGGGGGGCACGTTACCGGATCACAATCCGAAGGCAGGAAAGCAGGAGGAGCGGGAGCAGCGGGAGCAGGCGCATCGCGTACCCCGGGTCAGAGACGCGGACCGAACTGCGAACTCTGCTGGGAAATAAGGCGGGTGAAATCAGGACGCAACGGATTCACAACGACGCGCGGCAGTCGTGGGGGGCGAGCCCAGCGACTGCCGGCGACGGCGAACGGCATTCGCTGGATGGCGAAGCGCCCGCTCGGTACAGCGCGGTGCATCCGGTGGAACCGCACCCGCGGCGGCTCGCGTAAAGCACTCCGGGGATGCAACGCGCGGCAGGCGCCGGTTTATGACGTGGCGGCCAAAATCCATGAAAACTCCAGGCGTGCGGATGATGTAGATCATCATCCCCATTACAGGCGCGGGGCGATGGCGGCGGCGGCCTGGGCGGAGGGGATGACGGGAACGACCTCAAACTCCACGATGTCGTCCCAGGCGGCGATCCACGCGCGCAGCAGCGCCTCGTTGTCGCACTCCATCACCTGAAAGCAGCGGCGCAGGTCGTCCGTTACCCAGCTGGACACGTAGCGCAACCCCTCCGGCGCCAGGCGCCCGCGGTCGCGAAAGCGGCGGTAGACGGGCACCGCGTCCCCATTGCGAAAGGTCTCGACGATCATGTAGAGCATGCGATTCTCCGGGAGGGCGGCGGATGGATGGGGCAGCCCGCGGTCCCGCTCTTGCGACGGCCGGCGGCGCGTGCGGATGCGATCCTTCAGACACGGAGACCGGCTCCATGACCGACAGCAGCCAGGGCAATACCGGCACCGGGGACGTGACCTACAACCTCGTTAGCATTCTCTACCACGCCCTTCAGGCCGCGGAGACGCACGACCAGTACATCCGCGACGCTGAGGAATCCGGCGACCAGGACCTCGCCGCGTTCTTTCGCGAGGTGAAGAACGAGAACACGCGCCGCGCCGAGCGCTCCAAGGAACTGCTGGCCAGGCGGCTGACGTCGAACTCGTAGCTTGAGCGCCGATGGACGCACGGCCGGCGATGCCCGCGCGGATCGCCGG
This sequence comes from Longimicrobium sp., assembly GCF_048594345.1. Taxonomy (GTDB): domain Bacteria; phylum Gemmatimonadota; class Gemmatimonadetes; order Longimicrobiales; family Longimicrobiaceae; genus Longimicrobium. The sequence goes on from NZ_JBMDXM010000255.1 coordinate 12,095, forward strand.
CCGTCGCCGTTTCTGCAGCCTGTCAGCCGCCTGTCCGCCGGCAATCGACATAAAAGCGTGGGAGACCACGAGCGCGCCAGGGCACGTGGCCGGCGGCGTCTCAGGCGGTTGAAACCGCGGGTGGAACTGCACGAAGTCCACCTGCGTGGACTCGGCGGCCGGGCGATGTGCGGTGTTCCACACCACGGCGCGTCCACAACAGAGGGATGAACCGGTTGATACGCTCGCGGTATGGCGTCGGGAGCGGGTGCGGCCTATACTGGCCGGGTCCGCCATCTGGCGGCGGGCGCGCCGTAAACCATGGGAGCGGATGAGCCAGGCGGAAATTCCCGAAGCCGTACGAAGCTTCGTCGCGCAGAACATCGACTCGGCGGAGCTGCTGGAAACGCTGCTGCTGGTGCACTCCGATCCTGCACGGGAGTGGACGCCGGAGGCGGTGGCGCAGTCCATCTACACCGTGCCGGCGGGAGCCACGCGCCGCCTGGAGCAACTGGTGGAGATGGGGCTGGCCACGTCCAACGACGCGGCCAATCCCGCGTACCGCTACGCGCCCACACGCCCCGCGCTGGCCGCGCAGGTGGACGCGCTGGCCCAGGCGTACCGGCGCGGGCGCGTGGCCGTCATCAACCTGATCTACAACAAGCCCCCCGACCCGCTCCGCAGCTTCGCGGACGCCTTCAAGCTCAGGAAGGACTGATGGGGACCCTCGTCTACGCCCTGTGTGCCCTGACCAGCCTGGCCTGCGCGGTGCTGCTGCTGCGCGGCTACGCCGCCAGCCGAGCGCGGCTGCTGCTGTGGTCGGGGCTGTGCTTTGCCGGCCTGGCCGCCAACAACGTGCTGCTGCTGATCGAAAAGCGCCTGGTGCCCTCGATGGACCTTTCGCTCTGGCGCTCCCTTCCCGCGCTGGCGGGCGTGGCCCTGCTGCTGTACGGACTGGTATGGGAATCCCGGTGACCGCGCTGGTAAGCGGCCTGCTGGTGATGGGGTACGCGGTGGCCGGACTGTTTTTTCTGCGCTTCTGGCGCGAGACGCGCGACCGCCTGTTCGGCATCTTCGCGGGCGCGTTCTGGCTGCTGGCGCTGCAGCGGCTGCTGCTGGCGCTGTTCCAGAATCCCAACCAGGAGCAGCTGTGGCTGTACGGCATCCGCCTGCTTGCGTTCGTGCTGATCCTGGTGGCCATCGTGGACAAGAACCGCGGCACGCGCACCGGGTGACGAGGCCTTCCTTCCACAAGCCGCCAGTTACGTAGCAGTTACACAAAACTGTTGTACGGCTGAGGGAATCTCTGTAGATTCAGGGGTACCATCATCCCCGTGTCCCCGCCGGACCGGCGCCCGTCACACCGAGGTGCCCATGGCCCGCAGCACCGTCCTCATCGTCGACGACGATCCCGACCAGCACACCGTGTGCGGAGTGTTCCTGGAGCACTCCGGCTACCGCGTTCTGCACGCGTTCGACGGGCAGGAAGGGGTGCAGATTGCCCGCGAGGAGCAGCCGGACCTGGTGCTGATGGACATCCGCATGCGGCGGATGGACGGGGTGGCGGCGCGGCGCGCGCTGGCGGCCGACCCGTCCACCGCGGCCATCCCGGTGGTGGCCGTGAGCGCCGACGTGCTTACCTGGCCGGAGCGCCGCGTGCTGGACGAGGGGTTCGCGGGGCACATCTCCAAGCCGTGCAACCTGCATCGCATCGGCGGTCTGGTGCGCGCGCTCATCCGTCCCCGGCAGTTCGTTGGCGTGGTGGCAGGCTCCGCGCTGGCCGTGTAGCAGATCGGCGGCGGAACCGAAGGGTAGAGGCGGTCCCGGAGCATTGCTTCGGGGCCGCTTTTTCCTTCGGCAGGGATCACGGCGCGGCGGGGTGCCCCTCCCCCGGCCCCTCCCCGTTCGTTCCTCACGGAGAGGGGAGAAGTCGATCCCGCTGCGACAAGCTTTCTGCCGTTCTCCCTCCCTCGCGCAATTTGCCTGGGAGGGGGCGGCCCACCATCCGCACCCGATCCTCGGCACCGCGCCCCCCGTTCACCCGTTCACCCGTTCACCCGTTCACCCGTTCACCCGTTCACCCCCCCGTCAACCCCTCCCCGCTCTCCCCCCACCCCGCTATCTTCCTCCCTCCACGTTCGCACTCTCGCACTTTCGCACTCTCGCACTTCCGTTGTCGCACGTCCCGCAGTACCTGCTCGACCTGAACCCGGAGCAGCGCGAGGCCGCGCTCGCCACCGAGGGCCCCGTCCTGGTGCTCGCCGGCGCGGGCTCGGGCAAGACGCGCATGCTCATTCACCGCATCGCGTACCTCATCCGCGACCGGCACGTGAACCCGCGCAGCATCCTGGCGGTGACCTTCACCAACAAGGCCGCCAAGGAGATGCAGGAGCGCGTGGCAAAGATCGTGGGAAGGGAGGCCAAGGGCGTCATCCTTTCCACCTTCCATTCGCTGGGCGCGCGCATCCTGCGCGACCACGGCCAGCAGATCGGGCTGCCCAAGGATTTTTCCATCTATCCCACGGGCGACCAGGTGGCGGCCATCAAGCGGATCATGACGGAGGAGGTGCACGTCACGGCCACCAAGGGCGAGGACACATACGACGTCAAGCGCGTCCTTTTTCAGATCAGCGACTGGAAGAACCGGCTGGTGACGCCCGACGAGGCGCGGCGCGAGGTGGCGGAGGGCGACATCAAGGGCAACCGTAGCGACGACTACGCGGTGCTGGCGGCCGACGTGTACCCGCGCTACGAGCAGACGCTGCGCGCGGCGGGGGCCACCGACTTCGACGACCTGCTGCTGCTTCCCGTGCAGCTGCTGCGCGAGCACACCGAGGTGCGCGAGAAGATGTGGCGGCGCTGGCGGTACCTGATGATCGACGAGTACCAGGACACCAACGGCGCGCAGCTGGAGATGGCGAGGCTGCTGGCGGGTCCGCTCAAGAACCTGTGCGTGGTGGGCGACGACGACCAGTCCATCTACGGATGGCGCGGAGCCGACGCGACCAACATCCTGGACTTCGAGCGCCACTATCCCGGCGCCCGTATCATCGTCATGGAGGAAAACTACCGCTCCACGCAGCGCATTCTGGACGCGGCCAACGGGGTGATCGCCAACAACACGGCGCGCCGCGCCAAGGTGCTGCGCACCGGCAACGGCCCGGGCCCCAAGATTGACCTGTGGACGTTTGGCGAGGAGAACAACAAGGCGGCGGACGAGGTTGAGGCGGAGATGATCGCCAGCGAGATCGGCGTGCGCCGCTATCGCGAGCAGCTGGCGTGGGGCGACTTTGCGGTCCTGTATCGCACCAACCTGCAGGCCAAGCCCATCGAAGAGCAGCTGCGGGCGGCCAACATCCCCTACCGCGTGGTCGGCGGGCAGTCGTTCTTCGACCGCAAGGAGGTTTCCGATCTCGTCGCGTACCTGCGGGTGATCCTCAACCCCAAGGACGAGGTGGCGCTGCGGCGCATCATCAACTACCCGGTGCGCGGGATCGGGCGGACGACGCTGCTCAAGCTGGTGGAGGCGGCCCGCGCGGTGCCCCATCCGCTGTACGAGACGCTCAAGCGGGTGGAAAAGGTGGAGGGCGTGAACCGCGCGCAGGCCGAGGCGGTGCGCGCGTTCGTGGACATGATGGAGGAGTTGCGGCTGGAGTTCCACAGCACGCAGGCGGCCATCGACCACGGGATCACCACGGAGCGCACGCTCGTCGGCTTTGCGCGCGAGCTGGTGAAGCGGCTGCGGCTGGAAGAGGCGGTGCGCGCCGACAACGCCAAGAGCGAGCGCGCGGCCGAGGTGCGGGTAGAGATCCTGCGCGAGTTCGTGGGCTCGCTGGAGCGGTACGAACAGCGCACCTGGGCCAGCCGTCCGCCGCCGGACGAGGAGGACGACTGGGATCCGCCGTCGCTGCGCGGCTTTCTGGAGCGCGTCTCCCTTTCGGACGAGGACGACAAGAAGGACAAGGACGACGACAACCCCGAGCTGGTGACGCTGATGACCATGCACAGCGCCAAGGGGCTGGAGTTCTCGCACGTCTTCATCGTCGGTCTGGAGGAGGAGATTCTGCCGCACTCGCGCAGCATGAAGGCGGCGGACACGGCGCAGGCGGAGGCCGAGGAGGCGTGGGAGCAGTTCGAGAGCAACGGCACCGGCGATCCGATCGCCGAGGAGCGGCGCCTGTTCTACGTGGGGATCACCCGTGCGCGGCACCGGCTTACGCTCAGCGGCTGCGCCACCCGGCGCGCGCGCGGCGGCGAAATCCCGCGGCAGCCCTCGCGCTTTCTCAAGGAAATTCCCCCGGAGCTGCTGGAGGCGCGCAACGCGGGCAAGGGCGTGACCTCGCTTTCGCCGGAAGAAAGCAAGGAGCTGCGCACCAACTTCTTCGCGCAGATGAAGGCCAAGCTGGCCAACAACGGCTGAGCGGTCGGGTGGGCCCCGCGGACCTGGGGGATGAAGAAGGGGGCGGCGCCTGCACGGCGCCGCCCCCTTCTTTACCTTCCCGTGGCATCCTCAGAAGCAGCGGATGTTGCCGCAGCCGGGGTCGCCATCCACGTAGACGTAGTGGTCGTCGATCACCGAGCCGCCGGAGGTGACCGTAACCCGCAGGTAGAACGGGTCATCGACGTAGGCCACCGACCGGCTGTACACGCTGCTGTTGGTGCCCACGGCGGTCCATACGGGGTTCGTGGCCAGCCGGTAGTGCCACTGGTACGCGTACGTGCCCGTTCCGCCGGTAGCGCTCGCACTCCACAGATAGGTGCGGCTGCCCAGCACGTACACGCTGCTGGAGCCGGTGATGGTGGCCGCCAGGGTGCCGGGCGAGGGGGCGGGGGGCGCAACCGGCGCGCCGCCAAAGCCCGTGAACAGCAGCGTGTTGGGCGAGCCCGCACCCAGCACGGAAAGGCGGTTGGGCGTCGCGTGCGCAAGAAGCGCGGCGCTCACGGCCGCGGGGGTGGCCGTGGGGTCCGTCTGCAGGTACAGCGCGGCGGCCCCGGCCACGTGCGGGCTGGCCATGCTGGTGCCGTTGAGGACCTTTGTACCGCCGGAGAGCCAGGCGCTCGCGATGCCGTCGCCCGGCGCGTACAGGTCCACGCAGCTGCCGTGGTTGCTGAACACCGCCTCCTGGTCGAACTGGTTGGTGGCGCCCACCGTGAGCGCGGCGGACGCGCGGGCCGGCGAGTACTGGCAGGCATCGTAGTTGTTGTTGCCCGCGGCGGCCGCCACGGTGACACCCGCCGCCACCAGGTTGGCGATGGCGTCATCCACCGCCTGGGCGGCGCCGCCGCCCAGCGACAGGTTGGCCACCGCGGGCTTTACGTGGTTCAGCCGCACCCAGTCGATCCCCGCGATGAGCCCGCTCACGGTGCCGTTGCCATTGCAGTCCAGCACGCGCACGGCCACCAGGCTGGCCAGGGGCGCCACGCCGTAGCTGGAGCCGGCCACGGTGCCCGACACGTGGGTGCCGTGTCCGTTGCAGTCCTGCCCGCTGCCGCCCAGCGCGTCGTACCCCACCGAGGCGCGTCCCCCGAACTGCGCGTGCGAGGCCTCGATCCCCGTGTCCAGCACGTAGACGCGCACGCCGGACCCGGTAGGCCCGTAGCCGTACGAGCCGTTCAGGGGCAGGTCGCGCTGGTCCACGCGGTCCAGCCCCCAGCTGGCCACCTGCGCGATGCTCACCACGCGGTCCGGCTCCACGTACGCCACGTCGGGGTGGCGGCGCAGCCCGGCCACGGCGGCGGCGGGGAGCGTAGCGGCGAACCCGTTGAGCGCGTGCTGGTAGCTGTGGTGCAGCGTGCCGCGATTGGCTGCCGTAAGCCGCCGCGCCAGCCCCGGCGCGTCGGCCACGCCGCCGCGGAACACCACCACGTAGCGGTCGGCGATGGCCCCGCCGGCGCCCGCCGCCTGCAACGCCGCGGGCGCGTCTGGCGCCAGTTCCGGCGCGCTGGGCGTGTCGGCGCACGCCGCCACCCCCAGCGCGCACGCGATGACCGTAACGTACTGCCTGACTCGATTGAACAGGCCCTGGCCTCCATGCTCCCTGTGCGCTGACGCTTCCGCCTTCATCCCGGAGCAGCGCGAGAAGGCGGTCGGGCACGGCCGGTGTTCCGTGCCCCGTGCGGTTCATACTCACGCAGCAACGATCCCGACATGATCCCGAGCATCTTTTAATTTGGTCTGATTACGTATTCATCAATAGACAAACATGCTGCGCCGCGCAAGGCTACGCGCAGGTGCAGGCGGTGCGGAGCGGGACCGGTCTACCGCCGGAGCGCGAGATGCCACATCTACAAACGCGCGCCACAGAACGATTTGTGCGCGCGATAGACGTCAATAGTGGAAAAAGTGGATAAATCACAGCCGCCCGCTTTTTCCGCCTTTCAGCTTCTTTTCAGCGTGGATGAGGGCACAGCAGAGATTACCAACGGGAAACCATCAAAATACACCATACGTTTACATCATAAATATCTGTAGATTAGCAATTTGCACAGAGTGGTGGGGATGATTTCCGGGAGCCGATTCACGAGATTGGACGGGAAAGGTTGTTATTCCTCCTCCCGACCCGGAGCTCTCCCATGCTGCGCGTCACTCTGCACCCCATGCTGGCCGCGGCCGCGCTCCTTGCGCTGTCCGCCTGTACCGACCTCGCGAACCTTCCCACCGCACCCACACCGTCCGGCCCCAGCACCACCGTTTCCGCCTACGCATCGCAGATCATCATCAACGAAGTGATGGTGGATCCGAACGCGGTGGCGGACGCCAGCGGCGAGTGGCTGGAGGTGCACAACACCGGCGCCGCCGCGGTAAACCTGCAGGGATGGACGCTGGCCTCCAACAACGACGCCGCGCAGACCATCGCCAGCTCAGTCATCGTTCCCGCGGGCGGCTACGTGGTCCTGGCCCGCAACGGCACCTACGCCACCAACGGCGGCGTGAACGAAGACTACACGTACGCCATCATCAACCTGGCCAACACGTCGGACTGGGTGGCGCTGCGCGACAACCTGGGCGCCAGCGTGGATTCCGTCGCGTGGGCGACGACGATGCCGGCGGGCGCCACCCGCGGCACCAGCAACCCCACACTCGACAACCTGGACGCCAAGGGCACCAACTGGCACACGTCGACGACCGCCTTTGGCGCGGGCGACCAGGGGACGCCGGGCGCGCGCAACGACGGCAAGCGCGGCGCGCTGGTGGTGCGCATCATCGACGCCGGGCAGGCGGACGCCATCTTCATCGAGAACGGCGACACGCGCATCATCCTGGACGCGGGACAGGGGCTAAGCCGCATGGCGAACCTGATCAGCGAGTTCGGGATGGCCAACAACACCATCGACATGATGTTCATGTCCCACGCCCACTACGACCACCACGGCGGCCTGCGCGAGTTCTTCAAGACGGCGCACAACATCAACATCCCCGTATTTTTCGAGAACAAGGACGCGCAGGTGAGCAGCACGCTGCAGGAGCTGCGCGACACCCTGGCGGCGCGAGACCTTCGCGACGAGACGGACTACCGCGACACGGACGACCCCTGCGGCACGGGCGCGGCCATCTGCACCTTTGTGCTGGACGGCGGGGCCAAGCTGCACGTGATGAAGCCCAAACCAACCGGCGACCCCAACGACCGCTCCGTCCCGCTCAAGCTGGTGGGGCCCGACAGCGCCAGCTTTACCATGTGGCTTTCGGGCGACGCGGAGCACGCGGCGCTGGAGTGGTTCGATACCACGGGATACGACGTGGCGCCGGGGATGAACGTGGACGTGGTGAAGGGGAACCACCATGGCAGCTGCAACGGCATCAGCAGCCGGTTTCTGGACCTGACCAGCCCCAGCTGGATCACCTTTGGCGTGTCGGCGACCAACGGATACCACCACGTGCACACGCAGACCAAGGACCTGCTGACGGCGCGCTCCATCCCCTGGTACCGCTCCGACGGCAACGGCCGCATCACCTTCAGCACGCCGGGAACGGCGGGCGGCGGCTACACGGTGTCGGTCGAGAAGGGCACCGCGAGCATGAGCGGCGCCGCGGACGCGACATCCAGCCAGACGGAGTGCAACAGCCTGTAGGTGGGGATGATGGAAAGGCGCGGAGACCACACCGGGTCCGCGTCTTTCGCATGAGGAGGGTGAGATCCGGTGGCTCCATGAAGTGTGTACACCCCCTTGCAATCAGGCGAGTACTTTTCGATATTTGTGTACACATTCAGCGGATGTCGTGTACACATGGAGGTTGCATGGGGCTCGGGATTCGGGAAGCCAGAAATGCGCTTCCTTCTCTCATCAAGCGCGCAGCGGAAGAAAACGAGGACATCCAGCTCGGCGCGCGCGGAGCGGACGAGGTGACGCTGGTCGCCACGCGTAAGTATCAGTGGATGAGCCACGAGCTTGACCACCTCCGTACGGAGGTCGCCGGCCTCAAGGAGCGTCTGGCGCAGATGTCTGAACGGGCTGACCAACCGGCTGGTGGCTACCCGTTCGCGGGGCTGCAGCGCGCGCTGGACAGCGGACGATTGAAGGTAGGCGCCTCGGAGCCTCGCATCCGCCGGTACCTCCCCGATTACGCCGACACCAGCGCGGTCCACCGGGAAGAGCGGATTCGTTTCGGGAGTGACACCGTCCAGCCGCAGCACCGCCGGCCGGGGCCGAGAGGGTAGCGGATGACGGAATACCTGAGCAGCCCTAACGAATCCCTGCGCCAGGGAGACGTGATCCTGGCGCCCGTGACGGTGCTGGTCTCCAGGGACGAGGCGCCGGGAGCGGATGCTCCAGCCCTGCCGCCGCGCTACCTCGGCGACCGTGCGCACACCTTGCTCTGGTCGAAATCCACCCGATTGGTCCCGGACGTCGTCGCGGACACAGTGTTCGCGCCGGTCCTCGTGCTGAGCCACGATTGCCAGCTGGAAAAGGACTTCAACGAACGGGTTCGCGCTCTTGTGGAAGAAGACGGGCTGCTCCTGGACGATGCGATTAAACAGGCCTCGGGGGACCCGGCGCTCGATCCTTTCGCTGTGGTAGCGCCGCTGCGGGCGTATTCTGAAATCCCTGAACACCGCCATGCCGGAATCCGATCAGGTGATCGAATTGGGTACTTTGTGCTCGATGCACTTCCCGGCGACGGCGGCGACTACGCGGTAGACCTGGGCTGTGTCTGTACCGTTTCGGTTCTCCTGCTTCCGCAATCCGGCAAGGTTGCGTCGTTGGGTCCCGCATCGGTCGCGGAACTGCGCTACAAGCTCGCGGAGGCATACGCCATCCGTGATCTGAGTGTGCTCGCGGAACTGGAGGCGATGGTTGGGCATCGGATACTGCGGACGGAGGCGCTACCGAGGTCGAATAAGAAGAGCGCGCTCATTCTCCACCTGGACAACGGTGAGCTGATTCACCTGGAGGTCCGCCGACCCCGGGATGAACTCCCTGAAGAAATCACGCGAACCCCTGCCGCACAGCCCTGATACAGAATCCGCAAAAGCATTGGGCACGCAGAGGAAGCCGAGGAAGCAGAAACTGCATGTAGAAATTCTGCTCCCTCTGCGTGAGAATCTGCAGTTGGGATTACGGAGTGTATTTGCGGATCAGGTATGAGCCGTTTCTGTTGTATGAGAGTAGCGAAGGCGCGGAGAACCATCAGGGTTCTCCGCGCCTTCCCGTCTTCTCAGATGGGCGACCGCCCGGAGCTACGGCGTCCAGCCGGGGACGACGACTTTGGCGCCGCCGGTCATCTCGGCGATCATGCGGACGTAGTCGGCCATGGGGACAGGCCCATGGAGGCACGGCGCTCGTCCAGGCGCGCGACGTCGTCGATGGGATCGGCGATCCAGCGGCCGTCGACGGCGTTGAATTGCGAGCCGTACAGCTGCGGCAGCCCCTGCCCCACGCGCACGCGGTCGGTGATCAGTGCCAGGTCCGGCAGCGCCACCTCGCCCGGCGGGGCGGCCTGCATCATCGCGAGGGCCCGGCGCTGCAGCGCGTCGTCTTCGGTGTGCTGCACCAGCAGGAACGCGGCGCGCGCACCCTCCGCACCCACCCGGCTGATCCCGGGCCAGCCGTGCTCGTCCAGGATCTCCCGTATACGCGCGGTATGGGCGCTGTCCACGCGCATCATCCCCCGCATGAATGCGGTGTCCTGCAGCCGTTCGGGCGTGAACCCCGCCCGGACCTCCTGGTCCACTCTCCCCATCTCCAGCAGCTCCCGCATCAACGCGGAGTCAGCCGGCGTCGCCTGTGCGGCGGCGGGCGCCGCCAGCAGCAGCGCGAAAAGCAGGAGGGGATGGATGCGCATCGGACGATCGCCGCGGAGGAAAAGCCGTGAGGTTGGCCCGATGCTACTCATCGCGGTGAACCCATGTTCCGCCGCGTCGGCGTGCCCCACACTCCGATGCGTCTATACGCACGGGCGCCGCCGATGCGAGCAGGTGAAGCCCCGTTTCGCGAGGAACGAGCGAAGACGGGGCTTATGGCAGTTCCAGCCGCGGCTTCAGCCGCCCTCGTCGGGGCCCGCGCGTACGTCTCCGCGGGAAAACCCGCCCTACTCCTCCGCCCCCACCCGCGCCAGGTAGCTCAGCTGCACCAGGATCAGCTGGCGCAGCGGGTGCCACTCGCCACGGATGGAGGCGATGATGGCCTCAGGCGAGGGGTCGGTAAAGACCCCGCGCAGGGGGGAGCCAGCGTACTGGTGCAGTTTGGCGGTGCCGGCCTGGGAGCGGGCGACGATGCGCCACTTGGGCCAGGGCTGCTGCCGCGCGCGCACCTGCCCCGTCACCAGCGCGCGCACGCCGCGGGTGATGCGCAGCCCCGCCGTCAGCGGCAGGTTGGCGGCCACGCCAAAGTACGGAAAACGCCAGCGCGAGTGCGGAACGGCCCACGAGCGGCGGAAGAGCGGCTTCATCGCGGCGTGGAACAGGCGGCGATGGTGCTTCCACTCCGCGGGGATCGCGGCGGCCAGGGTGACCAGTGCGTTGGCGTGGTAGGGCTCCTGGCTGGCGAACATCCGCCGGTTGCCGTGCAGGTTTGCCGAGTGCTTGCGCTGCGTGAATGGCCACAGCTTTTCCCACTCGGTTGCCGTCGCCGGGCGGAACTCCGCGAGCCAGCGGCGGAACGCCAGGCGCCGCGCCACCACCTGCTGCAGCAGTTCGGGGCGGATGATGGAGGCGGGCGGCAGATCGAAGGCGTCCCGCGCGGGGCGGTCGGGTTCGTGCTCGGCCTTGAGAAACGAGTCGGACGACAGCCCGCCGAGCACGACGGGGAAGCCGCGCAGTCCCAGCCGCTCGTGGAAGCCCCAGCCGTGCACGTCCATGAAGTTGTTGTGCGTGCCGATCATCCGCCCGACCGGTTCCAGCCCGTCGACGTAGTGGTCCGGCGTCCGCGCACCGAACGTGAGCGTGGCGCCGTACGCCCGCGCCGCCGCCCGTGCCACGCGCACCTCGCGGTTCTCCCAGTCCGCGTAGACGAACGCGCGAACCCGCACGCCCTCCGGCACCGCGCCCAGCACCGCACGCGCGTCCTCGCCGCCGCTCAGCAGCAGCGCCACCTCCGGCACGTCGCGGCAGATGGCGCCCACCTGCTCCACCAGTGCCTCGCGCACCGCCGCCGCCGCATCCCGCACGGACGCGAACGGGTTGGTCTCCACCGGCCGCCAGTACGCACGCGGCTCGCCGGGCGCCCCGTCCGCATCGAACGGCAGCGCGGTGGCGGGCGCCAGCTGCTCCACGCCCGTGTAGAGCGTGTGCGGCCAGGTGCAGGTGAGGTTCGCGAGCAGGTCGGCTGCGGACACTGGATCGATGTGCGCGCTTCGCCCCGTCGCGCGCGCTACGGCGTCCAGGTGCGTCCCCGCGATCCATCCACCCTCCCCGCCCGCGTGGCGCGACGCGAAGACGGGGACAAAGCCGCCGACGTCCGTCACGATCATCCCGCCGCCGCGCGCCGTGTCGATGGACAGCGCGGCGAATCCGGAATCGATGCGCTCCGCCCACGGCGCGCCTGGCCCGCCGCGGAGGAGGGCGTGCAGGGCGCGCCGGCGGCCGCCCAGGCGCGAGAGACCCGGCGGCTCCGGCGCGATCCGGATCACCGGGTCGCCGATCAGCACGGAGATCGATCCGCCGTCATCCACCAGGGTTTCCAGCGGATCGGCCGGGCCGCGCGCGACGGCCAGCGAACCCCACGACCCGTGCCGCTCCTCCACCGACGCCGATACGTGGCCCACGTACCGCTCCAGCGCGCGCCGAAGCTCGCCCTCCGGCCGGCGCGCGGTGGAGAAGAGAAAGTCGCTCATCCGCCGCGCCTCGCCGCCACGTACGGTGCCGCCCGCCGCACGCGCTCCAGCACGTCGTCCGGGGTGATCTGCTCCATCCGGCCCAGCTTGGCGGTAAAGTTGGATGGGTCCGGCGGCGTGCCGGGATCGGTGTAGCGGTCGATCCACAGGTCCTGCCAGGCGCGGTACGGCCCCACGCGCCATGGATTCGTGTGGCCGAACATCCCGATCGCCGGCACGCCGAAGCCGCGCGCGATGTGCAGCGGCCCCGTGTCCGGCCCGATCACCAGGTCCGATCCGCCCACCAGCCACATCAGCCGCCGCACGCCGTCGCCCAGCGCCCAGACCGGCTTGTGCTCCGCGCGCTCCACGATCTCGCGCGCGATCCCCTGCTCCCGCGCGCCCGGCCCGCCGATCAGCATGGTCCGATAGCCGAAGTCCCGCTCCAGCGCATCCACCACGCGGGCGTACCGGTCGGCGAACCAGTCCTTTTTCCCGTTGGCGGACGCGGGGACGATGGCGACGACCGGCCGGTCCCGGAGAGGCGCGAAGAACTCCGCCTGCGCGCGCTTCTCCTCATCCGACAACGTGATGCGCCACTCCAGCGGGTCCGGCCGCGGAACGCCCAGGTGATCCAGGAAGAGGAGGAAGAGATCCTGGGTATGCCTCCGCGGCGTGGGCGCGAGGTGATGGTTCGCCGCGAGCCACGTGCCCTCCGCCGCGCGGTCGCGCCCAAAGCCCAGCCGGTGCGGCGCGCGTGACAGCAGCGTGGGCCACGCGCTTTTGACGTAGACGTTCAGGTTGATGGTCAGGTCGAAGCGGTGCCCCGCCAGCTCGCGCCGCAGGTCCCGCAATCCGCGCAGTCCGTTTTTTTTTCTATAGATGACGATCTCGTCCACCGACGGATGGTGCAGCAGCGCCTCCGACGGCATGGGCTCCACCACCCAGGTGATGTGGCGCGCGGGATCATCGTCCTTGAGCGCGTTGACGATCGGCAGCCCGTGGATCACGTCGCCCAGCCCCGTCAGCAGAACGATGCAGACGCGCTGTGAGGGATAGCGTAGCTCGCTCATCGGCGGGTCCCCGCGCACCGATGCATCCGCCACGGGGATGATCCGCCGGCATCGGCTGGAGCGATTGAAATCGCGGCAACAACGTCACGCTGTCCGCCTTCGCGGACACGGCGGCACGGGGGTGTACGGCGTCCCAAGCACCGGCGCGTCCGCAACCAGGCGAGGCGGAACGATCCAGCCGAAGCACAATCGAAGTGTATACCCTCTCCCGCTTGCGGGAGAGGGTGCGAGCCCAAGCGAGCGGGTGAGGGCCCCCCGCGGCCGCAGTTCGATCCCTGTCGAGCCATCATCCGCGGGTCAGGTAGGCAAGCTGCAGCGCGGCCAGCTGGCTGAGCCCCGGCCACCCGGCGACGGCGTGCGTGGCATCGGCCGGATCGCCCGCGAAGACGGTGCGCAGCGGCGAATCGGCGATGGGGTGCGCGGCGGTTTTTTCGTGCATCGGCGGGGTACGGACCAGGTCGTCCCAGTCGGGCCAGCTTTCCTGGCCGGCGTTCCACGTGCCGGTCAGCAGGGCGCGGGCGCCGCGGGCCACGCCCAGCAGCGGGCGGGCGACGGCGTTGACGGGCTGCGGAAAGTACGGCATGCGGTTGCGCGTGTGCGGCACGTACCACGAACGCGCAAGCAGCGGCCGCATGGCGCGGTAAAAGAGCGCGCGGTCCAGCTTCCACGCCTGCGGCACCGACGCGGCCAGCTGCACCACCGCGTTCGACATGAACGGCTCGTGCGAGCGGAACAGGCGGCGGTTGCCTTGAAAGACCGTGGCGTACCTGCGCACGGAAAATGGATAAATGAACGACCATTCATCCGCCGATTCCGGCCGGATCTCCGCCAGCCACTCACGGAACGCCGTCCTCCGCGCGCCCGCCTCGGCCAGCAGTTCCTCGCGCACACCGGGAAGGGCAGGCGGGCGCGCGGGGCGGATGCCGGGCGCTTCGCCGCGCTGCAGCTTGCGGCGCGCCCAGCGGCGCACGTTGTCGCCCTTGAGCAGCGCGTCGGACGAGTAGCCGCCCAGCATCACGGGATACGCGCCCATCCCCAGCGAGGCGTGAAAACCGTAGCCGTGCACGTCGACGAACTCGTTCTGCGAGCCCACCATCGACGCCACGGCCTCGAAATGCGCAAGGTCGTGCCCCGGCGGCCGCGGCGCGAAAGTCAGGGAGGCGCCGTAGGCCCGGGCCACGCGGCGGGCGCTGCGGATCTCGCGGTTGTCCGCCTCGCCAAAGACGAACCCGTCCACCCGCACCCCGTCCGGAATGGCGCCTAGCACGGCGCGCGCATCCTCGCCGCCGCTCAGCTGCATGCCGACACGCGAGTGTCCATCCACCGCGCGCCGCACGTCATCCACCAGCGCCGCCCGCAGCGCCTCCGCGGCCTCTTCCGGCGAGGCAAAGGCGGTGCGCTCCGCCGGCCGCCAGTAGGCGCGCGCCTCGCCCGCCCAGCCATCCGCCCCGAAGCGCCGCACCGATCCCGGCTGCGCCTGCCGAACAGCCGGGTACAGCGTCCGCGGATACGCGATGGTCTGGTAGCCGATCAGCTCCACGGCCGACACCGGATCGACGTCGCCCAGCACGCCCGCCGCCTCCGCCACCGCATCCACGTGCGTCCCCAGCACCAGCGGCTCCCCCGCCCCGCACGGCTCCGCGGCAAAGACGGTGACCCACGCGAACAGGTCGGTAACGATGGAGCCCGTCCCGCGCGTCGGATGGATCGACAGCGCAGCGAAGGGCCCGTCCAGCCGACCGTCCCAGCTCGCCACCTCGCTCTCCAGCAGCAGGCGATGGAGGGCGGCGCGGCGCTCGTCATCGACCGCTGGGCCCGCGGGGAGCAAAGGAACGGTCAGGAACGGCTCGCCGATGAGGACGGTGATGCCGCCTTCGTCGCGCATCACCGGCTCCGGATCGTGCGGGGCGCGGGCGATGGCCAGCGTGCCCCACGCGCCGGCGTACTCATCCACCGATGCGCTCACCGGGCCCAGCCACCGCTGCAGGATGCGCCGCAGCGCGCCGGGCTCGCGGGGGCGCGAGGCTAAGAGAAAGTCGCTCACGGCGCGTCCGGTACGGGGCGGCCCGCGAGAACGGCCTCGTAGCCGTCCACCATGCGCTCCGGGCCGAACCAGTGCTCCGCGCGCCAGCGGGCCTCCGCCGCCCGCGCCCGCACCTCCGGCGCGCCGGCGCGGATCCCCGCCACCACCTCCGCAAGCGCGGTGGCCAGCGCCTCCGCCTGGTCCACCGGCACCACCCAGCCGGCCGCAGACCGCTCCGCCGTCGCGCCGAGCGCACTCCGCGCGCCCATGAACTCCGCCGCGACGGTGGGGAGCCCGGCCGCCATCGCCTCCAGCATCGCGTTGGGCAGGCTGTCGCGGCGGCTGGCGAGCACGAACGCGTCCGCCGCCGCCATCAGCCCCGGCACGTCCTCCCTCGCGCCCAGCAGGTGCACCCGCGCGCCGACGCCCAGCCGACGCGCCGCATCCTCCAGCTCACCCCGCAGCGGCCCGTCGCCCACGATCGCCAGCCGCACGTCTGCAGACAACGTCGCGAACGCCTCCAGCAGCACGCCAAAGCGCTTGTGCGCGGCCAGCGTCCCCACGCTCAGCAGCACCACCTCATCCGCCGCGGCGCCAATCTCCCGCCGCAGCTCCGCCGGGGCGGCGGCGGCGGGCGGCACGGCGTTGAGGACCACGTGAACGCGATCCGCGGGAAAGAATGGCGCCATCTTGCCCACGATGCGGCGGATGTCCGGCGAGTTGGCCACGACGACGTCGATCTGGCGGCGAAAGGCGCGCCGCTTTTTCCACGCGGACGCGCCGCGCGGCGGAATCTCCTGCGGCCCGCCCAGGCGGAACACGATGCGCGGCACCCCCGCCGCGCGCGCCGCCAGCGACGCGCCGAAAAGCCGCTTCCACGAGGTGAGCAGCACCGCGTCCGGCCGCTCGCGCCGCAGCCAGGCCGTGAACGCCAGCCCGTTCAGCGGGTCCGCGTCCCCGCGCGGGCGGATGCCGGTCGTCCGCACGCCCGCGCGCTCCAGCGCATCGCGCACGGGGCCGCGCGCCCGGCACGAGACGGCCACGTCGTGGCCGCGGGCGCGGAGACCGGTGGCGATCAGCAGCGCCTGCCGCTCGTTTCCGCGCACGTCCTCGCCGTCCACGTGAATGACGACCTTCATCCGCCCGGTCCCCGCCGACGCACGCCCTCCTGCAGCAGCCGCTCCCACTCGTCAAGAAAGCGCTCCTCGCCAAAGCGCCGCGCCGCCCGCTCCCGCGCCGCCTCCCCCATCCGCCGCCGCCCGTCCCCGTCCCGCAGCAGTCCGCCGATCGCCTCCGCCAGCTCCGCCTCCGAAAAGCGGGTGACGATGCCGGCGCGCGGCTCGTCCAGCGCGGTGTCCAGCGCCTCGCGCGCGCCGCTCACGTCCGTGCTGACGACGGGAAGGCCCGACGCCATCGCCTCCAGCATGGCGTTCGCGAACCCCTCGCGGTCCGACGAGACGGCGAACACGTCCATCGCCGCCAGCACGTCGCCCACGTCACGGCGAAAGCCGGCCAGGTGCACGCGGTCCGCCATCCCCAGCTCCGCCGCCACTGTGCGGATCCCCTCCATCGCCGGCCCGTCCCCGGCGATCAGGCAGTGCACCGGCTCCGGCAGCGCCGCGAGCGCGCGCAGCAGGCGGTCGAAGCGCTTCTGCCCCGCCAGCCGGGCTACGGAACCCACCACCAGCGCATCCGCCGGAATCCCCAGCTCCCGCCGCACCGCGCCCGGCTCGCCCGTCCGCACGGGGGCGCGGACGCCGTCCAGGATCGTCACCACCTTCGCGGGATCCAGCGCGGGATCGCCGGCCAGGAACGCGTCGCGCATGGCGTCCGCGTTCAGCACCACACGGTGCACCCAGCGGCGCAGCGCCAGCCGGTAGCGCGCGCCGCGGCCCGGCGTGTCGCCCTGCAGCACAATGCGCTGCACGACGAACGGGGCCCCGGCCAGTCGCGCGCCGAGCCCCGAGAGAAAGACCTTCTTGAACGTGGTGAGGATGACGGCGTCCGGCCGCTCCCGCCGCAGCCGCGCGGCCAGGCGCGCCGCGTCGGGGAGCATGGCGTCGCCACCGATCCGCTGCACGCCGGTGGGGATGCCGTAGGATGCCGCGCGCTCCGCCTTTTCCGCGTCGCGAAAGAGCATCAGCACGCGGTGGCCGCGGCGCTGCAGCCCCGCCAGCAGCAGCACCGTCCCGATCTCCCCCCCGCCGAACGCGTTCGAGCTGTTGTGGGCCAGGATGAACATCAGTGCGAAAGTGCGGGAGTGCGAAAGTGCGAAAGTGGCCGCATCTCACGACTCCTGACATACCCACAATTCCGCTTACGCACCGACCACCTCTGTCGCACCCGTTTGCTCTCCCTGTAGATCGGCCGAACCGCCGGCCAGCACCCGCTCCCACGCGTCCAGCACGCGCGGAAAGCCGAACTCGCCCCGTGCGCGCACCCCCGCGGCCGCGCGCATGGCGTGGCGGCGGGCGTCATCGTCCAGAACGCCGCGGATTCCGTCGGCCACGGCGTCCGCATCGAATCCCACCACGATCCCCGGCGCGATCCCGCTGCCGCCCGGCCGCAGCGCCTCGTCGGTTCCGCTGACGCGCGTGCTGACCACGGGCACCTCCGCCGCCAGGGCTTCGAGCATGGCGTTGCTCATCCCCTCGCGGTCGGAGGTCATCACGAACACGTCCAGCGCCGCCAGCACCTCCGCCACATTCGGCCGGTGCCCCAGAAAGTGCACGCGCCCCGCGATTCCCAGCGCCGCCGCCTGCCGCTGCAGCGCGCCCCGCAGCGGCCCGTCGCCCGCCACGACGCAGTGCACCTCCCCCGGCAGCCGGGCCACGGCGTCCAGCAGCCGGTCCAGCCGCTTTTGCGCCACCAGCCGCGCGACCGAGCCCACGCAACGCGCCGCGGATGGGATGCCGAGCTCCGTCCGCAGCGCGCCGTCCGAGCGCGGGGCCGGGGGATGCACGGCGTTGGGGATGACGGACAGGCGCCCGGCCGCGTAGCCGGGAAGCGCCGCGTACGCCGGCCTCAGCCGCTCCGCGACCACCACCACCTGGTCCACCAGCCGGCGGAAGGCAAAGCGGTACTTGGCGTTGCGCGGCACGTCCGTTTCCAGCCCGATGCGGACGACGATGCGCGGCACGTGCGCCATCCGCCCCGCCAGCCCGGCCAGCCATGCCTTTTTGAACATCCCCACCAGCAGCGCGTCGGGCCGCAGCTCCCTCAGCCGGCGCGCCAGCCGGGCGGCGTGGTGCACGGACGCATCGCCGCCCAGCGGCAGGATCTGCGCGTCCACACCCAGCGCGCGGGCCGGCCCGGCGACCACGGCGTCGTTGCACAGCAGCAGCACGCGGTGCCCGCGCTGCTGCAGGCCGGCCAGCAGCAGCGCCACGGCCCGCTCCGCGCCGCCCCATACGCGGGCGCCGTTGTGGGCGACGATGAACATTGAAGGTCCGCGGGTACGGTCGTGCAAATCAAGACGCCGCGGCGGCTCACCCCTTCGCCGCGCGCACTCCGCTCAATTTACGCGCATCCGTGCCCGCGCCCTATGAAAATCTTCTGTCGCCCGAAGAACCGCGACAAAGTGCGTCAGTGCGTGAGTGCGTCAGTAGGACCGATGCGCCTGCGTCCGACACTCGCGACCGGCCCACTTCCGCACTCACGCACTCACGCACTCACGCACTTCCCTCCCCTACCGTCCGAAGAACGTGCCGACGCTCTCCGCCACGTACGCCAGCTGTGCCTCCGTCAGTTCCGGGAAAACGGGCAGCGACAGCACCTCGCGGCAGGCACGCTCGCTCTCCGGGAACTGACCTTCGCGGTAGCCCAGGTAGGCGAAGCACTCCTGCAGGTGCAGGGGCACGGGGTAGTACACGCCGCTGCCGATGCCCCGCTCGCGCAGGTGGTCCGCCAGCGCGTCGCGGCGTCCGTCCAGCACGCGGATGGTGTACTGGTTGAAGATGGACTCGTTCTCCGGCCGCACGGGGGGAGTGACAATCCCTTCGATCCCCGCCAGCGCCTGGTCGTAGAACGCGGCGTTGCGGCGGCGCGCGTCGCTCCACCCGCGCAGGTGCGGCAGCTTGGCGCTCAGCACCGCCGCCTGCAGCGCGTCCAGGCGCGAGTTGTAGCCCACCTCCTCGTGGTGGTACATCTGCCGCCCGCCGTGCACGCGCAGCTTGCGCAGCCGCTCCGCCGTGGCGTCGTCGCCCGTCACCGTCATCCCCGCGTCGCCAAAGGCGCCCAGGTTCTTGGTCGGAAAGAAGCTGAAGGTGCAGGCGTCGCCCAGCACGCCGGTGGCAAACCACTCGCCGTCCGTGGTCCGCTGACGCGCGCCGATCGCCTGCGCCGCGTCCTCGACGATCTTCACGCCGCGCCCGTCGCCCAGCGCGCGGAACGCCGTCATGTCTGCCATCTGCCCGAACAGGTGCACGGGCATCACCACCTTCGTGCGCTGTGTGCAGGCGGCGTCGGCGGCGGCGGGGTCCAGGTTGAAGGTGTCGGGCTGGATGTCGGCGAAGACGGGGCGCGCGCCCACGTTGTGGATGGCGCCCGCCGTGGCGAAAAAGGTGAAGGGCGACGTCACCACCTCGTCGCCCGGGCCGCAGTCGAAGGCGCGCAGGGCCAGGAGGATGGCGTCGGTGCCGCTGGCGTTGCCCACCGCGTGCTTTACCGGCAGGTACGCCTCGATCTCGCGCTCGAACTGGTCCACCACGGGGCCCAGGATGAAGCGCTGGTCGTCCACCACCTGCGTAAGCGCGCCGAGCGTCTGGTCGCGGATCTCGCGGTGCTGCAGCGTCAGGTCCAGCAGAGGTACTTGCATCTATCCATCACCATCGGTTGAAAGTCTTGTTGTTCCGGCACCGCACGGCGTCCGACAGGCCCTCTCCCCCGCCAGGCCTTTCGCTCGTTCCTCGCGACGGCTGGCGACCCCTCCCCCAACCCCGGGGGAGGGGTTGGGTCGGGCGCGGAGGCTCGTCGACGAAGGCCGAACTGGCGCCCGCGAGGGTGCCCCTCCCCCGACCCCTCCCCGTTCGTTCCTCACGGAGAGGGGAGAAGTCGATCCCGCTTCGACCAGGTGCGTCGCACCTCCCTCCCCCGCGCAGTTTGCGGGGGAGGGCCGGGGAGGGGGCAGCCCACCATCCCGCGCCACTCCAGCCGAAGCTCACCGCCGCCTGCCCCACACTCAACCTCCCCCGGCAGTTTCGGGGGAGGTGGACCGGTGGTGCCGGTCCGGAGGGGGCCTGCTCCGAGCCGTCCGAAGCACCCAGGACTCCGTCGTCACACCAACCTCCCCCAGTCTTTTTTGGGGGAGGTGGGCGAGTGGTGCGAGCCCGGAGGGGGCGCCGCCCCTCGCGCCAAAGTGTCCGCAGCCCTCCCAGTCCCGTACCCTACGCCGCCTTCTCGTCCCCCCCGAACTGCATCTCGTACAGCCGGCGGTACAGCCCATCGCGCGCCACCAGCTCGTCGTGGGTACCGCGCTCCACGATGCGGCCGGCGTCCAGCACCACGATCTGGTTGGCACGGCGCACGGTGGACAGGCGGTGCGCGATGACCAGCACCGTGCGGTGCGCCATCAGCTCTTCGACGGCCTGCTGCACCAGCCGCTCGCTTTCCGTGTCCAGCGCGCTGGTGGCCTCGTCCAGGATCAGGATCGGCGGGTTGCGCAGCAGGGCGCGGGCGATGGCGATGCGCTGCCGCTGGCCGCCGGAAAGCCGCGTCCCCTTTTCCCCCAGCACCGTGTCGTACCCCTGCGGCATGGAGGCGATAAAGCCGTGCGCGTTGGCCGCCCGCGCCGCCGCCTCCACCTGCTCCTGCGTGGCGTCGTTGCGCCCGTAGGCGATGTTGGCGCGCACCGTGTCGTGGAACAGAATGGTCTCCTGCGTCACGATCCCCAGCAGCGCCCGCAGGTCCGCCAGCTTGAGCGTCCGCAGGTCGGCCCCGTCCAGCGTGATGCTCCCCGCCGTGGGGTCGTAGAAGCGCGGCAGCAGGTCCGCCAGCGTGCTCTTCCCCGCCCCGCTCGGTCCCACGAGCGCCACCACCTCGCCCGGGCGGATCTCCAGGTCGATGTCGCGCAGCACCGGCGTCTCCGCCGCGTACTCAAAGCTCACGCCCTCGAAGCGCACGCCCTGGCGGAATCCGTCCACGGGCAGCGCGTCCGGCGCGTCGAAGACCTCCACCGGCGTGTCCAGCAGCTCGAACGCGCGGTCCGCCGCCGCCAGGCCGGGCTGCACCGTCGCGGGGAACTGCGCCAGGAACTTGACTGGCGACATCAGCTTTCCCGCAAAGAGCAGAAAGGCGATGAACGTCTCTGGGATCATCGATCCCTCGGCCAGCACCAGGTAGCTGCCGTACCACAGCATGGCCAGAATGCTGACGGCCGTGATCATCTCCGTCGCCGGCGTAAAGAACTTGCGCCAGCGCTCGTTCTTGACCCACGCCCGGTACTGGCTGCGGGTAAGCTTCTGGAAGCGCTCCTCTTCCCACGCCTCCGCGCCGGACGCCTTGACCAGCCGCACCCCGCTTACCGTTTCCTGGATGTGCGACGCCGTTTCGCCCACCGCGTCCAGCACCTTCAGCACGCCGCGCCGCAGCCGCTTGCGCAGCCGCGCCCACAGCCCCAGCATCGGCGGCATGAAGAGGGCGGCGACCAGCGTCAGCTTCCACGAGATCCCCAGCATCACCAGCAGCGCGAACACGGCCTGCAGCAGCTCCCACATCAGCTTGGCCAGGTTGCTGGTGGCCAGGCTGCGCATCTGCTCCACGTCGTTGGTCACGCGGCTGATGATCTGCCCCGCGCGCGTCCGCTGAAAGAAGGGAAATCCCAGCCGCAGCAGGTGGCCATAGATGTCGTTGCGCATGTCGCGCGTCACCCGTCCTTCGACCACGGAGACGGAGACCTGCGACACGTAGTAGGCCACGTTCTTGATCGCGTACACCACGAACAGGAACAGCACCACGTTGCGCAGCGCGTCCATGGGCTCGCGCCCCGCGATCGCCCACCCCACCGCGTCGCGAAGAAACTGGACCACCGGACCGGCGGTGGGGCTGAGGAACGTGTCCAGCCCCGCCATCGAATCGCCCTGGTTGAACAGGACGCGAAGGAAGGGGATGAGCAGCGTGTAGCTGAACGCGTCCAGCGCCGCCCACACCGCCATCATCACGATGGCCAGCGCGAACAGCCCCTTGTGGGGGCGCACGTAGCGAAGGATGCGGAGGTACGTGTTCATCGCGGCGTGAGCAGCGCCACCGGGAGAATCATCTCCTCAGGGCTGATGCCGCCGTGCAGAAAGCTGCCACGGTAGCGCGCCTGGTACTGGCGCAGCTTGGTGGGATAAACGAAGAAGACGTCTTCCAGCGCCATCAGGTAGTTGGTCGCCGCGCGCCCCGCGGGAAATCCCATCACCCGCTCGTCGTTGGTGCTGAACGCCAGCGAGGGATCCTCCGCGCGCAGGTCGTCCCCGAACTTGTAGCGCAGGTTGCTGGTGGTGTCGCGCTTGGCGAACACGGTGGCGGGGCGGTGGCAGTGGATGGAGCCGTGGTCCGTGGTCAGCAGCACGGGCACGCCCATCCGCATCGCTTCCTTGATGGCGGTAAAGGCTTCCGACCGCTCGAACCACTGGCGGGTAAGCGCCCGCAGCGCCTCCTTGTCGCGCGCCACCTCCAGCAGCACGGCGGATTCCGACCGCCCGTGCGTAAGCAGGTCAACGAAGTTGAAGACGGCCGCCGTCACCCCCTGCTGCGCAAGGTAGCTGGGAAGCCGCTTGAGCAGCCGCTCGCCGTCGCCCGCGTCGAACACCTTTTCATAGTGCACCGGCACGTCGCGCCCGGCGATGCGGTCCACGTGCTCGCGAAACAGCTCGGCCTCGTTGGCGTTCAGCGAACCCTCGCCCTCGCGCTGCCACCAGCCGGGGATGCGCTCCGCCACGCCTTCCGGGTACAGTCCGCTGAAGATGGCGTTGCGCGAGAACGGCGTGGCCGTGGGAAGGATGGAGCAGTACAGCGCTTCTTCCACCTGCGCGATCGGCTCCAGCAGGGGCACCAGCGAGCGCCACTGGTCCAGCCGCAGGCAGTCGATGATGACGAACAGGACCGTCCGGTCCTTGCCCAGCAGGGGCGCCAGGTACTGCGGAACGATGTCGACGGAGAGCGGCGGACGGTCCGGCTCGCCGGCGGTCCAGTGGCCGTAGTCCTGGCACACCCAGCGGCAGAACTCGCGGCGGTAGTCGTCCAGCAGCGTTTCAAGCGAGGCCAGCAGTCCCGTTTCTCCGCCCTCGCGCAGGCGCAGCTCCCAGTCCACCAGCTCGGAGTAGGTGTCGCACCACTCCCGCCAGCCGCGGATGCGCGCCACGTCCGCGTTCATCTCGCGAAAGCGGACGCTGAAGTCGCGCGCCATCGCCTGCTGCTGGATCTGCCCCCCTTCGAGCAGACGGGTGACGACGGAGAGCACCTGCCGCGGCGAGGTGGGCTTGACCAGGTAGTCCGCCACCCGCCGGCCGATGGCCTCGGTCATGGTGCGGTCTTCCTCGCTCTTGGTCACCATGACCACCAGGACGCGCGGATCCATCCGGCGGATCTCGTCGAAGACCTCCATCCCCGTGCGGCCGGGCATCTGCTCGTCCAGCAGGATAAGGTCGTAGCCGTGCAGGCGAACGAGCTCGATGGCGTCGTCGCCGTTGCTGGCGGCATCGACGTGGTACCCCCGCCCCTGCAGGAACAGCAGGTGCGGGCGCAGCAGGTCGATCTCGTCGTCTACCCAGAGAAGGCGTTTGGGAGGTGGTGCCATAGCCGGGAAAGCTACGGGCGCGGCCGTTCCCGGTCAAATCAGCCGGGGCGCCGCCGGAGCCGGGCTAAGGAACGGCGGAGTGGGGGTTTGGCATCGAACTGCGCCGGCAAGCCGCCCCCTTACTCGCTCAGGCTCGCACCTCCCCCAAAAACCCCTGGGGGAGGTGGACTTCGATCCCGCTCCGAAGACTGCTATGCACAACCTTCCCGCGCCATTGAACTGCAGGGGGGAGAGGAGAACTTCGATCGTGCTTCGGCGACGATCACGCTGCGGCGGCAAGCCGCCCCCTTACTCGCCTAGGCTCGCAGCTCCCCCAAAAACCCCTGGGGGAGGTGGACTTCGATCCCGCTCCGAAGGCTGCTTTGCACAACCCCTCCCCCGCAGTTTGCCGCAGTTTGGGGGAGGGGTCGCCGGGCTGTTGCGAGGAACGAGCAAAAGGGCCCGCCGGGGGAGAGGGCCCCGCGTCGCAGACGCGGGCGCCCACCATCCGCATCACCCTGTCCGAAGCGCCGCGGATGCCCATGCCGTTCCGCCCCTCTCCCACGCAGTTTGTGGGAGAGGGGCAGGCGAGGAACGAGCCGGGGCGAGGGCCGTCAGGCCTCGTTCGCGTTGCCGTCGGCTTCGCGGGGGTTGGCGTCCACGCCGTCGGCCTCATCGGCCATGATGGCGTGGCGGGCGCAGACGCGGGTCTCCGGGATCACCATCAGCCGGTCGAACTCGATCGGCTCGCCGTCCACCTCGCACAGGCCAAACGCCTCCGGCGACTTGTACAGCCGGCCCAGCGCCTCGTCGATGGCGTACAGGCGGCGGCCCTCCATGGTCGCCAGGAGGAACTGCTGCTCCTGCTCGTAGTTCTCGCTCCCCACGTCGGCGGGGTGATTGTCGTAGACGCTCAGCTCGCTCAGCTTGTCGCGCAGCTCGTCGGTGGCGTCGTCAAAGTGGCCAATGGCCTCCAGCACCTGCTCGCGGTCCTTGAGCAGCCGCTCTTCGATCTGCTTTCGCTGGTCTTCCTGAAGCATCGCTTCGCCGTCCGGTAGGAGATTGATGTGCGGGCCCGTTGCCCGCCCGCCGCCGCACCGTCAATCTCCGTGCCGCCCCCCGCCGCAACCCACCCCTGTCATCCCGCCGTCCGGATTTCGGACAGCGCATCCGCAAGTCATCCTTTCCCAATTACTTGCGCATCCCGCCCCCCGGCACCGCGTCCAGAGTCTGGACGCGACGCCGTACGCATCCATCATCCGCAAAGCCCATCCTCGCAACGATTTAGCTTCCATCCACCGATGGCGCGCGGCTCGCTTGGTTCCGGGCACGCGCGGGCGGCGACACGGCTGCCCGCGGCGCATCCACCGCCCGCCGCCGCACGCCGATGTCCATCCTTCGCTCCTCCGCCGTTCTCGTCCCGCTGCTGGCCCTGGCCGCGTGCGGCGGTTCCGGCGCGCCCACCGAAGCGTCGTCCGCGGCGCGGACGAGCGTGGACCGCTCCGAGATCACGCTCGCGGCACCGGGCGAATCCGCGACCCTCGCGGCGAGCGTGGACGGCCAGCCCGCCGCGGCTACGCTGCGTTTGACCTCCGAGCGGCGCTGGCTGCACGACGTGCCGGTGCTGGACGCGGCGGCGCTGGCGGAAGGCCGCATCGTGGCGCACGGGCCCGGCACGGCGGAGCTGTCGGTTTCCGCGGCGGGCGCCGCGTCCGCGACGGCGACGGTGCGCGTGGCGCCGCCGCGGCCGCTGGCGCTTTCCGCGACGAGGGCCGGCGACACGGTGGTGGTGCGCGGCTTCGCGATGGATCGCGCGGCGTCGGGCGTGCGCGTCGGCGGCAGGGACGCGCGCATCGTCCACGCGGACAGCGCGACGCTGCGGGCGGTCACGGCGGGGGGCGCGGAGGGATGCACCAGCGGATCGCGGGCGGAGGCCGTGGTGGTGTCCGGCGCGGACGCGGCCGGGCCGCTGGCCGTCCGCCGCGCGCGCCAGGGGGAGCTGGCGCTGGCGGTGGGCGCGCCGGTGCGGCTGGACGCGGCGCGCGCCCGCTGCCTGATGCTGGCGCCCACGGCCGGCGCCCGCTACGCGCTGGCCTTTCTGGACCCGCGCCGGGTGCGCGCGTCGGAAGCCGGACCCGAAGGCGCGGCGCCGGCATCCATCCAGTACACGGCCAGCGTGGCCGAAGCGGGGAGCGCGGCGCCGTCGCTGGCGCGCCTGGCGCCCTC
>NZ_JBMDXM010000256.1:0-31266 GCF_048594345.1 Longimicrobium sp.
GCCACAATCCCCCCCCCACCCGGGGGCCGGCGGGGACCGCGGCCTGTTGGGCGGGGTCCGCCGCCACTCGTCCTTGTCTCCTTGCCCCCCTATCCCTACCCCACGCCGCCCCCACCCTCCGCAGGCTCCGTCGTCGTGCCCTGCGTGGACTGCGGCACCACGTCGCCGTGGGGATGGGCGGCGGGCTGGTCCACGCGCACCGTCAGGTGGTTGATCACGCCGCGTACACCGGGGGTCTCCCACGCGTCATCCCAGGCGTAGCGGGCTTCCATGAAGTCGTCCACCTCGCCGCGCAGGGTGACCACGCCGTCCTCTACCTCAACGTCCACGCGGTCGATGTCCACCCACACGTCCTCGTACAGCCGGCGGCGCACGGCGTCCAGGATCTCGTCGTCCTCCATCTCCCAGCCGCTGTCGTCCGGCATCCAGCGCTCGGCGTGCGGACGCGGCTCCCGGCCCAGCTCGGGGTGGCGCTGGTACGCCTGCTCGGGGATGAACGGCCCGCGCGCGTACCCGCCCTGCCACTCGTCCTGAAAGTCACCGCCGTACCCGCCCCACCCCGTGCGCCGGTTGAGGCCTTCGCCGTAGCCGCCGGTGGCGGGCCCCTCGTACCCGCCGCCGTACACGCCGCGGTCGTAGCCCGGGGGGCCGTCCCAGCGCCCGTACTGCACGTCGCGCGGGCTCCACGGCTGCCCGCCGCCCATGATCTCACGCGGCGGGCGGTTCCATTCGTAGCCGCCGCGCGGCGCGGGCCGCGGCCCCCACCCTCCTCCAAAGCTCCCGTCGTACCGGCGCATCGCTGCCTCCCGTTGTGGCCCGTGGTTTTCCGGGCGGCCCGGCGCGCAAGTCCCGTTCCCCGCTCCGCGCTTGATGCGGCCCCGTCCGGCTCGTAGCTTCGGCACATGCATCCGCCCCCCCGTCCCGCGTCGCAGCCGCCCCTGGGCGTGATCCTGGCCGGGGGCGCCAGCCGCCGCTTCGGCGCGCCCAAGGCGCTGGCGCGGGTGGGCGGGCGGCGCATCGTGGACCGGGTGCGCGAAGCGCTGGCCGCCGCGGTGCCGGACGTCGTGGTCTCCGCCAACGATCCGGCGCTCTTCGCCGACCTGGGCCTGCCGATGCGCGCGGACCAGGTCGCCGGGGTAGGCGCGCTGGGCGGCATCCACACGGCGCTGCGCTGGGCGGCGGAGCGCGGCGCGTCCGGCGCGCTGGTGGTCGCGTGCGACATGCCGTGGATCTCCGCGCAGCTGCTGCGGACCCTCGTCGATCGCGCGGCATCGACCACCGCCGACGCCGTGGTGCCGGAGAGCGGCGGGCGGCGCGGCATGGAACCGCTCTGCGCCTGGTACTCCGTCCGCGCGTTGCCGGCGGTGGAGCGGATGATCGCCGAGGGCGAGCGGCGCGTGCATCTGCTCATCGGCCGGGTCCACACGGAGGTGATTTCGATCGATGACGTGCGCCGCACCGGCGATCCCGGCCTCCTCTTTATGAACGTGAACACGGTGGATGACCTGCGCAGGGCGCGGCGGCACGGCCAGCCGCCGCCCGCCGTTTGCATCATCGGCAAAAAGAACAGCGGCAAGACCACGCTGGCGGTGGCGCTGCTGGCGGAGCTGCGGCGCCGCGGGGTGCGCGTGGCCTCCATCAAGCACGGCCACCACGCCTTTGAAACCGACCAGCCCGGCCGGGACAGCTGGCGCCACTTCAACGAGGGCCAGGCCGAGGCGACCATCATGGCCGGCGAGGGAAAGATCGCGCTGGTGATGCGGATGGACGGCGAGCCGGATCCCGTGCGCCTTGTCCGCGACTTCTACACCGGGCGCGGCTACGACCTGGTGCTGGTGGAGGGCTACAAGGCCGGCCCCTTCCCCAAGATCGAGGTCTTTCGGCGCGCCGTGCACGACCGCCCGCTCTTTGCCGGCGCCGGTGACGCGGCGGATTCGTATCTCGCCGTCGTGACGGACGATGCCTCGTTGCAGACGGAGCTGCCGACCATCGTGATGGATGCGGATCATCCCGATGCGCACGTGCGGCGCGTGGCGGAGATGATCGTCGCTCGCTTCGTCGAAGGAGCGGATGATGGGGGCTGATCGCGGCGCGGACTGGCTGACCGGCTCACAGGCGCTCGCGGCGATCCTGCGCGGCGTCGGGCCGCTGTCTGCGGAGGAGCGGCCGCTGCTGGACGCGCTGGGCTCCGTGCTGGCGGAGGACGTGGCCGCGCCGGTGGACCTTCCGCCGTGGGACAACAGCGCGATGGACGGGTTCGCCGTGCGGGCGCGGGACGTGCGCGGTGCCTCCGCGGAGTCGCCCCGCGTATTGCGCGTGGTGGACGACGTCGCCGCCGGCTACGTATCCGCCCGCACCGTCGGCCCCGGCGAGGCGATCCGCATCATGACCGGCGCGCCCGTCCCCGCCGGCGCGGACAGCGTGGTGCGGGTGGAGCACACGGACGGCGGATCGGGGATTGGCACGGCGGCGGGCGCCGTCGCCATCCGCGCGGACCTGGACGCGGGCAAGAACGTGCGCCCGCGCGGCGAGGACGTGCGCGCGGGCGACACCGTTCTCCGCGCCGGGGACGTGCTGGGCGCGGCGCAGCTGGGGGTGGCGGCGGCGTTCGGGCGCGCGCGGCTGCCGGTCATCCGCCGCCCCGTGGTCGCCGTGCTGGCGTCGGGCGATGAGCTGGTGCCGGTGGAGGCGTTCGAGCAGGTGCGCGCGGGCCGGCGCATCGTCTCCACCAACTCGTACGCGCTGGCGGCGCAGCTGGTGGAGACCGGCGTCGAGGCGCGGGTGCTGGGCATCGCCCGCGACACGCCGGAAAGCCTGCGCGAGCACCTGGAGCGCGCGGCGGGGTGCGACGCCGTGATCACCACCGCCGGCATCAGCGTGGGCGAGCACGACTACGTGCTGCGGACGATGCGGGAGATGGGGACGGCGGTGGATTTCTGGCGGGTGCGCATCCGCCCCGGGAGCGCGATGGCGTTCGGCCGCGTGGGCGCGCTGGGCGGCATTCCCTGGTTCGGCCTGCCGGGGAACCCGGTGAGCACGATGGTGACGTTCGAGCTGTTCGTCCGCCCGGCGCTGCTGCGGATGTGCGGCCGCGCCCGTATCCATCCACCGACCGTCGACGCGGTGATGGCGGATCGCTACGCCGCGCCGGGGACGATGATGCACCTTCCCCGCCTGCGGCTGGCGCGCCAGGCGGACGGCTCGACGGTCGCGCGGCTGACCGGGCCGCAGGGCTCCGGCATCGCCACCTCCATGGCCGCCGCGGACGGCCTTGCGCTTGTCCCCGCGGGCGCGCAGCTCGATCCTGGCGACGTCGTGCGCGTGGTCATCCTCGGCGGCGCCCCGCTGGTGGAGGAACCGCCGTTCTGATCCCGAAGCCGCAACAACGCCGCGTATGGACGATACCTATGGCTATGAGGATGTTGAGAAACCTCGGTGGTTCCGCCAGAAGCACACGCTCCATCCCGAGAGGGTGTTGAGATGCCTAAGTTGTTCCTCCAGTAGCACACTGTCATCCTGAGGGAGCGCACGCCCGAAACCTTCATGACCACCGAAGCTTGCGCGCGACCGAAGGATCTTTTTCGGGTCGCGACGGCCTCAGCCTCCGGGAGCTGTTCACGTCCCTTGTCGTGCAGACAAGGTCCTTCGTAAACGGGCCGGGCTCCTCGCGCCAAGGCCAATCGTAGCCGACGGAATCATGCGCCCATCGGGCAGATTCTTCGGTCGGCGCACAAGCGTGGGTGCAACTGGACGGGACGGGGCGCGCGCCTCCTTCAGAGTCAGAATGACACCGATCCGCCGGAACATGTCGTACCTGGGATGCGGCCTGGGCCATTAACCAACCTCAAACGAAATCTCGTTCGATGCAGACGACGGAAGAGGCGAACCTGGAGACGGCCCGCGCCTATCTGCGGGCGGTGGAAGGCGGCGCGACGGGCGAGGCGCTGGCGCGCTGGTTTACGCCGGACGTGGTGCAGGAGGAGTTTCCCAACCGGCTGATGCCCACCGGCGCGCGGCGCGGGCTGCGGGAGCTGCTGGACGGCGCCGAGCGCGGGCAGACGGTGGTGCGCGCGCAGCGGTACGAGGTGCTGTCCGCCGTTGCCAGCGGCGACAAGGTCGCGCTGGAGGTGCAGTGGACGGGCACGCTGGCCGTGCCGCTGGGCTCGCTGGCGGCGGGCGACGACATGCGGGCACGCTTTGGCGTGTTCCTGGACTTTCGCGACGGGCGGATCGCGGCGCAGCGCAACTACGACTGCTTCGATCCGTTCTGATCCGGCGGGCGGTGTGCGGCGCGGGCGTTGCGTCAGGCATCTGCAACACCTACATGGAGATGCCGATGGCCAGCGGACCCGACCCCAACCGCTTTATCCCGGACGACCCCGAGACGCGCCCCAAGGACTACGCCCGCGGCGACGGCCCGGGCGACCTTCGCTCCACGCGCCTGGGGCTGCCCACCTGGGGCGTGGCCGTGCTGATCGTGCTGGTGTTTCTGCTGTTCGTCTACCTGGTGTGGTGATTCCGGTATTCTCCCGCATCGGCTGCCGGGGTTGCCCGGCAGCCAGATGAGCGGGTAAACCCGCTGCTGGGAAAGCGATAAGCCCCGTCCCGGCGCCGCTCACGCGACGCCGGGACGGGGCTTCAACTGCGTGAAAGCTGATTCCACGGTTTTCTGCACGACGCAGCAGGAGCGCCCACCGAAGGTCTCGCCGGCAGAACGTGGGGCCGGCCTCTGCGCTCAGAAGCCAGCCCCTCACCACGGCAGACGGGATCCTTCGGTCGCGCGCACGCGGTTGCGTCACCCGTCGTTCAGCGTGAGCGCTGCCTCAGGAAATCATTGACGGAGAGGGAGCAACCCTCAGCTCTGGCTGCCGCCCTCCTCCAGCTTGAACCACAGCTTCACCTTCACCTGGTACTCGTGGATCTCGCCGCCGCGGATGTAGCCGCGCTGCTCCACCACCTCCATCCACTCCAGGTCGCGCATGGACTCGCCCGCGCGCTTGACCGCGGCGCGCGCCGCGTCCTCGAAGCTGGTCCCCGAGGTGCCCACCATCTCGATCGACTCGAAGACTCCGCTCATCGTCCCTTCCCCCGTTCCGGTGATCCAGACCCCGCGTCCGGTCCCCGGTCCCGGCGGCAAGGCACGTTCCACACGCGCGGAGAAACGATGATGATTGACGGCGGCGGTGTACGGAGCGACCTTTACGGCGCGCTCCCTCCACCCCTCGCGACGGGCGCCGCCACACCTTCGCACCTGCATGGGCCTACGGGCCCGCCCACGGTGCACTCTCGTCATGCTGTCCGGATCAGGAGACGCAGCGACATGGGCCTTCGCACCTTCGTGGCGCCGGATGGGGCCGAGTGGCGGGTGTGGAACGTGTTTCCCAGCCTTGCACTGGACGAAAATTCGCGCCAGTGGGAGCGGCGCGGGCAGGACGTGCTTGCCTACGACGGCCCCGAGCGGCGCGAAGGCGACCGGCGCAACCTGACGCCGTTCGTAAATCCGCAGCTGTCGGGCGGATGGCTCTGCTTCGAATCCGAAAACGGCAAGCGGCGCCTGGCCCCGCCCCCGCCCACCTGGGAAGACGCGCCCGACGAAGAGCTCGCCACCCTGTGGGAGCGCGCCGAACCCGTGACCCCGCGCAAGATCCAGATCCCCGGCCTTTCCGTGCACGGGCATCCCTGATCGCCACCGGTTAGATGACGCCGACGCGGCGCCGCCCCAGCGGCGCCGCGTTTTGTTCGTCGCGCGCCACGCCGACGACCGATCACCTCGTCCCATCTCCGTCCCCGCAGGCAAGACGCCACATCGTGAAGGCGCCGTGGTCCGAGCACCGCCTGCCTGCCCACTCCGAACTCCGTAGCGGCCGCACGACGACCGCGCGGGCGCCTCGCCTCGGCCCGCGCGGGATCCCACCGGCGCGTCCCCGTACACGCCTCGCCAGTTGCGGCTCGGATCCGTACGGATTCCGCACACCCATCGGAAAACACCAGGAACGGCCTGATCGAAACGCCACTCACCTTCCCCGCCTCAAACTGCCGTTGTCCGGAATCCGAACAGCGGCAGATGCTCCGCCGCGCCCTTCTATATCGACGTAAATCCATCGTTCACAATCACTTAACCACACATGCCAGCATAGGCCCGATGCTCGCCTGAGGGCGGCGCGTCCGCGGAGCGATGTGCTCCCGCCGAACGCCGACGCAGACCGTCCACCGGAGCCCTACGATGTCCTCCCTCCGCCCGCTCGCCCTGCTGGTCTCGACCGCCTTTCTGGCCGCCTGCGGCGGCGCCGGCTCCGCCGCGCCGACCACCGCCACCACCGACGCGCAGCCGGCGTGCACCGCCGTCGCGTCCGTGAGCCTGCAGCCGGGCCAGACCCAGACGCTGACCGCCGCCGAGGCCGCGTGCTTCAGCCTGGCGGCCGGCGACGGCGCCGAGTACGCGCTGGCGGGCTACGACGCGCGGGCGCTGGAAGCGTCGCGCGCCGGCAAGGACGCGGGCTCACTGGCGGACCCGCGCTACACCATCGGCGACGCGACCAACGGCGGCGCGCGCAGCGTGAGCGCCGTGCCCGCGGGGCTGGACGCGCCCATGCGCCCGGTGGACGTGAAGTACTCGAGCGCCTCCGCGCTGGACGCCGCCGACCCGTTCGCGCGGACGACGCCGTGGCGCGAGGGCGAGCGCTTTCAGGTCAAGCCGCTGGAGGGCACGCAGCCGGTGCAGGCGCGCGTCGTCCGCATTGTGGGCGGGCGGTTCGCGCTGGCTGTGGTGGAGAGCGACGAGGCGGGCGCCGGGCGGGTGCTGGAGCAGGCCACCGAGGCGCTGGAGTTCCTGGCGCAGCGCGGCGTTCCGCTGCTGCAGTCCACCTTCAACCCCACCCTCCCCACCACCAGCGCCGGCTCCGGCCAGCTGCTGGTGCTGGCGACCGCGTGGGACCCGGCCAAGGGCGCCGGCGCCGCGTGGAGCCGCGACGAGCACAGCTTCGTGTGGCTGAACCTGAACCTGCGCCCGGGCAAGGGCGAAGGCTTCGCGATGTACGACCACACCAGCTACCGCGTAAAGGTGCTGGCGCACGAGCTGACCCACGCCTGGCAGGTGTCGTGGCGGCACGCGGCAGACCATGCCGCCGCGCAGGCGCCCGCGTGGAGCATCGAGGGCGGCGCCGACTTTGTGGCGATGGACCTGGTGCGCCGCTTTCTGAACGTGGGGCTGGCCTCCAACTGGAAGTGGTCCGATCACCTGGAGCCGTCCAAGGCGAGCGTCGTCTTCGCCCTGGAGCCGTTCGACGCCCGCGGCCGGCTTACCTGGGGCTACTACGACGCCAGCAGCCTGCTGCGCGACCTGCAGGGCCGGCTGATGGCGGCGGGGATGACGCCCGAGGCGGCGATGGCCGAGGTGTCGCGCGGCGCGGTGGAGGGGTGGCACGGCACGGACGGCGAGGGTGGCGCGTGCGCCGGGCTGGTGGAGCGGATGCGCGGGCGCCTGGGCGCCGCGTGGGACCCCGCCACGGCCGTGCTGATGTGGACCGCCTCGCAGGCCGCCGACGACCGCACGCCCAACGCCGCGCTGGCCAACCCCACCTACTACGACGTGGGCAGCGGCGACGACCGCTACGGCTGGAAGGCCGCGGCCGAGGTGCGCGCCGGCGGCGGCGGGAGCGCCGCGGTCACGCAGGTGGCGGGAGGCAGCTTCTACGTCCGCGTAAAGGGCGCCCGCGCCGCCAGCACCCTCAGCGCCGCCAGCAGCACCCCGGACGCCCGCTGGATGATCGTCCGCGTCCGCTGAGCCGAGCCGAAAGATACTTGTCCGCATCGACCGAACCGATTCACCGATCCGACCGAGGAAACGATCCATGAGCCGCCACGACCGCGCCGCCGCCCGCATCCGCCCCGTGCTTCAGGCCTTCGCCGCCATGGCGACGTGCATGGCCGCCGCGTGGGCCGGGCTGCTGGTCTGACCGTCCGCCTAACCCTTTCCTGAAACCCTAGCCAGAGCAGCCCCCCATGATGCTGAGCGGACGCATTCTCATCGTGAGCGACCGGAACGACGTGGTCGCCGAGCTGGAGCCCATCATCCGCGCCGGCCAGCACATGGCCAGCGTGGTCCCCGACGGCCGCGAGGCCATGAAGCTGCTGGCCGAGGGGATGGTGCCCGACGTGGTGATCAGCGACATGGGAAGCGACCGGTCGCTGGAGGGGATCGGCTACGTGCGGCGCTTTCGCGAGCTGAACCGGGCCGGCGCGCACCTGGTGGTCACCGAGCCCGGCGCCCCCGTGGACCGCCGCCCCGAGGCGGCCCAGGAGCGGTTCGCCGTCCTGCCCCGCCCCTTCCGCACCGACGAAGTAAAGCAGACGCTGGAAGATGCCATGCACCGCATGGAGGCGGAGTTCCGCAGCCTGCGCGCGGACGTGTGGCGGTCGATGGACCGGCTGCGTCGCGAGGTGTCGGACGCGCGGGCGGAGATGGTGCAGGCGCTGGCGATGACCATCGCCGCGCGCGACCGCTTCATGCACGGGCACTGCGAGCGGGTGGCGGAAACGTGCCGCGCCATGGCCGTGGCGCTGCACCTGACCGACGAGCACACCGAAATGCTGGTGCAGGCGGCGCAGCTGCACGAGATCGGCAAGATGGCGGTGCCGCTGGAGCTGCTGCAGAAGACGTCGCCGCTGGAGCCGGAAGAGCTGGAGCGCATCCGCTCGCACACCAGGGTGGGCGCGGGGATCGTAAAGGGCATTCCGTCGCTCAAGCGCCTGGCGCCCCTGATCGAGCACCAGATGACGGACCACTGCGACCTGGCCGGCGAGATCTCCCCCATCGCCCCCGAGTTCCTGCTGACGGGGATCCTGCGGGTGGTGGATGCGTGGGACGCCATGACGTCGGAGCGCTCGTACCGCCAGGCGCTCCCCCGCGGCTACTGGGAGCCCTTCCTGCGCGCCGGCGCGGGAACGCGGTTCCATCCCCAGGCGGTGTCGACGCTGATGCGCATCCTGCCGAAGTAGGGTGTGAGGGTGTGAGGGTGTGAGGGTGTGAGGGTGTGAGGGTGTGAGGGTGTGAGGGTGTGAGGGTGTGAGTGCGGAAGTGCGGAAGTGCGGAAGTGTGAGGGTGGGTTGATGATAAGCCGCCGTCTGATGAGCGGATCAATCCGCTGCTAGGACAGCGATAAGCCCGGTCTGGCTCGCCATAGGCTCGCCAGACCGGGCTTCAACCGCAAATCGGGCCCTGCCCGCGCGAGAAGGTGAAGCCCCGTTTGGTGACGCGGACGCGTTACCAAACGGGGCTTACCGCTTTTCCAGCTGCGGGTACCCCCTCTCATCACGCGTTCACCCCCACACCCCAACACCCCAACACCCCCACACCCCCACACCCTCACCCCCGCCCCACCGCCTCCAGCCCGTACTGCTGGATCTTCGTGTGCAGCGTGCTGCGCGAGATGCCCAGCTTGTCCGCCGCGGCGGTGCGGTTGCCGGCGAGGAGAAAGAGGGTGCGCTCGATGTGGCGGCGCTCCACCTCTTCCAGCGACAGGATGGACGGCTCCTCGCGGCTGGCGCGGGGGGCGCCGGGGGCCTTGAGGCCCGGCGGCAGGTGCTCGGGCTCCAGCCGCTCGGCGCCGGCGGCCAGCACCAGCGCACGCTCCAGCACGTTGCGCAGCTCACGCACGTTGCCCGGCCACGCGTACCCCCCCAGCACCTCCAGCGCCTTGGGCGAAAGCTCCGTGGGCGAGTTGCGGTGCCGCTTGGCCATCTCCCGCAGAAACCGGTGCGCCAGCTCCAGCACGTCCTCGCGCGAACGCTCGCGCAGCGGCGGGACCACGAGGGGAAAGACGGACAGGCGGTAGAACAGGTCCTCGCGAAAGCGGCCGGCGCGCACCTCCGCGTCCAGGTCGCGGTTGGTGGCGGCGATCAGCCGCACGTCCACCTGCATCTCGCGGGTGCCGCCCAGGCGGCGGAAGCTGCGCGTCTCCAGCACCTTGAGCAGCTTGGGCTGCAGCTCCGGCGCAAGGTCGCCGATCTCGTCCAGGAACAGCGTTCCCCGGTCCGCCACCTCGAACAGCCCGCGCTTCATCTCCTTGGCGTCGGTGAACGCGCCCCGCTCGTGGCCAAAGAGCTCCGAATCCAGAAAGGTGGCCTGCAGCCCCGCGCAGTTGATCTCCACGAACGGGCTGCGCGCGCGCGGGCTGCGGGCGTGGATCATCTGCGCGATGAAGCTTTTGCCCGTGCCGCTCTCCCCCAGCAGCAGCGCCGTGGTGTCGCCCGAGCCGGCCAGCAGGTCCACCTGCCGCCCCAGGTCGCGCATCATGGGCGAGGTGCCCAGCCCGGTGCTTTCCGTGCGCTCGGCCATGGAGCGCGCCAGCATCTCGTTGGTGCGGCGCAGCTCCACCTTTTCGGCGGCGCGTTCCGCCACCGCCTCCAGGTGCGGAAAGTTGACCGGCTTGGTGAGAAACGTCTCGGCGCCGGACTGCATGGCGTCCACCGCGACCTCCACCTCGGCGTGGCCCGTCAGCATCACCACGGCCGCGCCGCGCGAGACCAGGATGTCCAGGATGTCGCGGCCGGAAAGGCCGGGCAGGTCCAGGTCCAGCAGCACCACGTCGGGCCGCTGCGCCTCGTACAGGCGCACGCCGTCCTCGCCGCTGCCGGCGCTGGACACCTCCCAGCCCTTGCGCTGAAAGAACTTGGTCAGTACGCCCAGCACCGCCGGGTCGTCGTCGATGATCAGAATGGATCGCGGCATTGTCTGCGGGATGGATTGGCGAACAGGGTGCGCCCCTAAAGATTGCGAACGCACGGCCCGGATGCCAGCGGCAAAGGGTACGTGATCGATACAGAGCTCACCTGCAGGCATTCCGGATGATGAGCGGGTCGCCACTGAAAGACGTGGAGGGCGCCGAGATCCTTGCCTGGGGCGCCTGCCGCCGCATCAGGTCGAGGCGTATTCGAACCCCGGATAGTGGAACGCGGGCTCGATCACGTGGCAATCGCGCTCGCCGCCGCCCTGCCTCACCACTTCCGCGCGCCAGTGCTGCGCCACCGTCGCCTTCATCGCATAGAATCGGTCGGCGCTGCTTCCGAGTGTGGTCTCACGCACGCCACCAGCACACGCCACTCATTCTGGCGTGCGGCATTAGCAGATGGACGAAGCACTCCTCCCCGGCTTCATCAGAAGTCGTCATCCAGGCTGGTGGGCGTACGCGCACGCTGCGGCAGGCGCGCCTCC
Source organism: Longimicrobium sp. (assembly GCF_048594345.1). Taxonomy (GTDB): domain Bacteria; phylum Gemmatimonadota; class Gemmatimonadetes; order Longimicrobiales; family Longimicrobiaceae; genus Longimicrobium. The sequence goes on from NZ_JBMDXM010000256.1 coordinate 11,213, forward strand.
TCAAGTGTGCGGCCTTCGGGATCGCGCTCCAGCGAGGCAAGGGACGCAATGTCCCCGTGCAGCCCCAGCGCCCACAGTACCGACACGTACGCGCCGATGCCGGTCCCCAGCTTCCCCTGCTCGACAGCGACCAGGGTCGCACGGGTGATCCCTGCCTTCGTGGCCAACCGGGCCTGCGGCCAGCGGCGTCGCAGGCGCGCAGCCCGAATGCTGGCCCCAAGGTGGGTCACCGCATCGCTTACACCCGCTGGTGGTGCGTGCGCATAAGTGATCGTGTTTCTTGAACGCGACATCAGTCACGCGACGTGTGTGCATTCTAATGAACAGTAAGCCCAATAGTGTACATTATAATGCACAGATGGCAGAACTACCAAGCCTATCATGATCATATCGAATCGTTGTGACCTTTGGCACGCAGAGGAAAACGGGGATTTATTAGCAGTTCTCTGCTTCCTCTGCTTCCTCTGCTTCCTCTGCGTGAGATCCTGCAGTTGGAATTAATGATTGTATGTGCGGACCCGGTATTATTTTCAGACTCTTCCCCATGTTCGCCTGAACGAAGAAAGGCCGCCCGCCATACAGCGCGGGTCGGCCTTTTCTCCAATCTCCCCAGATTGGTTTTATACCTCAACCCCTCCCCACCCTCCGCCCGCGGGTTCCCCCGAGCCCACGGGCGGCCCTGCACCGCGACGAGAAGTCCCCCAACTCCCCGCGCGAGCCGCGTGCGAGAGCCTCCCTAACTCCGCGCGCGGTAGTTCACGATCGTCTCGCTCCCGTTGGGCAGGCGCACCTGCACCGACACCGCCTGTCCGGGGCGAACCGCGTCCGCCGCCTCGCGCAGCTCGTCCAGGGTGCGGACGGGGCGGCCGTTCACCCGGCGCACCACCATCCCCCGCCCCAGGGCGCCCGCCGCGGGCCCGCCGGCATCCACCGCCGACACCACCACGCCCTCGGCGCGCTCCATCCCCAGCTCCCGCGCGATCTCCTGCGTCACCACCTCGGCGCGAAAGCCCAGCTTGCCGGGCTCGGCCGCGGCCTCTTCCTCCACCCGCGGCGCCTCGGCGGCACCGCGGCGGTCGGCGGACGCGCGGCGGGCGTCGGCCTGGTACTCTTCCAGCCGCAGCTCCACCCGGCTGCGCTGGCCGTAGCGGATGATGTCCAGCGCCACGCGGTCGCCCGGACGCTTGCGCATCACCATCTCCATCAGGTCGCCGCTGCCGCCCACGGCCTGCCCGTCCACCGCCACGATCACGTCGCCCAGGCGCAGCCCGGCGCCCGCGGCCGGCCCGCGCGGCTCGGCGGCCACCACCGCCCCGTTGGGCGAAGGCAGGCGGAACACCTCGGCGTCGGCGCTGGTGGCGTCACGGATCTCCACGCCGATCATGGGCCGGTGCACGCGGCCGTCGCGCATCAGGTCCTCGGCCACGCGGCGGGCCAGGTTGATGGGGACCGCGAAGCCGTAGCCGGAGTAGAAGCCGGTCGGCGAGGCGATGGCGCTGTTGATTCCGATGACGCGCCCCTGCAGGTCGACCAGGGGCCCGCCGCTGTTCCCCGGGTTGATGGCCGCGTCGGTCTGGATGAAGTGCTCCAGCGGGGCCTCGGCGCCGCTGCGGCCCATGATGCCGATCGAACGCCCCTTGGCGCTCACGATGCCGGCCGTGGTCGTCTGCCCCAGGTCGAGCGGATAGCCCAGGGCCAGCACCCAGTCGCCCACCTCAAGCCCGTCGGCGTCGCCCAGGCGCACCGTGGGCAGGTTGCGGGCATCCACCTTCACCACGGCGATGTCGGTGTTGGGATCGCGGCCCACCACGCGGGCCTCGAACTCGCGCTTGTCGGCCAGGATCACGTTCACCCGGTCGGCGCCCTCGACCACGTGGTTGTTGGTGAGGATGTATCCGTCGGGGCTCATGATGAAGCCGGAACCGCTCCCCGCGCGGGGTGCATCGCCGCCCCGCTGGCGGAACATGTCCTCCCACGGCGTGCCGCGAAGCTCCGGCGGCACCTGGTTGCTCACGCTGCGGGTGGCCTGCGTCACCTGCACGTGGACCACGCCGGGCATGGCGGCGCTGCTGGCCGCGCGAAAGGCGCCGGACAGGTTGTTGGCGCTGGCCACCGCGGCGGCCGGCGCGGCGGTCTGGGCGCCCAGGTCGGGGAGCGGATCACGGGCCACGTCGGCCAGCGTCATCCCCGCCGCGGTGCCCGCGACGAGCACGCCGGGAAGGGCGAGCTTGCGAAGCGTACCGTTCATCGTCACTTATCCCTCGTCTCAAGATGGGTCCATGCTCTTGCCGGGGATCGGTACACAGCGGGCTCAACCCCCGTTCCGGCAAGGGATTAGCGGACGATTAGCCGCCCCTTAACCCCTTTTAATCCAGGGCACCGATGCGCATTCTGATCGTAGAAGACAATCCCAGGATCGCGGGATTCCTGCAAAAGGGGCTGCGGGAGGAGGGATACGTGGTCGAGGTCGCGGCGGATGGAGACACCGCGTTCGAGAAGGCCACCACGCAGGGGTTCGACGCGGCGGTGGTGGACGTGATGATCCCCGGCCGCAGCGGGGTAGAGCTCGTCCGTGACCTGCGCGACCGCGAGATCCGCCTGCCCGTCCTTCTCCTCACCGCGCGCGACCGCACGGAGGACAAGGTGGCGGGGCTGGACGCCGGCGCGGACGACTACCTGACCAAGCCGTTCGAGTTCAGCGAGCTGACGGCACGCCTCCGCGCCCTTCTGCGCCGCCTGGGAAGCCCCGGCGCGGCGGCGACGCTCAAGGCCGGCGACGTGGAGATGGACCCCGCCACCCGCGACGTGCGGCGCGGCGGTCAGGGGGTGGAGCTCACCCCGCGCGAGTACGCGCTGCTGGAATACCTGCTGCGCAACGCGGGGCGGCCCCTGTCGCGCGCGGCCATCATGGAGCACGTGTGGGGCATTCGATTCGACCCGGGAACCAACATCGTGGACGTGTGCATCAACTCCCTTCGCACCAAGCTGGACGACCGCGAGCGCGGCCTTATCCAGACGGTCCGCGGCGTGGGCTACGCGGTGAAGCCCGCGGCCGAGGCGGCGGACGCGGCCGGGGAGCCGCCGGAATGAGCTTTCGCCGGCCCAGCCTGCGGCGCGAGATCGTCCTTGGCTATTCGGCGATCCTGCTGGTGGCGCTCCTGCTGTTCGCGGGCGCCACCTACGCCATCCTGCGCCGCTCGCTGTCCAACGCCGGCACCCAGTCGCTGCGGCAGACGGCGGCCGCGGCGGAGCGCATCATGATCCCCCCCGGCATTCCCCGCGTGGCGGTGAGCGAGGAGCTGCTGCCGCCCAGCGAGGGCGCGGTCGAGGTGCTGCGCCGCCGCACCCGCCTGGCCACCGGCGACGAGCTGAACATCGTCGTGGCGCGCACGGGCGACGTGGAGGGGCACGCCCTGCGTTCGTTCGCCCTGATCGCGCTGATGCTGATCCCGGTGACGGCGGTGCTGGCGGCGGTGGCGGGGCGGTCGATGGCGGACCGCATCCTTCAGCCGCTCAACCGGCTGGTGACGGCGTCGCGGGAGATCGGGATCGGCGGCCTGTCGCGGCGCGTGGACGAGCCGGAGCGCCCCACGGAGCTGCGCGAGCTGGCGCTGGCCTACAACGGGATGCTGGAGCGGCTGGAGCGCGCCGTGGTGACCCTCCGCAGCTTCACCGCGGACGCCAGCCACGAGCTGCGCACGCCGCTGACGGCCATCCGGGGCACGGCGGAGGTGGCGCTGGCCCGCGACCGTTCGGCGGACGAGCTGCGCGGCACGCTGGAGGAGGTGCTGGACGAGACGGGGTCCATGCTGCACCTGGTGGAGGACCTGTTGGTCCTTGCCCGCGGCGACACCTCGCAGGCGGAGGCGGTGGGGACGGTGGACCTTTCCGCCGTGCTGCGCGACGTGCAGGACGTGGGCGAGGCGCTGGCCGGCGGCAAGCCGGTGGAGGTGCGGCTGGACGTCCCCGACGGGCTGGTGATTCCCGGCGATTCCGGGGCGGTGCGGCGGCTGCTGCTGAACCTGGTGTCCAACGCGGTCAAGTTCACGCCCCAGGGCGCGGTGACCATCAACGCCCGCGAGGTGCCGGCGGCGGAGGCGGCGCTGGCGCCGTCCGCGCTGGCGCCCGCGGAGGAAGGCCGCGGGTGCGTGGAGGTGCAGGTGGCGGACACGGGGATCGGCATTGCCGCGGACGACCTGCCGCGCGTCTTCGACCGCTTCTACCGCGCCGACGCGGCGCGGGTCACGGGCGGCACGGGCCTGGGCCTGGCCATCGCCCGGATGATCGCCGAGCGCCACCGCGGCACGCTCACGGTGGAGAGCCGGCCCGGAGCGGGGAGCGTGTTTACGGTGCGGCTGCCGGTGGCGAGCGGGGCGGCGGTTGCGGTGTGAGGGTGTGAGGGTGTGAGGGTGCCGTGCACCGCGGCGGGTTGTCGCGGGCGGGGTCAGCCCGGGGCGGCTACAGCCGCGGCTGGAAATGCCATAAGCCCCGCCCAAGGCTCGCAAAGCTCGCCAGGCGGGGCTTCACCTTCTCGTTGGGTCGCGGTCCGAGGTAGATCGGAGAGGACCCGGTTGCGATGTACACCCGAACCCGCGGCAGCCGCGCCGGGCGTGCCCACGGGGTTTTGGCGTGGGTGAACGACGGGCCTCCCCCTGCTCGTCGCACCATGGCCCGAGGCACACCCAACCCCTCCCCCGAAGTTGGGGGAGGGGTCGACCGCCGTTGCGAGGAACGAGCAAAAGGCCGGTCGGGGGAGAGGGCCCGTCGGCCACGCCTCGTCACCCGTTCACCCGTTCACCTCACGCGCGTTGCGGCTGAAGCCGGCCCTCGGCGAGCAGCGCCTCGGCCACCTCCAGAACGTAGCGCTTTCCAGGAAAGCGGATCAGCCGCATGGCCTCCTCGTAGGTGGCCCAGCGGTACTCCTCGGCTTCGCGTGAGATGATCACGCGCTCCTCGTCGGTCTCGGCGAGAAAGTAGATCACCTTCTTGACGATCAGCGTACGCTCCTCACCCTTGCCCTGGGTAAAGACGTAGCGCTCCTCCTCGCGATATCCACGGAACAGCGAGATCTGGCTTTCGCCGATGCCCGCTTCCTCCCACAGCTCGCGCACGGCCGCCTGCGACTCGGTTTCCCCGGCCTCTACCCCACCCTTGGGAAACTCCCAGATGGGACGCCGCGTCAACGCCGAGCGCATCAGCAGGTAGCGCCGCGCCTCTCCGCCGTTGCGAAAGAGCACGACGCCGGCCGCCGTCTGCGTAACCCGTCTCATCCAACCCTCCGGCGTGTAAGAGGTGGACGCTCATTGGGGCGCAATCTGCTACGGAGACAGGCAACAGGCAACCGGCACGTTCGTTGCCCGACCCGGAACCCGTCGTCGCTCCTCCCGAGACGCGCGGAAATGGACACCCGATCCCGCTTCAACGTTCCCACCCCCGGCCCCGCGGCACCGCCCCCGCCCCCCGGCGAAACGCCGCTGGGCGAGCTGCTGCGCACCCTGTCGCGCGACGCCGCCTTCCTGGTTCGCCAGGAGATCGCCCTGGCGCGCGCGGAGGTGACGCCGAGCCTGGGTACCCTCGCGCGCAATTCGGTGCTCGTCGTCGGCGGCGCCGTGCTGGCGGCGCCGGGGGCGCTGATGCTGCTGGCGGCGCTGGTCATCGGCGTGGGCGACCTGCTGGGCCGCCGCTACGCGCTGGGGGCGCTGCTGGTGGGCGGCACCATGCTCGCGGCGGGCGGCGCGCTCATCTTCATCGGCGTCCGCCGGGCGAAACAGGCGCGGGTGGCGCCGGCGGAAACGATCGCCACGCTGCGCGAGACGGGCGCGTGGGCCAGCGCCCAGGTGGCGCGGGTGCGCACGCGGGGACGGGCCAGACGGCCGGTGCGGATCGTGGCGGAGCGCGGCCGGCGGGGGGATCGGTCAGCGGGATCGGCGACGGCGAGGCGGACGGGGGGAGAGGACGCGCGGGGAACGCCGCGCGAGGACCGGCAGCGCGCGGCCAGACAGATGCAGCCGCTTTCCGCCAGCGCTCCCCTGTGGAAGCGTGTCCTTCACGAGTTCAAGGCGGACGACGTGTCGAACCAGGCCGCCAAGGTGGCCTACTACTTCTTTCTTTCCCTGCCGCCGGCGGTGATGGCGGTGTTTGGGCTGACGGGATTGTTCGGCGGGCAGCGGACGGGAGACTGGCTGACGGGACGGCTGACGGGGTCGCTCCCCACGGAGGCGTCGGCGCTGGTGACGGGGTTCGTGCGCGACGTGGTGCACGGCGACGCGCCGGGGCCGCTTTCCATTGGCCTGCTGCTGGCGCTGTGGGCGGGAAGCAACGTGTTCACCGCGCTGGAGGGGACGCTGAACGCGGCGTTCGGCATTACCGCGGAGCGTTCGTTCATCCGCAAAAAGGCGGTGGCGGTGGGGATGCTGGCGGCGTGCGCGGTGCTCTTTCTTTCCGGCAGCGCCGTGCTGCTGGCGGGCGGCGGGATCTCCGACGCGCTGGGGCTGGGCCAGGTGGGGCGCACCGTCTGGGCGGTGCTGCAGTGGCCGCTGGGCTTTGCCCTGATCACGGCGACGTTCTGGCTGATCTACTACGTGCTCCCCAACAAGGACCAGCGCGGCTGCCGGATGACGCTGCTCAAGGCGTCGGCCGTATCCGCCGTGCTGTTCGTCATCGCGTCGGTGGCGTTCCGGCTGTACATGGCCAACTTTGGCTCCTACAGCGCCACGTACGGGCTGTTGGGGTCGGTGATCGTCCTTCTCCTGTGGATGTACGTCACGTCGCTGGTGATCCTGCTGGGCGGCGAGGTGGCGTCGGAGATGGAGCGCTCGCCGTAGAGGTTTACGCACGATGCGGGGAAATTCCCCACACCATGCAGTTTGCGAAAGGATAAGCGTTGCGGTGATCGTTGCAACGCTTAAGTTGCGAGAGGTTAGCGCACCATAGACGCCTTCATATTCACCTTCACTCTTCCCCGCGTGGATCTCGCCACAGGCTCCGACAACCCATCCCTGATCCCCGGCCCGGTCCGGGTGCTGCTGGCCGGCGGCTCGGCGCTGGCGGAGCGCGCGGCGGAGATGCTGCGCGGTGCCGCCGGCGTGCAGACGCGGCTGGCCGCCGACCCCGCCCAGGCCGTGGAACTGCTGGCCGCGGACGGGTGGGACGCCGTGCTGGCGGAGTGCACCCCGGACGCGGTCGGCGTGGCGCAGTCGGCGCGGTGGACGGGGCCGCTGATGCTGCTGGCGCACGCGCGCGGTCCCGCCACCGCCACGGCCGTCAGCGAAACGGGTGCGGTGGACGTGCTGTGGTCGGACGAGCTTTCGCCGGGGCTCCTTGAGCGGGCCGTGCGCTACGCGGTGGACCGCCACCGGCGCGAGATCCAGGAGGACGAGAGCCGGCGGACGATGGAAACGCTGCTGGCCAGCATGCCCGGGATGGCGTACCGCTGCCGCAACGACGCGCAGTGGACGCTGGAGTTCGCCAGCCCCGGGTCGGTCGCGCTGACCGGCTACTCCCCCGAGGAGCTGGTGGGCAACGCGCGCATCGCCTACGCCGACCTGGTGCACCCGGAGGACCGCGGTACCCTGCGCGCCGCGGTGGACAGCGCGCTCAGGGACCGCCGGCCGTTCCAGATCGAGTACCGCATCACCGCCGCCGACGGAACGGTGCGGTGGGTGGCGGAGCATGGCCGGGCCGTGCGCAACGGCGGCGGGACGATGCTGGAGGGCTACGTGTTCGACGCCACCGAGCGCAAGGCGACGGAGCAGGCCCTGCGCACGGGTGAGGCCCAGTTCCGCGCCGTGTTCGAAGAGGCGCCCATCGGCATGGCGCTGATGGACATGGACGGCTACCTGGTGCGCACCAACCGCGCGCTGCAGGCCATGCTGGGCTACGCCGAGCAGGAGCTGGCGGGCACCATCTTCAGCCAGGTGACGCACGACGACGACATCGCGACGGACTGGGAGATGTTCGGCGACCTGGTGGCGGGCGACGTGAGCCACTACCAGGTGGTCAAGCGCTACCTGCGCCGCGGCGGCGGCGTTGTCTGGGGGCGGCTTTCCGTGGCCCTTGTCCGCGCGCCCGACGGGCAGCCGCGCTACGCCATCCAGATGGTGGAGAACGTTACCGAACGGCACGAGGCGGTCGAGGCGCTGCGGCTGCGCGAGCGCGAGTTCCGCTCGCTGCTGGAGCAGGGGCGCGAGGTGATCACCGTGCTGGACGCCGACGGCGACCTGCGCTACACCAGCCCCGCGGTGGAGCGGGTGCTGGGGTACGGCCGCGGCGACCTGGTGGGCACCTACCTGGGCGAGCTGGTGCACCCCGACGACGTGCCGGCCATGCTGGACGTGTTTGACCGCGCCATCCGGTCGCCCGGCCGCCCCCGCTCGGCCGAGCTGCGGATGCTGCACCGCGACGGTTCGTGGCGGGTGCTGGAGACGGTGGGCACCAGCCTGATCGACGACCCGGCGGTGGCCGGCATCGTGGTCAACTCCCGCGACGTGACCGACCGGCGCGAGGCCGAGGAGGCGCTGCGCCGGAGCGAGCAGCAGCTGCTGCAGGTGCAGAAGATGGAGGCCGTCGGGCGGCTGGCGGGCGGCGTGGCGCACGACTTCAACAACCTGCTCACCGCCATCCGCGGCAACGCCGAGCTTCTGCTGGCCGACCTGCCTCCCGGCTCGCAGGCGCACGAGGACGCGGAAGAGATCCGCCGGGCCAGCGACCGAGCCGCCGCCCTCACCCGCCAGCTGCTGGCCTTCAGCCGCCGCCAGGTGCTGCAGCCGCGGCTGCTGGACCTGAACCAGTCGGTGCGCGAGATGGAGCGCATGCTGGGGCGGCTGCTGGGCGACGACGTGGAGCTGGTGACCAAGCTGGGCTCCGAGCTGCGCCGCGTGCGGGCGGACCCGGCGCAGGTGGAGCAGGTGATCATGAACCTGGCCGTCAACGGCCGCGACGCCATGCCGGGCGGCGGGGTGCTGGTGGTCTGCACGGAGAACGCCGAGCTGGAGCCGGAGCTGCGGGAACGATACCCGTACGTGGTGCCCGGCGAGTACGTGCTGCTGGAGGTGGGCGACACCGGCCAGGGGATGGACGAGGAGACGCTGCGGTCGGCGTTCGAGCCGTTCTTTACCACCAAGGGCGCGGGCAAGGGCACGGGGCTGGGGCTGTCGATGGTGTACGGCATCGTCAAGCAGAGCGGCGGGTACGTGTGGATCGACAGCGAGGCGGGGCGCGGCACCCGGGTGCGCGTGTACCTTCCCGTCTCGCGCGTTCCGGACGAGGCGGAGGAGGACGACACGCCCGCACCCCTTCCCCAGGTGCGCGGGCGCGGGACGGTGCTGCTGGTAGAGGACGAGGAGGCGGTGCGCCGTTTCGCGGAGCGGGTGCTTTCGCGGGGCGGGTACACGGTGCTGATGGCGGCGGAGGGGGCGGAGGCCATGGCGCTTTCCCGCCAGCACCCCGGCATCATCCACGTGCTGGTTACGGACCTGGTGATGCCGCGGATGAGCGGCAGCGACCTGGCCAGCCGCTTGATGGCGGAGCGGCCGGGGATCCGCGTCCTCTTCATCTCCGGCTACGACCGCGACGAGGCGCGCACGCGGGGGCCCATGGAGGTGGGAACGGACTTCATCGAGAAGCCCTTCAGCCCCGAGGCGCTGCTGGACCGCATGCACCGCCTGCTGGAGCTGCCGCGCAGCGTGGTGGGCGTCCCCGGGTAGCGGGCCGGACGCGCAAGGTTTGTAACGGCATTCGTCGTGCGAACGCCGGCCGGTGCAGTTCCGCATACGCACCGATCCGGAGAACCGACGTGAAGCTGAAGAAGAAGATCCGCAAGCGGCTGATGAAGCCCGTGCGCAAGCTGGTAAAGCAGTACGGCCCGGTGATCGCCGCCGAGCTGGTCACCGCTGTGGTGGCCGCGGCGGCGGCGCGCCGGTCCGGCGGCACGAAGCCCGGCAAGCGCCGTGCGTCCGACGCAACGGCAACGGGGATTTGATCGCGATCCCGGAATACAGAAGGCACGCGGAGACGCGGAGGGCGCGGAGACCGTTCCGCGCTCTCCGCGTTTCGCGTGAGGCAGCCGCTGCCCCGCTGGCTGACCGAGTAGAGACTCACGGATCATCCCGCGATCCGCACGGAGTGCGGATATGGACATTACTGTCATTCTGAGGAAGGCGCCCACCCCACGCCCACGGGATCGCGCGGCAGTCCGTGCGCCGACCGAAGAATCGCTTTCGGAAACGGGCGGGACCTCGCGACGCAGCCAGTCGTAGCCGCCAGGATGGTGCGGGCAGATTCTTCGGTCGGCGCACCCGCGTTCGGGCAAACCGGACCGTTCGAGGCACGCGCCTTCCTCAGAATGACCGGCCGCCAGATCATGTCGGCACTCCGTCTCGAACATGCGGATGCTCCCTGCCGCATTCCTTCTCACCCTCATTCCCGGCATTCCGCGAGAGGCACACGACAGCGTGGCCGGGTCTTGGAATGACAAACATCTGCGTCATCCGACGAGAGGACGCCGCCTGAGCTGGAACGGCGCGCGGGGCCGCTCCCGGTACGGAAGCGGCCCCGCTGCGCTGGTGTTGATCGGTCGGCTAGAAGTCGTTCGCGTAGGAAACGATCTTCCAGCGGCCGCCGCGCTCGATGAGCGATCCGAAGAGCTTCAGGCTGGCTTTCTCACCATCCGCCGCCATCGTCTCCACCGTGCAGGCGTGCCAGTAGCGGTTGGGGCCTTCCACGCCGGGCGCCGCCTCGCAGGCGTACCCGCCAAAGCGCGCCTGCCCGCCGCCCAGGCGCCGGAGCACGCGGGTGATCCCCTTCTGGCTCTCCTGCGCGTGCAGCATCCACATCACCTCGGGCTGCATGCTGGTGGCGGGGTTCATCCGCTGCAGCGAAGGAAAGTAGATCCAGCCGTACTCGGCGCGGTTCAGCACCATCCCCCGCACCGCCGCCGTGTCCTGCCGCGCGATCGCGTCCACGAAGCGCGCCACCAGCTCGTCACGTGACGCCGCGCCGCCGGAGAGCGAGTCCGCGATCGGCAGCCCGTCGCGAAAGCGGGAGAGCGCTTCGGCGGGCGCGTGTAGCGTATCCACCGGCACCGCCGCCTGCGCATCCGGCGCCGCGTCCCGGCACCCCGCGGAGAGCAGCGCCAGGGCGGCCATGGCAATCCATCGACCCACGATCATCCTCGATTCCGGAAATCTGGCAACTGATTGGTCTCACGCAGAGTTACCAGAGTTACCAGAGTTGAGATGTTCTTTGCATCCCCGGACGCTCTGCCGCTGCGGCGGCGAGCGTCTCATTTGGAACTGTGCGTGGACGAGTCGGACTCATGGACTCGCTCCACACAAACTCTGCTAACTCTGGTAGCTCTGCGTGAGCATTCCGTTTCTTACCGGCGGGCGTAGCTGGTCCAGCCGGCCCACCACTTTTCACCGCCCGGTGCGGCCGCGCCGCGGTAGTCCGTGCCGGTGACGAAGGTGCCGCCGATGGTCGACAGCGTGCCGGTGAAGGCGCCGGTGCCGCCGGTGGCCGCCGCGCTGCCCGCGGGGGGCGTCCAGTCCATGGTGGCCACGGTGGGCGCGGCCGGCCGCGTGGGGAACGCGGTGAACAGGCTGCCGGTGGTACCGGCGGCGTTCTGGATGTTCCACGCCGTCTTGGTGGCGGCGCTGTCGGCGTCGACCGGGAACTGGCCGCTGGCGTTGGTGAACGTCTTCGCGTTCTCGGCCAGCAGCAGGTTGCGGATCATCAGGTTGCCCGCCGCCACGCGGTCCCAGGTGGCCTGGTCGCGGATGCTCATGGCCGCGTTGGGCCAGCGCGCCAGGATGCCGTTCACGTAGTAGCCGCCCACGCCGCGCCGCAGCAGCATCCCGATGCCGCCGCCCGACGGAACCACGCCCGACCCGGTGCCCACCACGGTAAAGTTGGCGAACATCGGCGTCGTAAGCGGCGTGCTGTTGAAGGTGCAGGTGCCGGTGCCGGCGTCGCAGCCGTCGTTCTCGATGCCCTGCGGGTCGCTGGACAGGTTGCCGGCGAACGCGCGCGGCGGCAGCACCGTGTCCTGGTAGGCAATGGCGAACTGCACCCGGCCGCGGAAGCCCTCCGACGCGTCGAAGTGGTCGTCGCCCGACTCGTAGGACACAAGGTACTTGGCGTCCACCTTGCCGCCGAACCATTCAAAGCTGTCGTCCAGCCCGGCCAGCGTCTGCACGTGGTCGATGGTCGTCCCGCTGCCCACCGCCGCCAGCGTAAGGCTGTTCAGCTCCTGGTTGGGCGCCGGGCCAAAGCCGGCGAACTCGATGCGCACGTAGCTCAGCCGGCCGCTGCTGCCGTCGTCGCCGGCCGCGCTGCCGCCGGAGTACGCGATCGTGGGGTTGTTGGTGGTGCTGGTGCCCGTGCCCTCGAGGATGATATCGCCGGTGCGGTTGATCTGCCCGCCGCCCACGATGATCAGCCCGCCCCAGTCACCCGGCTGCCGCGCCCCCACGTCCTTGGACGAGGTAAAGACGATGGGCGCCGCCGCCGTGCCGATGGCCTCGATGCTGGCGCCGCGCAGGATGAACAGCGCCGACCCCTGCTCGCCCTCGATGCGCGTTCCCGACTGGATGGTCAGCCTGGCCCCGTTCCCCACGTGGACAAAGTTGGTCAGGCGGTAGACCGAGTCGCGGACAAAGGTGCGGCTGGCCGTGATGTCGGCCCCGACCAGCGCCACCGGCAGATTGCTGGTGGTGATGGTCATCTCGGTAGCGGCGCCGGTCTCGGTGCCGCGGGTGGCGAACACCTTGTAGCGGTACTGGGTGCTGGCCGCGAGTCCCGTGTCGGTGTAGCTGGTCGTGGCCGTGGTGCCCACGTCCGCAAAGGTGCCGTCGGCGCCGGCGGCGCGCTGCACGGTGTAGCCGTCCGCGTCGGCCACCGCCTGCCAGGTGAGCGTGACCTGCTGGCTCCCGGCGGTGCCGATCAGGCTGGTGGGTGCGGTGAGCGGCTGCGGATCCGTTCCGCCGTCCCCGTCGCAGGCAGTCAGCGAAGCGGCCAGCAGCACGTACGTCCACCGCCGGAGTGCGTTTCTCATCTGGATTCCGAGTCGTGAGTTGGTGTTCATCGCAGCGTGCGCACACGCGACATCAACCTCGTGGCGCGTCGTCGTGATCCGCGCACGGCTGTGCCACGGGGATGTCACGAGATCATGCCGAATCACCCACTTCAACGGAGGATGGGGTACAGAGGAACAGGCAAAAGCCAGAGATGCAGAGGAAAGCATCCTCTGCATCTCTGGCCCTTCCCTGTTCCCCTGTACCCGTTCTGTTTCTCTACCGCCGCCAGGAAAGGCCGAAGGAGACGGACCGGCCGGTGCGGTAGCTTTCGCGCACCACGCCCCCCTGCAGGTACTCGTACCGGGCGTCCAGCAGGTTCTCCGCGTCAAGCTTGAGCGAAAAGTGGTCGCTCCAGGCGTGGCGCAGCGACAGGTCCAGCACGCCGCGCGGCTGCTCGTACACATCGGGCAGAACGCCCGCGCCCGCGCTGGTGATGCGGCGGCCGAACAGGTTGTACAGCACCGTGGCGCTGGTGCGCCCGTCCGCGGGCGACCAGGCCAGGCCGGCGTTCACCACGTACGGTGACTGCCCCACCATCGGCCGGTCCTCGTCCTCGCCCACCACCGTAACGTCGCTGCGCACGAGCGTGGCGTTCGTGATGACGCTGAAGGATTCGCCGGCGCTGCCCAGCATTCCCAGCGACTTGCGAAGCTCCAGCTCCAGGCCGTAGTTGACGGCCCGCTCCGCGTTGGCGAACGAGACGATGCGGCTGCCGCTGGTGGGCAGGTAGATGCGCTCGATGGGACCGTCGAAGCGCTTGGCGAACAGGCCCACGCTCACCACCTCGTCCGCGCCGGGATACCACTCCCACCGCGCGTCCAGGTTCTGGATCAGCGTCCGCCGCAGATCGCCGTTGCCGCGCACCAGCTCCTCGCCGATCACGTCGCGGTAGGCGATGGCGCTCAGCTCGCGGTACTCCGGCCGCGCCAGCGTCTGCGACGCGCTCAGCCGCACCTTCTGCCGCTCCGTCAGATCCACGTTCACCGCCAGCGCGGGAAGCACGTCCGTGTAGACCGGGTTGGCCACGTCCACCTGGCCAAACGTGGGATCCGACGTCACCGTGACCTCCGACCGCTCCACCCGCGCCCCGCCGATCACCCGCACGCGGTCCGTCAGGCCGAACTCCAGCATGCCGTACCCCGCCGCCAGCCGGTCCTCCGCCGCGTACGATCCACCGACCCCGAGCGGGACCACCAGGAAGTAGCGGTCGTCCTCGCCCGTGTAGCGGCCGTCGAAGATCTCCGCCGGCGTCAGCGTCGTGGCATCTTCCGGCAGTCCCAGCGCCGAGATGCTGTACGAGGTGTTCTCCGCGTCGCGGTCCGTGCGCCGCACCATGCCGCCAAAGCTGAGCCGGTGCCGCTCACCCGCGCCCAGCGACAGGTGGTAGTCGGCGCCGCCCTCCAGGCTGTTCTCCGCCAGGTCGCCGAAGGTGCGTACGGCGGCCTCGTTGCTGATGGCGTACCAGCGGCGGGTGCCGTTGCTGGTGTCCAGCACCCACTCCGAGCGGTCCGGCTCCGCGCGCGTCACCCCCGACGAGGTGACCGTCCACTCCAGCTTGCCGCGGCCAAAGCCGTGCTCGCCGCGCAGCTGGTTGGAGCGCACCGAGCGCTCCACCAGGCGCAGGCGGTTGACGATCAGCTCCAGCCCGGTGATCTCCAGGCTCCCCGAGTCCGCGCGCGCCTCGCTCTCCGCCGAGCGGTTGTAGGTGTTGCTCAGGCTTACGCGGTGGTCGCCGCCCAGCGACGCGCTCAGGTTCAGCACGCCGCCCCAAAGCACGCCCACGCGCGACACGTCGCCCACAAAGCGGTCCGTCTCGCGCACGTCGCCGGTGGCCTGGTCGGTCAGCAGCACCTGCGCGCGGCGGTGATCGGAAAGCACCTCGAAGTCGCGCGAGTAGCTGAAGCTGCCCACGTACCCCAGGTCACGTCCCAGCACCGGGCTGGTGCCGCCCAGCGTCATCGCCAGCGAGCCGTTCGCCCCGCCCGTCTGCTGTTCCGGCAGCCACACGCCGCGAAAGGAGTTCACCATGCGGTTGTACTCCTGGCTGCCGATCGTCCGCCCCTGAAAGTCGCCGTACTGCGCCACCTCGGCCGGCAGCGCGCGGCCGCTGCTCAGCGCCGTGTAGTCCACGCGCCCCAGCGGCGGCAGCGACAGCGCCCTGCCCGTGACGTCGGGGTTGTAGCCCAGCGTGCTGCTGATGGAAAAGATGGGCTGCGCCGGATACTCGCGGGTGCGGATGTTCACCAGCGCGCCGCTGAAGTCGCCGGCCAGGTTGGGCGTAAACGTCTTGGTGGTCGACACGGTCTGCAGCAGCCCCGCGGGGAACATGTCCAGCGGCACCACGCGCCGCTCCGGCTCCGGGCTGGGGATGCGGGCGCCGTTCAGCGCCGCCGTCGTGTACCGCTCGCTCAGGCCGCGGACGACGACGTAGCGGCCGTCCTGCACCGTCACGCCGCTCACCCGGCGGATGGCCTGCGCCGCGTCGCTGTCGGGGCTCCTGGCGATCTGCTCGGCGCCCACCGCGTTCACCACGCCGACGGAATTGCGCTGCTCGTCCAGCGCCTGCGTAACGCTTCCCCGCTCCGCCTGCGCGGTTACGGTCACGGCCTCCAGCAGCAGCGTGGCGGCGCTAAGCGACACGTCCTGCGTAACCGCGCCGCTGGCCGGAACCACCACGCCGGTGACCGTCTTGCTCGCGTAGCCCAGCGCCGTGACGCTGAGGGTGCGCGGGCCGGAGGGAACGCCGGCAAGGGTGTAGCGGCCGTCGACGCCGGCGTTGGCGGCCAGCTGCAGCCCCTGCACGGCCACGCGCGCGGCGGCCACGGGGCGTCCGGTGGCGGCGTCGACCACGCGGCCGGTAACCTGCCCCGCCTGCGCGGCCAGCGGCGCCGCGCCCATGGCGGCAAAAGCAAACGCGAGAGCCGCGCGCAGCAGGCTCCCGCGCACCATGCCGGGACCGTTCAGTCGGTGAGAGCGTCTCACGGAAAGGGCCTCGTATTCTTCGGGTGAAACTTCGGTTCGTTGGATGCCCGCCGGTGCGGACGGCGGAAACTTCCCGGCGCGCCGTCACGCATCCACCCCTCGCCGGTCGCGGACGTGTCACGATCGGGGCACGGTTCGATACACGAGTGCGGGAGTGCGAAAGTGCGGGAGTGCGAAAGTGGATGCGGCACAAGGGGTTGGATAAAAAGCGAGGGCGTCCGCATTGTCCGCGGACGCCCTCGCTCGCGTTTCATCCCCGTCACGAGCTGACGAAGGAGAACCGTCTTGTCGCCAACATACCGGCTCCGCAAAACAGAAGTCTCATTGGGAATCCGGGAAAACACCTCAAGTCGGACTTTGGGAAACAGAGGTCAGGGTACAGAGGAACGGAGAACAACCAGAGGAACAGAGGGAAATGCGGATCACCTCTGTTCCTCTGGCCGTTCTCCGTCCCTCTGTACCTTCCGATGTTGTTTTCCGGATTCGATATCAGGAAGACGCGGAGGCGCGGAGGACACGGAGGTTTTCTCCGCGCCTCCGAGATCTCCGCGCCTACGCGTGAGAGCGGTTCTTTCGTTTGCTGATTCGGGATCAGGGCCTGCCGGCGCGCCTCAGCCTCAGCCTCAGAAGGCGAGCTGGAAGAGCGCCTTGAAGCTGCGGGCGCTCTCGCCGGCGTCGGGGTTCCACAGGTCGTAGTACAGGCCCAGGCGGTTCAGGCCGCCCAGCCACAAGTTGATCCCCGGCGTAACCAGCGTGCCGCCCATGCCCAGGAACGCTTCGTCGTCCACGTCGGGATCGGCCCAGCTCACGCGGACGAACGGCTCCAGCCCCGCGATGGTGGACGACGCGCGGCCCGTGCGGTACGCCACCCACCCCTGCGCCGAAAGGAATTCCGCGTCCGCGAACGGGTCCGAGTCGCCGCGCGCCACCTCGGCCACCAGCCGCGGACCGCCGCGCTCCGACCCCAGCTCCACGTCCGCCTCCCACGCCGCGCCCTCCGACGTCTCCACCTCGGCCACGTCGTCGCTCGCGTTGGCGAAGTCGATGCGGCTGAACGACACGCCCACCCGCGCCCACGCCGTCGGACGCGCCGCCACCCGCGCCACGAACTGGTAGGTGTTCTCCTCCGGCGCGTCGTCGCGCACGGGGCCGTTGAACATCCCCGCGGCGTACGAGAGCCCCAGCGGCGCGCCCGCGGGGTCGCCGCGCAGCTGGATCCCCACGTCGCGGTCCGAGTATCCCAGCCCGCTCAGCAGGTTGAAGTGCTCCAGCCCGTCCACTCCGCGAATGCGCACGCCCTTTTCGGGGCTGGGCAGGCGCGTCGTGCTGTACGGAGAGACCACGCCAAAGGGGCGGTGCGCGTTGCCGGCGATCACCTGGAACGCCGTGTCCAGCTTGAGCCGTACGTACGCGTCGCGAAGGGAAACGCGGCTGCCGGCGAACTCCGGCTGAATGCGGCCGCGCACCACCCGGCCCATCTGCAGGTCCGCGCCCAGTCGCACGCGGCGCAGCTCCGTTTCCGTCCCGGGCTCGTCATCCACCGACGTGGTGTTGAAGATCGTCTGTACGCGGCCGCCAAAGGTGATTCGGACGCTGCTGTCCGGGGTGGTCACGGTCACGCTCTGGCCCGCGGCCGGGCTGACCACGGCAAGAAGAAGAACGGATGTAACGGCGAAAAGCGTTCGGTGGAACGAGGGCATCGGCGGTCGTCGCTCGGGTTCATCGTGCGCTCCGGTACCGGAGACGCGGCGAGAATAGGACGAACAAGCTACCGATGCATCCCCATTTCGTCACGGGGGCGTAACAGATCACGGATTCGTGACGATGGATGTCACCACGCGCGGGGCAGGACGCGCGAACAAACGACAGGCATCCTGAGGGAGCACGCTCTCGTAACCATGGAAGCGCCACCACGGGTCACGCGCGACCGAAGAACCTTGCCGGCAAAGCCGTGGGGCCGGATCGATGTCGTCAATCCAGCCCTGAGCCACCGGAGAAAAGGTCCTTCGGTCGCGCGCAGGTGCCAGTGCAGCTTCTGGTTACGCGCGGTGCGCTCCCTCAGGATGACTGTCTCCGTGAGGGTTCTGCGAATCCTCAGGCCTCCAGATGCAGCGCGTTCTCCGAATCCTCCGGGACCGGAAGGGTGAAGCGGATCGTCGTCCCCCGCCCGAACTCGCTTTCCGCCTGAATCGTCCCGCCGTGCCCCTCTACCAGGTGCTTGACGATGGCGAGGCCCAGCCCCGTACCGCCCTCTTCGCGCGACCGCGCCGCGTCGGCCCGGTAAAAGCGCTCGAAGATGCGCGGCAGGTGCGCGGAGGGGATGCCGGCGCCGTTGTCGCGCACGGCGATCTCCACCCACGCCCGCGGATCGTCCGCGCCGCTGGCCACGCCGCGCGCGCTCAGCTCCACCTCGCCCCCCTGCGGTATGTAGCGCAGGGAATTGCCGAACAGGTTGATGAAGATCTGCCGCAGCGCGGACGGATCCGCGTCCACGAACTCGCACTCCGGCGGCACCCGCACCTCCACACGCGCCTCGCGAGCCTCCGCCGCGGCCTCCACCGTCCCCCACGCCTCGCCCGCGATCTCGGGAATGGAGACGATCTCTGGCTCCACCCGCCAGCCGCCGGTCTCGATGCGCGACAGGTCCAGCAGGTCGTCCACAATGCGCTGCAGCCGGTCGGCGTTGGCCTTGACCGTTTGCGTGAACTGCGCGCGAAGCTCCGGCGGCAGGTGCGGATCCAGCAGCGTCTCGGCAAAGCCGCGGATGGCCGTGAGCGGGGTCTTGAGCTCGTGCGAGGCGTTGGCCACAAAGTCGCGGCGCACGTCCTCAAGCCGGCGCAGCACGGAAACGTCCAGGAACACCATCACCGCGCCGCCGGTGGGAAGCGGCTGCGCGGTGGCCAGCAAGTGCCGGCCGTCCTGCATGAGCTCCGTGGGCGAGATGGGGGCGCCGTCCAGCGCGCGCTTCACCAGCTCCAGAAACGGCTTGCGGCGGGTGATCTCCTGCGGCGCCAGGCCGCGGGGATCGCCGCTCAGGGAAAAGATGCGGCGGGCGGCGGGGTTGGCGCGCCGCACGCGGCCGCGCGCGTCCACGGCGATCACCGCCTCGTCCATGGCGTCGATCAGCGCCTGCATCTCTGCCCGCTCGCCCTCCAGTTGCCCCAGCCGCCGCTGCAGCTCGCCGGCGAGCGTGTCCAGCGCCTCGGCCAGCTCGCCCACCTCGTCGCGGTGGCGGGTGCGGGCGCGCTGCGTCAGGTCGCCCGCCGCCATCGACCGCGCCACCCCCGCCAGCTGCCGCAGCGGCCGCGTGACCGCGATGCTGAACCCGAACGACAGCAGCCCCGTGAGCACCAGCGCGATCACGCCCACGGAAAAGATGCCGCGCTGCACGCGGCGGACGGTGGCGTACACCTCGTCCAGCGGCACCGCCAGGCGGATCACCCGCCCGCCAAACGCGGGAACGGCCATGTACAGCTCGCGGTTGCCCACCGACGTGCTCAGCCGCACCGCGCGCCCCATCCGCCCCTGCAGCGCCGTGCGGATCTCCGGCCGGCCGCCGTGGTTCTCCAGGCTCGCCAGCCCCGCGTCGGGCACCTCGGAGTCGCCGATCACGCGGCCGTCGGGGGCGACCACCGTAACGCGGCGGTCGGCGATGGAGCCCAGCCAGTCGGCGATGGAGTCGGGCTGGGCGGCGGGATGGCTTTCGTACAGCGAGCGGGCCAGCAGCAGCTCGCGCCGCAGGTCGCCCGCCTGCATCTCGGTCATGTGCCGGCGCAGCAGCGTTCCCACCCCCAGCGTGAGCGCCGCGACCACGGCCGCGATCACGGCAAGGTAGGTGAGGAAGAGCTTCTGGTCGGCGCGGAGGTGCATGGGCGGAAGAGGGTACGAAGGTACGAAGGTACGAAGGTACGAAGGTACGAAGGTACGAAGGTACGAAGGTACGAAGGTAC
Organism: Longimicrobium sp.; assembly: GCF_048594345.1. GTDB lineage: Bacteria > Gemmatimonadota > Gemmatimonadetes > Longimicrobiales > Longimicrobiaceae > Longimicrobium. The sequence continues at coordinate 31,218 of NZ_JBMDXM010000256.1, forward strand.
GAAGGTACGAAGGTACGAAGGTACGAAGGTACGAAGGTACGAAGGTACG
>NZ_JBMDXM010000257.1:0-24245 GCF_048594345.1 Longimicrobium sp.
GGCGGACGCGCGGCTGGCCGTGCGCCGCGCCGCGCTGGCCCGCGAGGTCGAGGTGGCCGCGGGAACGCTGCGGCGGATGGCGCTGCTGCAGGAGCGCGCCGCGGCCAACCTGGTGCTGGCCGGCCGCCAGCGCGAGCACGCGGCCGAGCGCTACCGCGTGGGCGTGGCGCCGATCGTGGAGCGCATGCAGGCCGAGGGGCTGGCCCGCGAGGCCGAGCGCCAGGCGATCGCCGCCCGCTTTGCCCCGCTGCGGGCGCTGGCCCAGCTGCAGGCCGCTTCCGGCGCGCCTGTGCTGCCGTTGACCTTCTGACCGCTGGCCGAACCTTGCCGCATCTGCGCCACCGCGGGTGTCTCCGTGCGCCTTGGTTGGCGGCCGCTGGGGCCGGGAGCATGGATGAGGCTGCCATCCATCCACGGTGATGCGGTGACCATGACAGGCCCGCGGGCATTGTGCTCGCGGGCCTGTTCTGTATGGGATGGCCACAGGGCCGGTGACTGGGCGAGTCGAGGTTGAACGCCGAGCCCACGAACAATGCGATGCCGAACCGCTCCGTTCCGGAGTTCCACGTGGGAGCGATGCCGCCCAGGAGCGATGTGCCGCTCTTGTCGGGAAGGAAGTAGATCGGCACGCGCACGGTGTACGTCTCATCCTCATTGCGAAAGCGCACGCGGGGATTCAGCGCCACGTCCAGCCCGCCCACGCGGAGGAACTGCCGAACTCCGGCCTCGGCCACCCAGCCGTCCGTCTGCGTGGGCCCGCCCAGGACCGCGTCGCCGCACTCTGACGTGCCGGGCGGGGGCATCAGATCGCCACGGGTCCGTCATCGAAACGTGGTTCCTCCAGCGGAGAATACCCGGACACGGTGACGGAATGGCGATGCGGCGTTACCGGACGGGTCGATACGGACCGCGCAGACGAACCGGCAGGTGCTTCACGACCACCGCGAATGTGCGGTCCGGCGTGCGGCCGAGCCGCGAGCCGCGCGATTGCTCGTGCACTACTCCGTGTCGGCCGGCCCGGGCCTCGCGAGTTTGCGGGATCACCGCTTCGTCGCCGGCCGCTGCGTTGAGTGCGGGCGTGAACAGTACCTGGCGGAGCGGTTTGGATGGCCCTGTTCATGAAGTGGATCCGGACTCATCACGATGATGACGAACTGCAAGTGCCCCCAGCCGGCCGCCCGCCTCACCCGGGTGCCCGGGAGCAGTTGCTGCGGGAGTACTGCGACGAGTACGCGCGGCTCGGCGCGTCGGAGCCGGACGTCCTGAACCGCAAGGTGCCGCGGGAGCATTTCCGGAAGTTGCTCGGCCCGGTCGGTGCACTCGTGCAGCAGGAGGCGGCGCGGATGGCCCGCGACACGGGTCCCGTGCGGGACTTTCTGGACCATAACCCGCTGCCGCCCAGTCTGCAGGGCAAGCTGCCGGATGATTTTCAGGCCTTTTGCCTGGCGCTGAACGCACTCAGGCAGTGGGTGATCGCGGAGCAGGCCGCGACGGATCGGTACCTGCTGGGCGGAACGGCGCGCGCGGCGTGCCGGGCGGCGGCGGAGCGGTGCCTGGTGTCGGGCGAGCGTCTCCAGCGTGATCGGCTGGAGCTGCACCACCCCGTCCGCGACGGGCGCCCCCCATCCCGCTGGACAAGGACGCACATGCGCGGATCGAGGGGCAGAAGAAGGGCGCCGTAGGGCGCTCCCCGTCCGGACGCGGGACATCGGGCCAGGTTCCGGCGCTGGTCGAGGGAGACCCTGCCTATCGGGCCTCACGCCTGGTGTTTCGCGCGGCCATCATCGATGCGCTGGCCGAGGACGAGGCGTTCCGCGTCATGACCCCCGCGGGCACCTTTCGAATGACGAAGCGCGAATTCCTGCGGGAGTTCGCCAGTGTCGCGGCCTCACGCACCTATCATCACACCGGCACATACTCGTATTCCCGAACGCTGCAAAAGGCGCTCGCGTTTCGCATCCACGAGAGACCGGTGTAGGGCGCGCCCGCACCCGGCTCAATCACGTCTGATCCACATCGACTTCACCGGTGCATCATGATCTCGCTACAGGAAGCGGTGCAGCGCCACTCCCGCGAATCGTTCCACGGGTTCATCGAGACGGGTGAGCGGCAGCGCGAGCAGATCCTGCGGCGCTTTCCGCTGGACCACTGGTCGGCGATGACGCTGGCCGAGTACGCGCTCGGGGACCCCACCACGCCCAAGGAAACGTATTGCTGGTGGATCGAGTTCGGCGCCCGCGAGCTGGGGAGCATGCGCGGCGGGCAGGCAAACAAGCACCTGATCTACTTTGGCAGCGACGGACGGTGGCACTACCCCGACGCTTACGCCGATGAGCAGGAGGCATGGCGGGCGGTTCGGGGCGGGTTCCTCAGGGAGTTCGACCTTGCCGCGGCCGGGCGCTGGGATGAAGTGGACGGCATCGCGGAGCTTTACGGGGCACCTTCGCTCCGGACCAAGACCCTGCACGTGTACTTCCGCGAGGACCTGCTTCCCATCTATTCACGCGACCACCTTCGCCACTTTCTCCGGCTGATGGAAAGGCCGGAGGGAGAGGGCTCGTCGTACGACAGCGTCCGCCTGAACCGGGCGCTCCTCGATGCCTTTCGCCGGCGGCCGGAGCTCGCCGGGTGGTCCACGCCCGAGCTGGCCCGGCTGGCCTACGCCTGGGCGGATCCGCGCGAGGTCCGCCGCATCGTGAAGATCGCCCCGGGACACGATGCGGAGTTCTGGGACGAGTGCCGTGCCAGGGGGATGATCTGCGTAGGATGGGACGAGGTGGGAGACCTGGCGGGGTTCGAGAGCAAGGCCCATTTCCGGGCGCGGTTCAGCGACGTGTTCGCGCACCACTACAAGGACCACCAGCCTACCGTCAGCAAGAAGGCGAACGAGGTCTGGAGGCTTCGTGAGCTGGAACCCGGAGACCTGGTGGTCGCAAACCGGGGCACGGGTGAGATCCTGGCCGTGGGCGAGGTGATGGAGCCTGGCTACGTATGGGACGACGAACGCGAGCGGTACCGGCACACCGTGCGGGTGGACTGGAAGGAGGGAACGGGACGGATGATCCCGCCCGAAAAGCGGTGGGCGCTGGTTACCGTCGCCGACATCCCGCCGGAGCAGTATGCACGGATGATCGCGGGCGCGGATCCCGCCGGGAGCGCGCGGAGGGGGGGCGATTCGGCCTCGCCACCGCCGGCGCCACCGTCTCCCCTCTTCGCCGAGCTGCAGGAAGCGCTCGACCGCAAGGGACAGGCAATCCTCTACGGTCCGCCGGGGACCGGAAAGACGTTCCAGGCGCGCCGGTTTGCAGTATGGAGCCTGCTCCGCGCGCAGGGGCGGGATGACGCGGAGGCCGTCATCGCAGAGCCCCACCGCTTTGCCGCCGAAGAAAAACGCCTCACGACGGTCCAGGTGGCGCGCCGGGTGTGGTGGGTGGTCGCCAATCCCAGCCAGTGGAGCTGGGACACGCTGCGGAGGAATCGCACCGTCCAGTACCGCTATGGCCGCATCCAGCGCAACTATCCCCTGGTGCAGAAGGGCGACCTGGTTGTGGGCTACCAGTCGACGCCGGACAAGCGCATCGTGGCGCTCGCCCGGGTGCGGCAGGGGCTGCATCCGGCGGGAGACGGCCAGCGGATCGAGCTGGAGTGGGCCGCGGACGTGGTCAACGGCCCCACGTACGAGGAGATGATCGCGGACCCGATCCTCGCCCGCTCCGAGCCCCTGCGCCTTCGTAACCAGGGAACGCTCTTCTCGTTGACGGACGACGAGGCAGGGCACCTGCTGTCCCTGCTCGCGGAGCGTGACCCCCGCCTGCGGCCGCACCTGGAGGCGGAGGAAAGCATCGGCGCGCTTACCCGGGTCACGTTTCACCCATCGTACAGCTACGAGGATTTTGTGGAGGGCTTCCGGCCGGTAGACCGCGGTGAAGGCTCGCTGGTGCTGCGGCTGGAGGATGGGGTGTTCAAGCGGGTGTGCCGCGAGGCGCAGGCCAATCCCGGCCGCACCTACCTTGTCCTGATCGACGAGATCAACCGAGCCAACGTGGCCCGGGTGATGGGCGAGCTGATCACGCTCCTGGAAAAGGACAAACGCGGTCTGGTGGTGACGCTCCCGCAGAGCAGGGAAGCGTTCACCGTCCCCGAGAACGTGCGGGTGCTGGGCACCATGAACACGGCCGACCGCAGTATCAAGCTGCTCGACGCGGCGCTGCGCCGCCGCTTTGCGTTCATGGAGCTGATGCCCGACGACACGCTGCTGCGCGGCGCGACCATCGAAGGACTGGCCCTGGACGACTTTCTCGGCGGGCTGAATCGACGCATCGTGAAGTACGAAGGGCGGGAAAAGCAGGTGGGGCACTCGTACCTGCTCGTGGACGGGCGGGCCGTGGACGAGCCGGCCGAGTTCGCGCGCCGCTTTCGCCAGGAGATCCTGCCCCTGCTGCAGGAATACTGCTACGACGACTACTCCCGCCTTGCGGAATACCTGGGCAGCGACCTTGTGGACCTGGAGGCGCAGGCGCTGGACGAAGAGATCCTGGCCGATCCATCCAGGCTCCTCGCCGTGCTCGCGGCGGCGTTCGGAAGCTCCCGTGACCAGGACTGACCGTCTTGGTCACGGCCGCCCTGACGTGACGGTGGCGGAATGGGAAACCCGCGACGTTGCCGGGGTGGCGCTTACTCCGCGCGACCGCCGGCTGGTGGACGAGGTGAACGCGACGCGGCGGATGACGATCCTGGAGACAAGGAACGGCGTACGGGTGGAGACGCGCTCGTGGGTGGGCGTGCTGCGCTTCGAGGAGTGGGAGTTGCGGGTGGTGCCCAAGCTCTCGGGCGGTGATCCGGGCGTGGCGGCCATGGTCCACGCCACGGCGGGTCTGGGCTCGCTGCGCGCCCTTTCCGGGCTGCGGACCCTGCACGCCTCCGGCGCCACGCTGCTGGATCTGCTGGCGATGCTCTTCGCGCGCGAGTGCGAATCCGTCGTTCGCGCCGGCCTGCTCTCGGACTACGTGGAGCGCGAGGATGCGCTCCCGGCCGTTCGCGGACGAATCCTGGCCAACCGGCAGGTGCTGGAGCGGTTCGGGCAGGTGGACCGGGTGATCTGCCGTTACGAGGAGCGCGAATCCGACGTCTGGGAAAACCAGCTCCTCGCGTCGGCCCTGGCCCAGGTGGCGCCGCGGGTTCGGCATCCCCAGGCCCGGTCGCACCTGCTGCGGCTCCGCGCCTTGTTCGCCGAGGTGTGCCCGGCCCCTCCGCCTGCGTGGAGATCCCCGTCTGGGGACGACTATCACCGCTTGAACGAGCATTACCGCTCCGCCCATACCCTGGCGTCCCTGCTCCTGCGGTCGATGGGGATACGGGAACTGCTGCGCGCCGGGGAGCACCGCGGTTTCGCGTTCCTGCTCGACATGAACGTGCTCTTCGAGCGGTTCGTCTCGCACCTGGTGGAGCATGCGCTCACCGGCCACGGAGTGCGGGTTCACCGCCAGCGGCAGGACCGGCTGATCTGGGACGTTGACCGGGGTGCGCCCTATGCGCGCATCATCCCCGATCTGCTGGTGGAAGCCGCGTCCGGATCAAGGCTCAGTGTGGACGCCAAGTACAAGGCGTACGACGACCGCAAGCTTTCTCCCGCTGACGTGTACCAGGGCTTCCTCTACGCCCGAGCGTATGGAGGTGCCAGAGTCGATGGGGTGGCACAGGCGATGGTGCTGTTCCCGTGCGGTGGCGGCACACTGCAGCGAAAGCGTCTGCGAGTGAGAGACGGCGCAGGTGCTGACCTGGCGGAGCTGACCGCGGTGGGGGTCCCGCTGTCACTGGCCATCGAAGAGCTTGCCGCGAACGGTGGCCCCATGCTGCAGGCCGTTCGCGAATTGATTCTTGAGCGGCTGGGTAAAGCCTGATGCCCGCGATTCGTATCCGGGTCTCCGGATGGCCCAGCGCCGAACGCTCCGCTGGTTCCCGGAGTCTTGGGCACGAGAACCGTTCCGGTCTTGATGCGCAGCAAGAAGAGCGTGTAATGGAAACTCACCGAGCGTCCGTAGTGCATTCCTGTCGTCCATCCTGTGGTGACACGGAAACTGGTTACCAGTCGATAACGAGCAGTATTCCCGTGCACATGAACGTGCTGGTGGCGGAGGTGAAGGGGCTGTAGCAGCCCCGGAAGGACCCACGTGAGGGGGCGGCCGTGCTTGCGGCCGCCCCTCGTCCCTTTGCCGCTGCGCCGTCACGAGCCGCGGGTGCAGTAGCGCGGTGAAGATGGTGCACGACGAGGCACGCGATCCGTCAGGCAACTTGTGTTTCCGCGCCTGATCGGCCAGCTTGTGTGGCAGTGCGATGCAGTGCCCCTTCCGTGCGATCTCTCGCAGGCATGCCCGATTCCACCTCTCCGCGCCGCTGTGTCGCGCCTTACAGGCGTCGCCGCCGCATGACCGGTGCTGGCGCAGAGCCGCATCTCCGCCCTCCCATTTGCCAGTAGCAACCAATGATCAGGCGTCTTGTTCCGCTCTCTTTGCTCCTCCTGGTTGCGCTGGCGACGTGGGCCGTCTACGCCCGCAGCCACCAGCCCGCCGGCGTGCTGCACGAGCTTGTGCGGGCCCGGCCGGGGCGCGCCTTTCCTGCGCGTCTTTCCGTACCAACCGCGTACCGCACGTGCACGCGGGTAGAGCTTCCGGCGGACAGCACCATGCCGCGCGAGCGTTGCGGCGACGATGCGGACATGCCGCTGGAACTGGAGCACCTGGCCGCCGCGCGCGAGAGCTTCGATCCCGACTCGCTGCACGCTTCGGCCCTGGCGGCGGTGCTCTGGTGGGACGAAAAGCCCGCGTCGCTGGACGAGACCATCCTGCACCTTGAGAATGTGCTCCGGCTGCGGGAGGATTCCGTCCCGTTGCTGGTGGATCTCTCCGCCGTGTACCAGTTTCGCGCGCAGGAGAAGCAGACTCCGCGGGACTTGGTCATGTCGCTGAATTACGCGCGCCAAGCGCTGATGATCGAGCCACGGAACCAGTCCGCCCTCTGGAATGCCGCACTCACGTCGGAGGCGCTGTACCTGGATACGAGCGCCGATTCCGCCTGGAGTGCCTATCTGGCTGTGGACGGCGACTCTCCATGGGCGGATGAAGCCAGCGCGCGCCAGAGCGCATTACGTAAGCTGCGTGAGCGCCCCACCTTGCTGGACAGGCCCACCGTGTCTTCGCCCATGGCGACGGTGCATGCGTACGCAGACGCCCATCCACAGGAGGCACGGGAACAGGGCTGGAACGACGTGCTCGGCGCGTGGGGCAACGCGGTGCTCAGCGACAGCACTTCCAGCGCGGATTCGCTTCTGAATTTGGCCTCACACCTGGGAACCGCGCTCGCCAACCGCCCCCGTGGCGACGCTTCGCTGGCGGATGCGGTGCAGGCCATCCGCAGCGCCGCAAGCGATCCCGCCGCCACCACCACGCTGGCGCGCGCGCACGCCGACTACGCGCGCGCGCAGGCGATCTTTTCCTCGAACCGCGATACGGCGTGGGCCTTGTACGCCCAGGTGCGGAAGCTCCGGCCGTCCTCACCCGCACTCGTGGCCTTGGCACGCGCGTTTGCTCAGGCGGTAGATGACCGGTACCTCGAGGTCCTCAGTGACAGCGACACGCTCCGCTATCCGGCCCTGGCGGCGCGCGTTCACTGGACGTGGGGCAAGAAGCTCTTCGATGACGGCGATGGCGCGGAAGCGCAGGTGCACTACGGACAGGCGTCGCGGACGTACGAGCGACTGGGTGAGACGGAGAACTACGGAGCCATGCGCTCCGCGGAAGGCTGGGCTCTGTATGAGCAAGGGGACGCGCCGGCGGCCCACCGGATGGCGCGCCAAGCCGCTGGGGCACTGCGTGCGCATCGCCGGTCCGTGCGGCTGCACGCCCTGTTTCGCGACTGGGCGGAATACGCGGCCAGAGACGGAATGCTCGCAGCCGCCGTGGCTGTGCAGGACGAAGACGTAGCCGTGACGCAGCAAATACCTCGCGTGCTGCCAGAGGCGCTGCAAGCGCGGGCTGCGTTCTACCTCGTTCTGGGGGACACCGCGCGCGCCAACGCCGATCTGGACTCCGCATCCGTGTTGGCTCCGACGCTGGCGGATCCCGACCGAGTGACTTTTCTTACCCGCACGCGTGCTGTCATCGGCAACCGTCCGGCCAGGGAACTCGACTCGGCGATTGCGTTCTTCACGCGCGACAAAGGTCACGCCTTGTGGCGCATGACCGCGCTTGCCCGCCGGGCGGATCTTCGGCTTGCGCGGGGCGATTGGCAGCGCGCGGGTGCAGACCTGGACAGCATCACGGCGCAGATCGAGCGAACTTCAGCGCGCGAGCCCGCCTACCACCTTCGTTCCGCGCTGATCGAACAGGCAAGGGCCCGTTTCGACCAGCTGGTGATGCTGCACGTCCGCGGCAACCGCCCCCGCAAAGCGCTTCAGGCGCTAGAGCGTGGGCGGGTCGCGTTCAGGCCCGTGACGGACTCCCGCCCCGCCGTGGACACCCGACCCAGGGGGCCGGAGGGGATTGTCGTACTGGAATACGCGCTGATTGGCGACACGCTGCTCGCCTGGACGGTCCGAGGTGATTTCGTGACCCTGGACCATTGGCCCGTGGATCGAGACTCGCTGGTCTTTACGATTGAGCGGGCGGACCGGGCGCTGGAGCATTCAGGTCGCGAAGCCATCGCAAAACCCCTGCTGGAGCAACTGCATGCGTGGCTGATCGGCCCGGTGAGCAGGCGCCTGCCAGAAGGTGCCAAGATCGTTGTCGTCGCTGACGGGGAGATCGGGCGGGTGCCGTTTTCCGTGCTGCGCGATCGGCAGACCGGCAAGGATCTGGTGGAAAAGCACACACTGAGCCTGGCATCCAGGCTGGCCGATGCAGGCCCGTCGCAGCTCGTTGCGGCATCGTCCTCCCTGCGCGCGCTGCTGGTGGCGGATCCCGCATTCGAGGCTGCCGAGCACCCCACGCTGGACCCGCTGGATGGCGCGCTTGCGGAGATGGGGGTGCTGCGGAGCCTGTATCCCGGCGCCGACACGCTTGCCGGCGGCAACGTCTCCACTGCCGCGCTGCGGGAACGCGCGCCCAGGGCAGACGTGATCCACTACGCCGGGCACGCCATATTCGACGACGCGCAGCCCGAGCAAAGCTTCCTGGTGCTGGCCGGCAGGGAACGGCTCACGGCAGACACGATCAGCCGCTGGGAACTGGGCGGCGTGCGGCTCGTCGTGCTTTCGGCGTGCAGCACCATCCGGGCGCGGCACGGGAGGTCGGGCGGGTTTGCGGGGCTGTCGGGCGCATTCCTCTCCGCCGGGGCGGGTGGCGTGATCGGAAGCCTGTGGCCGGTGAACGACAGTCTGGCGCAGCCGCTGATGGAGGCGTTTCACCGCGAGTACCAGAAGTCCCGCGATCCCGCCGACGCGTTGAGAGAAGCCCAGTTGGAGATGCGCCGCAAGCGCGTCTCCCCCACGGTGTGGGCGGGCTTTCGCTACGTCGGTGGGTGATCGTTCCAAGGCACGCAACAAAGGGAAGACGAATGCCCGGGCCACCCATTCCGGGCGGCCCGCGCATTTCGTTGCGCAGCCGGTTGCGCTCAGGTCGCGATCGCGGCTAGCAACGCGGTGAAATGTGTCTCCAGCCTAGTCAAGTCGAGTCCCCCCTCCGCTTCGAGTTCACGCTGGATCGCCGCCACCGCCGCCCGCCCTTGCGGATCGTCCTTCGTGAGGCGCTTGGCCGAATCGATCATATCGGCGCTGTCCTCAGATCCGAAGTACCCGGCGTTGCGCTGGCTGGCCGCCAAGCGCCCTGCCTCAGTCCACGCGCCCAGCCGCAGGTAGCCGGCGTCTCGACGTCTACGATCCTCTAACTGCTCCTTCGCTTGCGTGAGCAGCGGCTGGAGCTCGGCTCTCGGTGCGCCGGCGCGTGAGGCGATCTCCCGGAGTTTGCTGCCACCCCGTGGATCGAAGCGCTCCTGCGTCTGGAGCGCCAGCGTCCTGGTGGCGCTCGCATTCCTCGCCTCGATGGCGAGCGCGAGGCGGACGAGGAACGCGCCTGCCTTCGCGGCGGATTCCGGCGTCAGCTCAGCGTCGCTTCCTCCCCGCACACGTAAACCCGGGATTCCCCTGGAGGGCTGGGCCGTGTCGAACGGCAGCCCGGGGCCGGCGACGCCGATGTTCTCGGCCAGTTGCACCGGGCTCACGTCGGGCGTGCGGCCCCGAGACAATGTCAGTGTCATGAGCACGACGAGCCCCACGATGGCCGATGGAATGGCCCACCGCGGGGTTTTGCGAGGCCAGCCTCGCGTACTTCTCGTCATGGACGGCACAGGTACTTCCCGGCCGGGCGAAGGAGCCGTGTGTACGGTGGATCCCTCGTTCCGCGCCGCTTCCTGCGCGTCCTCTTCATCCATCTCGCGCAGAATGGCCGCGGTATGGGCAAAGACCTCTAGATCTTCGTCGGCGGTGGACAGGTAATCCAGCAGTTCGTCGCGCTCCGGTCCCTCCAGCCGACCGGCGAGCAGCGCGGACAGCCGCTCGTCGTCGCGTCTGGGCTCCTTCACCGGGCACCTCCGGCCATGAGTGTACAAATCGTTTGGGGGGACACACGCGCCAAAATTCGCGGAAATGGATTCACGGGTCCTCCCGGGTGAGCAGCGCGCGAACGCTGTCGGCCGAAACGCCATCCTTCTCCAGGTACTCGCGCAGTGCGTCCCGCAGCCTGGGAATACGGCGATACAGCGGCTTTTGCTCGATGTTGAGCGCCCGCGCGATGTCGGCCGCGGTGAGCCCTTCGCCGTAGAGCCGCAGGATCGCCCGATCTTCCGCCGTGAGCCGTTCCATCGTGCGGTGCAGCGCGGCGATCAGCTCTCCACGCCAGGCATCGGACTCGGCCGCGGCCACGCGTGCATCGGCGCGGGACGATGCACGCGCCGCTTCCAGAACCGGCTCGGCGGGCACCTGCACCGGCCGCAGGGGCGCACGCTCGGGGAGTTCGCGGAGAAGGCGCGCCAGGTCGATGTCGGAAGATGTGGTCGCACCGGAGGTGCGGAGCTTTTCGCCGGCCTGCGCAAGCGTATACCCGTCGCGCCGGACCAGCATCTCCAGCTCCGGCGCCGGCGGGCCCCGCCGGGTCGCCTCGGCCGACGGGCGCCAGCGGCCCAGCCGTTCGCGCGAGTACGCCGAGGCGTGGCGGGCGACCACGGTGGTGAGGAACGTCTTCCAGTCCGACTCGCCGCGAAACTTGTGGAACACGGCGTAGTCGTCCTCCATCAGCTTCATCTTGACCCATCCAGCGAAATCCTCCGCCTCGTCGCCCCACAGGCTGTACCTGCGGCTGGCCATGGCGGCTGCCCTTTCGATGGTGCGTAGATGCTCGATGAAAACGGCCTCGGCGTTCAGCCGGTCAGACATCCGGACCTGGGGAGGGAGGGTCGCGCCGGAAACGGATTCGTTCCCGGCGCAAAATACCCGCCCGGGGCGCGCGTATCAATATGCGACGCCGCGCCGTACGCCGGTTGGACGTCGTTACACCAGCGAGGAGGTGGGGAAAACGCCGGATGGCCGTCCCTCCCATGTAGCTGCGTCCGGGAGCATACGGCTCCCGCCACCGGCCGGACAGTTCCGGGATGCGCCTTCCACCCTTCGATGATCGGATGCACCCATGGCTTTCACCCTCCGGATCACCTTTTCGGGGCTGTGCCTGTTCGTCCCCGAGCCTGTAAGCGGCGGGGGCGGCCGCATGCACGTGCTGATGCCCGGGATGTTCGGGCACCACCACGGCCCCGAAGACCGGCACGTCCCGGTGGTGGTGTACGACGCGGGAGCGCTGGTGCAGGGCGGCCCCTTGCTGGGCGTGCCCGCCCTGGCCAAGCTGACGGGCTACAGCCTGGCCGTGGGCCAGGGCGACACGGCCAGCACGCTGCTGTGCAGCCAGATCGTCGACCTGGCGGAGATCACGGGCAGGCCGGTGGACCCGGACCACCTGGGCCCCGACAGCACCAGGAAGCTGGCGGCGCGCGCCACCCTGCACGCGGGCGGCATCACGCGCGTGGCGCCCGGCGTGTGCTGGGAGATGCGCCCCGGCGAGTTTCGCCCCATCGCGCACCGGGTGGAGTGGGAGATCCCGGACTTTCCCGGCGACTCGCTGGCGCTGGTGGGCCAGCCCATCGGGGGCGGCGGCACGGCGCGCGATCTGGGGACGCTGTATCCGCGCAACGGCCTGCTGAGCATCCAGATCCTTCACGAAACGGTGCAGGAGCTGCCGCCGGAGCCGCTGCCCCTGGAGCATCACCCGCTTCCCAACCCGGGTGAGCACCCCAGGCACTTTTCCGCCTTTTACAGCCTGTTCGGCGAGCCCGTACCCATCGTCCTGCCCCGCTTTTGGGGAATGCTCGAGGACGCTCCGCCCCGGACCGGCGGCTGCCCCGAGATCCCGCCCGACGCGGGTGCCTACGCCTACGACTGCCTGGTGGCCGGGGCCGGCGCGGGCGGGGGCACGGGCGGAGGGGGCGGCACCTGATCGGCCCACCTCCATGCTTTACGCCGCCGCCCGCCGGGCGGCGGCGCACCCCTGTACGGAAAGCTTGCGATGTCACGTGCCGTTTCCATCCACATCGGCGTCAACGCTCCCCGGGGCCGCATGCTGGGCCACCCGCTGCGGTACAGCGAGAACATCGCCTGGCGAATGGCCGGCCTGGCGGAAAAGGCCGGCTATGAATCGCTGCTGGTGCTGCGCGGCACCGAGGCGACGCGCAGGGCCGTTCACGACGCGCTGACCGCGGCGGCGGGGTCCATGACCCAGGGCGACATCCTGCTCGTATCCTTTGCCGGCCACGGCTGCCTGGAGGCGGACGTCAACGCCGACGACGGGCACGGCTGGGACGAGACGTGGTGCCTGTACGATGGGGAGATCCTGGATGACCAGCTGGCCGGCTACTGGCGGCTCTTTGCGCCGGGTGTGCGCATTGTGGTGGTGGCGGACGGCTGCCACAGCGCCGGCTCCGGCCGCGAGGACGAAAAAGACGCACGCATGGGGCGCGACCCGTATGCGTCGCGGATGATGCCCGGTGTGGGCACCGTCTACCGCGCTTCGGACGAAGGGTTGGCCGAGGCGCCCGACTACACCCGCTCGTGCATCGGGGCGCCGCCGCACGACACGGACGGCATTCACGCCAGTGTGCTCCTGCTCGCCTCTGCCCGCGAGGACCAGAAGGCGGAGGACGGCCTGTTCACGCACCACCTGATGGACCTGTGGAACGAGGGAAGGTTTCCCGGCACGTACTGCGACCTGCACAGGCTGGTGCGGGACCGCGTGGCGGCGGAGCGCGGCCCCCGCCAGGAGCCGCAGATCCTGATGCTGGGGAGCCCCGATCCCGGATTTCCGTTGCAGCGCGCGTTCTCCCTTGAGCGCGGCGGCGCCTGCGGCTCCGATGTCTATCGATGAGTGCGAAGTACGAAGGTGCGATACCGAATCCTCAAAACAATCGCTGTTTGACGATTGCTGTCATCCTGAGGGAGGCGCCGCCACGAACGTGCGGAAACCAGAGAAAACCCGTGCGCCGACCGAAGGATCTCTTTCGGAACGCGCGGCTTCTCGCGCCAAAGTCAGACGTAGCCGACAGAATCGTGCGCCCATCAGGCAGATTCTTCGGTCGGCGCACGGGCCCTGGCGCATCCCGCCAGAACCAAGGGTGCGCCTCCCTCAGAATGACACCATCCGCCGGGGGATCGATACGGGTTTTCCGGATTCGGTATGAGAGTGCGGGAGTGCGTGAGTGCGGGAGTGCGAGAGCGGAGCCGAATGTACCGGCTCCGCTTTTTTGTTGGATTTTGTCAGGCCCACGATCTGACTGGCTGGTGTCGGTCGATGGTGGGCGCCGGGCTGCCGCCGTGTCCGGGTGGGCAGGCCGGCCTCGGGTTTACAGCGCCCGTTGACTGATCATACGTTGGAGTGGCGTCGTTTCTCGCGCATACACTGTCGATCCACCCTGTCTGACGCCCGCATGAGCGAGCCACGCATCCGGCCCAAGATCGTCTGCGTCTTCCGGCGTGGGGACGAGATCCTCGTAGGCTCGCACCACGACCGCGTGAAGGGCGAGACGTTCTTCGGCCCGCCGGGCGGCGGCATCGAGTTCGGGGAGTACGCCGAGGATGCACTGCGGCGCGAGATGCGCGAGGAACTGGATGCGGAGCTGGCGGACGTCACGTTTCTGCGCGTGATCGAGAACGTGTTCACGCACCAGGGCCGCCCCAAGCACGAGATCGCCTTCATCTTCACCGCGCGGTTCGTGGACGAATCCTTCTACGCGCAGGACGAGGTCATGGGCGATGAGGGTGGCGAGCCGTATCCCGTAAAGTGGATGCCGCTTGCCCACTTCGCGCCCGGCGGCCCGCCGTTGTATCCTACCGGATTGTACGAACTGCTGTCAGGCGGCTACACGAACTGATCCCTTTCCCTCGTTTCTGCGTATGCCTGGAGAAATCCGCTCGAAGGCTCTAGAGATTGCGGCGGATGTCATGGAGCCCGCTCTCGACATCTTCATCCATAATGAGTTCCTCAAGGAGATTCCAGTCCTGGGGCTTACGATCAAGTTGGCGCAGGCCAGCCGCAGCGTGACGGATAAGATCTTCCTGATGAAGATCGCAAAATTCCTTGAGGATCTGGATGCCATCCCGGCGGCGGAAGCACAGGCGTTTGCCGCCGAGATGGAGGCAGACCCAGCCGTAGCGGAAAGAACCGGGCAGGCTCTTCTGCTGTCGCTGGATTCGATGAACGACCTGCAGAAAGCTCCCCTCCTTGCCCTCGTGTTCTCGGCTTACGTCCGAGGGAAGATCGGCTTGGAATCATTTCGGAGGCTGACCGCAGCCATCGGCTTGGCCATGGTTGAGGACATCTGGGAGCTGGTTAAGGAGGATGATCCTGAAGATGTGAAGGAGTCGCGGGAGCGGCGGACGCTCGCGTTGCACGCGCTGCGAATTACCGGGCTCACGGCTCTTTCGGACACGGCGTTCAGCCTCGTAGGAAAGTCTTCCTACATTACCACCGCACTTACTCCGCTGGGTGAGCTTATCATCGATATTCTGAAGGAAGCCAGGCAAACACCGGCGGCACGCTGATTGGGGAGCAGCGATCGCGACGGATGAAAGTGGAGGACGCGAGTTCGGCTTCGCGTCCTCCTCGTTTGTGCATCAGCCGGGTTCGCTTCACTCTCACGCGCACGAACAGCCGTCCCAATCGACTGATGGTCGCAGAACCGTTTACCGCACGTAACCCTCGGCCGCGAGCATGGCGCCCATGCGGTCGTAGACGGCGGGATCCTCCGGCGTCCACGCGGCCAGGCCATCCACGTAGCGGTTGTACATGCAGAACGCCGCGGCAATCAGCACCGTGTCGTGGATGTCGGCGTCAGTGGCGCCGTGCGCGCGGGCGGCCTGCACGTCCTCGGGCCGGACGTTCTGTCCGCCCTGCTGCACCCTAGCGGCGATGGCCAGCAGCGAGCGGAGCTTTTCACTGACCGGCGCGGACTGGTAGTCATCCCGCACCGCGTCCACCAGCGCGGCCTGATCGCCCAGCAGGTGCCGCGCGGCGGCGCCGTGCGACGACGCGCAAAAGGTGCAGCGGTTCAGCGTGGAGACGTGCGTGGCGATCAGCTCGCGCTCGGCGGGGGTCAGCCCCTCGCTACGGCGGAGCAGCGCCTGGGCCAGCGCGGAAAGCAGGCCGCCGGTCTCGGGATCAAAGTCCATCAGCGAACGGATTCCGGGGATTCCGTCGCGCACCGCGATGTGGGCCATGGGATCAATCGGTAAAGGAAAACGGGGTCGGAGCCCAAAGAGTAATGCGACCCGGCCCGCCGCGCACCCACGCCGGGCGGATTCCGTCGATTGCCCCGCATCCCGGAAGGGGCGGTGCCCGGTTCGCTTGCGTCGCGGCCAGCGGCTCCGTACCATGCCGCGCCGCGCGGGCGGGACCCGCGCACCTCCCTTTTCGCCAGCAGCCATGCCCACGCACACGAATGCCGCGGACGGTTCCGCCGTGACCGCGGTCGACCGGCTGATCGACCGGATCCGCCGCATCGGCTCCGCGTGTGTGGTGGGGCTGGATCCCAACCTGGCGCTGATGCAGGGCGTCCTGCCCGTGCCCGGCGGTCCCTCCACCGACCCGGCCGCGTGCGCGGACCGCATCACCGACTTCAACCGGCTGGTGATCGACGCCGTGCACGACCTGGCGGCGGCGGTAAAGCCCCAGTCCGCCTACTACGAGGTGTACGGCGAGCACGGCATCCGCGCCCTGCGCGAAACCGTGGCCTACGCGCGGGCCAAGGGGCTTCCCGTGATCATGGACGCCAAGCGCAACGACATCGGCGAGACGGCGCGGGCGTACGCGCGGGCCTACCTGGGAAGTGAGCACGGCCCGTCGCCGCTGGACGCCGACTTTCTCACCGTCACGCCGTACCTGGGGATGGATGGCGTCGCGCCGTTCATCGACGCGTGCCGCGCGTACGGCAAGGGGATCTTTGTGCTGGTAAAGACGTCCAACCCCGGTTCCGCGGATCTGCAGGACGTGCGCTGCGAAGGCGTGCCCATGTACGAGCGCGTCGCCGGGCTGCTGGCCCCACAGGCGGACGCGCTTGTGGGAGCGTCGGGATACAGCGCCATCGGCGCGGTGGTGGGCGGAACCTTTCCCGACGCCGCGGCGGCCATCCGGGGCATCCTGCCGCGCTCGCTCTTCCTGGTTCCCGGCTACGGCGCGCAGGGCGCGGGCGCGGATCAGCTGTCGCCTTTCTTCAACAGCGACGGTCTGGGCGCGCTGGTCAGCGCCTCGCGCAGCATCCTCTATCCCCCCGCCGATCGCGTCGCCGACCTGGGCGCCGAGGGTGCCATCCGCGCCGCGGCCGTGCAGATGGTTGAGGACGTCCGCCAGATCGCCAGCAGTCGGCCCACCGCGTCGCACTGAGCCGGCGAAAGACGGAACGCAGGATGTGGGGATGACGAAGCCCGCCGGCAAACTGTCCGGCGGGCTTCTTCTTTTGAGGCGTTTACCACCCTCCCCGGCGCTGATTTCTTGATATGATATGAGAGGTGTTGCCAAAGCTCACGAGCCGCCATCGGCCTCCCACTGTCATCCCACCGTCATCCCACTGTCATCCTGAGGGAGCGCACGCCCCTAACTTTCAGGACCGCCGAAGCTTGCGCGCGACCGAAGGATCTTTGTCGGGTCGCGCGAGGCCCAGCCCCAGGAGCCGTTCAAGTCCCTCAGAGCGTGCGTAAAGAAATCGATCAACAGCTCGATTCCTGAGGGAGGCGCCGCTCCGAACCTGCTGCTACAGCGGCACTCTGGCGTCGACCGAAGGATCTCGCTGGCCGAACCGTGAGGCCGGATACCGCGCCCGGATCTTAGCCCTTCGTGGGGCAGACGAGATCCTTCGGTCGCGCGCAAGCGATCGTGTTGGTTCACGTTCCGGGTGGCGCTCCCTCAGGAAATCAGTGGTTTGAGGTTGGGAGAGGAGCACCCGGTTCAGGAGCTCAACGCGCGTTCTCCACAGTCGGCGTCGGCCAGCGATCCGTCGCCGGGTCGGCGGGCGTCTCGGCGTGGACCAGGCGCGCGGGGTAGATCCACTCGAGCAGCGGCGTGGTCATCACGGTGCTCACCAGCGCCATCACCACCATGATGGCGAACAGCGTGGGCGAGATCACGCCGATCTCCAGCCCCACGTTCAGAATCACCAGTTCCATCAGCCCGCGAGTGTTCATCAGCACGCCGATGGCGGCCGACTCGCGCCACTCCATCCCCGCCACTCGCGCCGCCAGCGCCGACGCCCCGAACTTTCCCGCTACCGCCATCACGATCACCAGCGCCAGGACCCCCGCCAGACCCGGGTCCCGCACCAGCGCCACGTGCGTCCGCAGCCCGGTAAACGCAAAGAACAGCGGAAGCAGCAGCACCACGGTGGCATCTTCCAGCCGCCCCGCGACCGCCTGTGCGACTGTGCGGTCGCGCGGCATCACCACGCCGGCCAGAAACGCGCCGAACAGCGCGTGCAGCCCCAGCGCCTCCGTGGTCCACGCCGCCGCCAGCACCACCAGCAGCACCATGCCCAGCGCGTCCCGCTGCCGATTCGCGCTCTCGCTAAAGCGCACGGCCAGCCGCGCCAGCAGCGGCCGCACCACCAGCACCATCGCGGCAACGAAGACGATCGCCCCCGCCAGCATGGCCCACGGCGGCAGCGGCCCGGCGCCCGCGCGCACCAGCGCGACCACGGCGGCCAGAATGCACCACGCGATCACGTCGTCCAGCGCCGCGCAGGCGAGCGCGATGGTGCCCAGCCGCGTGTGCAGCAGCCCGCGCTCGGCGACCATGCGGGCCAGCACGGGAAAGGCGGTCACGCTCATCGCCGCGCCCATGAACAGCGCAAATCCTGTCAGCGGAATGCCGGGCGGCGCGAGGTCCGCATGCAGGTACATCCCCAGCAGCACGCCCAGCCCGAACGGCACCACCATGCTGGCCAGGCTGATGAGCATGGCCGCCGGGGCGCGGCCGCGTAGCGTACCCAGGTCCAGGTGCAGCCCCAGCAGGAACATGAACAGCAGCAGGCCCACCTGGCTCAGCGCGTTCAGCGGGCCCAGCGCGTCCGGCGGAAACAGGAACGCCGACACGCCTGGTGCCGCCCATCCCAGCAGCGACGGTCCCAGCAGGATGCCCGCGACCATCTCGTCCACCACCTGCGGCTGATGGATGCGGCGAAACGCGGCGCCCAGCATCCGCGCCGCCAGCAGCACCACGAGCACCTGGGCCAGCAGCGTGCTGATCGCCGTCACTGGCAGAGCCGGAGAGCAGTACGGTCGTTCGGCAAGGAGGGAAGTGGCGGGGCAGGAAGGTGGAACTCGTCACGTGGGCTATGCTCGCCAAGGGGCGGAGATACTTAGCCGGCGCCTCAATCCCTCGCAAGCGAACGAGGTTCATCCCTGGCGTCTTGAGGCGACGTGGTTTGCGGTGGCGCTCGCGGAGGCTCCGTAACGAGCAGGAAATGTCGGGATGCATGAGAATTGCGACATGGCGAACGCTGCGCTAAGAAGGCGGCTCGGCCATCATCCACCGGGAGATCACGATGAAGAAGCTGGCGCTGGATGTCGATACGCTGCGGGTGGAGAGCTTCGCCACGCAGGAGGTGCAGCCCGCCCGCGGTACCGTGCGCGGCCATGACGATACCGTGGAGACGGAGAACTGCACCCTGGTGAGAACCTGCCTGATCACCACCTGCGTGACGATCAAGAACTGCGCGGCGGAAGGCGACAACGACGCGGCCGAGAACCGCTGACGGTGGATCCTCCACGTCGAGCGAATCGCCGGCCGGAGCGCCCTGTGCGCGGCCGGCGGTTTCGCGTTCCGTATCATCGCTTGTGGACGGGCTCCGCGTGCTGACGCGGGCAACCTCACCCGACAGGTAGGGCGGACGAGGGGGCTCTGACGAGCCTGGGCAGGGCGGGCTTCCTCGCGCTTCGGATAGAGATCCTTCGGTCGGCGCACGGGCTGCTGAGCGTTGGCGACGGTTCGCGGGGGCGCCTCTCTCCGGATGACAGGTGGGGCGGACGGTGTGGCTCTGACGAGCCTGGGCAGGGCAGGCTTCATCGCGCTTCGGATGGAGATCCTTCGGTCGGCGTACGGGCTGCTGGGCGTTGGCGACGGTTCGCGGGGGCGCCTCTCTCAGGATGACAGGCGGGGCGGACCGGTGGGGGCTCTGACGAGCCTTGGGCAGGGCGGGCTTCCTCGCGCTTCGGATGGAGATCCTTCGGTCGGCGCACGGGCTGCTGGGCGTTGGCGACGGTTCGCGGGGGCGCCTCTCTCAGGATGACAGGTGGGGCGGACGGTGGGGCTCTGACGAGCCCGGCAGGGCGGGCTTCATCGCGTTTTGGATGGAGATCCTTCGGTCGGCGCACGGGCTGCCGGGCGTTGGCGACGGTTCGCGGGGGCGCCTCTCTCAGGATGACAGGTAGGGCGGACGGTGGGCTCTGACGAGCGCAGAACGCGGAAGGGCGCGGAGAGACGATGCTCTCCGCGCCCTTCGCATCCGCCTCGGAGATCAGTCCGTGCAGTAGTACGTGCCGCAGATGGCGTCGCAGCTGTCCCAGCAGGTCTGGTTGCCGCCGCACGTGGCATCGCAGGTGTTGCAGTTGGTCTGGCACGAAACCCAGCCGCAGGTGGCGCAGGTGGCGCAGGTGGGACAGCCGGGGCAGGTGCAGTTGGTGGGGCAGGTGCACTGCTGCTCGCCAAACACCGTCCCGCCCTCCTCCTTCGCCTCCGCCGTGGTGTCGAAGCTTTCCACGGCCAGATCATCCAGCTTGAGCTTGTTCATCTTTTCCGCTCCTCGTGAGGACGTTTCGCTCGATTCTGCACTACACGGCGCAAGGTACGCGCGCCGGTCGCCACGCAGCAGGACAAAGGGACGAACCGTGATGGGCGGGGATGGATCCACTCCACGGCGAAGCGGGCCGCGAAGCGAACGGTGAGCAGAACGGGGCGGGGACGGAGGCGGACGGAGAGCAGGAGCGGATGACCGGGCGTGCACCGCGGCGGAAAGAAACACGAAAACCCCGCCGACTCTGCGTCGGCGGGGCATCGGTGGAGCGTGCTGTCGCGCGGATCAGCCGAGGGCGGCGATCTTCGCGGTCAGACGGCTCTTGGCGCGGGCGGCCTTGTTGGGATGGATGATCCGCTTGCGCGCGGCCCGGTCCAGCAGCGACGAAGCCTCGCGCAGCGCGGTGGCACCCGTCTCGGCGTCGTTGGCGGTGCGCACCTTCTTGAGCGCGGTGCGCATCTTGGAGCGGAACTGGCGGTTGCGCTCGGCGCGGGCGGCGCTGGTCCGCATCCTCTTTTCGGCGGACTTTACGTTCGGCAAGGCGGATTCTCCAACTGGATCGGCACCCGCAGGCACCGCTTTTCGGTTTTGTCCAGAAAACAGGAAGCCCTAATCTACCCCCACCCGCCGCAGCTGTCAACCCCGGCCGCGCCTTCGTTTTGACATCCTTCCGGGCGCCGTTTAGGTTGCGAGCCCATGGGAACTTTCGATCTGCGGGCCGTACTCCTGTCGCTCCCCGTTCTGCTGCTGTCCCTGACCGCGCACGAGTTCGGGCACGCGTGGGTGGCGCTCAGGCAGGGCGACGACACGGCGTACAGGCAGGGCCGGGTGACCATGAACCCCGCGGCCCACCTGGACTGGCTCGGCACGATCATCTTTCCCGTGATGGCCATCGGATCCGGGATGCCGCTGCTGGGGTGGGCCAGGCCGGTGCCGGTGGACCCGCGCAAGTTCCGCAACTACGTGCGGGGCGACATCCTGGTCTCCGTCGCGGGCGTGGCGATGAACGCCCTCCTGGCCGTGAGCTTTGCCGTCCTGCTGTTCGTGCTCGCCGCGTCCACCCGCTCCATGGCGGCGCCGCCCGAAGCGCTGAGCACGCTGTTCGAGATGATGGTCATCGGCGTCGTCGTGAACGTGGGCCTCATCCTCTTCAACCTGCTGCCCATTCCGCCCCTGGACGGGTCGCACGTGATGTACCACCTGCTTCCGCCGCACCTGCGGCAGCAGTACCAGACCCTCTCCCTGTACGGGATGATCGTCCTGTGGGTGCTGGTGCTTACGGGGATGCTGCGGTTTCTCTTTCCGCTCATCCTGGTCCCCGCGCGACTGCTGATGGGGCCCGCGATGTCCATCGTCAACCCGGGCCTGCTGCCGGGGGTGTGATGGAGGCGCCCGCGCTCCAGGCCGGCCCGTTCGACATCGACGTGGAGCGCTTTCACGGGCCGCTGGACCTGCTGCTGCACCTGATCCGCAACCAGGACATCGACATCTTCGACATCCCCATCTCGAAGATCACGCAGCAGTTTCTGGAGGCGATCCGCTCTCTGCAGCGGCTGGAGCTGGAGCGGGCGGGGGAGTTTCTGGAGATGGCGGCCACGCTGGTGCGCATCAAGGCCCAGATGCTGTTTCCCCGCCGCGGCGACGACGACGAGGCCGCGGACCCGCGCGCCGACCTGGTGCGGCGGCTGCTGGAGTACGAGCACTTTCGCGAGGCGGCGCGGCTGCTGGAGCGGGCGGAGCGCGAGCGGTCGCGCATCTATGCCCGCGGATTCGTGGAGGCGCGGCCGGCGCCGCGGCTGGCCGACCTGCCGCTGGAAACCACGTGGGACGAGGTGCAGGTGGCGATGGGCGCGCTGGTGGAGCGGCTTAACGCGCCGGAGACCATCCATCACGTGCGCGGCCGCGAGATCAAGATGGACGACAAGATCCACGAGATCCTGCAGGCGCTGCAGCTGGCGCGGCGCGTGGAGTTTGCCCAGATCGTGGCGCCGTGGGGAACGCGGCTGCACGCGGTGGCCACGCTGCTGGCGTCGCTGGAGCTGGCCAAGCGCAGCATGGTGCGGGTGCGGCAGGCCAGCCCCTTCGCCAGCCTGTGGATCTACCGGGCAAAGCAGGAGCGGGAGGCGGCGTGATCCGGGCCAGCCGCGTGATCGAGGCGCTGCTTTTCGCCAGCGAAAGCCCGCTGTCGCCCGCGGACCTGGCGCGCGCGGACGAGGCGCTGGACGAGGAGCGGGTCGAGGCGGCGATCGCGGAACTGCGGGGCGAGTACGACCGCGACGCGCGCGCGTTCACCATCTACGAGGTGGGCGGCGGATACCAGCTGCTCACCCGGCCGGAGTTTGCGCCCGTGCTGGAGCGCTTCGACTCCGTGCCCGGCGCGCAGCGGCTGAGCGGGCCGGCGCTGGAAACGCTGGCGATCCTGGCGTACCGGCAGCCCGTGGGGCGGGCGGAGGTGGAGGAGATTCGCGGCGTGGGGGCGGGCGGCGTGCTCAAGACGCTGCAGGAGCGGGGATTGATCGAGGTGGTGGGGCGCGGCGAGGGGCTGGGACGGCCCTTGCTGTACGGGACCACGCAGTTCTTTTTGCAGCACTTTGGCTTTCGCAGCCTGGACGACCTGCCGCGCAGCGAGGAGCTGCCGGTGGTGCTGGCGCGGCGGGAGCAACGCAAGGAAGAGGCAGATGGCAGCACGGCAGCCGGGATTTCTCAAGCGGGGTGAGCCGGTCCGGCTCCAGGCGTTCCTGGCGCGGTCCGGGATCGCCTCGCGGCGCGCGGCGGAGGAGATGATCACGCACGGCCGCATCGCGGTGAACGGGGAAACCGTCACCGCGATGGGGCTTACCGTCGTTCCCGGTGTGGACCGGGTGGAGGTGGACGGCGAGGAGGTGAAGGTGGCGCCCACCATGTGGCTGGCGCTGCACAAGCCCACCGGCTACGTCACCACGCGCACGGACCCGTTCGGCCGGCAGACGGTGTACCACCTGCTGCCCGACAAGTACCACGGCCTGTTCCACGTGGGCCGCCTGGACCGCGACAGCGAGGGGCTGCTGCTGCTGACCAACGACGGCGACCTGGCCAACCGCTTTCTCCACCCGTCGTTCGGCATCACCAAGGAGTACGACGTGATCGTGACGGGCAAGCCGTCCGATGCCGTGCTGCGGCAGCTGATGGAGGGCGTGGAGCTGGAGGACGGCGTGGCCAGGGCCGAGTCCGCCAAGCTCATCGGCCCCGCCGGCAACGGCCAGTCGCGGCTCAAGATGGTGCTGCGCGAGGGCAAGAAGCGCGAGGTGCGGCGGATGCTGGAAGCGGTGGGCCACGAGGTCATGCGCCTGGTGCGGCGCCGCTTTGGCCCCATCGACCTGGCGGAGCTGCCCAGCGGCAAGTGGCGCATCGTGGCGCCCGAGGAATTGTCGCACGTGCGCGACGCGCGCATCGAAAAGGCGCCCGCCCGCGCCGCCCGGCCGTCGTCGGATGCCGAGGCGCCCGCGCCGCGCGGCAAGGCGCCCGCGCACGACGCGCACAACCGCTACGGAGACGAGCCGGGCAAGCGCCACGGCAAGCCCGCCGGTGCCAAGGGCAAGACGGATGCGCCCCGCGGCAAGTCGGCCGGCCGCGATGAGGCCAACCGTCCCCGCCGTGAGTCCGCGGACGAGCGCAAGCCGGCGCGCCCCGCCGCGAAGTCCGCGCGTCCCGCGTTCGATGCGGACGCGACGCCGCGCAAGCGTCCCGCCGGAAAGTCCGCTCGCCCGTCATTCGATGCGGATGCTCCGCCGCGCAAGCGGACGGATGCGAAGTCGGCTCGTTCGTCGTTCGATGCGGATGGGCCGCCGCGCAAGCGTCCCGACGCGCCGGCTCGCCCCCGTCCGAACAACGAGTTCGCCGAC
>NZ_JBMDXM010000258.1:0-1410 GCF_048594345.1 Longimicrobium sp.
GCCCCGCGCGCCCGCACCCGCACCGCCCCCCGCACCGAGGCCGCCGCGGCCTCGGGGCGCGGCCGCGGACGGCGCGTGCCGCTGGGGCTGGGTGACGGCGACGGGGATGGCGGCGGCGGCGGGGACGACAGCTCCGGCGAGCGCCGCGACCTGCGCCGGCTGCTGCTGGCCCTGCGCGCCCTGCGCGGCGGCGACTTTGGCGTGCGCATCGCCGAAGTCTACGGCGACCCGCTGATGGAGGAGATCGCCGACACCTTCAACGACATCGCCCAGCTCAACCAGCGCATCACCGAAGAGATCGGCCGCGTCAGCATGACGGTGGGGCGGCAGGGGCAGATGACCGACCGCGCCGCCATCGGCCCCGTGGGCGGCGGGTGGAGCAACAAGATCAACTCCGTCAACCAGCTCATCAGCGATCTCATCACCCCCACCACCGAGGTGGCCCGCGTGCTGAGCGCCGTGGCCCGCGGCGACCTGGGGCAAAAGATGGCGCTGGAGATCGACGGCAAGCCGGTGCAGGGCGAGTTCCTTCGCATCGCCACCACCGTGAACACCATGGTGGACCAGCTCAGCGCCTTTTCGTCCGAGGTGACGCGCGTGGCGCGCGAGGTGGGCACCGAGGGCGTGCTGGGCGGCCAGGCCGAGGTGCCCAACGTAAGCGGCACGTGGAAGGACCTCACGGACTCCGTGAACTTCATGGCCAGCAACCTGACCGGCCAGGTGCGCAACATCGCCCTGGTCGCGACGGCCATCGCCAACGGCGACCTGAGCCAGAAGATCACGGTGGACGTGAAGGGCGAGATGCTGGAGCTGAAGAACACCATCAACTCCATGGTCGATCAGCTCAGCGCCTTCGCCAGCGAAGTGACGCGCGTCGCCAAGGAAGTGGGAACGGAAGGCCGGCTGGGCGGCCAGGCGCGGGTGGAAGACGTGGCCGGCGTGTGGCGTGACCTGACGGACAACGTGAACCAGCTGGCCGGCAACCTGACGGTGCAACTGCGCGACGTGAGCGCGGTGGCCACCGCCATCGCCGACGGCGACCTGACCCGCAAGATCACCGTCGAGGCGCAGGGCGAGATCCTTCAGATCAAGGAGGTCATCAACTCCATGGTCGACCGGCTCTCCGTGTTCGCCGACGAGGTGACGCGCGTGGCCCGTGAGGTGGGTACCGAGGGCGTGCTGGGCGGACAGGCGGAGGTGCCCAACGTGGCCGGCACGTGGAAGGACCTTACGGACTCCGTGAACTTCATGGCGTCCAACCTGACCGGGCAGGTGCGCAACATCGCCGACGTTACCACGGCCGTGGCGCGCGGAGATCTTTCTCGGAAGATCACGGCGGACGTCAAGGGCGAGATGCTGGCGCTGAAGAACACCATCAACTCCATGGTGGACCAGCTCAGCGCCTTCGCG
>NZ_JBMDXM010000259.1:0-2808 GCF_048594345.1 Longimicrobium sp.
CTCGAAAGAGGCCAAAATCGCCGGTGAGCGCGAGCTGCGCCTGTACCATCTGGCGGCCTGGCGCGAGTCTCCGCTGTTCAGCGCCCGCGAGAAAGCCGCGCTGGCCTTCACCGAAGCGCTGACCCAGATTGGCGTTCACGGCGTGAGCGACGCGCTGTACCGCAGCGTGGCGGAGCACTTCTCGGACGTTGAGATTTCAGAGCTGAACTTCGCCATCGTGGCGATCAACGCCTGGAACCGTCTGGGGATCACCTCCCGCATGGCGCCCGGCGCGCTGGATGCGGCTTACGGGCTGAATAAGGCTAACCTGGAATAATCCCGCGCTCGCGGATCATCGCCACCAGCGCCCGCAGCCCTGGCGGAACGTGGCGATGGCCGGGGTAATACAGGCGCAGCCCGGCAAAGGGCTGCGCCCAGTCGTTTAAGACGCTCACCAGTTCTCCACGCTCAAGCTCTTCACGGATATACAGTTCTGGCAAAAATCCCACCCCTAATCCCGCTTTCACGGCGCGGATCGAGGCAAAAAGATCGGACGTCGCAAAGCGCGGCGGCACGGCAAGGGCGTACGTTTCCCCCCGACGCGCCAGCTCCCAGCGGTAGATCCCGCCGTGGGCCATGCGCATGCCGATCCCCTGATGTGAAAGCAGATCGTCCGGCGTCTGCGGAATGCCGTGGCGTGCAAAATAGTCCGGCGTGGCGGTGACCAGCTGGCGGATCTCCCCGGTCAACGGCACGGCGATCATATCCTGCGGCACGGACTCCTCCAGGCGGATCCCCGCGTCATAGCCTTCCGCGACGATGTCGATCATTCGCGCTTCGCTGGCGGTCTCTACGCGCATCTTCGGGTAGCGGATCATAAAGTCGATCAGAAGCTGGTCCAGAAACAGGGTGCCGATATGGTTCGGCACGTTCAGGCGCAGCGTGCCAGTAAGTTCCCCGGCGTCACTGTGGATCTCCTCCCCGGCGAGACGGATCTCCTGCAGAGCCGGGCCGATACGCGCCACGTAGCGCTGTCCGGCGTCGGTGAGCGCCACGCTGCGGGTAGTGCGGTTAAAGAGGCGGGTATCAAGGCGGCTCTCCAGCCCGGCGATGGCGTTGCTTACCGCCGTGGCGGACATGCCCAGCTCCTGCGCTGCGGCGCGAAAGCTGCCGCGCCGCACGACGGCCATCACAACTTCGAGCTCTGTCAGACCTGAACGATGCATAGATTATCCTGAAAATCGAAACAACCCTTGCAGCATAGCGTGGATTATCGCAACGGAGAAGCCGTGCCAGACTGTGTTCACACAGCCTGAGGAGGTTTATATGCACACCATCGAACAGATCTTTATTAACGGCGAATTTGTTACCCCGCACGGCACCGAGTGGTTTGATTTGTACAACCCGGCGACGGCGCGGGTCATCGGCCAGGTTCGTCTGGCGGATGAGGCCGACGCAGAGCGCGCCATTGCGGCAGCAAAAGCGGCGTTTCCGGCGTGGTCGCAGACCACAAAGCAGGAACGCATCGCAGCGCTAAAACGTATGCACGCCGCCGTGGCCGCTCGCCACGACGATCTACTGGAAGCGGTCATTGAAGAGTACGGTGCCCCCGCCTCGCGCTCGGCGTGGATGGCCAGCTATCCGGCGGAGGTGATTGTTCAGGCCATTGAGGCGCTGGAGGCGTTTGCATTCGTCACCCCCGCAGGTGGCGCAACGGTGCAGATGACGCCGCTTGGCGTGGCCGGGCTTATTACGCCGTGGAACAGCGACGCGGGGTTTATCTGCGGCAAGCTGGCGGCCGCGCTCGCGGCGGGCTGTACGGCAGTCATCAAGCCGAGCGAAATGAGCGCTCTGCAAACGCAGATCGTCACTGAAGCGCTGCGCGATGCCGCGCTGCCGCCGGGCGTGTTTAACATCGTCACCGGGCGCGGCGAGACGGTAGGTGAAACCATCAGCCGCCATCCGGACGTGGCAAAAATCTCGTTTACCGGCTCCACGAATACCGGCAAGGCGATCCTGCGCAATGCGGCGGAGAGCTTTAAGCGCGTGACCCTGGAGTTAGGCGGTAAATCGCCGACGATCCTGCTGGATGATGTGGATCTGACTCAGGCGATCCCGCTGGCGATCCAGGCCGGGTTTATGAACAGCGGGCAGGCGTGCGTGGCCGGGACGCGTATTCTGGTGCCGCAGGCGCGTAAGGCGGAGATCGAAACCGCGCTGGCGGAGGCCGTGGCGGCGGTGAAATCCGGCGACCCGCGCGATAGCGCGACAGAGATTGGCCCGATGGTCAGCGAGAAGCAGTGGCAGCGGGTGCAGGGCTATATCCGCAAAGGGATCGAAGAAGGGGCGCGCCTGCTGACGGGCGGTGAAGGGCGACCGGACGGGACGCGAGACGGGTGGTTTGTGCGCCCGACGCTGTTTGCCGACGTGAACAACCAGATGACGGTTGCCCGCGACGAGATTTTTGGCCCGGTGCTGTGCGTAATCCCGTACCAGGACGAGGCGGAGGCTGTCGCCATTGCCAATGACACAGAATACGGACTGAGCGCGCTGGTGCTGGGCGGCGATTCGGACCGCGCGCGACGCGTGGCGCAGCAGATTGTTTCCGGTCGCGTTCTGGTGAACACGCTTGCCCATGAACCGAAAGCGCCGTTCGGCGGGTTCAAGCACTCCGGCGTGGGGCGCGAGATGGGTGAGTGGGGGATACGGGCGTTTATGGAGCCGAGGTCGATTCTGGGATAAAACCTGCCCGGTGGCGGGGCGCGTGACCCCCCCCCACAACACCCACCCGCCCCCAAAAACCCCCCCCCCCCCCCCACACAAAAACCC
>NZ_JBMDXM010000026.1:0-81679 GCF_048594345.1 Longimicrobium sp.
GCGCCCAGCACGTGCACCGTGTCGCTGAGGATGGCCACGCCGTTCAGCCGCCCCACGGACGCCGCGTGGCCGGAGAGCGCGGGAACCGCGGCCAGCAGCACCGCGCCGGCGCCGGCCCCCATCCATCCCACCCCCCGCCCGCCCCCCCCCCCCTCCGCGTGATTCTTCTGTTCAGCGCCGGTACTTGCCGTCGGGCCAGCCGCGGTAGGTCATGCAGCTTTTTTGCGCGGCCTCGATGGCGGACACGGATTCGCAGTGCTTCTTGTCCTCTTCGTACTTGGCGCGGCCTGGGTCCACGGCTTTGTCGCCGCCGCCCGACCCGCCGCCGCACGCGCCGAGCAGGACGGCCAGGGCGAGCACGGCGAAGATGTGGATGAACGTGGATCCGCGACGCTGGACGGCGGTGCTCATCTCCCGTTCCTGTGCTGACGAATGCGTGGCTTGCTTGGTTCGCGGCAATCTACGCGCGCCGCGTCGCGGGTGCGAGATCCGGGGCCGCCCCCCCGACCGTGGAGCGGGCGGATGATTCTCCAGATCGCGCATCAGGTGGTGCGATCGACGGGCTTCAGGGCCCCCTGGAACCCAATTCCCGATCCGCACTTCTCCTTAAAACCGTTGCATAACGAGCGGTGTAGGCTTATCCTGATTCCGCACGCCGGCTGTTCATGCCCCGCATCTTCGTTCCTGTTCCGTCTGGAGTAACACTGTCACCTTCATACTTTATTTTGCAGGAGGATCATCAATGCACGAGCGTAGCAAGGTTGTTCTACCGCCCGTCACGGTATTCCTGATTGCCTCGGCCCTGCTGGTCGGGTGCGACGCACCCACCGTCACGGAGAGTGGTCCGTCCGCGACCCCAAACGGGCCTTCAATGCTGATTACCCCCGCATGTGCCGGGTCCGGTGGTCAAACGCACGCGGCCACGACCATCACCACAGCGCAACGATGGACGCGCGCCACCAGCCCCCACCGTGTAATGGGGGGGATTTACGTGAATACGGGCGGTCTGCTGACCATTGAGCCGGGGGTCGTGATCTGCTTCGAGCCTGGCATGGGTATCTATGCTAACAACGGCGGCCGTCTACATGCACGCGGACAGGATACGTCGCGTATCATATTCACAGCGCGTGACCCCGCGCGGGGGTGGAGCGGCCTGCGCTTCGAGGGTTCTCCCGCGATCAGCAGCTACTTGACCTTCGTGCGCATCGAGCACGTCGCTCTCAACGCGGTGGCCGTTACCACAAACAGCTATCACCCCGTCACCTTGGACAGCGCCGTCATCCGGCAGAGTGGGTGGGCCGTTGAGCTGCGTTCGCCGGGCTCGTATATGCGCCGTAGCCGGGTGGACACCACCACCAACCGCAACAATGCTGCGATCTATCTCGAGAACGGAGCCCGCTTTGAGCAGGTGGTCGTGCGCCGCTCGGCGGGCGTCGGCGTGCGGGTACGGGGCAGCAACGTGCTCATACTGGATGGGCGGGTCGAAGGGAGTGGTGGCGTCGGCCTGCAGGTGCAGACGCATCTGATTCATGCCTCCAGCAGGGGGCCGCGTGTGGTCGCCGGCCGCAGCTATGGGGGAGAGATGCCGCTTCCCGTCCTGGCTAAGCTATACGCTACTCCGGCGTTGCAGGACGACTTGCGCGGCAACGCACGGGATACGGTAATCGTCCTGAACGGCGAACTCCGGTCACCGCTCACCGTAGGGCCGCGACTTCCGTTGCTAATCGACTCATGGGGAACCAACGTGGGTTCGGCGGGGGTGCTAACGGCTCAGGCCGGAGCGTCGCTGGTCTTTCGCGGGTCCGCTGGACTGACCTTCAACAACGGAGGACGCCTGGTCTCACGGGGCAAGCGCGGCCTTCCGGTGCGATTCACCGCAGACGATCCCGCAGAGGGGTGGAATGGCCTGCAGTTCAGCGGATCGGCGGCGGCGCTCAGCTATGTCACCAACACGCACATCGAGCACGTGAGCGTGAACTCCACGGCCATCGTCGCCCATAATCCCCACCAGGTAATTGTGGACAGCTCGGTGATCCGGCAATCGGGGCGCGCCGTGAGCCTGTACTCGTTGAACTCTCGGCTCAGCCGCACCCGCGTAGACACCACGCTGGACGCTAACTCGCCTGCCGTGCAGGTGGGTGGTAACGTACGCCTGGAGAGTACGCGCATCACTGCTCCTGCTGGGCCGGGATTGTACATCGGGTCGTCCACCTCGGTCGTGGTCTCGTGCGAGGTCCGCGGCGGAGACAAGGAAGGGATTCTCATGAACTACTACTGGGTGGCAATTCACAATTGCAATCTGGTGAACAACCAGGGGCCGGGAATCCTTAACTCCACGGGACATAACGTAGACGTCAAGAACAATTGGTGGGGAAGCCGTTCCGGACCGAACAGTCCCGGTGGGGATGGGATCAGCGGCCCACTGGATTACACCCCCTGGCGCACCACGCCATACGTACTGCCGTACGTACCCTAAACTGCAGTGTCGCGGATGCGGTTTGTCCAGCAAGTCCGCCGTGTTTCATGCGCACCGCGTTCGCCGGCTGAGGATCGACCTGCTGGGGGCGACTGGTGGAACTCATGCGCCCGTCCAGCGATAGCTGGACGGGCGCGGTCTTCTTCCGTGTTCGGCGCTTTAGCGCGGCCTCGAGCGATATCCTCCACGTCAAAAGACCGGCTCCGTATGATGCCGTCGCTGCAAAACGCGGATTGCTCCCTACCGTGCTTCCATCCCTCTACCGTTCCCTCCGCTTCTACACCTCGCGCGTCTCCGGCCTCCGCCCACGAACCCGGGCGCTGGATCTCGAGTGCATGCGGAAGCGCCGCGAGGAAACTCCGTTGACTCCGGCAACTCCGTTTCCGTGTGATATGAGGCCATTTTTTGCGGATCCGGGATGATTCCGATCGTCTGCGTGATGATCGGACGATGCACGGATTCCCGCAGTCACACATCGAATGACGGTCCTCCATGCGTTCCCGCCAGAGATCTGATTCCGCCGTGTTAAACAGCCTGACCCCGGGGAACCCTTCTTGCGCATCTACGGGCGCGGGGATTCGCTTCTCCCAGGCAGTGCCACTGACACATGAAGGGCAGCCACAACGCCGCGCTCGTGGCGTTTTCCATAGTGATCGCCGTTCTGGCATCCTATACCGCGCTGGCCCTTTCGGCTCGCGTGAACGCCGCGCGCGGGCGTTTTCGCATGGCGTGGCTGGCTGGCGGCAGCGTGGCGCTGGGCATCGGCATCTGGAGCATGCACTTCGTGGGGATGCTGGCGTACCGGCTCCCCGTTCCCGTCACCTACGACGTCCCCCTCTGGCTGCTGTCGATGACGGTGGCCGTGGGCGCCTCGCTGCTGGCGCTGTGGGTGGCCGGCCGCGCCTCGGTCCCCGCGTCCGCCCGCACGGTGGCGGGGGTTCTGATGGGGATCGCCATCGCGGGGATGCACTACGTGGGGATGGCGGCCATGCGGCTTCCCGGCCGCATCTCGTACGACCCCGTGCTGGTGGCGGCCTCGGTCGCCATCGCCATCGCGGCGGCCAGCGCGGCCATCTGGACCTTTCTGGCCTTTCGCGCGGACGAGACGCCGCGGGGGCAGTACGGACGGCTGGCGGCGTCGGTGGTGATGGGCGGCGCCATCGCGGGGATGCACTACACCGCTATGGCGGCCGCGCGCTTTGCCCCGCTCGCCGACGACGCGGTGACGGTGCCCGAAGACCACGTGCTGCGGACGGAGGGGCTGGCCGCGGGCGTCATCGCGGGAACGCTGGTGCTGCTGGCCATCACCCTGCTCACCACCCGCGTGGACCGGCGGCTGCGCTTTCGCGACGCTGAGACCGAGGCGGTGCGCCGCAGCGAGTCGCGCTTCCGCTCGCTGGTCGTCGCCAGCGCGCAGGTGGTGTGGACCACCAGCGCCGAGGGCGACTTCGTGGAGACGCAGCCCAGCTGGGCCGCGTACACCGGCACCCCGTGGGAAGAGCATCGCGGCGGTGGATGGCTCCATTCCGTGCACCCCGACGACCGCGCGCGGGTGGCGGCGGAGTGGCGCGGCGCGGTGAGCGACCAGCGGGTGATGGAGCTGGAGTTTCGCCTGCGCCGCGCCGACGGCGCCTGGCGGAACGTGTCCGTCCGCGCGGTGCCGGTGATGGAAACCGGCGGCCGCGTGCGCGAGTGGGTGGGTGCCGTGACGGACGTGACCGAGCGGCGGCAGGTGGAGGCGGCGCGCGACTTTCTGGCCGAGGCCAGCCGCGTTCTGGCCTCGTCGCTGGACACGGGGGTCACGCTGCGCACGGTGGCGCGGCTGGCCGTTCCCCGCCTGGCGGACTGGTGCGCGGTGGACGTGCTGACGGACGACGGCGAGCTGGAGCGGCTGGCGGTGGAGCACGTGGACCCCGCCAAGGTGCGGCTGGCGATGGAGATCGAGGAGCGCTGGCCCTCTGACCGCGCGGCGCCCATGGGGGTGCACCACGTGCTGCGGACGGGGGAGGCGGAGATGATGCCCGACATCCCCCCCGAGCTGCTGACGTCCGCCGCGCGCGACCCCGAGCACCTGCGGATGATTCACGCGCTGGGGCTGCGCTCGTACGTCTGCGTCCCCCTCACCGCGCGAGGGCGGGTGCTGGGGGCGCTCAGCCTGGTGCACGCGGAAAGCGGCCGCAGCCACACGCCGGCGGACCTGGCGCTGGCCGAGGAGCTGGCGCGGCGCGCGGCCGTCGCCATCGACAACGCGCGGCTGTACACCGAGACCGAGGAGTCGCGCCACCAGCTGGAGCAGCAGACGGCGGAGCTGGAAGAAGCGCAGGCGGAGATGGAGATGGCGCACGACGAGCTGCAGCGCGCCAACGAGGACCTGGCCGAGCGCACCCGCGAGTCGGAGCGCGCCCGCGAGGCGGCGGACGAGGCCAACGCGGCCAAGAGCGCCTTCCTGGCCACCATGAGCCACGAGCTGCGCACGCCGCTGAACGCCATCGCGGGGTACACGCAGCTCATCGACATGGGGATCCACGGCCCGGTGACGGATGCGCAGCGCGAGGCGCTGGACAAGATCCACCGCAACCAGACGCACCTGCTGGGCTTGATCAATGACGTGCTGAACTTCGCCAAGATCGAGGCCGGGCAGGTGCAGTACGAGGTGGGCGACGTGCCGCTGGACGCCACCCTTTCCGCCGTGGAGGCGCTGGTGGAGCCGCAGCTGCGCGCCAAGGGCCTTCGCTACCGCTACGGCGGCGGCGACCCGTTCGTGACCACGCGGGCGGACCGCGAGCGGATGGAGCAGGTGGTGCTCAACCTGCTCTCCAACGCGGTCAAGTTCACGGAGCGCGGCGGCGAGGTGGAGCTTTCGTGGGAGGTGCAGAACGGCTCGGTGCGCATCCACGTGCGCGACACGGGGCGGGGCATTCCGGCGGACAAGCTGGAGGCGATCTTCGAGCCCTTTGTCCAGGTGGATCCGGCGCTCACCCGCTCGGCCGAGGGCACGGGGCTGGGCCTGGCCATCAGCCGCGACCTGGCCCGCGCCATGAAGGGCGACCTGACCGCCCGCAGCGTCGAGGACCAGGGCAGCGTCTTTACCCTCACGCTCCCCCTCGGCCGTCCCGTCTCCCCCGCCATCGAGAACGCCGCGGACTGAGGAAAGAAGGCCTCACACGGAGTCAACGGAGTTAACGGAGTTTGTACGAACCGTTTCCGCTGGCCCTTCTCTTCTTCAAACTCTCAAAGCAATTCCTCACACAGAGTTAACAGAGTCAACAGAGTTTTCTCGTACCGTTTCCTTCGATTGCAGCGGAATCAGCCGGACGCCTCGTACGAACTCTGTTGACTCTGTTAACTCTGTGTGAGGCTTCTTTCTTTCTTTCTTTCTTTGATGATGCGCTCCGTGATCTCGGAACGCCTCGTAGAAACTCCGTTAACTCCGTTGACTCCGTGTGAGGCCAATCAGTTGGGATGCTTGCGTGCGCGAGGAAGCGCGAGGGGAAGCAGCAGCGCGGCCATGAGCGCGATGGCGGCGCCCATGCCGAATGCAGCCTGGGAGCTGACCGACTGCCACACGATGCCGAACACCACGCTCGCCGGCAGCGCCGCCAGCCCGATGGCCGCGTGGTACGCGCCAAACGCGCTGCCGCGCAGCCCCGCCGGCGCCAGCCCCGCCACCAGCGCCTTCTCCGGTCCTTCCGTCAATCCAAAGAACAGGCCGTAGACGATGAACAGCGCCCACACCTGCCACTGCGCGTCCACAAACGCGAATCCCGCGTACACGGCGGCGTAAACCAGCCAGCCGGTGATGATCGCCGTCCGCGCGCCCACCCGGTCGCTCCACCGCCCGCCCCATACGCTCCACGCCGCCTTGCTCACGTGCAGCGCGCCCCACAGCAGCGGGATGGCCGGCGTAGGCACGCCCACCTGGCTGGCGCGCAGCAGCAGAAACGCATCCGACGCGTTGCCCAGCGTGAACAGCACCAGCACGCCCAGATAGCGCGGCAGCACGGGCCCCAGCTCGCGCAGGCGGGGGAGCGGCGGCGCGGGGGCGTCCGCCGGGCGCGGGGCGGGCACGGTCTCGCGCACCCTCCACGCGACCACGGCCACCGTCAGCAGCCCGGGGATCACGGCGAGGGCGAACACCGTCCGCAGGTCGCCGTCCAGCACCAGCAGCAGCGCCGACGCGATGAGCGGGCCCGCCACGGCGCCCGTGTGGTCCGCCGCGCGGTGCAGACCAAACGCGGCGCCGCGCCGGGCTTCCGGAACGGACTCCGCCAGCAGCGCGTCGCGCGGGGCGGTGCGGATCCCCTTGCCCACGCGGTCCAGCAGCCGCACCGCCAGCACGTGCCACCCCACCGCCGCAACCGACACCAGCGGCCGCCCCAGCGCCGCGATCCCGTAGCCGATCGCCGTGAGCCGCTTCCGTTTGCCGGTGCGGTCCGCCATCCACCCGCTGGCCAGCTTGAGCAGGCTGGACGCGCTCTCCGCCGCCCCCTCCACCATCCCCACGAACGCCGCGCCCGCCCCCAGTGTCCCGGCCAGGAACAGCGGGAGCAGGGGATAGATCATCTCGCTGGCGGCATCGTTCAGAAACGAGGCGGCGCTCAGCCACAGCACGTTGCCGCGCATCAGCGACGGCGCGCGCGTCCCGGGCTTGCTCAGATATCGCTCCGTGGTGAAACTTGTGGCTCCCGGCAAACGTTTCCTGAGCGTGCCGGGTTACGGCATCATCCCACCAAAGCAGTTGAGAGGCAAGATGGCGGTACTTCGCAGATGGATCATCGCGGTCGCGATCCTGGTCGCCGCCCCGCTGAACGCACAGACGGCGGATTCGTCGCAGATGGAGCTGGGCCGGCGCTACACGCAGTGGCTGTACGAGGGGCAGACGGACAGCCTCTTCACCAGGTTCTCCCCCGAGATGCGCCAAGCCATCCCCACGGCCGAGGCCTTTGCCGGGATGCGCACGCAGGTCCAGACCCAGCTCGGCGCCGAAACCGAGGTGGTGTCCGAGCGCATCCTGGACCCCACGCCCGCGCCGGGGATGACGGTGTACGTGCGCACGGCCCGCTTCGCCAACGCGCCCATGAACGTCAACGTCACCATCGTGACCGATGCCGAGGGGATCATCCACGGCTTTTCCGTTCGCCCGGCACCCCCGGAGAATCCGACGGAGTGACGGAGTGACGGGGTGAACGGGTGAATGGGTGAACGGGCGGTGCTTTGACCCGCCACCACCCCGGGCTAAAGCCCGGAGCTAGAGATGCCATAAGCCTCGCATGGGCTCGCGGAGCTCGCCCGGCGGGGCTTCACCTGCTCGCGTGGACGGGGCCTGCGCGCGTGGGGCTGTGAGGCGCGTCGACGGGCTGCACAACCGCGGAAGCGCACCGCGGGTTGTGCGACGTTTATACCCTCTCCCGCTTGCGGGAGAGGGTGCGAGCCTTAGCGAGCGGGTGAGGGCACAAAGCCCCGCCGCGATGTGTCGCGGCGGGGCTTTGTGTGTAGCGTCTCGTCGATCGGTGTGGCTCAGTCCACCAGCAGCAGCGCCACCAGCACGCCCAGCGCGATCGCCGCCACCAGGTACCAGAAGCTCTGGTTCATCTGGGCGCTCTCGCCGTTCTTGGCCGCTTCCTGCGCGGCCACACGCTGCTGGATCTCCTCGCGGCTCACGAAGATGGAGGGCGCGGGCACCGGCTGCGTGTTCTCCTGCGGCGCGGCAACCTGCTCGATGGTCGCCTGATCGCCGTTGGGCGACTGCGCATCCTGCTGCGCGGCGGCGGGGGCAGCGGCCAGCAGCGCTGCCGCCGCCAGTACGAGGAGCTTCTTCATCTGCGCACCTCCAACCAGATTAGTGAGGGTGTTCTCGCCCACAGTGGGCGGACGCGGCCGCCTCCGTGCAATCTTCGTGCGTGCTAGTTGGCGGGCCCCCCGTTCGCCCGCTCCGCCAGCTCCCGCACCACCCGCATCAGCCGCGGCCGGTCCCCCTCAAAGTGGTGGCCGCCCTTCAGCCCGATCACCGTCAGCGGCGCCGTCGCCATGGCCGGGCACGCCGCCTTGTCGTCGCCGCGGCCCCACACGCACAGCACCGGAAGCCCCGCCAGCTTCTCCACCTCCGGCCGCGTGGCGTAGCGCGGCGCGCTGGACGTGGTCCACCACTGCTCGATGCGGAACTCGAACACCGCGTCGTGCGCCAGCGCCAGCAGCGCCACCCCGCCAATGCGCGCCCGCGTGTCGTCCGGCAGCCGGTTGATGAGAAACGGCAGCACGTCGGCCCCCATCGAATAGCCCACGAGGACCACCTTCTCCCGCTCCCACGCCTCGCCGTACTGGCGGATGACGGCGTCCAGGTCACGCGCCGACTGCTCCGGCGTTTTGGGCGACCAGTAGTAGCGCAGCGAGTGCCAGATCACCGAGGGGATGCCGTGCGCCGCCAGGTCCGCCGCGACGAGCTTTCCCGTCCCTCCCGTGGGCCCGTCGCCCGTAAGCACGATGGCGAAGGCGCGGCCGGTGCCGCCTTCCGCGGCCGGGAGCGCGCGCAGGGGAAGCGACCGCATCCGCCCATCCTCCATCCCCGGCGTCTCGGGGATGCGGACGCGGCTGCACCCGGTACAGCTTCCCGCCGCCAGAAGAAACGCCGTCAGCGCCGCGATGCGGATCATCCGCCGCCCCGGCCGCGCCGGAAGATCTTGCGGTACCCGCCGGCGATGAGCGCCGACACGTCCGCCGTGATGCGGGCCAGCGCCAGCCCGCCCGGGTAGGCCAGGTAGCGCGGCTCCCAGCTGGGGTGGAACTTTTCCTTGTAGGTGCGCAGCCCCTGAAAGTTGTACAGCACCTCGCCGCGCTGAAATAGAAAGTTTCCGATCCGCGTCCACACCGGTGCCACGGGCGACGGCTCCAGCCCGGAGAGCGGCGCCATCCCCAGGTTGAAGCGGGCGTACCCCTCCGCCTTGCCCCACAGCATCAGGTTCAGCATCAGCGCCTCCATCACGTTGCGCGGCGCGTCCGGCCGGTAGCGCATCAGATCTACCGAAAGCTCCTGCTTTGCCGGCCCCGGCCACACCGTGGCGAACGCGACGATGCGCCCCTCCTCTTCCACCACCGCCACGGGAAAGCGGCGCACGTACTCCGGCGCAAAGAAGCCCAGCGAGAAGCCCTTCTCCGACGCGCGCTTTTCCAGCAGCCACGCGTCCGACACCTCCTGCAGCCGCGGCATCAGCGCGTCCACTTCTTCCACGGGCACCACGCGAAAGGTCATCCCGCTGCGGCCAAAGCGGTTCAGCACCAGGCGAAACGGCTTGTTCTCCGCGCCGTCCAGGCTAAAGCCGTGCAGGTCCACGCACGCCTCTTCGCCCAGCTTGGCGAACGCCAGCCCAAAGTCCGCGTAGTGGTGCAGCTTGTCCTTGCCCACCTGGTAAAAGACGGGAACGCCGCCGTAGTCGTCGCACAGTTCAAAGAAGCGGCGGATCAGCCCCGTCACCGAGCGCGGGTCGCCCACGGGATCGCCCATGGCCACCCAGGTGCGGCCGTGCACCGCGTACATCAGGCAGGCGCGGCCGTCCTCGCTGAACAGCAGCGTCTTGTCGCGCAGGTACACCAGGTAGGGAACGGTCGACGTCTGGGTGTCGATCAGCGGCCGCGCCGCCTCCAGCTCCTCTTCCGTCGGTCTCGTCAGCGTGGGTGGGGCGGGGCGCAGAAAGCGGAGGACGCCAAAGGCCAGCATCAGCACCACGGCCAGCATCGTGGCTCGCAGCGCGCGGGGGGCGTCCTGGTTCAGCGCGAACCGCCACCATAGCTCGTCGCTGTACTCCACGTGCTGAAAGGCGAAGAACCCCAGCCACACCGCCGCGCCCACGACGGAAACCACGCCAAAGATCCACCCGGGCGAAAAGCGCGCAGCCCAGAAATCCGCCTTGCGGTCGAACGCCGGGCGGCTGGCGAACAGGGCCACCGCCAGCGCGCCCAGCAGCGCCGCCTCTTCGTAGTCCGCGCCCTTGAGCAGCGACGCCGCGATCCCCAGCCCCAGCGACGTCATCGCGAACACGAAGGCGATGTCCAGCCGCCGCGCCACCCCGTGCGAAACGATCAGCAGCCCCACCCCCGCCAGCGAGCCGATCAGGTATCCCGCCTCGACCAGCACCAGCGGCACGTGCCGGTCGATCCACGCCAGCCGGTGCGGCTCCGTGGGCGTCGCGCCGGACACCAGCAGCAGCGCGCCGGCCAGAAAGATGAACATCGCCAGCACGCGCGGCGCCACCTGCTGCGAAATGGAGCCGAACCAGCTTCCCCATTTGGCGAAGTGGTGCCGGCGCAGGCGCACCTCGTCCGCCACCAGAATGGCCAGCGCGGCGCCCAGCGGCAGCACGTAGTAGATCAGGCGGTAGAGGAAGAGGGACGAGAAGATCTGCCCGGGCGCCAGGTAGCCGTCCAGCAGCACCACCATGGTCCCCTCGAACACCCCCACGCCGCCGGGAACGTGGCTCACCAGCCCCAGCAGCTGCGCGGCCAGAAAGGCGCTCAGAAATTCCCAGAAGGTCAGTTCCGTCCGCGGCAGCAGCGCGTACAGCACCGCCCCCGCCAGCGCCCAGTCCAGCGTGGAAAGCGCGTACTGCCACGCCACGATGCGCAGCCGGGGAACCGGAATGGTCCACCGCCCCATCCGCACCGGTGCCGGGCGCACCGCCGCCACCACCGCGTACGCCAGCGCGCTTCCCAGCAGCGCCCATCCGCCCACGGCCAGCATGGTGGGGCCCAGCACTTTGCTCAGCCCTGGGTGCGGGTCCATCGCCATGCTCCATCCCGCCAGCACCAGAAAGCCCAGCCAGAAGGTGCCGGAGTAGAAGACCACGATGCGCGAGATCTCCTGCGCCGTAAGCCCCCACCGCGAGTAGAAGCGGTAGCGCACGCTGGTGCCGGAGATGATGGCGAACCCCACGTTGTTGGCCACCGCGTACCCGATGAACGAGGTGGCCGCCACCTTCCAGTCGTTCAGCCTGCGCCCCACGTAGCGAAACGCCAGCAGGTCAAAGCAGCACAGGATGGCGTAGTTGGCCGCCGTGAACAGGATGGAAAGAAGCAGGGCCGAGGGCGGCAGCCCGCGCACCGACTGCCGCACCTCCTGGTAGCTCACGTTCTGCAGCTCGCCGCGCAGCACCAGCACCGCCGCCACGAACAGTGCCACGCCAATGGCCGGCGACACCCATCGCACCGCCCAGTGCATGGGCGCGCGGGGCATCACCTGGGGCTCGGCTGCGTCGGCGGGTGCTGCGGGAACGCTCAAGTTTTTCGGCGAATGGCTGTTGGGGGGCGCCAATGTACGGGCCGCGCTTCCCCGGGAACAGGACGGGTGCGAGTGATAGGAAGTTCCGCGCCTGTTTCGTGAACGGGTGAACGGGTGTGATGGTGTGATGGTGTGATGGTGTGATGGTGCGGACCTGCCGGAGCGTTGCGAGGCCGGCGGTGCACGAGCAGGTGAAGCCCCGCCGGGCGAGCTCTGCGAGCCCAGGGCGGGGCTTATGGCCTTTCTAGCCTCGGGCTTGGGCCGGGGTGGCGACGGGCGCGCCGGTGCCCGATGAGCGCGGATGATCGACACGGTGATCGGCGGGGGTGACCGTCACCGGATGATTGGCACGGATGATCGGGGTGGATGATCACGTTGAATGATTGGTTAGATGATCGGGCGAATCGTCAGGGTGGATGATCGGGTTGGAGAATCGGGCGGGTGATTGGGGCGGATGATCTGATGGCGTGGGGCAATCGGGTGGGTGATCGAGCAATCGTCATCGGATGATAGATCTCGATGATCGCGCGGATATACCGGGACAAGGCCCGTGGTGGCCGAGCCGGTGATCCGGATGGGCGGCGATCCGGGGGCGTAATGGACCCATGCGCCTCGTTCGCACCTGGCAGCCTGCCCCGGAGTGGTTCGGGTGCACCATTGTGGTGCAGGGGCGGGGGAGCAGGCAGGGTGCGCGTTTGGGGGATAAGTTGATGGCTTGAAGGTGTTTAGGTGGAATTTACGTGTTGGGCCCCGTGCTTGCTAAAAAACCAGCCACCTCCCGCGGACCGCCTCGCCATGCTCACCCCCTTGCCGGGAGCCTGGCGCGGGGCCGCACCCCGATTCTCCACACCGAGGAGAGAACGTCATGCGTCGTAGCTTCCCCCTGGCGGCACTGGTCGCCGCAATGAGCCTGGCCGCCTGTGAAGACGGCCCCGTCGCCACCCCCGGCGATGCGTCGCTGGCCCGCTCGGAGAACGCTCCGCTCTACATCGTGACCTTCAAGCCCGGCGTTGACGTGGACGCCGCCACCGCCGACCTGGCGCGCGGCAACAGCTTCACGGTGCACTCCACGCGCAAGCACGCCGCCCCGGGCTTTACCGCCGTCATTCCCGAGGCGCGCCTGTCGCGCATCGTGGCTGATCCGCGCGTCGAGATCGTGGAGAAGGACTACATCGTCACGCTGGACCTGCCCCGCGCCGAGGCGCGTCCGGGCGGCGGTGGCGGCGGCGCGCAGAGCACGCCGTGGGGCATCACCCGCGTCGGCGGCGCCGGCGACGGCACGGGCAAGACCGCGTGGATCATCGACTCGGGCATCGACCTGAACCACACCGACCTGAACACCAGCCGCGCCTGCCACGCCGCCTTTGGCTACAACACCGCGGCCGACGGCAACGGGCACGGCACGCACGTGGCGGGCACCATCGCCGCCAAGAACAACAGCCAGGACGTGGTGGGCGTGGCCGCCAACG
Source organism: Longimicrobium sp. (assembly GCF_048594345.1). Lineage (GTDB taxonomy): Bacteria > Gemmatimonadota > Gemmatimonadetes > Longimicrobiales > Longimicrobiaceae > Longimicrobium. Next base: position 13,214 of record NZ_JBMDXM010000026.1, read on the forward strand.
CGTACGTCTGCGCGGTGCGCGTGCTGGGCAACAGCGGCAGCGGCAGCTACGCCGACATCATCAACGGCGTAAACTACGTGGCCGCCAACGGCCGCAGCGGCGACGTGGCCAACATGAGCCTGGGCGGCAGCGGCACCAACGCCACCCTCGAGGCGGCGGTTGCGGCGGTGGCGTCGGCGGGGATCAAGATGGTGCTGGCCGCCGGCAACAACGGCACGCACGCCAACAACTTCACGCCGGCCCGCGTGAACGGCTCCAACGTCTACACCATCTCGGCCATCTCCAGCAACGGCTGCATGGCGTCGTTCTCCAACTACGGCAACCCGCCGGTTGACTACGCCGCGCCGGGCGTGAGCGTGCTCTCCACCAAGAAGGGCGGCGGCACCACCAGCATGAGCGGCACCTCGATGGCCGCCCCGCACGTGGCCGGCATCCTGCTGCTGGGCAGCATCCGCACCAGCGGCAACGCCACCTGCGATCCGGACGGCAACCCGGACCCGATCGCCAGCCGCTGATCGCGCGGCGCCGCTCCCCTGACCGGGACCGGCGGATCGGAAGATGAACGAGGCCGGAGTTCCCGTGGGGGGCTCCGGCCTTTTTTCGTGAGCGGGTGAATGGGTGAACGGGTGAACGGGTGAACGGGTGAACGGGTGAACGGGGTGGCGGAGGGTATGCCGCGACCCGCGGGGGCCCTCTCCCCCGACCGGCCTTTTGCTCGTTCCTCGCAACGGCGGTCGACCCCTCCCCCAACTTCGGGGGAGGGGTTGGCGCTTCCTCCATAGCCGTGCCTGTAAACAACCCTCCCTCGAAGTCGGGGAGGTGGGGGGGAGGGTCGTCGAAACGGGTACCCCCCTTCACACCCTCACACCCTCACACCCTCACACCCTCACACCCTCACACCAGCTCGCCGCGGCCGATGCCGAAGGTAAGGAACAGGCTGGCCAGCACGAACACCGCGCTGGTCCAGAACGGAAACCCGGTCCCCAGCGCGTCGAACATCCATCCCGCCAGCAGGGGCGCCATCACCCGCGCCGCGCCGCCAAAGCTCTGCTGCACCCCCATCACCACCCCGCGCTCCCGCGGATCGATCACCTTCGACAGCAGCGCCGTCACGCAGGGAAAGGTGAACGCCGTCCCCAGCGGCACCGTGGTGATCACGATCGCCAGCGCCACGAACTTCCACTCCAGGGGAAAGCGGTCCGGCATTCCGATCGCCAGCGGCGCCGGCGCGCGCCAGAACAGCACGCCCACCACCACCGCGATGATGAAGCCCACCATCCCCAGCATCCGCACGCGCTCCCGGCGCTCCATCGCCCGGGTCACGCGCGCCAGCAGCCCCATCAGCAGCAGCGCCACCAGCACGCCGGCCAGCCGCGCATCTACCCGCGAGCTCCACGCGCCGCCGGGCGGGTTAAGGGTCATCCCCCCGCCCACGCGCCAGGTGAACGGCATCAGCAGCAGCCCCACGCCCAGCAGCGTCTGCCCCAGCCGCGCCAGCCTGGCCTCGCCCAGCGCGTCCACCATCCGCCCCAGCACCAGCGCGCGCACGACGACGGATACGCTCCCCGTCCACAGGAACGCGTAGCCGATCGTCTCGGCCGTCACCCCAAAGCGCGCGTTCAGGAACAGCGCCAGCGTAGAGGTGAACCCCGCGAACGCCGCCATGCCGATGGCGTAGATCCAGATCAGCCGCGGCGCGGGGTCGCCCGGGTGGCCCAAGACACGCGCGGCCATCTCGCGGCCGCGGACCGGAGGCGGAAGGGAGGCGTCGTGCTTTCGGGGGGTATTGGTCTCGGCCAGGAACGCCCAGGCGAACACCATGTTGATAATGCACAGCCCCGCCGCCAGCAGCCCCGGCGCCTGCGAGCCCAGCTGCATGCTGGTGCTCCCCATCACCGGCCCGATGGCCACCCCCGCGTTGGTCGCCGCCGAAAGCCAGCCCAGCGACTTGGCGCGGTCCTGCGGCTCGGTGGCGTCGGCGATGTAGGCCTGCAGCACGCCCACGGTGCCGCCACCCGCGCCCTGCACCAGGCGGGAAAGGAGCAGGATCCACAGGTTGCTGGCGAACGCGAACACCACGTACGAGATGGCCGCCGCCCCCAGGCCGATGAGCAGGGCGGGGCGGCGGCCGTGGCGGTCGGAAACGCGCCCCCACAGCGGGGCGCTCAGCAGCTGGGCAAGGGAGAACGCGGAGACCAGCACGCCTACCCACAGCCCGCCGCCGCCCATGTCCTTGGCGTAGAACGGCAGCAGCGGGATGACCATCAGCACGCCCACCATGTCCACGAAAGCCGTGATCAGCAGGACGGTGAGCTTGCCCAGACGGACCTCGCGCGGCGTGCGGGTGTGATCGATGGACCGGGTGGATTCAGCCCGGTCCGTGCGTGGCAAACGTACCCGCGGGGGTGGGAAGCGTCAATGTGAAGAGGTGAGCGGGTGAGCGGGTGAGCGGGTGAACGGGTGAACGGGTGAACGGGTGTGATGGTGTGATGGTGTGATGGTGTGATGGGTCCGGAGCATCGCGTGGCCTGGGATGCACGAGCAGGTGAAGCCCCGCCGGGCGAGCTCCCCGAGCCGAGGGCGGGGCTTATGGCCGTTCGAGCCGCGGGCTTTTAACCCGCGGTGTCCGCGTGATGTGGTCGGTGTGAACGATGAGGCACACCACGTCCCCTCCACGCGCACCCCAACGTGAATTACCGCAAACCTGCCATTCCGCGAAGGCGGAATTCGTGTAGTTGTTGCTGCGAATTCATTCGCCCTTGCGGCCGCACGCCACGACACCAGATCGTGTCGATGTCGATGTCGATGTCGATATCGGAGTCGGAGTCGGAGTCGGTGTCGGTGTCGGACGAGGCGGCGGGGCTACGGCGAGGCGCTGGTGGGCTGGCTCAAGGAAGAAGCACCCGCCGAAAGGGATCGTTCTCCTTGGAGCGGGAACGAGAAACGAAAGGATCAGGGATCGCATGGCCGTCGCCAAAGACATGCGGTTGCGCCGCTGGGTCAGCTACGCCGCCTGCACGTGGGCCGTGCTGTTCGCCGCGCCGCACGTGTGGTGGGCGCTGGGAATCCCCGCCGGCTTTCCGGGCGGGGAGGCGAGCTATCACCGGTTCATGGGCAGCACCTGGCGCTACGTCTACGATCTGGTCGTCGTCGCGCTGGGCGGCGTGGGCGTGGTGGTGGCGCTGACGCTGCGTGCGCCCGGCGGCGCTGGCCGCTGGCGTGGCGCGCGCGGTGCCGCCGTGGCCGCCAGCGTGGCGCTCACGCTTCGGGGCGTCGCGGGTGCGATCGTCGACGGTGCGTCGGATCCGGTGTGGTGGCCCACGTTTCTCCTCGGCGGCATTCTGTACGGAAGCCTGGCCTGGCTGGCGCGGGCTCCCCGATCGAACGTCACGGCCCGTGTGCCTTCCGCAACCCGCGAGATCCGATGAAGTCCTTTATCTGCACCACCTGCGCAACCCAGTTCGCCGCGACGGAGCAGCCGCCGGCCGCGTGCCCCATCTGCGAAGACGAGCGGCAGTACGTTCCGCCCGCCGGACAGGGGTGGACCACGCTGGACGACCTGCGGCGCACGCACCGCAACGCATTCCGCCGCCTGGAGCCGGGGCTGTACGGCCTCAGCCCGGAGCCACGCGCGGGCATCGGGCAGCGGGCGCTGCTGGTGCGCACGGCCGCCGGGAACGTGCTGTGGGACTGCGTTCCGCTGCTGGACGATGCCACCGTCGACATCATACGCGGCCTGGGCGGCGTGTCGGCCCTCGCCATCTCACACCCGCACTTCTACGCCAGCATGGTAGAGTGGGCGCATGCCTTTGACGCGCCCGTCTTTCTCCACGCGGACGATCGCCCGTGGGTCATGCGGCCCGATCCCGCCATCCGCTTCTGGGAGGGCGAAACGCACCCGCTGGGCAGCGGGCTCACGCTGGTGCGCTGCGGCGGCCACTTTGAAGGAAGCGCGGTGCTGCACTGGGCCTCGGGCGCCGAGGGGCGCGGGGCGCTGCTGACGGGCGACACCATCCAGGTTGTGCCGGACCCGCGCTGGGTGACCTTCATGCGCAGCTTTCCCAACCAGGTGCCGCTGGATGCCGAGCGTGTGCGCCGCATCGTGGGCGCGGTAGAGCCGTACGCGTTCGACCGCATCTACGGCGCCTGGTGGGATGCGCACGTGGAGACGGACGCAAAGGCCACCGTCGCGCGTTCCGCCGCGCGCTACCTGGACGCCATCGCCGGGCGCGGGTGACGGCGCATCATCCACCGTTGCCATGCGCGCGCGGCGGATGAAAGTTGGATGGATGCACAGCCGCACATCCACCGAGCCCGCGCCGTAGCCGATGCCCCCCGCCGCCCCGGCACCGGAAGCCGCGCGCCCGGCGTCTTCGTACCGCGAGGACGCGCCGCCGCCCGCGCTGCGCGAGTCGCTGGTTTGCCTGTGGAGCCACGAATCGGCGGCGGACGGCGCGGAGATCGTGCAGCCGGTGCTGCCGGACGCCTGCGTCGACATCCTGTGGATCAACGATGCCGATCCCGTCGTCGCGGGGCCGGCGACGCGCGCCCTGGTCGCCCGCGTGGCGCCAGGGACGAAGGTCGTCGGCGCGCGCTTTCGGCCGGGGTGGTGCGCGGGGGTGCTGGGGGTGGACGCCAGCGAGCTGCGCGACCTGCACGTGCCGCTGCGCGACGTGGCGCCGGCGCTCGCGCGGAGTTTTTCCAGCGCGGTGGCGGACCGTGGCCCGTTAGTAGACAAAGTGGCCGAAGCCCGGTTGTTGCTGGCGCGCCACCTGGCCGATGCGCCGCCGCCGGACGCGACCGTGCGGGGCACCGTCCGCTGGCTGGCGGCGCACCCGCACGGCCGCGTCCACGAGCTGGGGCGCGCGCTATACGTGAGCCCCCGGCAACTGCAGCGGCGCCTGCTGGCCGCCGCCGGTTACACCCCCAAGACGCTGCACCGCATCCTGCGCTTTCAGCGGCTGCTGGCCCTGGCGGGTGCGGCGGGGGCGGGCGCGTCGCTCTCGTCGCTGGCGCTGCGCGCGGGGTACGCGGACCAGGCGCACATGACGCGCGAGTTGCGCGACCTGGCCGGCAGCACCCCGGCCGCGCTCCTGGCCCGCGCCGGATCCGCGCTGGACATGGCGGATTTCTTCGACGTCCGCTGATCCGCCAGCCCCCCTCGGATGTCCGATTTGTTCAATACGGCGGATGCACGCCGCCTTACCTTGAGGGCTCGCGCAACGGGTCACGCCGGAGAAAAGGGCAGGGGATGAGCGACGTACGAATCCTGGACGTAAGCATCGGCGCCGCGCCGGAGCGCGTGTACGCGTTTGTCGCGGAACCGCGCAACCTGCCGCATTGGGCGCCCAACTTTGGCCACGCCATCACGCCGCAGGGCGACCACTGGGTGATGCACACGGCCGAGGGACCCGTCCCCGTCCGGTTTGCCCCGCCCAACGCGCTGGGCGTGCTGGACCACTGGGTGCGGCTCCCCGCCGGTGAGCTTCACAACCCCATGCGCGTGGTGCCCGGCCGCACCGGCAGCGTGCTGACGTTCACTCTCTTTCGCCAGGACGGGTGGACGGACGCGCAGTTCGATGATGACGCCGCCCTTGTCTCCGCCGACCTGGCGAGGCTCAAGGCGATGATCGAATCCGATGAATCGCATTCCACGACGATGGATGGAGGAACACCGAAGATGAGTCCCAGACTGGACGCGATCGGAATCGTGGTGCAGGACATGGCGCGCGCGCTGGCATTCTACCGCGAATTGGGATTGGAGGTCGCCCCCGGCGCGGAGAACGAGCCGCACGTAGAGGCCACGCTGCCCAGCGGGTTGCGGGTGATGTGGGACACCATCGAGGTCGTCCGCACGATCGACCCCAACTGGCAGCCGCCCACCGGCCACCGCATGGGCCTGGCGTTCCTGTGCGACACCCCCGCGGAGGTGGATTCCACCTACGAGCGGCTGACGTCCCTGGGCTACCAGGGCTTCAAGCCGCCGTGGGACGCCTTCTGGGGCCAGCGGTACGCGGTGGTGCACGATCCCGACGAGAACAGCATCGACCTGTTCGCGCCGCTTGGGTGAACGGGTGAGCGGGTGAGCGGGTGAGCGGGTGAGCGGGTGAGCGGGTGAGCGGGTGAGCGGGTGAGCGGGTGAGCGGGTGAGCGGGTGAATCGCGCCTGATCCTTGTCATCCGAAGGAGGCGCCGCGCGATCCTTGTCGCCAGCACCAACCCTTGGAGGGGGAGTGTGCGGCGGGTTCGGTCTGACTCTCGGCGGGCATCCGCCGACTGCGGCGCAAACGACGAAGGGCGCGGAGAGCCGATTGCTCCCCGCGCCCTTCGCCTGTCATCCAACGGCTGCCGTTACAGCGCATCCGCGACATCCGCCCCGAAGAACTGCGTCACGTACTTGCGCTGCAGCGCGGTAAGCCGCCGCACCTTCCACTCCAGGTGGACGAAGTGCGGCTCCGCCGGCACCACCCGCAGCGTCATTCCCGCCTCGTGCGGCAGACGGTCGGCCTTGCGGTTGTTGCAGGTGCTGCACGCCGTCACGCAGTTCTCCCACGTGTTGGCCTCGGCGCGGCGCGCAAAGCGGCTCTGCGGCAGCACGTGGTCGCGCGTAAGGTGCTCGCGGCTACGCAGCGCGTCGCGGTGCCGCCCGCAGTACGCGCAGGTGTAGCCGTCGCGCGCGAACAGGATGGTGTTGGTCACGCCCCGGCGCATGCGCCGGGGCACGTAGACAAACCGCACCAGCCGGATTACCGCCGGAAGCGGCATCTCGCGCCCCGCCGAGCGGATGACGCGCGTGCCGTGCGCCTCCACCAGCTCGGCGCGGCCGTCCAGCACCAGGCGCACGGCGCGCTGCACCGGCAGAATCACCAGCGGCTCGTACGAGGCGTTCAGCGTAAGGCATCCGCTGCGCGGCGCCCGGGGGGTGGTCATGGTCTGCATGGCGGCAGCTCTCCGTTTCTTCCTCCGTGAAAGGGTGGTGCGCGGTCCGGGTGCGGAGCCGCGCGGTTTTCTCGGGTGCGGGTCAAGGAACGGCAAGTCGGGGAAGCTGGATTTGAACCAGCGATCTCCTGCGTCCAAGGCAGGCGGGGTAGGCCGGGCTCCCCCATTCCCCGTTGGGAAAAAAGTGCGTGAGTGCGAAAGTGCGGATGCCCGGCTGTACGTCTTCCGGGGGCACACTGTCATCCTGAGGGAGCGCACGCCCATAACTTTACTAACCACAGAAGCTTGCGCGCGACCGAAGGATCTTTGTCGGGTCGCGCCAGGCCCAGCCTCGGGAGCCGTTCACGGTTCTCAGTAAGCCAGGCAAAATCCCTTGGTCAGCCCCAGCTCTTTACGCGAAAGTCGTTTGCGAACCGGCCTCTCCTTCCGGCAGCCAACTTCACGTTCAGCGTGGTACAACGAGAGCGGCGGGATTCGAACCCGCGACCTCCGGAGAGACAGTCCGGCGCTATGAGCCTCTAAGCTACGCCCCCTCTTGCGGTCCGCCCCGCCGATGGCCGGAGCGGACCGATGACCTGCTAGTGGAACTCCGTCGCCTGTCCCTTGCGGGTCAGGTAGTCGCCCGAGATGGACTTGAGGAGCACCCGTCCCAGGTTGGCATCGACGTCGTACCGCTCCTTGGCGGGGCGCACCACCACGCCCTCGCGGACGTGCCCGGCGTCCAGCACCGTCGTGCCGTCCGTGTGCTCCGCCAGCACCGCGTCCGAGAAAGGGCCCTGGTACAGCACCGGCACCCGCTCCAGCCCTCGCGCCAGCAGCAGCCGGTGCGCGGCGCCATCGTAGTCCTGGTACGCGCCCTTCAGCGCCACGTCGAACCAGCGCAGCCCCAGGCGGCCGTTGACGAACCCGTACTTCAGGTCCTGCACGCCCAGCAGCTCGCCGTATAGCGTGGCCGACGCCGCGCCCGTCGTCTCCAGCAGCGCGCGCAGGTGCCCCGCGATGTCCATCTCCAGGGCCACGCGCCAGTACGCGTTGGCCTCGTCCCGCGCCAGGCACAGGCTGCGCGAGGCGACGAACATCTCCCCGTCACCGCCGGCCGCCATTCCGAACGCCGCGCAGGCGCCGTGCAGCTTCTCGGTGAACACCACCGGCTCGCCCTCGCGCAGCACGCCCGGAAAGTTCTTGATGTTCTCGATGTCGGTGTACCGGTGCATCCACGCCGGCCACGGGATCGCCACGCCGGCCAGGTGCGTGGGGATGGGCTCTTCCCACTTGGTGATCCCCAGCGCCTGGGCCACGTCCACGCCCGGCGTGTGCTCGCCCACCCCGTCCAGCGCGCGAAGGACGTGCATCGGCATCAGCAGCCCCTGCGACAGCTCGCCGCGCAGGCGGATGGCTTTTACGCGGTTGTGCTCCTTGCCGGCCAGCTTGCCCGTGAGCTCCATCGCCGCCAGCACGGGCTCCGGGAGCACCGCGTCTTCGGGGATGTAGACCACGGCGTCGCCCGCCGCGTGGACGCCCTTTGCGGCGACCGCCTTCCAGCCGCGGATGCGCACCAGCTCCAGCCGGTCGGCGTTGGGGTGGGGCAGCACCTCGTCGATGCGCGTGACCTCCACGCGAAACGTGCTCATGACTCTCCTTTCTTATGCTTGATGAATGATGATGTCCGAGAAGCGGAGAGGGTGGGACTTGAACCCACGAAGCGCATCACGGCGCCTACGGTTTAGCAAACCGCTGCCCATGCCCACAGGCGGACCCCTCCAGTTACTTTGCACGCACGCACGCACGCACGCACGCACGCACGCACTTGCAAGAGGAAGCGGCGAGACTCGAACTCGCAACGCGCTTGCGGCGCGATACCGGTTTTCGGGACCGGCTCCTCATCCAGCCGGATCGCTTCCATCATCCAATGCGGAGAGAGGGACTCGAACCCCCAGAGCCTGATGGCACCCGGTCTACAGCCGGGCCCGCTACCAGTTACGGTTTACCTCCGCGTCGTCCATCCAGAGCAGGGGGCGGGATTCGAACCCGCGAAGGCTTTCGCCACCGGTTCTGCAGACCGGCCCCTTCGGCCGCTCGGGAACCCCTGCTTCACCCATCCGCACGCCCGTTCTTATCTGAATCCGGCAACGTCGCTGATTTGCTGAAGGAGCGCCGCGCGAAACCGGGCCGCCTGCACCACCACCCGGCGCCATTCAGAGATCTCGTCTGCCTGACCGAGAAGCCTGAACGGCTCTCAAGGCTGGGTTTCGCGCGACCCGACAAAGATCCTTCGGTCGCGCGCAAGCTTGTGTGATCCTGAAAGTTACGGGGGTGCGCTCCCTCAGGATGACAGCGCGCCCCCGCCGCGCGAGACCTCGCCATCTGCACGGCGCCACGATTCGCCGTATAGTCTCCGCCGTGGTGCGGCGCCTCCCTCGCCAGCCGCTGGGACGACGTATCAGCACGCCCGGGAGGAATCGAACCCCCGACATCCGGTGTTGGAATCCGGCGCTCTGCCAGCTGAGCTACAGGCGTATTTGCATCACGAACACTTCAGTGCGCCCGGAGGGATTCGAACCCCCGGCCTCCGGATCCGGAATCCGGCGCTCTGCTCCGGCTGAGCTACGGGCACGCACATCGATCGGCATCTCACCCTCTTTCAAGCACCTGGGGGGATTTGAACCCCCGGCCTCCGGACTGGCGGTCCGGCGCTCCGGCCAGCTGAGCTACAGGTGCATCCATCGTTTGCTGCGCAGCCGCGGGGTCCCCGCACGGGGCGGAGAAGACGCACGGCACCGGGAGTCGCGTTCGCCAACGCCGGGCGCTGCTCGCCCCGGCGGGTCCCCACGCGGACTGCGCTGTTCCTTGACCCACACCCGAGTTGTCAAACAGGATCCTGCACGGCAACGGAAAGGCGCCCTGCCTCACCCGGTGCATCGGGGAGGCAGGGCGCCTTGCTGCCGGCGCCTGCGCCGGGCGGGGCTGAAAAAGCCCTACACCGGAGCACCTCCCATGGAGTTTCCGTAATCCCCACTATCGTTCCGCCGTTCGCCGCACGGATACGCCGAACCCGGCTCCAGACCTCGCCACGAGGCCCGCAGGCCCGTCATGCCGGCACACGACGGCACCACGCCTCGCTTGCTTTGCGTGGGCGCCTGTACGGGCTGCCGGGTGGCGAAGGAATGGACGTGCATCGTGGTGCTCGGTCGTTACGTGTGCGTGCCCCGGAGGGCAGAAAACAAAAAAGGAGCCGCGATCCTCGTGGCCTTCTTGCGAAGACCTGGCGGGCCCCGGACCTGTGCGGTCCGCGATGGCTGCCGTGAGGGACGCGACTCCCGATGCCGCCAGTCTAATCTAGCCCCCACGACCTTGTCAAGGCCCTCGTGCGGCCAGCCTCGACCCCGTCCATGCCAGCGCCGAGGGACGAAGCGCCGCCGCGCTCTGCTGGAGGCCCAGCGCCGTGAGGGGTGAACGGGTGAACGGGTGAACGGGTGAACGGGTGAACGGGTGAACGGGTGAACGGGTGAACGGGTGAACGGGTGAACGAGCCGTCCGGTCGGGTGCAATCCGGGCCGGCGGGCACGCTGAAACCGATCGGCTCGCATGCAACTCCGTCACGCTGGGGTGGGGGTGCCTGTCATTATGGGGAGGGGATGGACGTCTTCTGTGTCGAAGGCCGTCTTCAGCGTGTCTCAGGAGAGCTCCCCGACGGGCAGGGCAGGGTATCAGCGCCGCGAAATGCGCCCAACCGGCGCCCGGCGGTGCCCCTCCCCCGGCCCCTCCCCGCTCGTTCCTCGCGGAGAGGGGAGAAGTCGATCCCGCTACGACTGGTGCCGCCGCAAGATGGCCACGGCGGCGGCAACGCGCGGAGGGATGTAGCGCGGCAGGGGGCCATCCGCGTTTTTTGAGAGAGGGCGTCGATCACGCCCGGAGTCGTGCGCGGCGACCTGCATCACACTGGGCACGACGGGGTGCCCCTCCCCCCGGCCCCCTCCCCGCTCGTTCCTCGCGGAGAGGGGAGAAGTCGATCCCGCTACGACCGGGTGCCGGCGCGAGATGGCCACGGCGGCGGCAACGCGCGGAGGGATGTATCGCGGCAGGGGGCCATCCGCATTTTCGGGGAGAGACGATCCCTCTCCGGAGCGGCGCGGAAACCGGTCCCTCGCGACACCTGATGCGCGTCTGTTGCGGGCGCTCGGCACGCGCGGTAGATCGAGGTGTGCGCCGCGACGCCCAACGCAGGGGGGGCCGCCGGGTGTCCGAGGCTCGGCCGGCTGCCGGATGACGCGGGCAAGTACGCGCGTCAAGCCGGGTGCAGCGCGCGTGGTGAGCGGCGTGTGCTCCGGAAGACACGGAGAAACACACCGCGTGGGCTGCGTTGCGGCGGCTCGGCGGCGGAGCTGGTGGGCCTGGCCCGCATTCGGCGGGGGTGGTGGGATGCGGGGCACTGAAACGAGTTACAGGTGATGCAGGGATGATCTCTCGCGTTCGTACCGGCGCGGCCGGCCTGATGATGCTCGCGCTGTCGCTGGCCGGCTGCGGCGGCGACGGGGGGCCGGTCGAGCCGCCCATCGTCAATCCGCCGGAGCAGCGCCCCACGCTTCCGCCGGACTACCGCGCCAGCGGCCACGCGGCCGCGGGCGACGTGTTCGTGCACCTGTTTGAGTGGAAGTGGCCGGACGTCGCGGAGGAATGCGAGAACGTGCTGGGGCCGGCGGGCTACGCGGCCGTGCAGGTGTCGCCGCCGCAGGAGCACCTGGTGCAGCAGGGAGCGCCGTGGTGGCAGCGCTATCAGCCGGTAAGCTACTCGGTGGCGCTTAGCCGCAGCGGCACGGGCGTGGAGTTCAGCAGCATGATCAGCCGGTGCAAGGCCGCCGGGGTAGACGTGTACGTGGACGCCGTCATCAACCACATGACGGGCGGGGCGGGGGTGGGGAACAACGGCACCGCCTACACCAAGTACAACTACCCCGGCCTGTACACGGCGGCGGACTTTCACCCCCCGTGCGCGGTGGGCGACTACACCAGCGCCGCCAACGTGCAGGACTGCGAGCTGCTGGGGCTGGCGGACCTTAACACCGGCGCCGCCGGCGTGCAGCAGAAGATCGCGGACTACCTGATCTCGCTGGCGCGGCTGGGGGTGGCGGGCTTTCGCATCGACGCCGCCAAGCACATTCAGCCGGTAGAGCTTGACGCCATCGTGGACCGGGTGAACCAGACGCTAGCGGTGGAGGGGCGCCCGATCCCGTACTGGTTCGCCGAGGTGATCGACAACGGCGGCGAGGGCGTGCGGCGCGAGCACTACTACGGCCTGGGATACGGCACCGGCGGCGCGGCGGACGTCACCGAGTTTCGCTACAAGGGCGTGGGCGACAAGTTTCTGGGCATCAGCGGGCAGCGGCTGGTGGACCTGAGGAACTTCTCGGCGGCGACGTGGAACCTGATGCCGTCGGACAAGGCCGTCGTCTTTCTGGAGAACCACGACACGCAGCGCAACGGCGGCATTGGCTACCGTGACGGCACCACGTTCCGGCTGGCCAACGTGTGGATGCTGGCGCAGCCGTACGGCTACCCGTCGGTGATGTCCAGCTACGCCTTTGACCGCAGCTCTCCGTTTGGCCGCGACGCCGGCCCTCCCACCGACGACAACGCGACCAAGGACGTGGTGTGCGCGCCCACGCTTGAAACGGCGGTGCTGGGAACGTGGGTGTGCGAGCACCGCGACCCCATCATCCTGCGGATGGTGGAGTTTCGCCGCGCCATGGTGGGCACGGACGTGAGCCGCTGGTGGGACAACGGCGGCAACGCCATTGCCTTTTCGCGCGGTGACCGGGGCTTTGTCGCCATCAGCCGCGAGCCGCAGAGGACCACGGCTGCGGTGCAAACCGGCATGTCGCCCGGCACCTACTGCGACATTCTCACTGGCGGCAAGGTGGGCGACGCCTGCGCCGGAACCAGCGTCACGGTCAATTCCCAGGGCGTGGTGCAGCTCAGCATCGTCGAGAACTCGGCGCTGGTGATCCACCTCGGAGCCAGGCTGTGACGTAACCCGCGCAGGCCCCCTCCGGGCCGGTATTACCGTCCCACCTCCCCGAAACTGCCGGGGGAGGTTGATGCTGGGCAGCGACGGTGTTTGGATGGTGGGCCGCTCCCCTCCCACTAACTGCGCGACTTCGGGCGAGGAGGTGGCGGCGGGGAGTGCAGGGCGCTTCGACTGACCCTCGGAAACAGGAATGAAGTTCTCCCCTCTCCGTGAGGAACGAACGGGGCGGGGCCGGGGGCGGGGCCGGGGGAGGGGCACCGTCCAGCGCCAGTTCGAAGATAATTGGTGAGAAATTTACCTTCTGCTGCTCGTAGCTGCCTAATGGCGGGAAGCAGGCAGGCCGGCACCGGAAGCCTTGCAGCGGCTTTCCTTGCGGCAGTCCTCCCGCTTCCATCAAGATCCAGTTGGGGGCATTTCCTGCCACGAGCTCCGACTGCAAACGTTGACGGTAAAGCTGAAACTACATATGTTTATCGGTCATCCCCGCTCTCTGTCCTACTGCTCGCATCCCCGTGGTTCAAATACGCATGCGTGTGCTGTCTCATCTCGCTCGTTCCGTCACTCCCGCGGCCGTGCTCCTGGTTCTGCTGTCCAGTTGCGACACGGTAAACCCGGTGGACCCCCGTCGCCCGACTGTGGACCCAGTACTCCCTCCGTCGGCCAGCGCTCTGGTGAGCTGGTCCGGGAGTGCGGCACTCGAACTCAGGGGGCTGAACGAGGTTCCCGCATGGCAGGAGACGGGGATCACGATTCCGGCGAAGACCTGGGCCAAGGTGCGCCTGCAGGAGCGGCTGACGCTCTCGCGCAGCCAGGCGTACCGGGACTGGTGCCTCGCGAATAGCGACCCGTTGAGCGACGGCTGCATGCCGCAGCCGTATCAGGGGATCTGGGAGATCAAGCCTGACGGACTTGGGGGGTACCTGGGACTGGTGTGGGGCTGCCGGGCCAGCAACGGCATCGTCACCAGCTACAGCCTGAACATATTTGGAGCCGACTACGCCGAAACGGAGTTCCACCATCCCGACGTATGCCAGGTAGTCTGGCGCAGGCGGCCATACCACCCTTCGGGTTTCGCCAAGCAGAACGGCGCGCCGGCGGACAAGTTCGACGTTTCGGGGAATCAGCAGGTGATCGTAACCCCAATCTGGCTGAAGGTCCGCGCCTCGTCCACCAAGGCCGCAGCAGGGGTGCCGATCACCTTTACCGCAAGCGCCTCCGGCCCATTGACGCCCTTTACCCACGGATCCGGAACCGCGACCATCCTCTGGGCGTTCGGGGAAAGCGCGCCCGCGGGACCCTGGGCATACGGGCAGGGCGCCCTTGCCGCCTGCACCAACCAGATGACGTGCACGATTGTGCCACCCGGTCGGGGTAAGATGTGGGTATACGCCCGGCCGGACCGGGTAGCCATGACCGCAGGCAGTGAACTGGTATGGGAGAACGGGTGCCCACCCGGGACGCCCACTGATCCCATGCTCAGCTCGCCAGCGGTCCAGGAGGGCCTCAGGGATCTATGGAACCGGAGCAATTCAGAGGCCCCTAACGTGGTAGACCGGCATTAATGGGGAGCGTTCATCACGCATGACCCGACGACCGGCGAGTATGGGCTGGAGCGGTGGCCGGAGGGGGAGCACATCCCCTGCCAATTGCACGTGAACCAAGTGGAGGTCCCTCTCAGCGCGGTAGGATGGGTGCATACACACCCCTATGCGACCACGGAACTCCAGCGTGGATGCCAGCAGGCGCATGGCAACGACGTGCGCTACCGCCGGGGGGCACTGGACCCGGACAAGGACACTGCGGGCCGGCTCAACAACGCGCTTCCGGGACAGTTCATCGGCAACAACGGCTACGTGATGGACAAACACGGCATCTTCAAGTTCGGTCCTCGTACCAGGGACAACCGGACCACCGCGGAGTACCCTCGCTGCGGCTACTGAAGCGTACGGGAAACAACAACGAGAGTGAGCATGACCAGAAAGCTGTTCGGATTGTGTATCGCTGCCGCCATGCTGTCGGGGTTCATCGTCTCGGCGGTGAATGCCAGTGCCGCCGACGGCACCGTTGGAAGCTGCCCGCTCGAGCAATCCGGTTCGCGTGACATGGCGATCACGTTTCTTGAGGCACCCGCGTATACACAGGATGCCGCGGCGCTCGGCCTTTCGCCCGCGGACACGCTGGGGCTGCGGCTGCTTGCTGCTCCCGCCGACACAACGGCGTGTGCGCAACTGCAAAGCAGAGTTCAGACAGCCAACCTGGACGGGCCCGCATACCTGAGCTCTTTCTTCCAAGTGGGGGACTACTACATGATCGCCACGGTCATCCATCCAGATTCCAGTAGTCATATCAACCCCGATGGTACGTTTACCTTCCGCCTCAGGAATGCGTACATGGCGGTGGCAGACTCTACGTTCCAGGTCATCGACGCGTACGGCATGTAGGCCGTTCGTGTGGGACGCCACCGGTGGCAGCCGGCTCCAGAAGCTCCGGGGCCGGCTTTTCCGCGCATGGCTTGGCGGTGTCCGCATCTCCCGTTCTTTGCCCCTTTCGGAAAACCGCCGGGGCAGACAAACTTCTGGTCGTGCGTCGCGGCTCCGCCAACCTTTCGGCACGCGCTCCCGTCATACCCGGGAGCCAGGCCACCCCACGCGTTTTCCGCGGGCACTCCGCCCGCATCCTGCGGTAAACCCAGCAGCCCCCCAGACCCCGCTGATGCCCAGCGCATCCACCCTTCACGCCCCCGCCCGTGCGCCCGCGCACGATGAGGCGCGGGCACCGGCCGCGTCCGTGCCGTGGCACGTGCTCGCGGTGCTGTTTGCTTCTACCAGCGTCATCGTGGGCGTGCTGTGGGACATCAGCTGGCACCAGAGCATCGGGCGCGACACGTTCTGGTCGTATCCGCACATGGCCATGTACCTGGGCGGCGTGGTGAGCGGCGTGGCGTGCGGGTGGCACGTGCTGCACACCAGCTTTGCGGGGACGGCGCAGGACAAGGCGGGGGCGGTGAGCTTCTGGAAGTACTTCCACGGCTCGCTGGGCGCGTGGGTGTGCATCTGGGGCGCCATCGCCATGCTGACCTCGGCGCCGTTCGACGACTGGTGGCACAACGCCTACGGGCTGGACGTGAAGATCCTCAGCCCGCCGCACGCGGTGCTGGCGGCGGGGATCCTGGCCATTCAGCTGGGTGCCATGCTGATGGTGCTCTCGCTGCAGAACCGCCACGGCGACGCGCGCGCCTACCGCTGGATGTACGCGTACGCGGCCGGGCTGGTGCTGCTGAACCTGGGGACGATGATCAGCGAATACACCTGGCGCTGGGCCCAGCACGGCATGCAGTTCTACCAGGTGGTGGCCGGCGTCATCCCCATCGTCCTGGTGGCCCCGGCGGTGGCGGGGCGGCTGCGCTGGCCGGCCACGGCGGCCGCCGCCTCGTACACGGGCGTGCTGCTGGCGCTCACCTTCATCCTCCCCCTCTTTCCCGCGGAGCCGCGGCTGGCGCCGGTGCGCTACGCGATCGACCGGATGATGCCGCCGCAGTTTCCGCTGCTGCTCATCGTCCCCGCGCTGGCGCTGGACCTGGCGCTGCGGCGCTGGGGGGATCGCAAGCGGGGATGGATGCTGGCCGGCGTGCTGGGCCTGGCGTTCGTGGCGGCGTTCTTCATTGCCCAGTGGCCGTTCGCCAACGTGCTGAACGGGCTGGCGACGCGGGAGACGATCCTGAGCCAGCACCTGCGCCCGTACATGATCGGCGAGGGGATCCTTTCGCGCGGCGAGTTCTGGAACGCGGCGTCGGGAATGGAGATCGTGCGGGGGCTGGGGATCGCGGCGGTGCTGGCGATCCTTTCCACGCGCGCCGGGCTGGCCTGGGGCGGCTTCATGGCCAAGGTGAAGCGATGAGCGCCGTCCCCTTCCGCCGCCTGGCTCGGCGGCTGGCGGCGACCTTCGGCGCCGTGGCGGCGGTAGCGCTGCTGGCGGCGCACGTGGGGAGCCCCAACGTGTTCTACGAGGGCAACGCGGGCGCGTATCCCGTGCGCGTCGTCGTCCGCCCGCCGGGAGTGATTCCCGGGCTGGCGGAGATCTCCGTCCGCATTCCCAGCGGCGACGTGCGGCGGGTGACGGTGCGGCCCGTCCGCTGGGACCTGGGGACGCAGGGCGCGCCGCGCGCGGACGAGGCGCTGCCGGTGGCCGGCGAGCCGCGGCTATGGAGCGCGGAGCTGTGGTTCATGGACTTTGGCTCGTACAGCGTCCACGTCGCCGTGGAGGGCGCGGCGGGGACCGGCACCGTGATCGTCCCCGTTCCCGCGGTGGCCACGCAGACGCTGGGGATGAAGCGCGGGATGGCGTTCGGCCTGGCCGGGCTGGGCGTCTTCCTCTTCATCGGCGCGCTGACCATCGTGGGCGCGGCGGCGCGGGAGTCGGTGCTGCCGCCGGGCGAGGTGCCGGACGCCCGCCGCCGCCGGACGTCGTGGGTCGCGCGCGCGGTCGCCGTCCCCGTGCTGGCGCTGGCGCTGCTGGGTGGCAGCCGCTGGTGGGACGCGGAGGACCGGGCCTACGCCGATAACCTGTACGCGCCGCCGTCAACGGAGGCGTCCGTCGCCTCGATCGACGGCGCGCGGGTGCTTACGCTGGCGGTGACGGACAGCACGTGGACCCGCTTCAGCCCGCTGATGCCGGACCACGGCAAGCTGATGCACATGTTCCTGGTGCGCGAGCCGGGGATGGACGCCTTTGCCCACGTGCACCCCGTCCGCGCGGACGATCCGCAGCGCTTCCATCTCACGCTGCCGGGCGAGCTTCCCGTCGGGACGTACCGGGTATACGCGGACGTGGTGCACGAGAGCGGATTTCCGCACACGTTCGTGGAGAAGGTGACGGTCCCCGCCGCCCCGTCCGCCGCCGCCGTGGTCGCGGTGGACGCGGACGACTCGTGGCGCGTGGGCGGCGGCGAGGCGGGGACGGCGGCGCGGCTGGACGACGGGTCGACGATGACGTGGGAGCGCGACCCGCGGCTGGCCGCCGGCCGCGAGACCACGCTGCGCTTTCGGGTGACGGACCCGGCCGGGGCGCCCGCCGCGCTGCAGCCGTACATGGGGATGCTGAGCCACGCCGCCGTGTCGCGCGACGACGGCTCGGTGTTCGTGCACCTGCACCCGGCCGGCAGCGTCTCCGCGGTCGCGCAGCAGCTGTTCGCGCAGCGGGAGCGCGGCGACACCACGCGCGCGGCGGACGGCTCGCTGGTGCTGCGCGCGCCGGCGGACCACGCGATGCACGCGGCGGGCGCGCAGCCGGGCGTCGCCTCGTTCCCCTACGAGTTTCCCAAGCCCGGCCGCTATCGCATCTGGGTGCAGGTCAAGCGCGAAGGCCGCGTGCTCACCGGTGCCTTTGACGCGGACGTGCGCTGATCATCCACTGCAAACAGAGGATCGGGTACAGAGGAACAGAGAAAAGCCCAGAGAAACAGAGGACGATGGAGTTCGCCGTCCTCTGTTTCTCTTTGTTCTTCCCTGTTCCTCTGTACCCAATCCTCTTTTGCTTTTGCCAGGTCAGCTCGCGCCGGCCAGCTCGGAGGTGCACGCGGGGCAGCGTACGGCGGCGATGTGGATGCGCGTGCGGCAGAAGGGGCAGTCCTTTTCCGTGGGCTCCGGCGCGGCCACCGCGTCGCGGTCACGCATCCGCGAGTAGGCACGCACCAGCAGAAACACGCCGAACGCCGTGATCAGAAAGGTGATCACGTTGTTGATGAACAGCCCGTAGCTCACGATCGGCGCGCCCGCCTCAACCGCCGCGGCGCGCGAAGGGAAGTCGCCGCGGCCCAGGTTCAGGTAGAACTCCGAAAAATCGACGCCACCCGTAGCCATCCCGATCGGCGGCATCAGGATGTCGTCGACGAACGACTTGACCAGCGTGGCGAACGCGGCGCCGATGATGATGCCGACCGCCAGGTCCATCACGTTCCCGCGGGAGATGAACTTGCGAAACTCACCGATCATGCCGACCATCCCGTATGTGTGAATCTGCCGTGGACGCCCAAGGTATGCGTCATACCCTCCCCCTCCGCAATGAAAATCTCCGCATCGTGATGAGAATCATCCCCCTCGCCATGGTGCTTCTCTCCGCAGCCGGATGCGCGGCCGGCTCGCGGCGGGCGGTGGACCTGCCGCCGCCGTGCGCGCCTGACGTGGCGGCCCGCATCCTGGCGGACAGCACGGCGGCGATCACCCCGCCCATCATCAACACCCTCATCACGCTGCCGGAGAGGGCGCGCGGCGCGCCGCAGGGTGCGTATGGAGTGACCTTCGCCGTCGGCGTGGACGGTGCCGTGGTGCCGGGGACGGTACGCGTCACCGGGCCGGATCACGCCGGATACACGCGGAGCCTCGTCCGCTGGGCAGAGCAGCTGCGGTTCGTCCCCGCCATCGCCGAAGGGTGCGGGATCCAGAAGGAGATCACGATGACGCTCACCCTCTGAATCGCGCCTCTGCTGTCCCTTCCGCGCCCCGGCTGTACCAGCCGCGCCACTGTCCCTGTAGCAGCGGGAAAGGTTCCCGCCTCGTGCATAATCATCCAAACCCCCGGATAAAGGGGGGTTAGACACTTTGCCGGCAGCGACTTGCGATGAATGGAGCGTCCGGCACGCGGGGTGCCCTGTCCCCCCGTGTCCGGCCGCGCAGTTCCGAACCGCGAGCCGGCGCCGGCGGTGCGCCGACCCGATTCAAACCCGGGCCGGCGCTTGTCTTACCCGCCAGGCCTGAACCGGCGCCCGCGCGAACGTGCGGCGGCGGATGGATGATTCCGGTCCCGCAGGACCCGTGACCGTGAGGGTATAGCATGATGAGCACGTTGAGGGAAAAGCCCCGGGCGGCGCGCGCGCCGGACGGGGAGGGATGGATACACCGCCTGGACGCGGAGCTTCGCGCCGGGGCGGCGCTGGAGCAGGCACAGGCGCAGGCGGCGCACAACCAGGCGCAGGCCTCCGCGCTTTCCAGGGCGGCGCGCGCGGAGATGCACTATCGCGCGCTGGGGATGGACGTGGGCGGCATCGCCGCCTTTCACCGCACACTGGCGGGCGAGGACACGGCCGCCCGCATGGCCATGCGCCAGGCCACCGCGCACCCGCCGTCGCCCGCCGCCACAATGGGGCTGGCCGACGACCGCGACTGGATTCCCGGAAGCGACCACCGCCGCTGTCCGCACGCCGTGCGGCTGGAGAACCCGCAGGTGTTTCGCGCCGCCGCGTCGGCGCGGGGAAGCGGCAACGGGTGGTTTGGCAGCGGGGCGGAGCAGGCGTGGCAGACGGAGTTCTGGCACTTTCCCTGGACGCCGCCCGTGTCCGGATGGTACACGTTCCGTCCGGTGGTAACGTTTTCAGGCCTTTGCATCGTGCAGGCGTCGCACGATTTCTGGACGTCCAAACGGGCGTCGGCCTGCATCCGCTTTGCCCTGCACCACTGGCAGGGTGGATGGAAGCAGCCCGGGCGCGCGGACCTGCCGGGCACGGGCGGCGCCGTGTGGGAGCGCGGCGGCGGCAACGTAAACGAGTGCACGCGGATGGAGTGGGAGCACGTGCCGTGCGGCCCCGGCATTCGGGCGGTGCCGTTTGCGCAGGGGGAGCCGGCGATGGTGTCGGTTCAGCTCACCCTGCACGCCTCCGCCCGCGGCGAAGGCTCCTTCGCCGAAGTCAGCGCCGCCGCGGACGGCGGCGCGCTGGCGTGCCGCAGTTTGCTGGGCACGTATACGGCGGGACGGTAGGGTGAACGGGTGAACGGGTGAACGGGTGTGATGGTGTGATGGTGTGATGGTGTGATGGTGTGATGGTGTGATGGTGTGATGGTGTGATGGTGTGATGGTGTGATGGTGTGATGGTGTGATGGTGTGATGGCGCGCAAACGCATGTCATCCTGAGGCCCGGCAGCCGGTGAGCATCCGAATGCACCGCCGGTTGCAGGGCAGAAGGATCTACTCACGGTCTGCTGGAGGGTGGACGCGGCAGCCCGCGTAGATCCCCCGGTTGTCGAGATCTCGGACAAAGCCCGTGTGGGCGATCCGCGGCAAGGCCGGGGGGCGGGAGTGCCCATGTCCGGCTGAGTAGATTTCTCGAGTCGGCGCCACGGTATCCGATAAGGTCGGGTTCCGCGCGGCGCCTCCTTCGAAATCACAGGGCGGTGCGGCGGCTGTATTGGACGGTGGTGGGGAAGGGCGACGCGCGCGAGTCCCTATCGAGCCTGCAGTTGAAGCCCCGCGCTGTTTGCGGGGCTTTCCGCCGTTGTTGCGGCGAGTTTACTCGCTCTCACGCGGCTGGTGTCCGTAACGGCCGCCCCTCGCGCCGCAGTTCGCGCGCAATCGCCCCCGCCAGCGCCGCCGCGCGTACGAGTTCCACCGCGGCCAGCGCCCGTTGAGCAGGTATGCCGCCCGGAGCCGTATCCTCGGAAAAAGCAGTGTGGCCCGGCGGATGATTCTCCGCCGGGCCACACTGTCGTGCATCAGCCGGGAACAGGCTTTGTCGGGCTCAGAACGCGGCCGCGGACTCTGCGCGGGCTGCCGCGTCCGCCTTCGAGCAGGGCAAAAGTAGATCCTTCGGCCCTGCAACCCGTTGCGCGAAGGTAGGTTTTCCGTGGACGGGCCTCAGGATGACAGGCGTCCGTGGTCATGATCCCCGCTCACCCCTTCACCCGCTCACCCCTTCACCCGCTCACCCCTTCACCCGCTCACCCCTTCACCCGTTCACCCGCTCACCCGTTCACCCGCTCAGTCCTCGTCGTCGGCCTCGGGCACGTCGGCGAAGGCGATGCCGAAGGGGCAGATGCCGACCGTCACCGTGCGTTCCAGCGCGCCGTCGCTGGCGTTCAGGCGGTGCACCACGCCGGGGGTCTGGCAGTTGCCCGCGCTGGCCGTGTGCAGCCGGCCCGCGTAGCCAAAGCCCAGCCCCGACACGATCCCCGAACCGGCCGGCTTGATCGGCGCGCTCAGCGGCACGCGGAAGGTGCGCGACTGCGGATCCCACACCACGATGCCGGTGCCGTAGATGCCCACGTACAGGTCACCGCCCGGCGACGCGGCGATGGACGAGGGGAACTCTCCAAAGCCGCTGTGGAACGATTCCTCGGCCATCGTCTGCAGATTCACCACCGAGATCGACCCGTTGTTGCCGCCGAACCTCCCTGAGTTCAGCACGTATAGCCGGTTGCCGATGATGGCGCCTGCCGAGGGGTTGATCCCCGTGAGCTGCACCGTGCGCAGGATGCGCAGCTGCTCGTCCATCACCGTCACCGAACCAGGGCCGGCGGGGGCAAAGTTCACCAGGTTGCCGTTCAGCACGTACACGCGCCCCCCGTCGCTGATAACGGTGGCGGGATAGGTGCCCACGGTGACGTCCGGTCCAGCGGTGCCGCGCAGCACGTTGATGGGCGTCACGCTGTTGCGGCCGGGGTTGGCGACCACGGCGATGCTGTCGTTCACGAAATCGGAGCCCGTGGCGCCGGAGTTGGCCGGCAGCGCCACCCGATGGTCCACCGTGCCCGTGCGCAGGTCCACCACCGCGGCGAACGGGTAGATGCCCAGCGGCACCACCGCGTACGCGCCGCGCGCCGACACGCCGGTGGGCGTCGCCTGCCCGCCAAGTCCGATGGTGCGCACCTGCACGTCGCTGCCGCCGTCCACCGGGATCAGCGAGAGCGACTGTTCTTCGCTGTTCACCGTAAGCACCAGCCGCTCGGCGATCGCGGGTTCGTTGGGGTCACTGTCGCACGCGGTGGCGCCCAGCGGAAGGGCAAGGGCGGCCAGCGCGGCAAGCCGGCGGAAAAAGCGGTTCTGCATGGTGCTTATCTTTCGTTCGATGTGAGGCCCGTGCGCGCCACGCGCACGTCCAGCCGAACCCGGCGCCCGGGCTCGGGAAATCCCTGGATCAGTGAATCCTTCTCGTCCAGCGCGCGGTCCACGTCCACCGCCGCCGTCATCGTCCATCCTCCCACGCGCCAGTCGCGGCCGGCGCGCAGGGCCGTGCTCCAGAATCCATCCAGCGCGTTCACCCGCGCGGCGGCGGGGTAGCGCACGCCGGTGTAGCGCGCGAACGCGTCCACCCGCCACGCGCCGCGCCGCCACTCCGCCCCCGCCGATCCGGTGTGGCGCGGGCGATAGGCCAGCTGAATGCCGCGCACCCCCGGCTCGTCGTACGTCACGCGCGCCATCGACCACGCCCCGCTCAGCCGCAGCCCGGCGCCCGGCAGCCGCACCTCCGCGCGCGTGTCGATCCCCCGGCGCAGCGCGTCCACGTTTCGCGGGCTCCAGCGAAAGCGGAAGTCGGGAAGCCACAGGATCATCCCCCGCACGTCCCCCGTGTACGCCGCCGCGTGCGCCGTCACCTCCGCGTCACCGAAGAAGGTGGATGCGGACGCGCCCAGCTCCCACTCGTTGGGCACGCGCTCCGGCCGAAGGTCGGGGTTCGGCTCCACGCCCACGCCGGCGCGAAAGAACTGGTCGCCCAGCGAGGGCGGGCTGTAGCTGCTGCGGTTGGCCAGGTGGATGCGGACGATGCCCAGCCGCGCCCCCGCCGTCAGCGCGCGGCTCACGTACACGTCCTCCGTCACCCCGTCGCGGTCCGCGCGCCCCTCCGCCGAAAACGTGATCCCCCGCGCCTCCGCGGCCACGTGCGCGAACCCGCCCACGTCCGTCCGACGCCGCGGCGCCGTTTGCGAGAGCGCGCCCGCGTCCACCCGCTGCGTCGACGCTTCGAAACCGCCGCCCCAGCCGCGCAGCCAGCGGGCGAGGGAATAGGGAACAGGGAACAGGGAATCGCGGGCTACGGAATCGCTGGCTTCGGAGGGTGCGATGCGGTCCGCCTCCACGCGCAGCGACGCCTGCTGAACCCGCGTCGTGTCGTCGTACGCCAGGCCGAAGGGCGGCAGCGGGTCCGCGTACCCCACCCGGTGCGCGGCGCCCGACAGCAGCGCCGACACCGCGCCGCGGTCGGACGTCCGTCGCCAGGAGAGCGAGCCGCGGCCGCGCTGCATCTCCTGCCGCGCGCTGGTGGACGGCGTGTGGTCCTGCCCCGGCAGCCCGCGATCCAGCGCGTCCCATCCGCCCCGCACGCGCAACTCGCCCCCCGCCGCGCGCCCGCTCAGCGCCGCGAACCCGCTCCACTCCTCCAGGTCCGCGTTCGCGCGCCGGACGATCGTCGGGTCATCCACCGAGCGCGGATGATCGAAGCGGCCCTCGATCCGCCGCGCCTCCCCGCCCGCCTGCAGAACGACGCCGGAACGGCCCATCCCCCACTCCGCCCGCCCCGCCCGCTCCCGCAGCGTGCCGGCGGAAAGCTCCGCCGCGCGCCGCACCTCCGCCGTTCGCGTCTCGATCAGCACCACGCCGGCGGCAGCGCGCGGGCCGTAGCGGGCGGAGCGGGCGCCGGGGAGCACGGTGACGCGGTCGATGGACTGCGCGGGCACGCCGCTCAGGTCCGCCTCGCCGCTGACGGGGTCGTTCAGCGGAACGCCGTCCACCAGCACCAGCACCGCGTCCGCCGCGCTGCCGCGGATGCTCACCGTCTGCGCGCCCGTAGCGCCCGTGGAGCGGACGACGACGCCGGGAACGCGCTCCAGCACCTCCGCCGCCGTGCGCGCGCCGCCGGACTCGATCTCCTCCCGCGACACCCGCGTGCCGCCCTCCGCCGGCTGCGCGTCCGCCGTCACCCGCACCGCCTGCAGCGCCACGGCGGCGGCCGCGAGCTGTACCTCCAGCCACGCCTCCTCGCCGTTGCGCACCTCCGCCGCCAGCTGCCGCGCCGCGTATCCGCTTCGCGACACGCGGACGCCGTACGTCCCCGGCTCCACGCCGCGAAGGCGAAAGCGGCCGGTGCCGTCGGTCCAGGCGCGCACCCCCAGCTCCGCCACCTCCACCGCCGCGGCTTCCACCGGCGCCGCCGTCCCCGCCTCCACCACCCGCCCCGCGATCTCCCCTGGCCGCTGCGCACAGACCGGATTGGCGAGCAGCAGGCAGGCGATCATCCCCCCGACCGACAGCAGTCCCGTCAGCAGGCGGGAGATGCGGTGCGAGGGCTCGGTACGCGGTGTTTCGGATGGGCCGGCGTCGCGCCCCCTCCGCTCGCTCAGGCTCGCACCTCCCCCAAAAAAGACTGGGGGAGGTTGTTGTAGGGCAGCCTGCGGTGCGCGTCGGCCGGGGTGGAGCGGGATGGTGGGCCGCCCCCCTCCCCGGCCCTCCCCCGCAAACAGCGCGGGGGAGGGAGGTGCGACGCATCTTTCCGAAGCGCGGTTGTGTTCTCCTCTCCCCCCTGCAGATCGGGGGGGAGAGGCCGGGAGAGGGGGGGCGCCGGCGGACGAAGTTCGATGCATGTCGCAGCGTGTGGACATGCGCTCGATTCCATCCGTAGCGCGCTCGAATTCTCCCCTCTCCGTGAGGAACGAACGGGGAGGGGCCGGGGGAGGGGCACCCCGCGGACGCAGCGGGATCACGTTCGTCCCGCCCCAATCTCCGCTATCCTCCCCAACCCCAACCTCCCCCAGGGGTTTTGGGGGGAGGTGCGAGCCTGAGCGAGCAGAGGGGGCGCCGCGCGGAATCAGCCGAATCGCGCCGCCCACCGAATTGCGCACACCACCCTCGTCACGCTGCATCGGCCCGCTCCTCCCCGTGCCTCATCCGCACGCACTGGTCGCCCGCCAGCGGCACCACCTGCGGCGCGCCCGTGTCTGGCCCCGGGCCCGGGTGCGGCACGATCTCCACCGGCCAGCCGTACACGCGTTCCACGTTGTCGCGCGTCAGCACCTGCGCCGGCGTGCCCTCCGCCGCCACGCGTCCCCGGTGCAGCAGCACCAGCCGGTCCGCGTAACGGGCGGCGAGATTCAGGTTGTGCGTCACCAGCAGCACCGTCTTGCCCGCGTGCCCCAGGTCGCGCAGCAGTTCGAAGATCGCCATCTCGTGCGCCACGTCCAGCGCCTGCGTGGGCTCGTCCAGCGCCAGCGTGGGCGCCTCCTGCGCCAGCGCGCGCGCCACCCGCGCCCGCTGCCGCTCCCCGCCGGAGAGCGTGGGCACCGGGCGCGCGGCCAGGTCCCCCACGTCGCAGCGGCGCATCGCCTCCTCCACCGCGCGCCGGTCCGCATCCCCTTCGCGACGCCACGCGCCCAGGTGCGGGTAGCGGCCCATCCCCACCATCTCCCGCACGCGGATGGGAAAGACCGTCTCCTCCCCCTGCGGCACCACGCCGACGGCCTTCGCCAGCGCATCCCGCCCCCACCGCGCCACCGGCTTGCCATCGAACTCCACCGTCCCCGCCGTGGGGGTCAGCGTGCCTAGCAGCAGCCTCAGCAGCGTGGACTTTCCCGATCCGTTGGGGCCCAGCACGGCCGTGGTGGCGCCGGCGGGAATCTCCAGCGACAGGTCCAGCACGGCGGGATGCGTGGATTCCGGATACCGGAACGCCAGCCCGGCGCAGCGCCATCCGCTCATGCGCCCCTCCTGCGCAGGATCCACAGAAAGAACGGCACGCCCACGAACGCCGTCACCACCCCAATCGGCAGTTCCACGGGCGCGGCGACGGTGCGGGCCAGGACGTCCGCCAGCACCAGGAAGGTCGCGCCCAGCAGCACCGAGGCGGGGATCAGAAAGCGGTGGTCCGGCCCCCACAGCATCCGCACCACGTGGGGAATGACCAGGCCCACGAAGCCGATCACCCCGCTCACCGCCACCGACGCCGCCGTGAGCAGCGAGGCGGTGCCGTACGCCGCCAGCTTGGCGCGCTCCGTCCGCACCCCCAGGTACGCCGCCGTCTCTTCGCCGATGGAGAGCAGGTTCAGCGGCCGGGCGAGCGCCATCATCAGCAGCAGCGCGGGGCCGCCCGCCAGCGCCAGCACCCCGATCTCCCGCCACGTGGCGCCGCTGAAGCTGCCCATCATCCAGAAGAGCGCCGCGCGAAAGCTTTCCGCGTCGCTGAAGGTAAGGACCAGGAGGATGCAGGCGTTGAAGAACGCCCCCGCCACCACGCCGGCCAGCAGCAGCACCCGCGTGTCCAGCGTGCGCCCCGCCGAAGCCGCCAGCCGCAGAACGAGGACGATGGAAAGCAGCGCCCCCGCGAACGCCGCCAGCGCCACCGTTCCGCTCGCCGCGCTGGCGCCCAGCACGATCACCGCGACCGCGCCCACCGCCGCGCCGCCGGAGACGCCGAGGACGTACGGCTCCGCCAGCGGGTTGCGCAGCAGCGCCTGAAAGCACGCGCCGCTGGCCGCCAGCGCCCCGCCCACCAGCGCCGCCAGCAGCGAGCGCGGCACCCGCAGCCGCCGCACGATGGCCACCGTCGCGGGATCACCGGCGCCGCGCAGGGCGTCCACCACCTCGCCCGTTCCCAGGCGCACGGCGCCCAGGCGCACGCTCAGCAGCAGCGCGCCCGCCAGCACGGCGGCAAGCAGCAGCAGGCGCGCGAGGGGCTTCATCGCCCCGCCAGCTCGGGATGCAGGGCGTCGCGAAAGCGCCGCGCCGTCTCGCCGATCCCCGGACCCATGCGGTTCACCGCGTCCGCGGGGAGCGCGACCACCCGCCGCGTGCGAAAGGCGTTCAGCTCCCGCCATCCGGGCCGCGTGGAAAGCTCCACCACCCGCGCCTCGCCGCTTTCGCCCACGGGGAGCAGGATCACCTCGGGCTGGCGGCGCACCAGCTCTTCCATCGACACGTACTGCGGCTGTCCCGTCGCGTCGGGGAACGCCGTGCGCCCGCCGGCGATCTCCATCAATTGCACGGTGAACGTGGTCGGCCCCGCCGTCATCAGGGGCTCGTCGCCCACCACGTAAAAGGCGGTGCGGGGCGGGCGGCCGGCGACGGACGCGCGGACGGCCGCCAGCTGCCCGCGCACGGCCGCGGCGACGGAGTCGGCGGAGGCGTCGCGTCCCGTTACGCGGCCCAGCACGCCAAGGGTGCGAAAGATGTCGGTGGTGTCGGTGGTGCGGACGGCCAGAAAGGGGATGCCCATCTCACGCAGCCGGTCGCGCACCGGGTTGGCTCCGGCCGAGTGCCAGCCGATCACCAGGTCCGGCCGCAGCGCCACCAGCCGCTCCAGCGACGGGTCCAGCGCCCCGCCCACCGAGGCGACGGAATCCACCCCCAGCCCCGTGTCGTAATCCGACCGCCCCACGAGCTGCGGCAGCGCGCCGATGGCCACCAGCGTCTCCGTCGCGTTGGGCGCCAGGGAAACGATGCGCCTTGCGGGTGATGCCAGCCGCAGCGTGTCGCCCGCGTCGTCGACGACGGAGATGGGGTTGGATGCGGATGCGTCCGCCCGTGGGCCGGCATCACCGCACGCGGCAAGCGCCAGCAGCGCCGCCAGGGCGGCGGCGCGTGGAACGCGGGGGAGGCGAATGGCGCGGATGCCAGACGACAAAAAGCCCGTCCTTCCGGGGTACGCGGAAGGAACGGGCACGGATGGCGCGGACGGAACACGCGTCTTGAAAGCGTGTTGCCGGCCCGGCATACGATGGCCCCGCTCCCCTCCCGCGAGGGGTTTGCCAAATTGCGGGAGCAGAGGGGCCGCGTCTCCTGGCTCGAGGCGGTCACCGCTCGCCTTCCCGGGCGCGCTGCCCAGTGGCGTGATTGAGCGGGACGGGGCCGGCGATGGGTGCCGGGCCTCTTACAGTGGCGGGGCCGCGCCGGATTTTCACCGGCTTCCGTGAGGCCCTTCTGCTACTATGTCGAGCGCCAAGCTAGCGGCGAGTGCGCGCGATGTAAAGATGCCGCGCTCTCTGCCGAGGGGGCAGGCGTTCGCGCGTCCGGCATCTTCAAAGACATGCCTCACACGGAGTCAACGGAGTTAACGGAGTTTGCTACGAGGGGTTTCCGATGATGCTGCGCGTAACCCCGGAACAGCTTAGCCTCACACAGAGTCACCAGAGTTAGCAGAGTTTGTTCGCGCGTTTCCGCCGAGGGCGATGAGTCGGAGGATACGGCTCGAAAAAACTCTGTTGACTCTGTTAACTCTGTGTGCGGAAATGTTTTGCGGGACTCGAACAAACGCGGGAGATGGAGGAACGGGCACGAGCAAACTCCGTTAACTCCGTTGACTCCGTGTGAGACCAATGCAATCGACCGAGTATGGCGGGGAAGCGGAGGATTCGCGCATCGGGCTGGCATGGATTTACCTTCCCTCGATCAACACCAAGCGGATGGATACGGATGAAGCTGTGGATTGACGCGGACGCAGCGCCGCGTGACGTAAAGGAGATCGTCTACCGCGCGGCGAAGCGGCTACAGATGGAGACTGTGCTGGTGGCCAACCAGCGGCTGCCGGTGCCGCCGGGCAACACGTACGTCTCCGCCATCCGCGTGGAAGGCGGCCCCGACGTGGCCGACCGCTACATCGCCGACAACGCCGCACCCGGAGACGTCGCCGTCACCGCTGACATTCCGCTGGCGGCGGCGCTGGTTGAAAAGCGCGTGTACACCATCGACCCCCGCGGTGAGGAGTACACGCCCGACAACGTGGCCGAGCGACTGTCCGTGCGCGACTTCATGGACGGCCTGCGCGGCTCCGGCGTGGAGACCGGCGGCGCGCGTCCCTACGGCGACCGCGACAAGCAGGCCTTCGCCAACGCGCTGGACCGCGTGCTCACCCGCGCCCTGCGCGCCCGCTGAATCCATCCGCACCGCCGTGCGGCACGTGGCGGACTTTGCCGTGGGACCCCGCGAAGGGCGCGAAGAACTCCCTGTTCTCCGCGCCCTCGCTTTTATCTGCAGCCATGCGCGTCATGCGCGGGGTGCGTCCGTCCTTCAGGGCTCAATCTCGATGAAAGAGGCGTGCGTGGCATCCAGCGTCGCGCCGCCGCCGGAGGACGGATAGGCGATGATCAGGTAGCGCGTGCCGGCGGTGGTCTGGAAGTCCTGGTTCGCTTCGCCGGTGCCGGTGTCGGTGTCCTCGAAGGTGCCGGAGGTAAGGGCGCTAAAGCCGCCCGAACTGCTGCGGATCTCGACCGTCACCTCGCCGCCGTCCGTCGAAACCGCGCGCGCGGTGTACAGCGCCGGCGTGCCCGCCACGCGCTTGCGCACGCTGACGATGGCCGCGCGGTGGCTGGCGCCGCCGGACAGGCTGGCCGCCTCGGGCGCCCGGGCCTCGCCGGAGTCCTTGCTGCGCGCGGTGTTCTGGTTCGAAGCCGTGGCGCTGTCGCAGGCGGCAAGGGCCACGAGCGCCATCAGTGTGATCATCTTTCGCATGGTAAGGCTCCTTGTGAGTGGGGTCTGGGGGGACCAGAGGCGGGACGGATTTCCCGCCGCGAACTCCGCCACGGGCTTTCCGCGGCGGGCCAATCAAACGCGAAAGCGTCTCACCTCACCACTGTCTCACTTTCGCACTCTCGTACTTTCGTACTTCGAACTATCGCACCCGCGTCAGCGCGCCGGATGCCGTGGCGTCGTTGCCATCCTGGCGCCAGCCGTAGCGCAGCCTGCCGTCGCCTTCGGGTGTGAGGGTGATGATCCCAGGTCTTCACATGCGCCGTAGGTGATGTCTTCCTGCATCTGCAGCGCACCGTCGCGCACGCCGCGGAACAGCAGCACGCCGCCGCACTGCAGCGAGGGATGAGATCGTCCCCACCTGCTCCACCGGCCCGCCCACGATGATGGCCTCGATGGTCCACTCGCCAGGCTGGTCGGTCTGCGAGCCCACGCCGTTCCACGTGCCGATGAACTGCGCCGGCACCCCGCCCGCGCCGCCGCCCATTCCCGCCGCGCACCCCGCCACCGCCAGCGCCGCACCGGCCACCCCCACCATCCGCCGCATCTTCGTCATTGTCCCTGAATTGCAGGTTGTTGAGCCACGAACTCCATGCGCCGCACCGGAAAAGTGCGCGTCAAGAGCTACCGGAACACCGTCTGGATGAAGAGATACGAACCGGAATGCGGCGCCGCGTCAGGAAAGACTGCCAGTGGTCCGCTGCTACAGTAGAAGATACGAACGGAAGGATTTCCGTCCAAGAAAACCTTAGTTTACCCGTCGGGTCAGGCCAGTACGCGCAGCCGGCCGGGGTGGATTTCGATGTTCAGCTCGCGCGCGTCGTCGGCGATGATCTCGCCGTCGGCGTGCACGGGGAGCGGGTCGGGGCTGGTCACGCGCACACGGGTGGCGCGGTGCATGTGCACGCAGGCGGCGCCGGTGTGCGTGCCCCGCATCACCCGCGGCAGAAAGCTCAGGATTCCCAGCGTGCCCAGCCCGTCGCAGGTGCACACGTCCAGCACCCCGTCGTCGATGCTTGCGTCCGGGCAGATCCAGAAGCCGCCGCCGTGCCGTCCTCCGTTGCCGATGGTCACCAGCGTCATCGGCCCCTCCGCCACCCGCTCGCCGTCGAGCTCCACCGTCATGCGCGGCGGGCGAAAGGCGCGCAGTACCCCGAACAGCGCGTGCAGGTACATCGCCATGCCGCGAAAGCGGCGGCGGCGGTCCACCTCGATCGCCACGCGCGCGTCCAGCCCAATCCCCACGCCGTTGCTGAACCACTCGTCGCCCACGCGGCCCACGTCCACCGCGCGCGGCTGCGCCTGCGTCATCCGCCGCACCGCCCACTCGGGATCTTTCGCGACGCCCGCCAGCAGCGCAAAGTCGTTCCCGCTCCCCACGCCGATGATCCCCAGCGGCACCGAGGGCCCACCGTTCGCCGCGCGCATCAGCCCGTTCACCACCTCGTGCACCGTGCCGTCGCCACCCACCGCGACCACCGCCGGCCATCCGTCGCGCGCGGCGGCCTCCGCCAACTCCGCCGCGTGCCCGCGCCGCGCCGTCTCTGCGACGGTGACGGCTGCGCCAGCCTTCGCCATCTCGCGCTCGACAACGGCCCGCACGCGCGCGGCGGCTCCGCGCCCCGCGGTGGGGTTCAGGATCACGTAGAAACGGTCGATGGGCATGGGGCGCGGCGGGAGGGGGTGGGCGGGGGGGACGGAGCAGGATTGCGACGGGCGAGCCCCCGCGCAAGCATCGCGTGCGTTCCGCGGAGCCGGGGCGCAGGTTCGGCGACGAATGAAGCTCAGATGGGGCCGGACCGAACAACGTGCGCCCGTCTCCCCAGGGCGACGTAAGCCATTGTGGTCTGATCAGGTGACGTGCCGTCCGCCCCCAGGAGCGAATGAATTCGCCGCTGGAAAATCGCGAAGTCCGCCTGCGCGGACTGTAGCCGCGAGGCCGAGGCGTCAAGGCCGGCCTCCGCCGATCAGACGATAGGTTCCTCAGCCGGCGCCAACGCATCGTGCATGGGCAGAGATCGCCAACGCCTCCTACGGAACGACAATCGCGGAGGCGCGACACGGCTCCGATCCGCGGAAGCATTCACCCGTTCACCCGTTCACCCGTTCACCCCCTCACCCGTTCACCTATTGGGCTACCCCTACGTCGCCATCGCCGCCGCGCTCTGGGGCCTGCTGGGCCCGGTGACCCGCGTTGCGCTGGGCGAGGGCGTGGGCGCCGTGGAGGTGGCGTTCTGGCGCGGGCTGCTGGCCGCGGGGATCTTCGCCGTGCACGCGGTGGCCATCCGCCAAGTACGCATCGATCGGCGTGACCTGCCCAGCGTAGTGGCGTTCGGCGTCGTGGGCGTCGCCGGGCTGCTGGCGTGCTACTCGCGCGCGGTGGAGGAAGGCGGGGCCGCGCTGGCGTCCATCCTTCTGTATACGGCGCCGGTGTGGGTGGCGCTGCTCTCCGCGCTCTTCATGGGCGAGCGGCTTACCCGGCGCACGCTGGTGGCGCTGGGCGTGGCCACGCTGGGTGTGGCGGGGATCGCGTTCTCCAGCGGCGGCGGCGCCGTGCGGCTCTCGCCCGCGGCGTTGGGGTGGGGGCTCGCGTCGGCGTTCGCGTACGCACTGTACTACCTGTTCGGAAAGCGCTACTTCGATCGATATCCCACCGCTACGCTGTTCGTGTACGCCCTTCCCATCGGCGCGCTGGCCATGTTGCCGCTGGTGGACTTTCGCCCCAAGAACGGGACGGCGTGGGGCGCCATCGCCTTTGTCGCGGTGGTGCCTACGTACCTGGCGTACGTCTTCTACAGCGCCGGGCTGCGGCGCGTGCAGGCCACCCGCGCCGCGACCGTGGCGACAGTGGAGCCCGTGGTCGCCACCTTCGCCGCCTACCTGATGTGGAACGAGCGCCTGAGCCCCGCTGGCTACGCCTTTGCCGCCGTCGTCCTGATCGGCGTGCTGATGATGGTCAGCGGCGACACGAAGCGTCCCGTCCACGACGAGCCGCCGCACGGATAAGCACCACGGCGGAACGGGAGCAGGCGGATCGCGGGGATCGACGACATCCATCAAACTGCGCGAGAGGTATTTCGATCCACCTTCGCAAGGGGTCCGCGCTGGTCAGAAAAGCGTTGTTTGGCAGACCGAACCAGCTGGTGGCGCTCCGAACTTCTGCGCGACGTTTATACCCTCTCCCGCTTGCGGGAGAGGGTGCGAGCCTGAGCGAGCGGGTGAGGGTCCTCTGCTACGGATGCAGGCGCGGCATTTGCAAACCGATCCGCAGTGGCAGGATGAGCAAGCCTGCGACACGCGCCTCCCGATTTCACGCGGGAGGCGCGCGTTCGGCCTGCTCGCCCGCTGAACCTGGGCGCCCGGGCGCGCCCGAAACCGAGGATCGGAACCGCAAGAGGAGCAGTGAGAAACGCAGTGAAGAAGACGTGGATTCTGCCGGCGGCGCTGGCCGGCGCGCTGACGATTGGCGTGGGCGCGGCCGACGCGCAGGTGTTCACCCCCAGCTACCAGGCGCCGGTGGTGATGAACGACCTGGGTATCTACCTGAGCGACGGCCCGGGCGACATGGCGCTGGAGGGGATCTACCGCAGCGGTCCCATGGGCCTGCGTATCGGCTTCGTGGACGCGGTGGATGACCTGCTGTCGCTGGGCGGCGAGGTGCGGGTGCCGCTGGAGTCGGCGCCGATCGACGTGGCGTTCACCGCGGCCGCGCAGGGGCTCATCGGCGACTTCGACGCCATCGGCGTGCAGGGCGGCCTGTCCATCGGCGAGCGGTTCGTGAACCCGGGCGTGGCGCTCACGCCGTACATCCACCCGCGCATCGCCCTGATCGACGGTATTGCGACAGATGATGACTTCGAGGCCGAGCTTCTGGGCGACCTTGGCCTGGACGCGGAGTTTTCCTCCAACCTGATCCTGCGCCTGAGCATCGGTCTGAGCGACAACACCCCGGACGTCGGCATCGGCCTCGCCTGGCGCCGGTAACCTGCGCATCGCGCATCGTTGAAGCACGAACGACCCCGGCCGGAGCATCGGCCGGGGTCGTCCGCATCACATCCCTGTCGAGGAAGCATGCAAACCAGGCGCGTTGCAGCCAGCAGCATGCGATTGTACTATGCCGAACGATGTTCGGCGGCTATCCTGATCCCCGCCGTGATTGTGATAATGAGTTCTCCCCTCTCCGTGAGGAACGAACGGGGAGGGGCCGGGGGAGGGGCACCCCGGCGGACGCAGTGCGTTGCCGTTCGGAACCGCCACCAACCTGGATCAGACCATGAGCAGCGAGTTCAACGGAAAAGTCGCGCTGGTGACGGGCGGCGGATCGGGGATCGGGCGCGAGGCCGCCCTCCTCCTCGCGCGGCGCGGCGCCAGCGTGATGGTGGTGGACCGCGACGAGGCCGGGGCCGCGGAGGCCGCCGCGGCGATCGCGGCCGCGGGCGGGCAGGCGGCGTCCATGTGCGTCGACGTCTCGCGGGCGGACGACACGCGCGCCATGGTGGAAGCGACCGTCGAGCGCTTCGGGCGGCTGGACTTTGCGGTGAACAGCGCGGGCGTGGGCGGCACGCGGGCGCGGACGGCGGACTATCCGCAGGACGTGTGGGAGATGACCATCGCCGTCAACCTTACCGGCGTTTGGCTGTCGATGAAGCACGAGATCCCCGCGATACTGGCGGGCGGCGGCGGATCCATCGTCAACATCGCCTCCGTGGCGGGCGTACTGGGCTTTCCGCACTACTCCGCGTACAGCGCCAGCAAGCACGCCGTCATCGGCCTTACCCGCACCGCCGCGCTGGAGTACGCCCGCGCCGGCATCCGCGTGAACGCCGTGTGCCCCGCGTTCACCCGCACGCCCATGGTCGACGCCCTCACCGGCGGCAGTGCCGAGCACGAGCAGAAGCTGGCCGACGCCCTCCCCATCGGCCGCCTGGGCACCGTCGCCGAGGTGGCGGAGAGCATCGCCTACCTGTGCTCCGAGGGCGCCCGCTTCACCAACGGCCACTCGCTGGTCCTGGACGGCGGCCTTTCCATCGGCTGATCTTCATCCTCCACCTCTTCCACACCCGATCCTCCATGCCCGGCACGCCGCTCGACCGCATCCTGCACCAGATCCGCACCTTCGTCCGCGATGAGCTCATTCCGCTGGAGGATGGGCTGCGCGCAGGCGGCTTTGCGGACCTGGTGCCCGCGCTGGAGGAAAAGCGGCGCCGCGTAAAGGAACTGGGGCTGTGGGCGCCGTTCCTCCCCGAGGCGCTGGGCGGGCTGGGGATGTCGCTCACGGAGTACGCGCGGGTGAGCGAAGAGCTGGGGTGGTCGATGCTGGGGCATTACAGCTTCAACTGCCAGGCCCCCGACGTAGGCAACATGGAACTGCTGATGCACCACGGCTCCGACGATCAGCGGGCGCGCTGGCTGGGGCCGCTGGCGTCGGGCCAGATCCGCAGCTGCTTTTCGATGACGGAGCCGGAGCACGCGGGATCCAATCCCATCCACCTGGGCACCACGGCCGTACGAGACGGCGACGAGTACGTCATCAACGGCCACAAGTGGTTCACGTCGTCCGCCGAAGGCTCCGCGTTCGCCATCGTGATGGCGGTCACCAACCCCGATGCCAGGCGGCCGCACGAGCGCGCCAGCCAGATCATCGTCCCCACCGACACGCCCGGTTTTCGCCTGGTGCGCAACATCTCCATCATGGGCGAGGCGGGCGAGGGGTACTTCAGCCACGCGGAGGTGACGTACGAGGAGTGCCGCGTGCCGGTGGCAAACCTGATCGGAGCGGAGGGGAGCGGGTTTCGGCTGGCGCAGGAGCGGCTGGGGCCGGGGCGCATTCACCACTGCATGCGGTGGATCGGGATCGCCGAGCGCGCGTTCGACCTCATGTGCCGCCGCGCCGCCGAGCGCGAGCTTGCGCCGGGCGAGCCGCTGGGGAGCAAGCAGGCCGTGCAGCACTGGATCGCCGAGAGCCGCGCCGAGATCCACGCGTCGCGGCTGATGGTGCTTGACGCGGCGGAGCGCATCGACCGCGAGGGCGCCCCCGCCGCGCGCGTGGACATCTCGCTGATCAAGTTCTTTGTCGCCAGCGTGCTGCAGCGCGTGATCGACCGCGCCATCCAGACCCATGGCGCGCTGGGCCTGACCGACGACACGCCGCTGGCCTCCATGGCCCGCCACGAGCGCGCCGCCCGCATCTACGACGGCCCCGACGAGGTGCACAAGTCCGTCGTCGCGCGGGAGATTCTGCGCGGCTACGGGGTCAGCGTGGCGATCTGACGGAAGTGCGTGAGTGCGTGAGTGCGTGAGTGCGTGATTGCGGGGTTGGGGGAGGAGGAAGGTTGTGTGCGCTTCGGCAAGCGGCGGCGCCGGGGCGGTTGAAACCGCGGCTGGAACGTCACGAAGTCCGCCGTCGCGGACTGTAGCCGAGGGTTCGTGCCGCCGATGGTCGTTTCACGGAGCAGTAGCCACGCCGCGCCACCGCCGGAATCTCGCGTCACCCCTCTCCCGCGCAGTTTGCGGGAGAGGGGCCGGGGGTGAGGGGTCCGCGCGCAGCGCGACGCCGTAAATCCCTCCGATTGCACGAGAACGGCCGGAGCCGCCGCCTCACATCCACGGAAACCCATGAGCGACAACACCATCGCGGTGCGCGAGGGCGAGGGGTTCGACGCGGCGCGGGTGCTGGAGTATCTGCGTGGGCAGATCCCCGGCATTCCGGCGGGCGAGCCGGAAGTTCGGCAGTTCCCCACGGGCGCGTCCAACCTCACCTACCTGCTGCGCGTGGGTGGATGGAAAGCCGTGCTGCGCCGCCCGCCGCTGGGGCCGGTTCCCCCAAAGGCGCACGACATGGAGCGCGAGGGCAGGCTGCTCCAGCGCCTGAACGCCGTCTTCTCTCTCGCACCCCGGACGCTCCTCATCTGCACGGACGCGGAGGTGATCGGCGCGCCGTTTACGGTGATGGAATACCGCCCCGGCGTGGTCGTCGACGCGCGGCTGCCGAAGGGGACGGAAGCCACGCCGCAGCTGGGGCGGATGATGGCGGAGGCGGTGGTGGACACGCTGGTGGAGTTGCACCGCGTGGACTACCGGGCCGCGGGGCTGGAGGAGATGGGCCGGCCCGAGGGTTTCATGCAGCGGCAGGTGGACGGGTGGATCGGCCGCTACGAAAAAGCCGCCACGGATGAGATCGCCGAGGTGGAGCCGCTCATCCGCCGCATCCGCGACCGCGTGCCGGACACCGGCGCCGCGGCGGCCACCGTCATCCACAACGACTTCAAGCTCAACAACCTGGTCTTTGAGCCGGCGCACCTGGGACGCGTGAGCGCCGTCGTGGACTGGGAGATGGCGACGGTGGGCGATCCGCTGTTCGACCTGGCCATCTTCCTCAGCTACTGGATCGATTCCACCGATCCGCCCGCCCTGCAGGCGCTGGTGCCCAGCGTCACCAGCCTCCCCCAGTTTCCCGGCCGCGACGAGCTGCGCCAGATGTACGCGCGAAAGAGCGGGCGCGACCTGTCGGGGCTGGACTGGTACATGACCTTCTCGTACTTCAAGCTCGCCGTGATCCTGCAGCAGATCTACGCCCGCTACGTGCGCGGCCAGACTCGCGACCCGCGCTTCGCCGGCTTTGGCCACGCGGTTCGCACGCTCATCCAGCACGCGCACGGGCTGGGGCGATGAGCGAGCAGGATCTGCCGCGGCTGCGCGAGTTCTTCGAAACCTCCGTCGCCTTTCCGCGCCTCGCCGGCGTGGAGGTCGATGAGATCCAGCCTGGGAAAACGGTCTTTCACCTGGATGTTGGCGACCAGCACATGAACGGTGCTGGCGCGGTGCACGGCGGCGTGCACGCCACGCTGATGGACAGCGCGATGGCCGTGGCCCTGATCGCGCTGGGGCTGCGCGTCTCTACCACGCAGATGACCGTGAACTACCTGGGCCCGGTCACCGGCGTGCGCATCACCTGCACCGCGCAGCTGACCCATCGCACCCGCCGCACCGCCCTCGCCGAGGCCCGCATCCACGACGGCGACACTCTCGTCGCCCTCGCCACCGCCTCGTTCCACATCATCGCAGGATAAAGAATTTGCCTCACACGGAGTCAACGGAGTGAACGGAGTTTGCTCGCGGTGACTCCCCGCGCTTCGTCGTGAACATCATCCATTGTTGAATTCCTGACAAAGATTCACGCGAAGAAAACGGAGCAACGGACGAAACAACTCCGTTAACTCCGTTGACTCCGTGTGAGGCCCAGAGCCGTAAAACTCAGCCCAAAGCAGAAAACAGGACTCAGTACGAGATCCCGCCGACGCTCTGGCCGCGTTCCAGGGCCGGGTGGCCGGGGAGGGGAGGCATCTGGATCGGGCCGCCGGCGGTGTTCAGCGACAGGAACTCGGGAAGCAGGCCGCACTCCGCGTCGTAGTCATCGTCCTGGTCCACGCCGCGCGGATCGTCCAGCACCGCCAGCAGCACCTCCACTACGCGCGGGTCGAACTGGGTCCCCGCGCCCGCGATGAGCTCAGCGCGGGCGTGGGCGTCGGTGTACGCCTCCTTGTAGCTGCGCCGCGTCACCATGGCGCAATACGCGTCCACCGCCGCCACGATGCGCGCCGCCATGGGGATCTGCTCCCCGCGCAGCCCGTCGGGGTAGCCGCGTCCGTCGTACCACTCGTGGTGATGCAGGACGATGTCGGCCACCGGTCCCAGAGCGGGCACCGCCAGCAGCAGGTCGTGGCCCACGCGCACGTGGGCCCGCATCAGGTCGCGCTCCTCCGGCAGCAGGGGCCCGGGCTTGTTCAGCACCCCGTCGCTCACCGCGATCTTCCCCACGTCGTGCAGAAGCGCGGAATAGCACACAACCGCCTGCTCGTACGCCGGCAGCCCCAGCCGCTCGCCCACCAGCCGCGCGTACCGCGACGCCATCTCGCAGTGGCCGTGCGTGTACGGGTCCTTGGCCTCCACCGCGTCGGCCAGCATGCTCACCGTGGCCAGGTAGGCGTGCTGAAGCTCCTTCTCCAGCCGCCGGTTGCGCACCGCCACCGCCGCCTGGTCGCCAATGCTCAGCAGCGAGTCCGCGTCGTGCCGGTCAAACTCGCCCTCCGCCCGGTCCGCGGCGATGATCACGCCGTCCAGGTCGGCCATCAGCATCACCGGCGCCGCCATGAAGTTGCGGAACCGCTCGTCCGGCCCGGGGGCGGGGAGCTGCGGATTGGTTTCCGCCGGGTTGCAGATCATGGTGTCGCCGCCGTTCAGCACGTCGCGGCAGATGGCGGCCAGAAACGGCGACGGATTCGACGAGTCCACGTCCACCCCCACCGTGGCCCGCACGCGCAGCCGCTCGCCGGGGCGCCGCGCCGTCACGTAGACGCCGCGCGTGGCCTCGGTGATGGTGAGGCACGCCTGCAGGATGAGGTGATACACGTCGCCGGCGAACATGGCGCCGTGAATCTGGCGCAGCGAACGGTCCAGGCACTCGGCGCGCTTGCGGTTGCGCTCGGCCGCCACCCGCTGCTCCTGGAGTTCGGTGAACAGCTCGGCCTCCTGCGCGCGCCACGCCTCGCGCGCGGAACGGTACGTCCGTCCGGTGAGCTCAAGCTGCTGCAGGACCGGGTCGTCCGCCGCGCCCGCAAGTCCGCTCCCCGCCACGATCTCCGCCATCTGCCCCCTCCCCGCCGAAAGCGCTCCCGCCGCCCGCCCACCGGCCCCTCCGCATCCGCGGCTGTTACCCGGCACAGGATCAGGAATCGTACCGCGGCACAGCCAACGCACGGCGGTGGCGGCATGGGAGCGGCGGGCCCTCACCCGCGGCCTGAGAGCCGCACCCTTTCCTGCAAACAGCGCGGGAGAGGGGATACACGGCGCCGGCGGCGGTGCGCGCTTCACGGGACGTCGTGCGGGATGGAAGTACGGCGTGAAAGCTCGTCGCGGCGGGATCGAAGTTCTCCCCTCTCCGCGAGGAACGAGCGGGGAGGGGCCGGGGGAGGGGCACCGCGTCGGCGCGGATCGATGCCGGTCGTCGAGGCTGGGATCCCGGTCCTTCGCGCCTCCGAATCCACGTCCGAACGAAAGAAGGGGAGCCACCGCGGCTCCCCTTCTTTCATCCATCCGCCGTCCCGGCTACGCCCGCATCAGAAGTCGTACTTGATGCGCGCGATGAGCATGCG
This sequence comes from Longimicrobium sp., assembly GCF_048594345.1. Lineage (GTDB taxonomy): Bacteria > Gemmatimonadota > Gemmatimonadetes > Longimicrobiales > Longimicrobiaceae > Longimicrobium. The sequence goes on from NZ_JBMDXM010000026.1 coordinate 53,542, forward strand.
GCCCATGGTGGGCGAGCCGGGGAAGGGGCGGTACTCCTCGTCCAGCAGGTTGTTCACCAGCACGTTCAGCGTGGCGCCCCGCACCATCGGCAGGCGGTAGCCCAGGTTCAGGTCGAACAGCGTGTAGGCCTGCACGCAGTCTTCCTGCAGCGGGTTCTCCTCCGCGTCCGGCGCGTTCAGGCAGCGGGTGCCAATGTACACGCCCGAGTTTACCGGGAACGCGTCGTTGTACCGCATGCGCACCTCGCCAAACAGTCCGGTGTCGTCGTTGTCGTAGTCCAGTGCCAGCGTGCCCTTCCAGCGCGGCGCGTTCAGCGTCACCAGGCCGGCGTTCTCGGTGTCCCACGTGTTCTCGTTCACGAACGAGACGGAACCCGCCAGCTCCCACTCGTTGCCCAGCAGCGCCGTGGCCGAAACGTCGGTGCCCCAGAGGTCGATGTTCTCGTCCACGTTCACGTACGTCACCAGCGCCTGCGCGCTCCCCGCGTCCACGTCGGGCGACGAGATCACGCCCAGCGGCACCTGCGCCAGCCCCGGCACCAGCTGGCCAGCCAGCGCCGTGGCCTGCGCCTGCGAGTAGCCAAGGTCCGCCATGAAGCGCGGCACCAGGTACGCGCCCAGCTGCTGCGGGTTCAGCAGCACCAGCGGGGTCTGGATGGTCAGGGGCGTCACCAGCCCTTCCTTGCGCGACCACCACACGTCGGCGGCAATCAGCAGGCGGTTGGCCAGCAGCCCCTTGTAGCCCGCCTCCAGCGTGGTCGACGGCGACTCGCGGATGGGGTCGATGTCGTCCAGCGTCAGCGTGGAGAGCGGCGCCGTCTCGCGCGTGACCAGGTCCAGGTAGTTCAGCCCCACCTGCGCGTCGGTGGGGCGCAGCGACGACAGGTATCCCACCAGTTGCGCAGGCAGCGGCGTGCCGGCGGCCGCCGCCTGCTGTGCCACCACCGCGACCGCCGCGGGAAAGAAGGTGGGAGACACGCCGGCGACGGGGATCAGCTGCGAGGGTCCGCCCGCCGCGGCGGGCGTGAACGGCGAACGGATCTGGTAGCCGCCGCTCGCGTCGCGGAACGAGAAGCCGTCGTCGCCCGTCCCCTGGATGCGCAGGCTGTAGCCCAGCCGCCGCAGCCCCGCGCTTCCCGCGTCCGTCCCCGGCAGCGCCGAGCCCAGGTCAAGGAACTGGTTCAGCGAGCTGGGCGTGCTGAAGGCGCGGTTGTAGCTCACGCGCAGCGCGTGCCCCTCGCGCGGCTTGAAGACCAGCGCCGCGCGCGGCGAGAACACCGGGTCCGGCAGCGCCGAGTGCGTGTCCACGCGCCCCGCCAGCACCAGCTCCAGCCGGTCGGAGACGTCCGTCTCCGACTGCAGGTACGCACCGAACTCGTTGGTCTGGTCGTCTTCCTCGTACCACCCGTTGATGGTGCCTTCCGTCCGCGGGTTGGTGAACAGGTAGTCGGCGCCGTAGGTAAAGTTCTGCCGGTCGTTCCACATCCCGAAGCCGTGCTGCAGCTGCGCCACCATCAGCTGCGAGCGGTCCGAGATGGGCGCGCCGTTGCGCAGCAGGTAGGTGTCGCCCGCGTCGCTCATGTTCACGTAGCCCTGCACGAACAGCCGGTTCCAGGTGGCGCGCGCCTGCACGTAGCTGCTCTTCCAGTCCGTCACCTGCGACGCGCCCAGGCCGGTGAGCTCGATGCCGCTGGCCGCGTTGGTCAGGCCGCCGGACAGCACCGTGGTCAGCGTGGGCGTGGCGCGCCAGTCCAGCCGCGCCTCGCCGCCCCAGCGCGAGATGTCGAAGTCGCGGTCGCCGATGCGGCCGATGCGCTGCAGCGCCGCCGCGGAGTCGATGCCCACCGCGTTCTGCAGTTCCAGCCGCGCGGTGCGGGCGCCCGCGATCTGCTGCGCGGTGCAGCCGGCCGCGTTCAGCGCGCAGGCAAAGCGGCCGGCCTCGGCCACCTCCGACGGATCGTCGAAGCCGTACTCCGTGGCGTTCACGTACAGGCCGCTGACCTTGAAGCCCAGATTGGAGGTCAGCAGGTGCGAGGTGCGGAACTCGGCCTGCATCAGGTCCTGGCTGCCGCCGGCCAGGCTCACCGCGGTGCTCTGCTCGTCCAGCGGGCTTTTGGTGATGATGTGCAGAATGCCGTTGGCCGTGTTGGGCCCGTACAGCGCCGCGCCCGGCCCCAGCACCACCTCCATCCGCGAAACGTCTTCGCTGTTGCTGGGGATGAAGTGCAGGTAGTTCACCCGCAGGCTGGGCACGCCGGCGATGCGGTTGTCCGTAAGCGCGTGCAGCGAGCCGGAGAAGATGTTGTTGAACCCGCGCGCTACCACGTTGGTGGACTGGATGCCGGTCTGCGCCACGTCCACGCCCGGAACGTCGCGGATGTGCTCCACCAGCGTGGTCACGGGCCGGTCCTCCACGTCCTGCTGCGACACCACCTCCACGCGGGCGGGCGCCTCGGTGGCCTTTTCGGGCCGCTTGGAGGCGCTGATCACCACCGGGTCCAGCCGCACGTTGCCAAACTGAACCTGCACGTCCACCCGCGAGGTCTGCCCGGCGCGCACGGTCGCGTCGATGCGGCGCACGGGGATGTCGGTGCCGGAGATGACCACCGCGTAGCTCCCCGGCGCCAGGCCCGAGATGCTGTAGGTGCCGTTCTGGCCCGTCTGGTCGCTGCCGGCCACACGGCCGTCCGTCGCCACCGCTTCCACCCGGATGCCGGCCAGGGGGGTAGAGGTGGTCACGTCGCGGATGGTGCCGCTCACGCCGCCGGTCTGGGCCTGGGCGTGCGCCAGCGGAGCGAGCAGAAGGGCAAGCAGGTACAACAGGATGCGTCCGGCCGGGAGCCGCATGGGGTTCCTCACGGATCGGGGTGGTTGCGCGGGGCAGCGGTGCCCGCGCGGGTGCGCTGCGCGGTGAGCCTGCGGGCGGTGCCACGCGCCGTGCGCGGGACACGCGGACGAGCCGGTCGTGCGGTCCATCGGGGCGAGGGGTGGATCGGCAGGCGTGTGAATGTGCTCACGATACGCGTATCAGTCGCGCGGATGCAAGGGTTTTCGCAAAGAGGATGAACAAAATGCCCGCGCCGTCCCTCGGTGGGGACGGCGCGGGCATTCGCGCCAAACGAAAAGCACGACCGATCGGATGTCGCCCTGGCGTTTCAGCTTGCCGCGGGGGCCGTTCCCTCGCGCTCGGCGCGCACCAGATCAATCTCCTCGGGCGTCCACTCGTTCAGCCGGTCGATCTCGCCGCGGATCTCCGAGTACGGCGACCGCGACACCTGCGTCCGCCGCTCCCGCGCGGCGAACGCGGCACCACGCGCCTCGTCCCAGCGCCCGGCGTCCACGTACGCGTGGATCAGCGTCTCGTACGCCAGCGGGTGCGGGTAGGTGCGCAGCAGCGCCTGCAACTGCGGGATGGCGGCGACGCGGGCCTGCCGGCTGGTCAGCTCCATCTCCATCAGCTCGTGCGCCACCTCGGCCCGGCGGCGCAGCAGCTCCTCCAGCTCGCCGGGATAGGTCTTGTGGTCGTATTCGCCCAGCGCGTGCAGCGTGGGGGGCTCGCGCCCGAAGATGGCGTTGATGATGGAGCCGTGCGGCGCGCCCTCGCCGTCCTCCGCCTCCTCCGCCATCCGCTTTCTGATCCAGTGCCGGATGCCCATTGTCTGCTCTGTCGTGAGTTGAGTTTTACGCGCGCGGCAGAGGCAAGAGGCGCGCCGGTTGGTGTGATGGTGTGATGGTGTGATGGTGTGATGGTGTGATGGTGTGATGGTGTGATGGTGTGATGGTGTCGCTATCGGCGGGAGCTCCACGTGTTGGCGTGGGTGATCATCCCGACAATTGTGGCCAGGATGCGATTGTACCTCTGGTACAGTGCGCCGCCAGTTTCCCGATCCATGTAGCCGCAGCGCACGGCGAAGTAGATCCACACCTGGGTTTCTGCGGTTTCGGCTTCTGCGTCGGAGAGCTTGCTGATAAACGATGCTGGATACCGACGCTTGCGCCAGGCCTCGGCCAGGTTTGCGCACACCGAACGAGAGGATCGACGCATCTGGTCCGTCAGCGCGTACACCTCATGTTTCGGAAACAGCCGGCTCAACTCGAATATGTCCATCGCCGCATCGAATGCTCTGCCGTACACGTCAAGGTCTTGATGCACGCGCGCGACCTTCTCCGCCATCGCCCCCTCCCCTCGGCTCGCCCACCTCACCATCACACCCCTACACCCCTGCACCCTCACACCATCAGCTTCCGCACGCGTGATCGGACGCGTACAGTTTCCAGTCCGTCGGGTCCTGCGGATTATAGCACACCTTGTAGGTCTTCGCCGGATCGTACCAGGAGATCTCTTCCATGGTGTGCGCGTGCACGCCGTTGCTGGCGTCGACAAAGGAGAAGGTGAGCGTGTGCCCATCCTGATAGTCGTCGCCGTCGTGCCAGCGCGCGGGCGTGGCCACAAACCCGATGGCCGGTGCCTCCGCCGACTGCCGCTTGCTGTCCGCCGCCGAGTCCTTCAGCACGAAGAACACGATCCCCGCCGTGATCGCCACCACGATGCCAAGAACCATCAGATACTGCCTCATCGTACTCTCCCTACCCGTTTCCCTGGTGATGTACTCTGTTCCGCTCACACCCTCACACCCTCACACCCTCACACCCTCACACCCTCACACCCTCACACCCTCAAACCCTCACACCCTCACACCCTCACACCCTCACACCCTCACACCCTCACACCCTCACACCCTCACACCCTCACACCCTCACACCCTCACACCCTCAGTCGCTGCTTTCCGTCATGGACACCCGCGCGGCGTCGATGTCCTTCTGCACCGCCTTGTCCAGCTCCGGCTCGCGCTGCTCGAACTCGCGCAGAAGCTGCTGGATGGGCGCGATGGACTCCGCCTCGGCGGCCATGCGTGTGGTGGCGGGGAGCACGTAGTCGATGGTGGTAAAGACCATCATCGTCTTCTTCATCTCTGCCTCCAGCATCCCGCGCTCAGACATGCCGCGCTTCATCAGCCCCAGCGCGCGCTGCGGCGGATTGCTGGATTCCTCGCCGATGAATGCTTTGAGCACGTTCTCCACCTCCTGCTCCATCACCGCCGCCTCCACCAGGTATGCCTCCAGCGACCCCGCGGGGAACGACGCCGAGCCGGGACCCTGCAGCCAGAACAGCTTCTGAGTGTTCATCAGCCCGAAAAGCGCCTTCCCCGCGCGCGGCTGCAGCTTTGCCGCGCCGGAGCGGTGGACGGTGTAGAGCGCCGCCTTGATCGCGGCGTTCATCAGCTTTTCGGAGCTGACCTTTACGCCGCTGGTCAGGATCTCTTCCTTGGACCCCAGCAGCCCGGCCTCCGGCGCGAACCGGTCGCCAAAGAGAATCACCAGTTCGCTGGGCGCGAACACGGGGGCGGAGGGTACGTCTTCGCTCAACGCAGGCTCCTTGGGATGGAAATGTGTGTCGTGGATCTCGGCCTACTCTGAATAACCGGCGCGGCGGGCGATCTCCCGGCAGCGGACGCGCGGATGCATGGGGCGCCGCAGGCACCCAGGTCGCCCATTCCGCGCAGGCGGACTATGCGACTTTCCAGCGGCGAATCTATGCCGGTTGCGGATCTTATCCGGTGATCGCCCGTTGCGGACGCGCCGGTGCATGGAACGCCGCACACGGTCGGGCCGCCGAGTCCACGAAGGTGGACTTTGTGCAGTTGTAGCGGCGAATTGATTCGCTCCTGCAGGCGGACGGCACGTTACCGGTTCAGATCCTCAATGGGCCATCCTTCGCTCCGCGGGCGGCCGGCACATTCCCCGTCCGGTTCGCACTTGCCCCATTCGCTCACCCGTTCACCCGTTCACCCGCTCACCCGCTCACCCGCTCACCCGCTCACCCGTTCACCCGTTCACCCGTTCACCCGTTCACCCGTTCACCCGTTCACGGCCGCGCCCCCGCGTCCATGATCCGCCCCTCCACCCGCGGACCGATCGCCTGTCCGTTCGCGTACGCGGCGGACAGCGCGTCGAACGCAATCAGCCGCAGGTCCGCGCCGGGGGGGACGCTCAGGATGGCGCGGTTGTGGAACTGGTATCCGTCGCCGCCGCTGAACAGGTAGTCCGGCACCGCGACGATGTAGACGCGGTTGTCGTCCAGCGGCTCCCACGCGCCGCCGCGCTGGATCTCCACCGACGTCACGCGCTGGTTGGCGGGCCGCGAACGGTCAAAGGCGAAGCGCAGGCCCGACACCTGGAGAAAGCGGCCCTCGCCTCGCCCGCCGGAGACGCCGCGCTCCAGCACCGTTTCGCGCAGGTCGCGGCCGCGCAGCCAGACCAGGCCCACGCGCGTGGGAAAGCCAAAGGTGCGCGCCAGGTGCTCCCAGCGAATCTCGCCGGTGATCGCGTCGTCGATGCGGATGGCGCCGCCGTTCAGCACCGCCACGTCTGCGGGGATCGTGGGGAACGCCGTGCGCATCTGGTCCGCCAGCCAGCTTCCCCAGGCGCTCTCCTCGTTTCGCACCACCTCTTCCGACGCGTCCATCCGCGTTTCGGTGCGCCCGATCACCTGGTCAAAGAACGGCACCTTTTCCCGCATCCGCGCCGCCCACTTCTGCTGCACGTCGCGCAGGTAGGTGGGGTCGATGGGGACGGACGCGTCCAGCACCACCGAGTCCGCCCGCAGCGCCGGCCGGCCGCCGCTGCGCCCCAGCGCCACCTGCCAGATGCGCCGCGCGTTGCTGTCGCCCTTGGTGATGGCGGCCGTGCTGTCCGTCAGCGGATCGTGGATCAGGAAGTGCTCGTGCCCGCCCGCGATCCAGATCAGCTTCGGATGCGCGCCCCGCAGCGCCGCGATCTGGCGGTCGACCGAGAGGTCCAGGTGCGTAAGCCCCACGATCGCGTCCACGCCCCGCGCCTCCAGCGCCTGGATGGATCGCTCCGCCAGCGCCACGAACGCGGTGTCCCAGGTGGCGTACTCGCGCGGCGAGTCCAGAAAAGTGAGCGTAAAGATGCCGATCCGCATGCCGCCGGATTCGATTACCGTGTCCGCGCCCAGCCGCCGGTCCGCCGCCGCGTCGCCGGTGTTCAGGCGGACGTTGCCGGCCAGCCAGGGAAAGCGCGAGGCTTTGATGGCGTTGGCCAGCATCCCCGGCCGCCGCTCGTCGAACTCGTGGTTCCCCGCCACCGCGATCACCGGCGCGCGCGCGTGCACAAAGTTCAGCGCGTCGATCATCTGTTGCCCCTCGAAGTACCGGCTTTCCAGCGAGGGGGCGATAAAGTCGCCGGCGTGCAGCACCCGCACCGGCGCGCCCGTGGCGCGACGCGCGCGCTCCGCCACCGTCACCACGCGGCCAATCCCGCCCGCCGCGCCGTTCTCCACCGCGTCGATGCGGTAAACGTCGTTGATCTGCACGAACGTGGCGGCCGCGCGAAAGTCCTGCGCGCGGGCGGGGAGCGCGGCCAGCAGCAGCGCGCAGGCAAGCGTGCGCGGCCGTAAGATGCGGCGTACTGTCGTCATGGATCAGGAGATTGCGGGTGCCGCGATGATGCGGATGAGCGCGTTTGGGGCAGCGGTCGTTCTGCGCGGCTGAGAATAGACGGCCCCCGGTCCGAACACAAGTTACGGCGCAGCCTGGTGTCGTCTATAAGTTACAAAAGCGGAATTGTATCCTATGGGTGACACAGTCTGGGGCAGCCGTCAATTCGGCTGGCTCTGCGGCTCTTGACGTTGTGGAACAGGAAAGAGACGGCCGTGCGGAGCCGTCACCTCATCCGGTGCTGTCGCCCGGTCACGCCACCTGCGCACGCTCCGGCGCGATGGCATCCGCGATGTCGAGCACCGTGGCCCCGGTCGCGAGCAGTGCGCGGATGAGCAGGTCGAGCGAGACAGACGGGTCGCCCGCCTCGATCTTGGCGACACGCGACTGGCTGGATCCCAGGCGGGTCGCCAGATCTTTCTGTGTGATCCCCTCGGCCTCGCGCCTGGCACGAAGCGCCTTCCTGATCGCGATCCGCATGTCGATGTACGCCATCTCCGCGTCGGAGAGGCCCAGGAACTCCTGGACGTCACTGACCCGATAGCCTGCTGCTTCCAGCTGCTTGCGCCTGGCTTCGTCCATCCGTTTCCTCCCGTCAGAGTTGATCGTACGCTCTAAGCCTGTGCTTGCACGCGTTGATGATGTGCGTCGGCGTGGTCTCCGTGGTTTTGCGGAACACGTCTGCCACAACAATCGAGTGATGGTCGATACGATAGATGATTCGCCAGCTTTTGTCGGTGTCCACGATCCGCAACTCATGACACCTCGCGCCAATGCTGGGCATGGGTCGCGAGTGTGGCAGTCCCAGGAACTCCCCTTCCTGGATGGCTCTCAGCATCTCCCCCGCTTCCTGGCGCGCCTCAGGAGAAAAGGGAGGTGACTTGATTCCCCCGTGCAGCAACACCAGGGGCTTTCCGTCTGGCTCCATAACCATATGTCTGATTTGACATAGAGACAAGCCCGCTCCGCTCATCGTATGCAAGATGAGCTATGCGGGGGTGGACGACGCGGAGACTATGAAGTAAACGGAGTGAATGGAAGACGCAGAGGCAGGATTCCGTGAAGCCGGTTCGGGTGCTGGCGAAACAGGAGCGCGGAGTGGTCAGCTAAAGGCAGAAGTGCGCATCCTGTTACGGAGGCAGCGTCGGCCCGGCTCCTCAGGCCCAGCAGGAGAAACGCTCCCGGGCATCCGCGTGGATGCCCGGGAGCGTTCGTGAGTCTTGCGAAGCCGCCGCCGTAATGTCAGCCCGTCGTCTGGTTCAGGCGTGGACCGGGCGGGTGGAGCCGGCGCGCTTGGCCGCGGGGGCGGAGCGCCGCGCCGCGATCAGGTTGTCCACCGCCAGGGCGCCGCCGCCGGTCAGCGTAAGGCCCACGGTCGCGGCCAGCAGCGTGAGCGGGAACTCGTACCCCTCGGGGGCAAAGAAACCCTTGGCCAGGTGCACCTGCACGATCGCCACCAGCATGGTCACCGCCAGGGGGATGGAGATCCACCGCGTCGCCAGCCCGACGATCAGCGCCAGCCCGCCCAACAGCTCCAGCAGCCCCACGAACGGCCCGGCGACGTTCGCCAGCGGAATCCCCATCTGCCCAAAGCCCGCCGCCGTCCCCTCGAAGCCCCACACGAACACCTTGGTGTAGCCGTGCATGAAGAACACGATCCCCGTCACCACACGCAGCACGGTGAGGCCCCAGTCGCCAAAGCGGTTGTCGCGAGCAGTCATGGTCTTTCTCCTGGTCTGGCGGACGCGTCGTGCGCCCGGCGGGTTGGCTCCGGTCTCGTCCGGAGCGTCGTGAGCCGCTGACGATAAACCTGCTGCGGCTATTCGTTACAACGATTATCTGGTCGAACGAAACGGCTCACGCGCCGTCCCGGGCCTCCTCCAGCAGCTCGATGAGCGTCTGCAGCTTTTCCTGCGACATGTGCGAGAGCAGCCGGCGGTGCAGCTCGTTCAACGGCGCGTCGATCGGGTTGATCAGGTCCAGCCCCGCCTGCGAGATGCGCGTCCACACCACCCGCCGGTCCTCGCTGCAGCGCCAGCGGTCCACCAGCCCGCGCTTCTCCAGCCGGTCCACCAGCCGGGTGACGTCGGGGTCGCGGCTGATCATGCGGCCGGCGATTTCGCTGGCGTTCAGCCCGCCCTCGCCCGCGCCGCGCAGGATCCGGAGGACGTTGTACTGCGCCTGCGTAAGGTCGTGGCTGCGCAGCAGCTCGGCGATCCCTTGGTTCAGCGTGTTGGAGGTGCGCTGAACGTTCAGGTACGCCTCTTCCTCCAGGCTGCTCACCGGCTTGGTTTGCTTCAGCTCCGCCTGAATGCGCCCGGACATGTGCGTCTGCCTCCGCTCGACGTAGGTTGAGGACCAAGATAATCCTCCCAACAAATATCGTCAACCCTCATCAATCCGGCGGCGCCGAAACGCGAAGGACGCAGGGCTGGGCGGCCCCGCGTCCTTCGCGGTGTTCTTGTGGGGCCGCCCGTATTCTACTGCGCCGCGGTCCGGATGCGGTAGATGCGTCCCTCGTGGATCACCGCCACCTGCTCGCCCAGCCCCATGTACGGCGCCAGCGCGGGGATGCGGCGGATGAGCGCGAAGTACTCGTCGCTCCCGAACGTCACCGTCGTTTCCGGCAGGCGCGTGTCGTCGCGGATCTCCGCATCCGTCCACACGCCGCCACGCAGGTAGAAGGTGCGCGTTCCCACGCGCTGCATGGTGGTGGATGCGCCCGTGGCGTACCCTTCCTCCAGCGTGATCGCGTCCTGCCGCTCGCGGCTCAGCCGGCTTTCCGACACGGCGCCCGCGCCCGTTACCATCGTCGGCGGCGGAGGGGGCGGCGCGACGGCCGGCGGGGGTGGCGGCGGGGGCGCGCCGTTGGACGGGCGCGGGCGCACCTGCGGCCGAACCGCGCCGGACGGACGGCCCGCCGCCGCATCCTGCTCCACGCGAGGCCCGGAGAAGTCCTGTGGGTTCATCCCCGGCTCCAGCGCCAGAAAGCTGGTGTACGGCGTCACGATGCCAAAGCGCGTCCCCAGCTCCGTCACCTCGTCCACCAGCTCGCGGTTCTCGCCGTGGGTGCGGATCTGCTCCATCAGCCACCCCACCCGGCGCGTAGCCCACAGCCGCGGAAGAAACTCGTGCCGCTCGGCCCGCAGGGGAAAGGTGGCGCCGGGGTAGGTGTAGGTGTGCGTGGGGCTGGCGTTGCCCGTCAGCCGGATGGTGACGTCGCGCAGTTCCTGCGCGTTGCGGTAGCGGCCCACCAGCGCCAGCTGCGTTCCCTTGAAGAGGTCCGGCAGCGCGCGTGGATACACCAGGTCCGTGCGCACGGCCCCCAGGTCCAGCCGCAGGTTGGTGAGCACCGGGTGGTTCACCTTGTCGAAGAAGGCGCTCACCTTTACCTCGATGTCCTCCTCCGGCGCCACGTAGTCCGCCGCGCCGCCGTTCTCCGCCGCCACCCGGTCCAGCAGCCGCGTGTTCACGTCGTATCCCACCCCGAACGTGAACAGCCGCAGCCCCTCGCGCCGTGCCCGCGTGACGTTCTGGATGATGCGGTCCACGTTGGTTTCGCTCACCGTGGGCAGGCCGTCGGTGAGAAAGACGAGCAGCTGCGGGCGGGTGCCGGCGCGGGGAAACTGGCCCAGCGCCTCCACCAGCGCGTCGTTGATGTTGGTTCCGCCCCGCGGCCGCAGCCCTTCCACGAACTCCACGCCGCGCCGCCGCCCGGCCGCGTCGGCCGCGATCAGCCCTTCCTCCATCAGCCGCGTCTCGCCGGAAAAAGCGATCACGTTGAAGCGGTCGCCGTTCCGCAGCCCCCGCACCCCGTGCAGCAGGGCGCGGCGGGCCTTCTCCATCTTCCCCTCCTCCTCCATCGACCCGCTTACGTCCAGCACAAAGACCACGTCCTTGGCCGGGTACTCGCGCCGCTCCTGGTCGTCGCTGGGGGAAAGGAGAAGGAGAAAGTAGCCGTCCTTTCCGGGCTCGCGGTAGGTAAACAGCGACATGGCCACGTCGCTTTGCGACAGCGCATAGAACAGCTGAAAGTCGCGCCGCTCGCTGCGCGGGCCCTGCTCAAAGCTGGCCGTGGCCGCGCGTCCGCCCTCGCGCCGCACGTCCACCTCGTGGCTGGGCGAGTAGACGGTGCGCAGGCCGCCGTCGGTGCGGATGGCCACGCGCCCCGCCAGCCGCTCGATGCGCGACGCGTTGCGGCCGATGCCCAGCGGGTAGCGGTATCCCACCGTGCCGTTTTCCGCCCGCAGCACCTGCGTGTAGGTAAGCTCCAGCTTCTTGGTGCCGCGCCCCGGGATGGGAAAGATGCGGGCCTGGAACAGGTTCTGGCCCGCGTACTCCAGCAGCCCCGGGTCGCGCACGCGCCGCACGATGTTTTCGTAGATGCGCCGCGCCTCGTCGCGCGGCCGCACCTCGCCCTGCAGGCGGCGGTCGCCGTCCCAGATGGCGAACTCGGTGATGGAGGCTTCTTCCGGCAGGGGAAAGAAGTAGGTGCCCTCCATCACCTGCGGGTGGGGATTGCGGAACACCTGCGTGACGTGCGTGGTAGCCACCTGCCCCTGGATGGTCGTCTCGAAGGTGACCGATTCCACCGGCAGTCCGGCGGGTTGGCCGGGCGTGGGGCGGCAGTCGGCGCACGGACGGGGGACGATGACGCCCTGCGCCTGCAGTCCGCCGGCGGTGCACGCCAGGCCGGCCAGGGCGAGCGTAAGGGTACGGAGCAGCTTCATACGTCCTCACATCATACTGGGGGATTCCGAAACGCGCGCCTTGTACCTGTCCGCACGCGCCCGAGGTTCCATCCGGCGAACTGCCGTCCCGCGCAACGATATGGATGATCGTGCGCGCGGCCACCGTCCGCCATGCTCGTCGCCCGCCCATGCCCGCGACCCCGTTGAACGCGCCAGCCCGCCCCCTGCTGACACGCACGCTGATCCTGGTTTTGGCGATCGCGCTCCTCGCCGCCGTCGCGCTCCATTTCGTGTCCGGTGGATCGGGAACGCTACCGGATCCGGTCGCCGCGGACCGCCCTGCCTTCATCCGCCGTACCGCCTCCGATCGCTGATCCCACCGCACGAAATCCGATCGCAATCGCACCTTCCAACGGACAAGCCTCACACGGAGTCAGCGGAGTCAACGGAGGAAATGCGACTCTGTTAACTCTGTTGACTCTGTGTGAGATCATGCAGGAGATGCCTGAAATCCACATGAAGCCAAGAGATCTGCCGTGAATCACCGAAAATGGTGCTTTAGGTGCGCTGCGGACTCGCCAGCGTCGAAACGATTTTTAACGGTTCTTGCGGATCAGGTGTACAAAGTAAACGATCCGGCGCGGATTCTGCTCAGGGTTCGGAAGGGGCCGTACCGCACGCCTGCGGTGGCCGATGAGCAGACATCCCGGGAGGTGGCCGGTGAAGCGAGAGCGACTGGATTCGTCGAGCCTGGCGAGCGCGGGGTACGATCCCGCGGCGCACGTGCTGGAGGTGGAGTTTCACAACGGCGGTGTCTACCAGTACCTGGAGGTCGGCGACGAGGAGTACGAGGAGTTTCGCGCCGCGCCCAGCAAGGGCCGCTACCTGAACACCGAGATCAAGCCCGACCATCCCGCGCGCAAACTGACCTCGCCTCGCCGCCGCCGCTGAGGTCGATCCCGCGTCAGATCCAGCCTTCGGAGCGTCCACTGCAACGCTTGACCCTTGTCGGGCGTGGCGGTGGACGCTTATCTTGTTTGCTCTCCCACACATCCGTGGACGCCGGCCAGCGGATCCCCTTCCGGGGCTCCCGTTTTATCCGCAATGAGCAGATCCAGGCAGGCCACGTGGCGGCACGATCCGTCCACCCTCGTCATCGCGCTGATGGCGGCGGTGGTGCTTGGGCTGGGCTCCGCCGCCGCCTTTGCCGAGCCGCGCCAGGGCCTGCCGGCCGAGGAAGCGCCGGGGACGTTCGCGCTCCCCGCCGTCCGCGCCCAGCCGGCCCACATCGACACCCTGCTCATCGGCGGCTTTGCGCGCGGCACCTTTCGCGGCGCGCTGGACGTGATCGCCAGCGACCTGTCCGAGGCGGAGCGCGAGATGGTGGGCCGCCACCTGGATAAGATCTTTCAGCCGGTGGTGGAGGGGGCGCTGGAGAACGGCGGGCGGCTGAAGGTGGCCTACGAGCGGGTGCGGAGGCCGGACGGCACCACGCGCTCCATTCAGGTGCTGGCCGCGCAGGCCGCGGTGGGCGGCGGGCTGCACACGCTGTTCTTTTACGAGCACGGCGACAAGCCCGGCTACTACGACGACATCGGCCAGTCGCTGGATCCCAGGGCGTGGGCCGGGCCGCTGTCGGTAATGCAGGTGACGTCGGGGTTCAACATGAGCCGCATGCACCCCATCCTGCGCCGCGTGCTCCCCCACAACGGCATCGACTACGCCGCCAGCTACGGCACGCCGGTGCGCGCCACCTCCGACGGCAGTGTGTCGTTCGCCGCCGTCCGCGGCGGCTACGGCAACCTCGTTGAAGTGCAGCACCCCAACGGCTACGCCACCCGCTACGCCCACCTTTCGCGCCTGGCCGTCCGCGAGCATCAGGCCGTGCGCCAGGGCGACGTGATCGGCTACGTGGGGGCCAGCGGCCTGGCGACCGGCCCGCACCTGCACTACGAAGTGCGCCGCAAGGGCCAGCCGGTGGACCCCGCCCTGGCCATGGCGTACGAGCAGACCACGGAAACGGTGGGCTATGACCTCGCCTGGCGCAACGAGCGCCGCGCCCTGGCCCGCCTGCTCGCCCGCACCCCGACCGTCATCCGCCGTCAGTAGGGGATTCGCCTCAGAGCGGCTCAAGAACCGCCAGAGCGTTGATTTCCTGAGGGAGGCGCTGCAGCGAGCGCGAGGTACGAACGCACTTTCGCGCCGACCGAATGACCTCGCCTGCACGACGAAGGGACGTGAACAGCTCCCGGAGGCTTGGCCCGTCGCGACCCGACAAAGATCCTTCGGTCGCGCGCAAGCTCTGGTGGTTATGATCGTTCAGGCGTGCGCTCCCTCAGGATGACAGTGCGCTTCTGGGAGGAACAACCGAGGTTTCTCACACCCTCTCAGCCTGAGCAGAGTGAACGGAGTTCAGCTTCCGTTCGAGCCAGATGACGTGAGGCGCAGGAAACGATGAGACGCGGAGAACTGGCCTTCTCCGCGTCTCATCTTTTTCTCCGCACCTCCGCGTGAAATGCCGTTGCGATGCCGGCCGAAACGAAGAAGCCCGCCCCTGGTGAAGGAGCGGGCTTTCTCGTCTGCCGGCCGCGGCCTCAGTGGCTCGGCGGCGGCGGCGGGGCGCGGGGGGGCTCCGGCGGACGCGGGCCCCGAACGCGTGCCCGGACCGGCGCGATCTCCCGGCGAATCACGCGCTCGGCGCGGTCCCACTCCACCGACAGCTCGCGGCGGCGGCCCTGCCGCACCACCTCGAGCGCCACGCTGCCGTCTTCCTCGCCCATCAGCGCACGGCGCACGTCCTCGGGATCGTTCACCTCGCGCCCGCCGGCGCGCACGATCACGTCGCCCGCCTCCAGCCCCGCGCGGGCCGCCGGCGTGTTGGGCGACACGTCGATCACCAGCGCTCCGGACTGCACGTTGTCGAAGTAGCGGCGCAGCCCCTCGTTGATCTCGGCCAGCTCGGCCCCGGCGGCGGAGCGGCGGCCCAGCTCCATGAAGAACGGGCGCTCGGCCATCTCCAGATGAAACGCCTCGTTCTCGGCGTCGAACATCTCGCTCTCGATTTCGAACGCCTCGGTATCCAGCTCCGCCAGCGCGCCCTCCAGCCCTTCCAGCGCTTCCATGTGCTCTCCGTTCAGCCGCAGCTCCACGTTGGGCATGCGCTGGATGAACACGTTCGCGCTGTCGGCCAGAAGCGTCATCAGCGAGTCCATGTGCAGGCGGATCTCACCGTCGTTCAGCTCCAGCAGCCGCGTCTGCAGGCTGTCGATGCGCATGGTGAGCGCCTGCAGCGGCAGGCTGTCGCCCCCGATGAAGATCGTCGGCCCTTCGCCGGGGCCGGAGCGCATGATGCCGATCCGGGTCTGCGCGCGGGTTGGGCGGCGCGCGGCCACGACCGACAGCTCACGGTCCTGGCCGCCGCGGCGCACGCTGATGCGCACCGTGTCGCCGGCCTCCAGCTCCTCGGGAAGGTCGTTGAAGGTGTCGCCGGCATCGCGGCCGTTGATGCGCACCACCACGTCGCCTTCGTTCAGTCCGGCCTGGGCGGCGGGGGAGCCGCGGCGCACCTCCAGCACGCGCACGCCCTCGTCGTCATCCACCCTCTCCCAGACCACGCCGATCATCCCCGGGCAGGGGCATTCGTCGTCTTCCTGCGCCCGTACCGCGCCGGGCACCGCCAGGGCCGCCGCAAACAGGGGCAGCAGCCACGCATTACGGACCTTCATTGCTCAGTCTCCGTTGTCGCTATCAGGTCAGAACCACTCGGTGGATACGTCTTTTTCCATCTCGCGGCGTACCGCCTGGCGCTCGGCCACGGCGGCCAGGTGGTACCCGTTGATCACGGGATCTCCCGGCACGCGGTCCAGCGCCTCGGCCGTCAGTTGCACCAGCCGGTCGAGCGCGGCCAGGCGCGTTTCCGGCGTGTTGCCGGATGCCGGGTCGGCGATGGCGGCCAGCCGCTGCAGCGCGGCCATGTACGTTGCCTGCGCCTGCATCAGCTCGCGCGCGGCCCGGTCAGCCTCCGCCGCCGTCGCCCGCCGCGGCGCCGTGCGCTTGGGCGCCACCGCCCGGGGCGCGGGCGGATCCGTCGTCCCTCCGTTCATCGCCAGCCGGGCGCCGTTCCCATCCGCCGCCGGCGCCGGCGCGTCCGTAACGTACGTCACCTCCGGCGCGCTCATCAGCGTCGCGGGGCGGGAGGTGGTGGTGCGCGGTGCCTCCGCCGCGGCCGGATCCAGCGAGGCGACCGACGCGGCCTGCGGCGTGCGCCACAGCATGGCGCCCGCGGCGCCGCCCGCCAGGAACAGCGCGAGCGACGCGGCGATGCGCAGATGCGCGCGGCTGATTCCCATCGGCCGCACCTTTGCCGGCGTGCGGATCAGCTTCTCCTCCAGCAGCTGGGCCTCCAGCGCCGCCCACAGCGCGGGCGGCACCTCGGGGTCTTCCATCGAGGCCAGCGCCTCGGTCTGGGCGCGCATTTCGGCCAGTTCGCGGCGGCAGACCAGGCAGCCGCGCAGGTGCTCGGCCTCGGCGGGCTCGGCGGGCTCGTCCACCAGGCGGGCGAGCTGCTCCAGGTCTAGATGCTGCATGCCATCTCCTCTTCCGCGGGCTCTTCTTCGGGCTGGGGCGTGAGCAGCCGGCGCATCCGTGCGCGCGCCTTGAACAGCTGGCTCTTGCAGGTTCCCGGGTTCACGCCCAGCATCTGCCCGATCTCTTCGTGCGTGTATCCTTCTACGTCGTGCAGCACCAGCACCTTGCGCATCCCTTCCGGCAGGCGCTCCATCGCCTTGTCCAGCTTGAGGCGAAGGACGGTGTGCTCCGCGGCCGGGCGCACGGAGAAGGTGTCGTCCATGGGCGCCTCGCGCCCCGCCTTGCGCAGTCGCGAGCGGCGGCCGTGCAGGGCGCTGTTCACCGCGATGCGGTGCAGCCACGTGGTAAAGCGCGAGTCGCCGCGAAAGGTCGGCAGGGCGCGAATGGCCCGTACCCATGCTTCCTGCGCCCAGTCTTCGGCCAGCGCTTCGTCGTGGCCGGCCAGGCGTTTGACGACGGCGTACACCCGCCCGGCGTGGCGCTGATACAGCTCGCGCACCGCACCGCCGTCGCCCTGCCTGGCCTGCTGGATGAGATGTAAGTCGTCCATGAATCCGTTCACGGGTCCGGCGAGTGTGATGCCGGCGGTCCGGAGAGGGTTGCCCGCGGGGAGGAGGGAATAGGGAACAGGGAATTAGGGAAGAGCCAGCAACGGCGGAAGAGCGGGGCGCTGCGGAGAGATCACGCCGGCCCCGGGCGCCCCCCATCCCCGGCCCTTCCCCCACAAACGGCGTGGGGGAAGGGAGAAGTCGATCCCGCTTCGACACTCTCCACGGCGCGAAGATCTGTCCCGACACCCACCCCTCCCCCGAAGTTGGTGGAGGGGTCGCCAGCCGTTGCGAGGAACGAGCAAAAGGCCTGGCGGGGGAGAGGGCCCGAGGGTATAGCATCCGTCACGCTGAACAAGTGCACAAAGTCGCCGTACCCTTCGGCAACTCTTTGGATTATCCTTCACCCATGGCGCCGCGCGGCCACGTTCGCACTCTCGCACTTTCGTACTTTCGCACTCACGTGCACCCCCGCATCCTTCTCGCCGACTGCGACTCCTACTTCGTCCGGTGCGCCATGCTGGCGGATCCGGAGGGGGCGGGAAAGTCGGATCTGGTGATCGTGGGGGGGAGCGCCAGCACGCGCGGCGTGGTGACGTCGGCGTCGTACGGCGCGCGCAAGTTTGGCGTGCACGCGGGCATGCCGATGGGCGCGGCCATCCGCCTGTGCCCCAAAGCGGTGGTGGTACCCGTGCCGGGCGAGATGGTGTCGCGCAAGCACCACGAGGTGCGCGCGGTGCTGGACGAGTTCTCGCCCGTGGTCGAGGCGGCCAGCGTGGACGAGTTCTACCTGGACATGACCGGCACGGAGATGCTGTACCACGACGAGCCGCTGGAAGCCACGGCCCGCCGCATCCAGCAGGCGGTGATGGACCGCACCGGCATCAGCATCTCCATCGGCGGCGCGACGGGACGAACGCTCGCCAAGATGGCGGCATCCGTCAACAAGCCGTTCGGCGTGCACATCGTTCCGCCGGGCGGCGAGGCGGAGTTCATGTCGCGCTTCGAGCTGTCCGACATCCCCGGCGTGGGGCCGGCGCTGGCGGAGTCGCTGCGGCGGCGCGGCGCCATCATGGTGCGCGACCTGGTCCCCATCGACCTGCCCACGCTGGTCTCGTGGCTGGGCGACTCGCGCGCGGAGTGGCTGTACCGCCTGGCGCGCGGCGAGGACGCGGGGCGGGTGACCACGCGCCGCCCTCAAAAGTCCGTCTCGCACGAGCGCACCTTTGCCCAGGACGTCGCCGATCCGGAGGAGCTGGAGACGCGGCTGATGATGCTGGCGGTCGATACCGGCGCGTCGCTGCGGGCGGAGGGGCTGCGCGCGCGCACGGTGACGGTGCGGGTCCGCTACTCCGACTTTACCGACAAGTCCGCCGCCCGCACCGCGCCCGATCCCATCGAAAGCGACCGCGCCATCTTCACCATCGCCCGCGAGCTGCTGCGCGGGCTGCTGGCCAGGCGCGGCGGCGGGGTGCGGCTGCTGGGGGTTGGCGTGTCGAAGCTGGTGGGGGACGAGGAGGAGGACCTGGTGCTGTTCGACGATACGCCCGGCGGGCCTGAGACGGAGCGCGACCGCACGCTGGCGCAGGCGGCGGACCGGTTGCGCGGCCGCTTTGGCAAGGGCGCGCTGATCCCCGCCCGCATCGTCAAGCGCTCTCCGAAGGACGGCACCCGCGGCCGAGGCGGCTCGCAGGAATGAGTGAGATCTGAACGCGCCCGACAGCTTCGTGGGCGACGCACTGACTCGTTTGCTGCTTCCTCCCGATGGAGGCACACTGTCATCCTGAGGGAGCGCACACCCATAACTTTCATAACCACAGAAGCTTGCGCGCGACCGAAGGATCTCTGTCGGGTCGCGCGAGGCCCAGCCCTCGGATCTGTTCAAGTTCCTCAGTCAGGCAGACGAGATCCTTCGGTCGGCGCTCTTGATCCTTCGTAAGGGCACGATTCAGCGCGGCGCCTCCCTCAGACCGTGTTGCCAAACCTCACCTGATCCCATCGGAGCCCCACTGTCATCCTGAGGGAGCGCACACCCATAACTTTCATAACCACAGAAGCTTGCGCGCGGCCGAAGGATCTCTGTCGGGTCGCGCGAGGCCCAGCCCTCGGGAGCCGTTCAGGTCTCTCAGTCGTGCAGATTAGATCCTTCGGTCGGCGCCCATGTTTTGCGTGAAAGCAGTCCGTGGAGCGGCGCCTCCTTCATGAAGTAGACGTTGTGGACGATTGGGGAATACCCTCCCATAGGGTTGCTTAAACCTTCGCCGGGATCAGTCATCCTGAGGGAGGCACCGCATCGTATCTTGCTGGTACGAAGAGCTTTGGCGCCGACCGAAGGACCTTGCCAGCAGAATCGGGAGTCTGGATTTCCGGCGTGGAGCATGCCTTTCTGCGATCGGAGCGAAGGTTCTTCTGTCGCGCGCAGGTCATGGTGTGACTTCTGGTTACACGTGGTGCGCTCCCTCAGGATGACCGGCTTCTGATCTTGATTGGAGGTTTGGCAACACCCTCTCAGGAAAATAAACGATGTGCATTCTTGATTCGATTGAAACCACTGCCCGCGTACGAAAGAGCCCGCGGAGGATCACTCCTCCGCGGGCTCTTTTCATGTACACCGGCCGACAGATCAGCCGACGACGAACATCACCCCGCGCAGGCGCTTGGGATGCCCGTCCATCGGCGGCACCACGCGCACCACGTCGCGCAGGCGGATCACGCGTCCATCGGCGGCGCGGGCGCGGTACTCAAAGGCGTGGTCGCGGTCGCACGCCGTTTCCGCGGCGCAGTAGCTCACCGCCTCGTTTGCGTCCGCCTCGTGCACCACCGTCTTGGCCCAGAAGCCGGTGTCGGTGATCCAGTTCTGCGCGGGATAGCCCAGCGCCAGCTCCGCGGACGGGCTGACGTACGAAAAGGCGAAGGTGGTGGCGTCGCACTCCCAGACAATGGCGTCGGGCGGCAGCATCTCGTCCGCGCGCTGGTTGAGCGTCTCCATCGAGTCGGCGTTGCCGCCGAACACGGCCTCGGCCTGGTCTTCCAGCGACAGCAGTTCCGTCGTGCTCATAAGGAAAATCTCCTGGGAGATGTTGTCTGGTTTTCGGGATTCGTGTCCTGCCCCGCGACATACGGACAGGGCCGGATTCGGGCCACATGGAGGGATCCGGAGCACGCGAGACTGATGCGGGCCGATCTATCTTTCTGCTATTCAGTTGTTTATGCATTCGCGAAAGGATGGATTCATCTGATTTCCGGGCCTCGGGCGCGTGGCACGGGCCCCCCGAAGCGTGGCGCCGGTGGTGCACGGGTGTGACGCCGCCTCCCCAGCGTCGCGCCGACACACCCGCCCGCCGGCGAAGTTCCCGTCCGTTGAAACACGCCCGCGCCGCGCAACGTAATCTCGCACGTCCGCAACGACTTGCCGCCGGGCGCACACCGCACCCGGCACCTGCGGACAACCCTGCAGACAGGTATACATGGCATCCCGATCCACACCGACCAGCACGCGCAGCGTAAAGCCGGCCCTCGTCGCCGGTGGCGTGGTGGCCGCCCTGCTGGTCACCATGCTGATGCTCTCCGGGAGCTTTGCTCGCGTGGACAGCACCGAGCACTGCGTGCTCACGCGCTACGGAACGGTGATCAAGCGCAAGATGCCCACGGGGCTCAACTTCATCCCGCTGGCGGAGCCAACCTGCTTCAAGATGACGCAGCGCAACTTTCCCGACGCGGAGAACGGCAAGGAAGAGATCCAGGCCACCACGGCCGACCCGGTGACGGTGGAAGGGGACGTGGCGGTAACGTGGAGCTACAACCCGGGCTCCATCCACCAGGTGTTCCTGGACAAGCGCACGCCCGAGGCGGCGGAGACGGAGGTGCTGAACGCCGTGCGCGAGGGGTACCGCAACGCGCTGAACGCGTGGACGGTCAACCGCATCTTCTCCGCGGAGCGCGCGCGGCTTTCGGATGACGTGCGCAGGCAGATCCAGGCGAAGCTGGGCAACCGCGCCACCATTCACCAGGTGTTCGTGCGCGACATCCGCATTCCGCCGCAGATCGAGCAGGCGCGCATCGAGGCGGCGCGGCAGGCGCAGGTGCTGGACCGCGCGCAGAAGCAGTTCACCATCGACAGCGTGAACGCCCGCGCGCAGCTGCTCAAGGCCGAGGCCGACGCCGCCGCCAAGGAGCTGGAGGCCCGCTCCTACGCCGCCAACCCCGCGCTGCTGCAGCTTGAGGCCGCCAAGGCCATGAGCTCGGGGCTGGCGCAGGCGTGCCGCGGCGTGCAGACCTGCGTGATCGGCGGGAGCGTGATGGACACCTGGCAGCGGCCCACCCCGTGATCGGGCTCGCCGTCTTTCTTCTCCTGGCGCTGCTGGGTGGTGGCGCGGTGCTCACGCTGACGTCGGCGTTCAACCAGATTGCCGGGCTGCGGCACAAGGTGGAGGCGCTGGAGCGAGAGCGCGCGCAGGACCGCGAGCTGCTGGAGGCGGTGCTGCTGGAGGATCCGGGCAAGGTGCGCCGCCTGATGGGCCGCCCGCCCGCCTCCACGGACCGCGGATGAAGCAGAAGACCCCCGGCGGACATTCGGTCCGTCGGGGGCTTCTTCCGATCCATTTTGCCGCCTGTCCAAACGACCCCGGAAACAGCGGATCTCACGCGGAGACGCGGAGGGCGCGGAGGCGCGGAGCAGTTCTCCGTGTCTCCGCGCCCTGCGCGTCTCCGCGTGACACTGGTTCTTTTTACCACGGATGCCACATCGCGCCGAGCTGGACGCGATAGTGGGAGTAGGGGATGCCGCGGGTGTACAGGATGGCCTGGTCGGCCACGTTCGTTTCGGTAAACGCGCCCATGGTGGCCTGCACGCTCGCGAGCAGGGCCCACCGGTAGCGGTAGAAGTACTGAAATCCGCCGCCCACCGTAAGCCCGCCGCCGGACGTGACCGCCTCGCCGCCCAGCTCCTCGCTGTTCTCGCTGGTGACCACGCCCGAGATGGCGGCGTTGATGAACGGCCGCATCCGCATGAACTCGTTTCCCAGGTTCACGCGCGCGCCCAGGTCCACCGTCAGCGCCTGGTAGTCCTCGCCCACCGCGGCCGGGTTCTCCGGATCGTACTGGATGGATCCGCCGTCCACCGTGCCGTACAGGGCGACGCGGTCGTTGAAGCCCCAGCCCAGGGTGAATCCCAGCCCCATCCCCTGCTCCGAGAACGTTTCCTCGCCCACGCCGTCCAGTCCCATGGGCACCGCGTGCAGGCCCAGCATCAGCCCGTGGTTGTCGGAGTCCTGCGCCCGCAGCGCGCCCGCCTGCAGCACCGCGCCCGCGAGCGCGGCGGCCACGATCGTACGAATCATTGCTCTCTCAAAGGGTTGACCTGGATCTACCGATGCCGCCGCGGATCAGAAGCGCAGCCGCAGCCCCACGTCGGCGCGCACGTGGCGAACGCGCAGCCGCTCGCCGTCCGCGGCGGCGCCGCCGTGCGGGTAGCGCGTCCACAGCACGCCGGGCGTAAGCGTGAGCCCGCGCGCCACCGGAAACGCCAGCCCGGCGCCCGCCTCCCAGCCGCGCTTCGCCTCCTCGTCCAGCGTCTCGCCATCCAGCGTGTGCGCCACGATCCCCGCGCGGATCCACGGGTCGATGGGGAGCAGCGGCGTGGGGATGGCCAGGCGCACACCCAGCGCGAAGCCCGCGTCTGTCGCATGACCGTCCACGGCGCTCCAGTTGAACCGGTTCCACTGGTACGCGCCGTACACGCCCACCAGCGGCAGCGCGTGCCACGTGGCCGCAAGCTCCATCGCCGGCCCGCCGCCCACCACGTCGTGAAACTCGCCCGCCGGCAGCGCGGCGCCGCCCCTGGCCTCCAGCGACAGGGGAAGGACCTGCGCGGCGAGCGGATTCGCCGCCACGCAGGCGATCACCGGGCCCAGGACGCGGAGAACGCGGTGGATGAGGCGCATCGTGCGATCGGATCCGGATGGGGTGCCGGGGAGGACGTCGTCAGGCGTGGAAACGTTCGAATCACGCGGGACAGGACAATCGCGAAATCCGTCTCATGGGGCAAGAAAAACCGCCGGGCACGCATCGCAGCGTGCCCGGCGGTCGCTTCCGTCCCGATCCGATCAGCGTCGATCGGTCCTATTCCAGCCGATCAGAACCGGACGCCGACGCGGATGCCAAAGACCGGGTCCGCCTCGTCGACGAACACGTGGCGAACCTCGCCGCCCACGTTGATGATCCCGAAGCCGACGTTGGCGCCCGCCTTGAGGCCGAAGTCCGTCTCCGTCTCGGTCTCCGCCTCGGTCAGGTCATCGTCAAAGTCCACGCGGGTGATGACCAGCTGCGGCTGCACGTACGCCGAAGCCGACGGCAGCATGGGGATTCCCAGGCCGGCGCCGATGCCGAACCCGATGGGGATCTGCGTGTAGGTGCCCAGGCCCTCGAAGTCGATGACGCGCGCTTCCACCACCGGGCACGCCGACACGCGCGGCCCGATCATCATCCCCAGCGAAGCAACCTCGAACGCCAGACCGGCGTAGATCTCGTCCTCGCTCTCCTCGTCGTCGTTGTCGCCGTCCGCCGAGAGAACGTTCAGGCCGCCGTACACGCCCAGCGGGCCCGAGAAGTTGTAGTTGGCCTCTACGCCGTACGAATCCGTGTTTTCCGGAAAGTCGGCACGGCCGCCAAAGTACAGCCCGCGGTCGCTGGTGGGGAAACCGGCGCAGATCTGCGCCTGCGCGGTGCTCGCGAAAGCGACCGTCGCGACGGCGGCAAGAAACCCGGCAGTCTTGTTCATGTTTGTTCTCTTTCTGAACGGTGGCGTGCGCGCGGCCCGCGCACTTCCGGCCCGGAGGTCCGGTGTGGCGCGAATATGCGGTCGGAACTCCGGAACGTCAACGCAAACCTGCGGATCAGATTCACGCGGTACTGTGGATCTGCACCATCTGCGCCACAAGTGGACCCAGCCCCGCCGGGTGCCAGCACGGGCGCGGGTTTTTGCCATCCGCGCCGCCCGATTCGAGCGGCGGGTGCGCCAGCGGCATTTGTCCGTCCATGCGGACAGGCGCCACCGCCATCGCGGGACGAATCACCCCTGCAGCATGCGCAACGACGAGCGGCCGGCGGGGCCCAGCTGGCCAAAGGTGCACTGCTCCGGCGCCTTGTCCGGCCGCCAGCGGTAAAAGCGCGTGCCGTGGCGAAAGCGCCCGCCGGTAAAGGCGTCGTACCCCACCTCTACCACCAGCTCCGGCGCCAGCGGCTCCCACTCCGTGCTGCGCGGGTTCATGGCGCTCCAGCGGCTGGGGCCCCCGGGCGCGGAGCCGGTAAAGCCCGGCGCCTTGCGCAGCGCCTCCAGCCTGGGCGTAAGCTCCCGCCGCTCCTCGCGGCTGATGCTGGAGCAGAAGCCCACGTGGTGCAGCAGCCCGTCATCGCCGTACAGCCCCAGCAGCAGCGACCCCACGATGGGTTCCTTTTGCGCATAACGGAAGCCACCCACCACACAGTCCACCGTCCGCACGTTCTTTACCTTCACCATCCCCGCGCGCTCGCCTGACTGGTAGGGCAGCTCCAGCCGCTTGGCCATCACGCCGTCCAGCCCGCGCTCCCCCTGCTCCAGCCACGCCGTCGCCTTGTTCGCGTCCGTGGTCGCCGGCGACAGCCGCACGCGCTCGCCAAAGAACTGCCCCGCGAACGCCTCCAGCTTCGCTCGCCGCTCGGCCAGCGGGCAGTCCGCCAGCGCTCCGCCGCGCGGCCCCAGCAGCAGGTCAAAGGCGACGAGAAGCGCCGGATGTGCCGCGGCCAGCTTTTGCACGCGGCTGGCGGCGGGGTGCAGGCGCAGCTGCAGCTCCTCGAACGAAAGCGTGTCGCCCACGGGAACCACGATCTCGCCGTCGAGGACGAACCGCTTTGCGTTCAGCGCCCGCAGCGCCTCCACCACGTCGGGAAAGTAGCGGCCCAGCGGCTTGCCGGCCTTGGAGCGCAGCTCCACCTCGTCGCCGTCGCGAAAGGCCAGGCAGCGGAATCCGTCCCACTTGGGCTCGTACTGCCACCCCTCGCCGCCGGGAAGCTCGTTCGCCTGCTCGCTCTCCGCGACGGCGTAGTCGGTGGGGATGGGAAGGTTCACAGCAGGTCCGCCAGGTCAAAGCGGCCGCGTTTGGCCAGCACCGGTTTCCACAGGTCGCCGGTGCGGCGGATGCGCGCGGGGGCGTTCATCAGCGTGAACTCCTCCAGCTCCACGCCGCCCTCCACCTCTTCCCACGTCACCGGCATCGACACCGTGGCGCCGGGCTTG
The DNA here is from genome assembly GCF_048594345.1 of Longimicrobium sp. Classification (GTDB taxonomy): domain Bacteria; phylum Gemmatimonadota; class Gemmatimonadetes; order Longimicrobiales; family Longimicrobiaceae; genus Longimicrobium. The sequence goes on from NZ_JBMDXM010000026.1 coordinate 79,160, forward strand.
GCGCGGACGGAGTAGATGGACGACAGCGTGCGTCCCCACGCGTTCTGGTTGTAGTCCACCAGCACCCGCCCGCGCGGCCGCTCGGCGACGCGGTACTCCGCCGTCACCAGCGCGGGGTCGATCTTCTCCATCGCCCGGGCGAACTCCTTGGCGAAGCTCCACACCTGCTTTTGCGTGGGCCCGCGGACAATGGGGACGTAGACGTGGATGCCGGACGAGCCCGTGGTCTTGGCGTACGACTTCATCCCCAGCCGCTGCAGGTTATCGCGCACCATCAGCGCCGTATCCCGCACCCGCGCAAAATCAGCCCCTGGAACCGGGTCGAGGTCAAAGTGCAGAAAGTCCGGCCGGTTGGTGTCGTCGCAGCGGGCGTACCAGGGGTTCAGGTCGATGCACCCCAGGTTTACCACCCACAGCAGCGACGCCAGGTTCTGCACCATCGGAAAATCGATCACGCTCTTGCTGGCGTGCTCGATGGAGCAGGTCTTCAGCCACGCCGGCGCGTTCTCCGGCGTACGCTTCATGAAGAAGAACGGGCCCTTCCAGCCGTTGGGGTACCGCTTCATCACCATCGCCCGGTCCACCAGGTGCGGCAGCAGGTACGGGGCGACGGCCACGTAGTAGCGCAGCAGGTCGCCCTTGGTGATCCCCAGCTCCGGCCAGAACGGCTTGTTCAGGTTGGTCAGCCGCACCGCCCGGCCGCCCACCCGCACGTCGCACTGCTTTCCTTTTTCGGGGATGATCTCGGGCGATACGTCCGCGTCGGCCACGTTGGGCGGCGCGGGCTTTCCGCGCGGCGCCGGCTTTTTTCGCGCGGACGACGGGGATGCGGCGGATGCCGCGGCGCGTGGGGTCACGTGCGGTCCTTCCAGCGGCGGGGTTCCAGCCTGGGCGGACGCTTTCCCTTGCGGACGGCGCCCAGCACGGGGGCGTACTCCAGCTCGGGGCCGTCCTTGGCGGCGCGCAGCATCAATCCTCCCCGGCTCATGTCGCCGCGGCCCACGAAGTCCGTCGGAAAGAGCAGTCGCTCGCCCAAAATGCGCGTCAGCACGTCCACGTACTTGTCGGATGCAATGCTGCCCAGCAGCACGTAGCAGGTCTCGGGCCCCGCCACCTCGTCCACCGCGCGGGCGTGCTCCTCCAGCGGCTTGCGGTAGCGCGGGTTGGTCAGCGCCACGTCCCCCTCCTCCGCCCACTCGCGCAGCAGTGCCAGGGTGATGTGCGACTCCGGCGGCACCAGCCCGCGCGTGGGCGTGATCACCAGCGCCCCCGGCAGCCCCTCCGGCGGCCGCGAAAAAGCGTTGACGTACGCCATCTTTCCGCGAAAGTACAGTCCGCTCAGAAAGCTGAACACCTCGCCCAGCGGCGCGCCCTCGGCCGTGCGCAGCTGCCGCGCGAGCGGAAACGACGCGGCGTCGCGCATGACCATCTGGCCGCGCTTGCCCCCGCAAAACGCGGGCGACAGCAGAAAGATTCGTGGATTCTTCATGAGATGTGGACGGGGCAGAACGCGTGCCGATCCGTTTACCACGTTCACCTTACGCCACCGGGAGAACGGGTAAGTGCCGCCCATTGCGTAATCTGTGGACAGGCGACAGGATGTGCTCGCCGCCTGCGCACTTCGTCCATCTATTGCTACGTATAACGGTATCCGTTATAGTGGAGGTGCTGATGGATTCGGTGCGCGGGTGGTGACGAGCAGTCCCACCGCCACCCGATCCGGACGGCACAATGATCGTTTCGTTCAAGGATGAAGGCACCCGCGACATCTTCCTGGGCTACGATACGCGCGCGGCGAGAAAGGCGTGCCCCAGCGTCCTCTGGCCCGCGGCGCTTGAGATGCTGGAAGCGCTGGACGATGCGGGGACGCTGGATGCGTTGAAGAGTCCGCCCGGGAATCGCCTGAAGCGCCTCAAGGGTAGTCGCGCCGGGGACTTCAGCGTCCGCATCAACGATCAGTACCGCGTCTGCTTCTACTGGACGGCTGACGGACCTGAATGCGTAGAAATCATCGACTACCACTGATCTGCACTGTAAAACCTTCTGTACGGAGCCCCCGAGATGGACCATATCAGACTTGCGGTGAGGATCCCCGACAACCGGCGGCCAACGCATGCGGGTGAGATGCTGCTGAACCTGTTTCTTGAACCGCTGGGCATGTCGCAGACGGAACTGGCAAAGCGCATCGGTGTGTCGTATGTGCGTGTAAACGAACTTGTGAACGGCAAGCGCGGCATTACACCGGATACGGCGCTTAGGCTAGGACGCCTGCTGAACACCGGACCGGAGTTCTGGCTGAATCACCAACTGCGGTGGGACATGTGGCACGCGCTGCACGCGCCGGCCATGGCGGAGATCGAGAAGATCGAGCCCATGCCGAAAGGCAGGATCTACGAAGAGGGTGAGGACGACGATCACGCCGAGGCGCTCGCCGCCGACTGATCGATCCTGCGTCACCGTCGCCGGCGCGGGCCGCGCCGCCTGTGTGGGGGGGGCGCGCGCGCCCACACTAGTGTGACA
>NZ_JBMDXM010000260.1:0-43086 GCF_048594345.1 Longimicrobium sp.
CAGACGCCCACCCGCACCTCCGGGCCCACGCCCAGCCGGACCAGGTGCCGCGCCAGGCGGTTCGCCCGACCGTTCAGCTCCGCGTAGGTGAGCGGCACCCCGCCCGACACCACGGCTACGGCGTCCGGCGTCCGCGCCGCCCGCGCTTCGACCAGCGTGTGGACGCACGCGTCCGCGGGGTACGCCGCTTCCGTGCGGTTCCACGCCTCCACCACCGTCCGCCGCTCCTCGTCCCCCAGCAGCTCCAGCCGGCTGACGGCGAGATCCGCGTCCACAGACACCTGCTCCAGCACCCGCACAAAGTGCCGAATCATCCGCTGCACGGTGCCGCGCTCGAACAGGTCCGTGCTGTACTCCAGCGACCCCGTCACCCCGCTCGCGTCACCCGCCAGCGCCAGCGCCAGGTCGAACTTGGCGGTGGTGCCGCCTGCGTGGGCGTGCTGCACCCGCACCGGGCCCAGGCGCGGCGCCGGGGCGGCGGGGACCAGGGTGAACAGCACCTGGAATAGAGGGGCGTGGCTCAGGCTGCGCTCCGGCTGCAGTTCCTCCACCAGCCGCTCGAACGGCACGTCCTGGTGCTCGTACGCGCCCAGCGTGGCGGCGCGCACCCGGCGCAGCACCTCGCGGAACCCCGGATCGCCGGACAGGTCCGTCCGCATCACCAGCGTGTTGACGAAAAAGCCGATCAGCCCCTCTACCTCGGGGCGCGTGCGCCCGGCGATGGGGCTGCCCACCACCACGTCGTCGCCGCCGGAGTAGCGGGCCAGCAGCGTCTGAAAGGCGGCCAGCACCACCATGTACAGCGTGGCGCCCTCCGCGCGGGCAAGGGCCTGCAGCGGCGCCAGCAGCTCCGTCGGCAGCGCCACGGGCTCTTCGGCGCCGCGGCTGGACTGCACCGCCGGGCGCGGATGGTCGGTGGGCAGCTCCAGCAGCGCGGGCGCGCCGGAAAGCCGGCCCTTCCAGTAGCCGATCTGCCGCTCCAGCACCTCGCCCCGCAGCTGCTCGCGCTGCCACACGGCGTAGTCCGCGTACTGCACCGCCGGCTCCGCCAGCGGCGACGCGCGATGGTCCGCGTACGCCTCGTACAGCGCCGACAGCTCGCGGTACAGCACGCCCATGCTCCACCCGTCGGTCGCGGCGTGGTGCAGGGTCAGCAGCAGCACGTGCGCGTCCGCCGCCAGCCGCAGCAGCCGCGCGCGAAAGAGCGGGCCCGCCGCCAGGTCGAACGGGCGCGCCGCCTCGTCCGCCACGCGGCGCGACGCCTCCCCCTCGCGCTCCGCCGCGCCCAGCGCGGACAGGTCCTCCACCGGCAGCGCAAAGCCCAGGGGAAGGGCCAGGCCAAAGGGCGCGATCACCTGCACGGCGCGGCCGTCGCGCTGGCGCAGGGTGGTGCGCAGCACCTCGTGGCGGCGCACGATCTCGCCCAGGGCGCGCTCCAGCGCCGGCACGTTCAGCGCGCCGGAAAGCCGCAGCGCCTCGGCGACGTTGTAGAAGGCGCTGCCGGGCTGCATCTGGTCCAGAAACCACAGCCGCTCCTGCGCAAAGGACAGCGGCATGGCGTCCTTGCGCTGCACCCGGACCACCGGCGCCATCCGCGGCGCGTCCGTCCCGCGCGACCGCTCCACCCGCTCCGCCAGCCGGGCAATGGTGGGCGCCTCCAGCACCGCGCGCACCGACACCCCGGTGCCGAACACGTCACCCATGCGCCACGCCAGGCGCGTCGCCAGCAGCGAATGCCCGCCCAGGGCAAAGAAGTCGTCGTGAACGCCCACACGCTCCAGGCGCAGCATCTCGGCCCAGATCCCCGCCAGCACCTCTTCGGTCACGGTGCGGGGCGCGACGTAGCACGCCTCCGCGGCGGCGTACTCGGGCGCGGGGAGCGCCTTGCGGTCCAGCTTGCCGTTGGCGTTCAGCGGCAGCGTGTCGAGGGCGACGAACGCCGCCGGCACCATGTACTCGGGGAGGCTCAGCCGCAGGTGCGCGCGCAGCGCCTCCGCGCCGGCGTCGGCCGCCACGTAGGCCACCAGGCGGCGGTCGCCGGGCACGTCCTCGCGCGCCACCACGGCGCAGTCGCGCACGGCGGGGTGGCGGCGCAGGGTGGCGTCGATCTCGCCCAGCTCGATGCGGTAGCCGCGGATCTTGACCTGCGCGTCCAGGCGGCCCAGGTACTCCAGCGTGCCGTCCGCCAGCCAGCGGACGCGGTCGCCCGTGCGGTACAGCCGCGCGCCGGGCTCGCCGCCCAGCGCGTCGGGGACAAAGCACCGGGCCGTGAGCGACGGGCGGCCCAGGTAGCCGCGCGCCAGCTGCACGCCGCCCACGTACAGCTCGCCCGGCACACCCACCGGCGACGGCGTGCCCGCGGCGTCCAGCACGTACAGCCGCGTGTTCGCCATCGGCCGGCCGATCGCCGGCTTGCCCTGCCCCGGCGCACACACGGCGGCGCTCACGCGCACCGTGGCTTCCGTGGGCCCGTAGACGTTCACGAAGCGCCGGTCCCCGCCCCAGCGCGACACCAGGTCGGCCGTGCACGCCTCGCCGCCCACGACCAGCGTGGCCAGCGCGGGAAGCTCGGCCGCCGGCAGCGCGGCGAGGGCGGAGGGGGTGAACTTGGTGTGGGTGATGCACTCGCGGCGCAGCAGTTCCAGCATCTCCGGCCCCGGCACCGCCTCGGCGGGGTCGGGCAGGTAGAGCGCGGCACCGGCGGCCAGCGCGGCAAAGATCTCCGCCACCGACGCGTCAAAGTGCAGCGGCGCCAGCAGCAGCGAGCGCGAGCCCGGTTCCAGCGACAGGATGCGCACCAGCTCGGGGACCAGGTTGCAGGCGGAGCGGTGCTCCACGCCCACGCCCTTGGGGACGCCGGTGCTGCCGGAGGTGTAGATGACGTACGCCAGCGAGCGCGGCCCCGCGCCGCCGTCCACACGCGCCGCGGATTCCACGGCGATCTCCGCCGCCTCGCCGTCCACGGCCACCACGCGCACGCCCCCGGGCACGGGGAGCGTGCCGCGCAGCGCGTCCTGCGTAAGCACCGCCGCCACGCCGGAATCCCGCAGCATCATCCGCAGCCGCTCCACCGGCGAGCCGGGGTCCAGCGGCACGTACGCGCCGCCCGCCTTGAGCACGGCCAGAACGGAGACGATCATCTCCGCGCCGGGGTGCAGGCAGATCGCCACCCGCACTTCGGGGGCGATCCCCATCCGCACCAGGTGGTTCGCCAGGCGGTTGGCCCGCGCGTCCAGCTGCGCGTACGTCACCGTCCCGGCCCCGTAAACCACCGCCGCCGCGTCGGGCGTGCGCTCCGCCTGCGCCTCGAACCATCGGTGGAGGGCCGATTCCGCCGGATACGCCGCCTCCGTGCGGTTCCACTCGCCCACGACCCGCGCGCGCTCGTCGTCGTCCAGCAGCCGCACGCGGGACAGGGTGAGGCCGGGATCCGTCGACACCTGCTCCAGCAGGGTGCGCAGGTGGCCCACCATCCGCCGCGCGGTGGCCGCGTGAAACAGGTCGGTGCCGTACTCCAGGTAGCCGCTCAGCCCGTCCGCCTCGCGGGTGATGGAGAGCGTCAGGTCCAGCTTGGAGGTGCCCGGATGGGTCTCGCTGATGCGCGCTGCGACGCCGGGGAGCCGCGGCCCCGCCCCGCCCGTCTGCAGCACGAACATCACCTGGAACACGGGGGCGTGGGCCAGCGAGCGGCCGGGGTGCACCGCGCGCACCACCTGCTCCAGCGGCACGTCCTGGTGCTCGTACGCGTCGAGCGTGACCTCGCGCACCCGCCGCAGCAGCTCGCCAAAGCGGGGGTCGCCGGACAGGTCGGTGCGCAGGACCAGCGTGTTGGTAAAGAAGCCGATGACGTCCTGCACCTCGCCGCGCGTGCGCCCCGCGATGGGGCTGGCGACCACCACGTCGTCCGTGCCGGCGTAGCGGCCCAGCAGGGCCTGAAAGGCGGCCAGCAGCACCATGTACAGCGACCCGCCCTCGCGGCGCGCCAGCGTCTCCAGCCGCTCCGCCAGCTCCAGCGGAAAGGCGATCGTCTCGCGGGCGCCCGCGTACGTCTGCACGGCGGGGCGCGAACAATCGGTGGGCAGCTCCAGCAGCGCGGGCGCGCCGGCCAGCCGCTCCTTCCACCACGCCACACCCTCCCGCAGCCAGGGGCCGCGCAGGTGCGCCTGCTGCCAGGCCGCGTAATCGGCGTACTGCAGCGCGGGCTCCGCCAGCGGCGACTCGCGCCCCTCCACGAAGGCCGTGTAGATCTCCCCCAGCTCGCGGTACAGCACGTCCATGCTCCACCCGTCGCTCAGGGCGTGGTGCATGCTCATCATCAGCACGTGCTCGCCGTCCGCCAGCCGCAGCAGCCGCGGACGGAAGAGCGGCCCGGCGGCCAGGTCGAACGGCAGCGCCGCCTCGGCCTCCACGCGGCGCGCGGCCTCGGCCTCGGCGGCGTCCATCGCCAGCGAGGACAGGTCCTCCAACGGCAGGGCAAGGCCGGTGAACGGCGCGATCGCCTGCACCGCCCCGCCGTCGCGCTCGCGGAACGTGGTGCGCAGCGCCTGGTGGCGGCGCTGGATCTCGCCCAGCGCGCGCTCCAGCGCGGGAACGTCCAGCGGGCCGGACAGCCGGGCGACGGCGGCCACGTTGTAGGCGGCCTTGCCGGGCTCCACCCGGTCCAGGTACCACAGCCGCTCCTGACCAAAGGAGAGCGGCGCTTCGCCCGTGCGCGGCAGGGGAACGATCGGGGGCAGCGCGGGGCGCCCCGCATGGCGGGCGGCCTCTACCCGCTCCGCCTGCTCCGCCACCGTGCGCGCCTCGAACATCGTGCGCACCGACAGTTCCACACCGAACGCCTGGCGAATGGCGGACGCGGCGCGCGTGGCCACCAGCGACTCCGCGCCCAGGGCGAACACGTTGTCGGTAATGCCGACGCGCTCCAGCCCCAGCGCCTGCGCCCAGATCCCCGCCAGCACCTCTTCCGCGGGGGTGCGCGGGGCCTCGTACGCCTCCCGCGCCGCGCTCAGGTCGGGCGCGGGCAGGGCCTTGCGGTCCAGCTTGCCGTTGGGCGTCAGCGGCATCTCGTCCAGCGTGACGAACGCCGCGGGAACAAAGTGCTCCGGCAGCGTGCGGCGCAGGTGCGCGCGCAGCGCCTCCGCGTCGCCGTCGCCGCCCACAAGGTACGCGGCCAGGCGCTTTTCGCCCGGCACGTCCTCGCGCGCCACCACCACGCAGTCGCGTACGCCGGGATAGCCGCGCAGCGCGCTCTCGATCTCGCCCAGCTCCACGCGAAAGCCCCGGATCTTTACCTGGTGGTCGAAGCGACCCAGGTACTCCAGGTTTCCCTCGGCATTCCACCGCACGCGGTCGCCGGTGCGGTACATCCGCCCGCCCGCCACCGCGCCAAAGGGATCGGGGATAAAGCGGTCGGCCGTGAGCCCCGGGCGCCCCAGGTAGCCGCGGGCCAGGCCCAGCCCGGCCAGGTACAGCTCGCCGATCACGCCTACGCCGACGGGCCGCATGCGCTCGTCCAGCACGTACGCCCGCGTGTTGCTGATCGGCCGGCCGATGGTGGGGGGCGCGCCGGCGCGGCGCAGGGTGTACGTGCTGTAGGTGGTGTCTTCGGAAGGGCCGTACAGGTCGTACACGCGCCCGACGCCCCCGGCGTAGAGCGCGTCCACCAGCTCGGTGCGCAGCGGCTCGCCGGCCAGGTTCACCGTCGTCACCCCTGCGGGGATGCCGCCGGTCTTGACCAGCGCCCAGGCCGCGGAAGGGACGGAGTTGATCAGCCGCACCTGGTCCGCCGCCCTGGACGCGGGCAGGGCCAGCGCGTTGTCGACGATGATCATCCGTCCGCCCCGGGAGAGGGGGAGAAAGATCTCGTAGATGGACAGGTCGAAGCAGATGGAGGTGGAGGCCAGCATCCCCCCCAGCTCCTCGGCCGTGTGCAAATCGGCCGCCCAGCACAGCAGGACGACGGCGCTCTCGTGCTCGATGGCGACGCCCTTGGGGACGCCGGTCGATCCCGAGGTGTAGATCAGGTAGCCCAGGTTGCGGGCCGACACGCCGCTGCGCGGATCGTCCGCCCGCTCGCGCGCGATCCGGTCCGCGGCCTCGTCCACGCATACCACCTGCACGCCGTCGGGAACGGGCACCAGGCCGCGCAGCGCGGTGTCGGTCAGCAGCACCGCCACCCGCGCGTCGCGCAGGGTGAACGCCAGGCGGTCGGCGGGATAGGCGGGGTCCAGCGGCACGTAGGCGCCGCCGGCCTTGAGCACGGCCAGCAGCGAGACCAGCAGCTCCAGCCCGCGCGTCTGGCAGATCCCCACGCGCACCTCGGGGCCCACGCCCACGGCGCGCAGGTGGTGCGCCAGTCGGTTGGCCGCCGCGTTGAGCCCGGCGTAGGTGAGCGTGCGGTCCTCGCAGGTGGCGGCGGGGGCGTCGGGCGTGCGCGCCACCTGCTCCTCGAACAGCTGGTGCATGCACACGCCCGCGCGGAACGGGGCGTCCGTGCGGTTGAACTCCACCATCACCAGGCGGCGGTCGGCCTCGCTCAACGGCAACGGCTCCGGCGCGGCCGGCGGGCCGGAGAACACCGCGTCAACGGGCATGATCATCCGGCGTCCTCCACCGTCCGCTCCGCGTCGCGGTTAAAGCACAGCACGCAGCAAACCCGCGCGCCGGCGGCGTCGGCCAGGGGCTCCGCGGCCGCGCGCGTTTCGGCGTGGCGCCGGCGCTCGCGGCCGATCAGCTCGCCCAGGCTCGCCGAGCCCGCGTCCTGGTCCTCCGGCGCGGCGTCCACCGCCGCGGACGGTTGGCCGCCGTCCGCCGGGGTCACGATCCCGCCGGGAAGGTAGATACGGGCCGTCGAGACGGTGGCCGGGTCTGCCGCGGCTGCGCCGCGATCGTTGGAGCTGACCATACGGTTTTCCTCACCTTCGTTGGATTGCGCGGGCCTGCTCAGGCCCGCGCCGAAACGCGCCATCCCGGTGCTGCCCGTCCTTCCCGCTCCGCCCGGGGCGAATCCGCGCCCCACGCCCCAGCCGACGCAGCGCCACGCGCCGTCACGCGCCGTCACGCGCCGTCACGCGAAGCGTAGTACCTGGTCCGCAAATCCACTCCGTATTCCCCAACTGCAGGTTGTCACGCAGCGGGAGCAGAGGAAGCAGAGGTTTCTACCTGCAGTTCTCTGCTTCCTCCGCTTCCTCTGCGTGCCCAATCTTTTTGCGGATTCGGTACAAGACCAGCAGTGCACGCGGCGGGCTTTCCATCCAGCAAATCAAACAAAGTTCGTCCCGGCGCCCCTCGCCCAGCGGTGGTTCCCGCGCAGCCCCGGGCAAACCGTTCCGGACAACACGGGGCCCCGGACCACGGGATCGGGGAAACGGCCGCACGCCGGCCGAATGCCACGCGATCGTGGTTCGGGAACAGCCGGCCCGCGCCGCGCCTCACGGACGCGCACGGGCCGGAGCACCGATGATCTTGGGGGAGATGGTGCACGCGAGCTGCCGCGCGGGGCTGCCGAGGTGCCAGTGCCCCGGCGTTCAGCGGCCCTTCGACCCCTGTTCCTCCACACCTCCACACCTTCACACCTCCACACCTCCACACCTCCACACCTTCACGGCACGGCGATGAGCGGCGTCGTGGTTCACCGCGGCTGGCTACGAACCCGGTCGGGAGCGACATCCGCCGCCGCCGCGATCCCGGAACGGGCCCGCTCACGGGCGTGCACTACTCCTGATCGACATGAATGAAACAATCACACGGCCCGTGTCGCGGCGCCGCGCGAGGGCTGATCCACCCGGACCAGCCCTCCCCCGGATTCATGGGCGGCACGCCTGCCGCCGTGCGGCGTGGGGCTCTGCCGAAAACCCTGAGCCGCGTACTGCGGCGGGTAAACTTCCCCCGCCGCGGCACCGTCCACGGCCCCGCGACCGGGCCGCGCCATCCCGTCCGTCAGACCCCGGCGGGCACCTCCAGGCGCGCCCGCACTTCGGCCACCGCTTCGGCCATGTGCTGCGCGAGCACGCGGACGTGCGGCTCCGAGCCCAGGCTGGCGTGGTTCCCGGGCACGGGAAACACCTGCACGGGGGTGGACGCGTGCCGGCACCACCCCATCGTCGACCGCTCCTCGGGCGTGAAGGGGGCGAAGTACGCGTCCCAGCGCTCGCGGTCGAAGGTCGCGCGGAAGAGCGTGATGGTGCATGCGAGCTTGCGGGGGACGTTCCCCTTGAGCGACTGCGCCCGGTCGCGGATGATCTGGTACAGCTCGCGGAACAGGTCCACCGTAAAGCTGGCCGGGGCGGCGTTCTGGGCGTGAAGCTCCTCCACCGCGCGGTCCAGCGCCTGGTCCAGGCTCAGCCCCTCGAACATCTCGAGTGTGGCCGTGAACGGGCGCTCCATGCGCCAGGCGACGTTCAGCGAAAGCGAATGGACGAGCTCCGCGTCCGGAGGCGACGGGCGCAGCTGCGCGATATCCACCGACATCGCGTCCATCAGCCCCAGGAACGCCACCGTTTCCCCGGCCGCTTCCAGCTGCAGCGCCATCTCCGACGCCACGTGCCCGCCAAAGCACCAGCCCACCAGGTAATACGGACCCTCGGGCTGCACGGTCCGGATCGTCTCGATGTGCTCGGACGCGATCTGCGCCAGCGGGCGGGCGGTATCGCCCACGTCGCGCAGCCCGTACGCCGGCTGCGCGCTGCCCAGGTGGCGCACGATGTTCACGTAGCCCATGACGTTGCGGTCCGCCGAGTGGACAAAGAAGATCGGCGCCACGTCACCCAGCGGCTGCAGCGGCACGAGCGACGCGGGGCCGCCGGACGCCGAGTTGCGCTGCTCCTCGATGGCGTTGGCCATCTCCCGCACGGTGGCACCCGTGAACAGGATGGACAGGGGCAGGTCGCACTCGAACCGCTTGTTGACGTCCGCGAACAGGCGCAGGGCCAGCAGCGAGTTGCCGCCCAGGTCAAAGAAGTTCTGCGTGGGCCCGATCCCCTGGATCTCCAGGTGCTCCTCCCAGATCTGGATCAGCTGCACCTCCACGTAGTTGCACGGCTCGCTGTCCTCCGGCTCGGCAAGGGTAAACTGCGGCGCGGGGAGCGCGCGGCGGTCCAGCTTGCCGTTGGTCGTCAGGGGAATACGGTCGATGGGGACCACCGCCACGGGCACCATGTGCTCGGGCAGGTGCTGCCGCAGCGCGTCGCGCAGCCCCGACGGCGTGGCGGCGTCGGCCGTGGCCACCACGTAGCCCACCAGCGCCGCCGACTCGCCCTCGCCGCGTACGATCACCGCCGCCGCCGTCACGCCCGGCTGGGCCAGCAGCACCGACTCGATCTCGCCCAGCTCGATCCGGAAGCCGCGCACCTTGACCTGCTGGTCGATGCGGCCCAGGTACTCCAGCGTCCCGTCCGCAAGCCAGCGGGCCCGGTCGCCCGAGCGGTACAGCCGGGCGCCCGCCTCGCCGGAGAACGCATCCGGAACAAAGCGCTGCGCCGTGAGCGCCGCGCGGCCCAGGTAGCCGCGGGCCAGGCCGGCGCCGCCCACGTACAGCTCTCCGGGAATGCCGATGGGCGCGGGCCTGCCCGTGGGGTCCACCACGTACGCGCGCAGGTCGGGGATGGCCACGCCCACGCGGCTTCCCGCGTGCTCCCGCCGCAGCTCGGCGCCCGTCACCGTGTGCCAGGTCACGTGCACCGTGGTTTCGGTGATGCCGTACATGTTCACCAGCCGCGGACGCTGGGGGCCGTAGCGGTCCAGCCACCCGCGCAGCGAACCGAACTGCAGCGCCTCGCCGCCAAAGACCACCACGCGCAGCGCGTCCAGCGGCTCGCCGGCCGCCTCGTCCACGGTCGAAAGCGCGCGAAAGGCCGAGGGCGTCTGGTTCAGCACCGTCACCCCCTCGCGGCGCAGCAGCGCATGGAAGGCCGCGGGGTCGCGCGACACGGGGAACGGCACCACCACCAGGCGCCCGCCGTACAGCAGCGCGCCCCAGATCTCCCAGACGGAAAAGTCAAAGGCGTAGGAGTGGAAGAGCGTCCACACGTCCGTCTCGCCAAAGCCGAACGACTCGGCCGTGCCTTCGAACAGGCGCAGCACGTTGTCGTGCGTCACGCCCACGCCCTTGGGCCGGCCGGTGGATCCGGACGTGTAGATGACGTACGCCAGCTGGCCGGGGTGCACGGCCGTGCCCAGATCGTCCGCGATCTCGTCGGCGGGCACGTCGTTGAGCGAAACCAGCTCGATCCCGTCCGCCTGCACCGCGTCGCGCAGCGCCCGCTGCACCAGCATCACCCGGACGCCGGAGTCCGCCGCCATGAACGCCAGGCGATCGGGCGGATACGCCGGATCCAGCGGGACGTACGCGCCGCCGGCCTTGAGGATGGCCAGGATCCCCGTGATCAGCTCCGGCGACCGCTCGGAGCACAGGCCCACCCGCGACTCGGGACCCACGCCCAGGGCACGAAGGCGCCGGGCCAGCCGGTTCGCCCGCGCGTTCAGCTCGCCGTACGTGAGCGCCTGGTCGCCGCACACCACGGCCACGGCGCCGGGCGTGCGCGCCGCCTGCGCCTCGAAGCGCTGGTGCAGCGAGCCCGCCACGGGAACGGTGACCGCCCGGTTCCACTCCCCCACCACGCACGCGCGCTCCTCGGCGCCCATCAGCTCCAGCGCCGACAGGCGCAGGTCGGGGCTGGCGGCCACCTGCTCCAGCACGCGCTCCAGGTGCCCGACCATCCGCTCCGCCGTGGCCCGGTCGTACAGGTCCGAGCTGTACGTCAGCCCCCCGTCAAGCCAGCCGCCGCGGTCGGTGAGCGAAAGGCTGAGGTCGAACTTGGTGAAGCCCATCGCGCGATCGTCCCCGCGCGCCTCCGGCCGTTCACCACCGGCCTCGGGGCGGTCGGCGGTGTCGAGCTTGAACACGACCTGGAACAGCGGGGGGTGGCTCAGCGAGCGCTCGGGCTGAAGCTCAGCGACCAGTTGCTCGAACGGCATGTCCTGGTGCTCGTAGGCGCCCAGCGCCACCTCGCGCACCCGCCCCAGCAGGGTGCGGAACGTGGGATCGCCCGAGGCGTCGGTGCGCAGCACCAGCATGTTGACGAACAGGCCGATCAGCCCTTCCATCTCCGCGCGGGTGCGCCCGGCGACGGGCGTGCCCACGACGACGTCGCCGCCGCCGCTGTGGCGCGCGAGCAGCACCTGAAAGGCCGCCAGCACCAGCATGTACAGGGTCACGCCCTCGTCCCGCGCCATCTCGCGCAGCCGCTCCAGCAGCTCGGCGCGGACGCGCACCGGCACCACGCCGCCACGGAACGAAGGCACCGCCGGACGCGGGCGGTCGGTCGCCAGCTCCATCACCGCCGGCGCGTCCGCCAGCCGGTTCGTCCAGTACGCCAGCTTGCGGGCCGCTTCGCCGCCCTGCCACTGCTCGCGCTGCCACACCGCCACGTCCGCGTATTGAACCGAAGGCTCCGCCAGCGGCGACTCCCCGCCCTCCAGGAACGCCTGGTACAGGGCCGAGATCTCGCCGAGCAGCACCTTCAGGCTCCACCCGTCGCTCACGATGTGGTGCATGCACAGCAGCAGCGCGTGCGCGTCGCTTCCCAGCCGCAGCAGCTTCGCGCGAAAGAGGGGACCCTCCACCAGGTCGAACGGCTGCGCCGCGTCTTCCGAGGCGCGCCGGGCCACCAGCGCCTCGCGCGCCACCGCGTCCAGCCCGGACAGGTCCTCTACCTGCAGCGAAAAGCCGGCGTAGTCGGCGATGCGCTGCACGGGCGTGCCGTTTTCTTCGTTGAACGTGGTGCGCAGCACCTCGTGGCGGCGCACCACCTCGCCCAGGGCGCGCTCCAGCACCGCCGCGTCAACGACGCCCAGCCGGTGCACGGTGGGAATGTTGTACACGGCGCCACCCTGCTGCACCCGCTCCATGAACCAGAGCCGCTCCTGGCCAAACGATACGGGCGCTTCCTTCCGGGCAACGCGCTCGATCGGCTGCGGGCGGTTCAGACCCTTCAGGCGCGCCTCCAGCAGCACGCGCTTGGCTGGAGACAGATCCGGACCGGTGGGATCGACGTTCTGCGTGCTCAAGTGTCCTCTGTTCTGGTAAGTTGGGTTGGATACAGCTTGTCGCGGGAGCGCGTCCGGGGACCTTGGCACGTGTCCGGTCCGGTCCGCTCGCGACCTCCTTTTCGGGTGCTCCGGGCGTGCCGTGGAGGTGCCGGGCCCTGCCGCGGCACCCCGCGCGGATCCCTGGGGATCGGACGCACACGTCCATTCAGCCAGGCGTGCCGCCGGCCCCCGCACGGAAGCGGGCGCCGGAGCGCTGCGCCGCCGGGCTACCGCGCCGCCTGCTCCATCCGGGCGCGCAGGCTGGCGGGACGCATGTCGGTCCACACCGTCTCCACGTGGGCCAGGCACGCCTCGCGGGTGCCGGTCACCCCGGCGTCGCGCCACCCGGCCGGCAGCTCACGGTCGGCGGCGTAGATGGAGTACTGCTCCTCGTGGTTCACCACCACGCGGTACGTTGCTTCGTGCGTCTGGGCGTTGGACATCGGGCTTCTCGTTCGGTTGGGATGGGGACGGCACCGCCGTTCATGATTTCACGTGTGTGTGCGCACGCAACGCCCTCCGCCCCACGGGCGGGGAAGCCTCGCCACCCGCCGCGCGCGCGCGTGCGGCGGGGGCGTTCCACGTGCGGCGTCGGGCTGGACGCGCCGGCGGGTCAGTCGCCCGCGGCGAACGCCAGCTCGCGGCCCGACTCCCGCTCGGCCAGGTCGGCGTAGGCGCGGGGCGTGGCGTCGATCAGGTCCTTGATGGCGCGGAACGCGGCCCGGGTGCGCTCCATGCTCTCGGTGCCCACGGCCACCCGCACAAATCCGTCGCACGACGCGCCGTACCCAAGCCCCGGGACAATGCACACCTTCTGCTCCGAGAGCAGCCGCTGGCAGAACTCCTCGGACGAAAGGGCGGAGTCCTCGATGCTCACGAACAGGTAGAAGGTGGCCGTGCCCTCCATGTAGCGAAGCCCCAGCTCGCGCGCGTAGTCGGCGAGCGCGGTGCGCTTCTTCACGATGTCCAGGATCTGCGGCTTGGTGATCTCCAGGATCTCGTCAAAGTGGCGCTCCAGGTACTGCTCCAGGATGGTGGGCGGGCACGTCATCAGGTGCTGGCTGATCTTGAGCAGCTGCTCCATCATCCGGGGGTTGGAGATGAGGTAGCCGATGCGCCAGCCCGACATGCCGTAGTTCTTCGACATGGTGTTGCAGAGGATCGTGTGCTCCTTGTCGGGGTCGTCCACGCCCACCGACACGTACTCGCCCTCCGCCAGGAACTCGCTGTACGCCTCGTCGGCGATCAGGTACACGTCGTGCTGCTGTGCCATCGCGTGCAGGGCGCGCAGCTCGTCGCGCGTGTACACCCGGCCGGTGGGGTTCTGCGGCGAGCAGACCACGATGGCCCGGGTGCGCGGGGTGACCCACTCGCCCAGCTCCTCCACCGGCACGTCAAACGGCACCATGACGGGGTTGCCGTGGCACAGCCGGACCTGCTCGCTGTAGCTCACCCACGCCGGCTCCGGCACCACCACCTCGTCGCCGGGCTCCAGCAGCGCCATGAAGCTCATGTGCAGGCCGATCTTGGATCCGGCCGTGACGATGATCTCGTTGGCGGCGTTCACCGGCACGCCGTACTGGCCGTGGTAGTAGGCCGCCAGCTTCTGGCGCAGCCCCACCAGACCCCGCGAATCGGAGTAGTGGTACAGCTCGGGAAACGGCAGGGTGTCGAATCGGTACAGCGGAATGTCGAAGAACGCCTCGCCAAAGGAGAGGATGGTCACGTCCTCACCGCGTGCCTTCATCTCGTTGGCGTAGCCGTTGAACCGCATCGACATCGCCGGTACCACGTCTTTCACGTATTTCGCGGGCCGGGCCATGAGCTTCTCCTTGGATGGCTGACAGGTTTTTTCTCGTAAGATCCGCGCGAGCGTTCACGTGCTCCGCGGGCGAAACGGCGGCGAGCCGCGGACGTCGCCGCGAAGGGTCAGAGCGTGAGCTTCGCGCCGGACCCCACGAACCGCTGGAACCCCGCCGTGTCGGCCGCCGCCGCGCCAATGCGGCGCACCGACTCGGCCAGGTCCTCGTCCGAGGTGGCGGTAGAGATCCGCAGGTGGTGCTGGCCCTCGCTGCCCAGCACGCTGAACGAGCGCCGGTCCATGGTGGCCACCCGGTACTCGTGCAGCAGAAAGAGCTGAAAGAGCGTCGCGGGGCTGGAGTCGCGCCGCACCTCTTCGGGAAGGCGCGCGTGGGCTTCCACGGCGCCCAGCGTGTCCAGCGCCTCGCCCACGTTGGGAAACACGTAGAACCCGCCCCGCGGCGTGTGGCAGCGGATCTCGTCGATGGCGTTGAGCCCGGCGACCACCAGGTCGCGCCGGCGCTTGAACCCCCGCACCATCTCCGCGACGGCGGGGGCGCTCAGCGGCGAGGTGAGCGCCTCTACGGCGGCCCACTGGTTGTACGGCGAGATGGAGGCAAAGTGGTTGATGGCCAGCCGCCGGTGCATCTGGGCCTCGCGCGCGGTGGGGTACACGGCCCATCCCACCCGGCCGCCCGTCCACGAGAACGTCTTGCTGCACCCCGAGGCGATGATCGTCCGGCTCTCCATCCCGGGGATGGAGGCGATGGACACGTGCTCGTGCCCGTCGAAGGTGATCGCCTCGTACGACTCGTCGGAGTAGACGCGCGTGTGGGGGCCGGTGCGCTCCAGGATGAGCTCGGCCACCTCCCGCAGCTGCGCGCGGGTGGCCACGCCCCCCGTGGGGTTGGACGGAAAGTTCAGAAAGATCAGCGCGGTGCGGTCGCCCAGCAGCGGCTCCAGCACCTCGCGCGTGAGCCCGAACCCGTCTTCCTCGCGCAGGACCGCGGGGACCGGCGTGGAACCGAAGTACGGGATGAACGACTCGTACAGCGGGTAGCCGGGTGAGGGATACACGACCTCCTGCCCCGCCTCCACGTACGCCAGGTGCGCGAACCCGATGGAGGGGCGGTGGCCGGGATACACCACCACCCGGCCCGGATCGATGTCCAGCCCGTGCCGCTCGCCCAGGGTGCGGGCGATGGCGCCGCGCAGCTCCGGGATCCCCTGCGGATCACAGTAGGTGGTGTGGCCGCCGTCGATCGCCCGCTTGAGCGCCTCGGCGATGTGCGCGGGGAGCGGGTAGTCCGGCTGCCCGATGTTGCAGCGGATCACCCGCTCGCCGAGCGCCTCCACCTCCGCGACGCGCGCGCCCAGGCCGAACGCCGCCTCGGTGCCAATGCGGTTCGCGCGCTCCGCAAAAAGCCCGCGCCCCCTGGGAAAGAGCTGGATCTTGGCCGGGTGCGGGCGCTCCGTGACCGCCCTGGGCGCGGGCGGGATGAGCTGGATCATGGGTGCGAAATCCTGTGGCGTGGAAAGGGCGAGTCGAAGCGTCCCGCCCGAACGTCCGTCGATCGGCTCCAGGCAGTGCCCGGGCGTGAAGCCGCGCCGCGTCCGTCCCGTGGACGGCGGCGCGGGTTCATCCGTTGTCGATGTTCCTGGCGCGGTCACGCGCTGCGGTACCATGCCACCGTGTCAGGTACACAAAGTGTGCACGAATAGACCTCAAACGAGTCAGACACCCTCGATCCCGCCACGATGACGCGAATCCCGCGCGGCCGGCGGGTCCCACGCTCATGGGGTGTCCCACGCTCCAGCCGACCCCCGCCGGACACGATGCCACCGCGCGCGTGGTCGGCTCCCCCACGCGGAGCGCGGAGAGTGGATGATCGGCCTGCGTAGTGGCGGATGGAGACCGGTGGGCCCGCGGTTGTGCGCCCGGGTGGCGGACCGGAGCGCAAGGCTCCGGGGCCTCCAGGATGGCCTCCGCTGACGTTTCAGGACACTTGATTTATGAATGGATCAGAAAAGCCCCCCGCGCATCGGCGCCATTGCGGCATTTCTTCCGATCCTCCACTCACCGTGTCCGCATCTCCGCGTTTCAGACACCGTCTTCCGCATAAACGTGCGGATTGCGAGTGCAATGCAGCCCGCGCCGACCCATGGCCCGCACGCACGAACGCCGCGGTGGGCAGCGTCGCAACGCCGCGCCGAGCCGCCGGCTCTGACCGTGATCGGGGTACAGGCTTCGTCTTTCAGCGTGCGTGCGTCAGCGAAAACGCCCAGCGGAGACCAGGAACCCGTGAGGTCCCGGAGCAGGAGGCGGATCGGAGCAAACTGCGGAAAGAGGCGAATAATGTGCGTCCTTCGCGGTAAACATATAGGAGACTCCGCGAACACGCAACAGGTGTTTATACGGAAAATCCCTGTTCCACGCGGCGCAATTGCGCCGGAGAGCAGATTTTCCTCAAAAGATCGTCCATTGCCGGCGAGGCCATTTTCCCTCAAATCATTGCGGCGCAGAAGATTACGTGAAATGGATGTCGTTGAAGGTTTCCGGGAGAGCAACGCCAATGGATCACGCCCTTACACACTCGCGGACGTGCCGAATCCCCCTCTCAACCGGCGGCGAGGTGTCATCGCGAGGGAGCGCCGCGCGGGCCGCCGTCCGCTCGTGCGCACTGCATCCTCCGTCGGCTCGCATCCCGGCGCACAACCACGCAGCGGATTGCGACGAACGCGGACGTACAGCGCCAGCTCGTCACCGGGGACCACGTCCGCCGTTCGCCGAAGCGGGTGTCGCGCACCTCGGGAGGGGCACGCGGCGCAGGCGCTGGCCTCTTCTCCCGACACCGGGGGACAACCCTCGCGCCGCTGGTACCGTGATCGATCGGCCCGTCGTGTGAAAGTCCGTTTGGGGCCAGACCGGCGCCGCCGCCCATTTCCTTTTCCCGCAACAAAGTACCGCTGGGCAGAACGCAGGTTCAGGGGGAGTATCTCGCCCCACACCGGGCCCATGCCGCCATGCGCACGTGAGCGCGCCGGCCCGTTGCGTGTGCGCATGCGCGCACGCGGACCGACCCGGGAGGGTGGTGCGGGGGCACGGTTCCGCCCTCTCCAGGGACGCCTCCCGCCGCACCGAGCACCCCTTGCGTGGATCCGTGTGTCGCCATATGTTTTCGGCCACGAACTCACGTTAATCGCCTTTTTACGCAGCAATGGCCTGCCCCGTGGGGCCGGCGGCGCGTCGCTTCCGGCCTTTGCGTGCGCCGTATCCCATGGCCCCGCCCCGCGTTCACGCCCCTCGTTCCGGGGACGCCGTTCGCCTTTTCCGCCAGGGCAGGTGATCGGCGAGTTCTCTGGTGCAACGCTGCCCGCGGTCCCCGGCCGCGGCATCGCTCCGCACGCTCTCATTTCCCAGTCGTGAATCCCTCAGGGAACCAGTGATGGAACACCTCGCCACGTGGGCGGCCACCGGTCTCGCCGCCAAGATCCTTGCCGATGTGCTGCGTCGTGCCTACGGCTTCGACCGGCCCGGCCGCATCGCGAGCGCCACCCGATCCATCGAAACCGACTTCGCCTACGCCCTCGCGTTCGGTGCCGCCATGCTGGTGGTGCGCCAGATCGGGCTGGACGCCGCGCTGCTCGTGGCCATCGTGCTGCGCAGTTCCGCCATCATCTCCGAACGCGTGCTACTGCCGGGAAACCACACCTTCCTGGAGCTGTACCTTGCGGTGGTGTGTCTGCAATTGCACGAAACGCCCGTCGCGCTCGCGGCGGTGCTGCAAGTCATGGCCGTGTCGATGTGGGCGTACGCCGCGTACCAGAAGGCGTACCAGCGTGAGTATCTGAACGGCACCTATTTCTACCTGACGATGCGCAGCGAGGGATGGCGGCTCGGCACGTGGACGTCGCCGATCCGGCAGGCGCCGAAGATCGAAGGCGACTACGGCCCTATCGATCCAGCGGCCCAGTCGGTCTACAGGTGGATGGCGGTGATGGTGCTGGTGGGCGAAACCGTGCCTCCGATCCTGGCGTTCGCCGTGAACGGGACGATCTGGAGCGTGCTGCTGCTGTTGACCGTGGCCCTGCCGGTGGGGCTGTCCAGCAAAGAAACCAACTTCATGATCACCAACCTGCTGGTGGCGGCGGCATTCCTTGTCCCGTTCGAGGGGCAGGCGTTCCTGGGCGCGCTGAACGACCCTGTGGTGGCCGTGGTGGTCGTGGGGCTGTGCCTGGTGTGGCCGCCGGTACACGCCGCGCTTGCCCGCCACCTCCGGGTGAGTCCGTGGAAGCTGGCCGGCTGGGGCATGTATTCGACGCACAAGCCACGGATCAACGTGGTGGTTCCCGGCGGCGAGCTGCGCCCACTGCGGGGCTCCATCCCCGGCCGCATCATGATCGAGTTCGGCGCCTGCCGCATCGCCTGGGTGCGGGACGCCATCCGCCGGTACTACTTCCGCTGGGACTGGACGGAACCGGCCACGGGAATGGTGTTTCGCTGGTACCGCTTTGACGGCGGCCGATACGTAACGCACTGCGTCGTCTACGAGAACACACCCGGCGCGCCCGTGCAGACGTTCGACATCACCGACGAGGCCGGCACCCAGGCCTTTCACCGGCACCTGCGGTCGCTGACGCTGGAGCCCGAGCTGGCGCTGGTTCCGCGCGGCGCCGTGGCCGTCGCGGCGGCGGGGTGATGTCCGCCGCGCCACGGGCCGTCCCGCCGCGCGCCGCGCTGGACGTGGACGGTCCGATCGTGCTGTACGATGGCGTGTGCGGGCTGTGCGACCGCTCGGTGCAGCTCATCCTGCGCAACGACCGGCGCGGCCGCTTTCGCTTTGCCGCCCTGCAGTCGGACCCGGGCCGGGCGCTGCTGCACGCGTTCGGGCTTTCCACCGAGACGCTGGACAGCATCGTCCTGGTCGAAGGCGGCCGCGCGTGGCGCAAGTCGGCCGCCGCGCTGCGCATTGCCCGGCGAATGGACGCACCCTGGCCGCTGCTCTGGCCGCTGGCCCTCGTCCCCCGCGTGGTGGCCGACGTGTTCTACGACCTGGTGGCAAGGAACCGCTACCGCATCTTCGGAAAGCTGGACGCCTGCATGATTCCGCCGCCCGAGGTGCGGGCGCGGTTCCTGGGCTGACGCACTCGTTTCCCTGACGCGCGGCCGGGACGGGAACGCCGATGGCGACCCGAACCGGTCCGCCGCCCTCGCGCCCCGGACGGAGACCATCGTTTCTCCCGCCGCGGCGCACACGTCCGCCGCCGTCCGGACGGAAAATCGCCATCGGCCCCGCGAGTGCGGGACCGGCCAAACACCCTGGAGTATCAAGATGAGCATTGTGACTGAAGCCGCCGAGCCCGGCACCACGCCGTCGCACGACCACCGTGTGCGCACCGGCCGCCTGGACGGCTTTCCCGCCGCGCCCGTGGTGGTGTACGCCGCCCAGCCCGGGCTGGTGCTGGCCGACTGGGCCGGCGAAAACCGTCCCTGGCTGGAATCCGCGCTGCACGAAGCCGGTGCCATCCTGTTTCGCGGCTTTGGCGTGGACGACGTGGACGAGTTCCAGCGCTTCATGCAGTCGGCGTCGGGCGAGCTGCTGCCCTACAACTACCGCTCGTCGCCGCGCACCAAGGTCAAGGGCAACGTCTACACCTCCACCGAGTACCCGGCCGACCAGCAGATCCCGTTTCACACGGAGATGTCGTACACCCGCTCGTGGCCCATGAAGATCGGCTTTCTTTCGCTGATCGTCGCCGCCACCCAGGGCGAAACCCCCATCGCCGACAGCCGCCGCGTCTACGAGCGCATCCCGGCCCAGATCCGCGAGCGCTTCGAGCGCCTGGGCGTGATGTACGTGCGCAACTACACCCCGTGGCTGGACCTGCCCTGGCAGAACGTCTTTCAGGTGGACACGCGAGAAGAGGTGGACGAGTTCTGCCGTGAGTCGGGGATCGAGGCCGAGTGGATCGACGAAGACCACCTGCGCACCCGCCAGGTGTGCCAGGGCGTGGCCACCCACCCGGTAACCGGCGAAAAGGTGTGGATGAACCAGGCGCACCTTTTCCACGTCAGCAGCCAGGACCCCGAGGTGGTGGAGATGCTGATGGAGGACGGCGAAGAGAACCTTCCGCGCAACACCTACTACGGCGACGGCTCGCCCATCGACCCCGAGGCATTCGACGCCATCCGCGACGCGTACGCCGCCGAGGCGCTGGTCTTTCCGTGGGAAAAGGGCGACGTGCTGCTGCTGGACAACATGCTCATGGCGCACTCCCGCTCCCCGTTCACGGGCGAGCGCAAGGTGGTCGTCGGCATGGCCGAGGCGTTCACCTCGGACTTCGTCCCGAGCTGATTGCCGGCCGCGGCGAGGCGGTTCTGGCGCCGCGATAACAGACGGAAGCAAGGGCGGTTCGCCGGGACCGCCCTTGCTGTATCTGGAAGCGAGCACCGCGCCGGGTACTCCCCCCACCGCCGTCGCCTGGTGTCCGTGGCTCCGCTACCTCGCCTACCAAACCCGTCGGATCAATTCTTCCAGCACGTTCTTCGCACCCCCGGAGCGCATCCGCGTGCGCGGGTAGTAGAAGAGCGGGTTCTCTACGCCGGAGTGCCCCACCCCCCTCCTCCGCTTCATCACCATCACCCGCCTGGCCCTGCGGACGTCGATGATCGGCATGCAGGACGATCAAGCGACATCGTGAATCCGCCGGCAATCGACGAGTTAGGCTTGCCGATCCCGGCGGCGCCCGACGCAATCCGCCCCGCCGGACGAGGTCCGGCGGGGCGGCAGCAGTCAGACGATCGGGATCATCCGAGCGCGATCAGGAGTGGCCGCGGGCCTGCTCCAGGCGCTTGTTGACGAAGTCCCAGTTGACCGTGTTGAACCAGGCTTCCAGGTAGTCCGGGCGCCGGTTCTGGTAGTTCAGGTAGTACGCGTGCTCCCACACGTCGATGCCCAGCAGCGGGGTCTGGCCGTTCATCAGCGGGCTGTCCTGGTTGGGCGAGTCCGTCACCACCAGCTTGCCGCCCTCGTCCACCAGCCAGCTCCATCCGCTGCCAAAGCGGCCCTTGCCGGTGTCCACCAGCTTCTGCTTGAGCGCGTCCCAGCCCCCAAAGGTGCTGTTGATCTCGTCGGCGATCACACCGGTGGGCGCGCCGCCGCCGCCGGGGCCCATCACCTGCCAGAACAGGCTGTGATTGGCGTGGCCGCCGCCGTTGTTGCGCACGGCGGTCTTGATGGCCTCGGGCACCTCGTCAAAGCGGCGCATCAGCGCCTCGATGTCGTCGCCGGCGTTGAAGTCGGGGTGCTTCTCCAGCGCGGCGTTCAGGTTGTCTACGTAGGTCTTGTGGTGCTTGCCGTGATGGATCTCCATCGTGCGGGCATCGATGTGCGGCTCCAGCGCATCGTACGCGTACGGCAATTCCGGCAGCGTGAACGGCATCCTCCACCTCCCTCAGGGTTACGGTACAGCCGCGGGGCGCCCTGTCCCCTCGCCCCGCCGAACAAGGGCAATCTACGAGGCAACGTCCGTTCCGCTACCCGCAGGACCGTTACGCACAGGACCGTTCTGGGGTGAGCCAAAGCGGCGACGACGCTTACGTTTGTGCGTCTTACCTCCAGGCATGATGCGCAGCTTGCGGTGGAAGCCGTAATGGACAATCACCTTCATATTCGCGTTCCACACAAGATCATCGTCCTTGTATTTGAACAGCCACCGCCCGCCGTCATCGAGGTTTCCGATGATCCCGAAATCAAACAAGGCGCGCATGATGTCCTCATGGTCAAAGCCACCGTTGGCCAGCCACTTCCTGATCGTGTTCTCCTTCTCGAATTGCTCCTTCAACTCCGCAATGGTGATGACACCCCGCCCTACGCGCGTGATGCATTGCAAAGCCTCTCTCCAAACGGGAAGATGGCTATGAATTTCATCTCGGAGTTCGTTGTACAGCCATTCGGAGTATCGATGTTCAGCCTCTTTAACCTGTGCGAATGTGAGGCGTCCAGAAGGCTGCTCTTTTGCGCAGAATTTTAAAAATTTAATGAGATCCCGAGGACGTTCCAACGTTCGGGTGGTGATATAACGCCAGAGATTCTCAACGCCTTCTGGCAGGTCCGAATCATCGTCGACCGCGATAGACGACCAAGGACGTCGATCATTCACATCACGAACGGACGCACGGATCCGCGCATCAACGATTCGACGAAGGCTGTATCCTGCCGTCGCGTTGGCATGCCATTTCAACCGGACTGTATGATCGTCCAGCTTGTTGAGATCATTATCCTCAAGGCGGTCAAAAATATCCGACCGGAGCACGAGTACTGGGCGGAAGCTCAGCTTCGTTTCAGTGAGGTCTAAGAACACATCTTCAGTCGCTCGAATCAACGCCAGCAGCAGTAAGCGTAGACTCTCGTCACCTGCCTGATAGCCCTCATCTAGTTCATCCATAAAAATGAAATAAGTCGAGGGGGTATTAACCTCCCGAATTTTCTCCAGAAGCAACTCAGTTGCCACTTGGTAGTCAACAGTGGTCGTCCTCTCGCTCCCCTTCTCATTTCCGCCTTCAATTCGGAGCCACTTTGCCAGAAGGCGGATCTTGGAGTTCGTCTTCTCCAAGGTCTTCAGTGTTTCGGCAAAGCCCAGCCCATGGCGAGGAAAGTTCGTCGAAAGAAATTCCTGGATATCTTTAACTGCCTCATCAGTACGAGCACCATTGTCTTTAGTGATAAGTTTAGCCATTTCGACAAGTATTAAGAACTTCCAGACCGGCACAAACTGCGATTTGTCCGCCAAACTCCGGTCGCGCAACGCCCTGACGAGAGGAAGAGGAAAGTTTCTCAGCGAAAGAGATGAGGTGAAGCACAGTGCATTCTGTTCTGCATAGAGACGGATTCTCTCGCAAATTGCAGTTTTTCCGGTGCCTTTTCTACCGATGACGTACCGATATTGTCCTGCAATGATTCCGTGATACTCAGGAATCGGAACGAAATAATCGGGGAGATGACGATCACCTTTTGCTTCATCAGGGCCCCACTGCACGTCTAGAAATTTGAGTGACATGTGGATACGACGGGGGTAAAATGTGAATCACACGATAGCGGCGAATCTACTAGAGAACGACCTATGGAACAACCTCATTAGGTTCAAGATCGTCAACTACGCGACCGGATTCCAACCGAACAAGCATACATCCGCTCTTGATCACCAAGATTCCGTAATCCGCAGCGCTGGCTCATGCGTTCTGCTCTACTCCCTAACGTCCTCGTTCCACATTGCCCGATGATCCCAATGAATGCTTCTCAGCGCAATGCAGGCGGGGCCTGCAGCAACTGCCTATCCACGCCGAACGAGCGGCGCAGCCCCTCCTTGCCCAGTGCCACTGCGCGATCTGGTGCAGTGCGATCCCGTCCGCAAAACCCGCCCAGGCCAATCCCCAGCACCACGCCGGCGAACCTGCGGCCCGACTGGCGGTGGGAGGGTGAAGGCGGATTCATGCGTGGCTCGCGCGCGGGGATCCGGGAAGGTGGATGTCGTCGCGCAGAGCAAGGGCCGCGACCGATCCGCCACGTCCGCCCCCGGCGCGGACGTGTGTGCGCGGCGGGGCGATGGCGGCGCGACGGCGTCAGGCCTCATCCAGCCACTGCTCGGCCTGCGCGATGTGCGTAAAGACGCGCACCTCCATCTGCACGCGCAGGTCGGCCAGCGTGGCCAGCATCCCCATCATCGCGTACGACGCCGGCCGATGGGTGACGATCGCCCAGCGCATGTTCAGAAAACGCTCGCGCGACGCACGCATGAAGGCCAGCATGTCTTCCACGTCGTGCACGGTCGCGGGACGCTCTACGCCCCGGTGGTCCGACAGCACCTGAAAGCCCGGCCCGAACTCCGGCAGCGCCAGCACGGACGTCAGGTTGTCGATGATGTCCTGCAGCGTGAACGTGCCTTCGATGATGAAGTGCACCCGCCGCTTTGCAGCGTCCAGCGTAAAGCTGATCGGCATCGTTCCCTCCGGAAGAGCGAGATCCCGCCGTGGATCACGCTTCGCAGCCTCCCCGGCTCCCGCTACCGCGCCGGCGCCCGCGTCACCACCTCGATGGCCTTTTCCAGCAGCTCGTCGCGGCCGGCGGCCACCCCCGCGCGCGTGCGCCGGGCGGGAACCGTGGGCAGAATGCCGACGCCGTGGTGCCGCGAGCCGTCGTGCTTCAGCACCCGCATTCCGGTCCACCGCAGCGAGTAGCCGCCGGGCAGCTCCATGGGGTTTACGTTGCCGTTGGTGCCCGCCGTGGGTTCGCCCACGATCTCGCCCAGCCGGTACGCCTCGACAATCCCCATCACCGACTCGGCGTAGCTGATGGCGCGGCCGTCGGTGATGAACACGCGCGGCGCGGCCAGGTACCGCGCCCCCGGCCGCAGTTCCCACCGCCCCGAAGCGTGGTAGCGCTGGCCCGGGTTGTCCGGCCGCGTCACCACGGGAATCTGCCACTGTGCACTGGCCCCCGGCTCGCGAATCAGGTGCGCAAAGAACTGGATGGCGTTCAGCCCGTCCGGATAGCCGCGCATGTCGAAAACCAGCCCCGACGCGCGCTCCAGGCTGGGCAGCGCCGCCTGGAACTGCGCGGGCGTCACGCGGTCCAGGTCGACGTACCAGATGCCGGGGCGCACCTCCGCCACCGGCTCCGGCTTTCCTTCGTCCACCGGCCGCGGCGGCACGGGCCGGGGGAGCACCACGGTAGCCGTGTCGCCGTCCACGTGCTGCACCGTCACGCGCACCTCCGGCTCATGGCCCGTCAGCAGTTGCGCGTGCGCCCGGTAGGCGCGCCAGCCCGCCGTGGCCGCGGAAATCAGCTCGCCGCGCGCCGCGACCAGCGAATCGGCGGAGTGGCCGTCCACGCGCAGCACCACGTCACCCGGGCGCACGCCCTGCACCTCCGCGCCCGCCGCCACCACCGTCGGGCGCCCCTCCACGGCCTCCACGACCACGGCGGGCGTGCGCCGCTGGCCTTCGCAGCCGTGCGCCACGTGCCCGTGACCATCGTCCAGCGCGGCCACCAGGCGGCGCAGGGTGGTCAGGAACGCGCACTCGCCCGCGTCCGTCGCCGCGGAGCGAAGCGCGCGCGGCAGCTCGGCCGGCCAGTCCGCGTCGACCACGTCAAAGTAGGGATAGAAGTGCTGAAACACGTTCCACGCGACCAGCACGTTCGCCAGCCGGGTGGCGCGGTCGTCCCCCGTCCCGGGCGCGATGGGAATGGCGGGCGACCCGGCGGCGCGGGGAAGCGTGCCGCCCGCATCCGCGTACAGGGCTGTGGGGATGACGGCGCTCACCCCGCCGCCCAGCCGCACCCGCAGCGGCTCCGCGGGGTTGGGCACCGAGTCCGGCAGCGCCCCGCCCATGGGGATGGAGGCACGCGCGCTTCGGTAAAGCCCTTGCGTGCCCCCGCTCAAGCCGACGCCGTAGTGGCGCCACCAGACCACGCGCACCGAATCGCCGGCCGGGGGCGTGGCCGCGGCGGCCGCCGCGCCGGGCTCTCCCGCGCGGATCGAGATCGACGGGGCGAGCGGGCGAAAGAGCGAGTCCAGCACCGCCGCCAGCCGCGCCGCGTCCGGCGCCCGTTCCACCGCCCGCACCCCCGCCCAGGCGAACGCGTTCCAGTCCGTCGCCGCCGACGCGTCGCTGGGATGAAAGTATCGCACGTAGCCCAGCAGCCGCCCGAACGCCACCAGGTTCTCCTCCCCGCGCGGAGAAAGCGGCCGCGCCTCTTCGGGCGGGGGCACGTCGCCCAGCACCTCCAGCGACGCCTCGTCCAGCCACGCCTGACCCTCCCCCGCCAGCAGCAGCCCCAGCTCCACGGCCTGCGCATCGGCCGCCACGTTCCCCGCAATCTCGTACCGGCGCCACCCGGTGCGGCCCACGATCGGCCGCTCCCCCATGCTGCCGAAGAAGCCTGGAACCCCGTTCGGGCGGTCCACGCGCATCCAGAGCCCGGCACGATTTGCCCCCGGCGCCAGCTCCGTCCGCACCCACGCCTGAAAGCGCACCCGCTTGCCGCGCAGGGGCGCCGCGTCCAGCCGCTGCAGCAGGCTGCCCAGTTCGCCGGGCCCGCCGCCGCCCTGCCCCGCCACGCGCGCGGACCAGCGCCCCCCGTGCGCATCGGCCGAATCCAGCGTGGCCGCGTACCGTTCAGCGGGGACGAAGGTCCACCCGGCCAGCGCGGGCGCGCCCTGCTCGAACCCCGGATTGACGAGGGCCTGCGCCGCTGAATCCGCCGCGGCGGCCATGGCGCCCGCCAGCGACAGCGCGGCGATCCGTGAAAAGCGGAGAATGGGCATGAATGCAGGCTGGTGGGCTCGAGGGATGGGTGAATGGAACAGCATTACGTTCCCGACGCTAACGCGCCCGCCGCCGCACCGGCAAGCCTGCGCTCGCGCTACCGTGTTCCCTCGCGAAAGAGCCGCCCTGGCGTACCGGGACGGCTCTCGTGGAACGGGATGGGCATCCGCGGCCCTACCTGCCCTCGCCGGCTCCGCGGCGGCGCGCGCCCTCCGGCCGCGTCTGCACGCGGCTCATCAGCGCTTCGGGGTGGTTCTCGGCCACCTCCAGCAGGGTGAGCGCCATGCCGTCGGGCTGGCGCTTGCCCTGCTCCCACGCCTTGACCGTCTCGGCGCTGGCGTTCAGCACCTGCGCAAACACGCTCTGCGACAGGCCCAGCCGCTCGCGAACGCGCTGAACCCCCGCGCCCTCGTAGCTGCGCGGCGGCTGCACCACGGCGTCGCGCGCGCTCAGGCGCCGGACGCGCCGGGCCGGCTGCGCGTTGCCGCGGCGCACCTCAAGCGCCTCGTGCAGCCCCTCGATGAGCAGGTCGCCGAAGTTCTGATCGGTTACCTGAATCGCGTCGTCGTTCTTGCCAGCCATGTTCAGCTCCCGGGTTGTTACGCGCCGCTGGTCACTCTGCGCGGCCAGTCCTCGTCCCTGATCTGCTCCACTACGCCCCGCACCTGCTTTTTCTGCGCGTCGGTCAGGTTGCCCTGCACGTTCTTGGGAAACGCGACAATAAAGTAGACCGTGGCCTGCTCCTCGACGTACAGGTACGCCACACGCGCGCTTCCGCTTTTACCGCGTTGCTCCTGCGCCGCGCGAATCTTTCGCACGCCGCCCGTGTTCACCATGACCGCGCCCGCCCGCGGGTTTGCGAGGAGTTCATCCTCCACCTGCTTCATCTCGGCATCCGTAAGCACTCCCTTGCGGGTACGCTCGAACAGGCCCAGGTATACGAACTCCAGCAAAACTACCTCGCGTTGCTCTTCATTGTAGTACACAGTACCCCACTTCGTCAAGAGGCAACGAAAACCCTGCCCACGCTCGCGCGCAGGCGGCTGATCCACACAGGTTTGTGCTTGGCGGATTATGTGATGCGGAGGCCCCTTACGCGCGCCAACGCTGTGCGCCCACTGTAAACTTGCGGACAGCTGCTGTCAAGTTTGATGATCCCGACGCTGCTCTGGGGACGTAAAAATCAGCGCCGGGCCACGCTTCGCCGCCGCGCGTACCAGAGGGCGGCAACGAGAATGGCGACCTCCAGAACGAAGGTCCAGTGCAGGACGAAGTTTAGATACCACGGCTGATACCGCGCCTCCACGTGCGACATCACGAACTCGGCGCGGGAGAACGGCCAGAGCCAGCGAATGCCGCCCGCGGTGGTGTCCATCACCTGGTGCAGCAGGATGTTGGCGGCAACGACCCACATCCCCAGCCACGCTGGCCGGCCGGCGCGCCGGATCCACAGCACCAGCACGGCCGCGGCAAACACGGGAATCCAGGCGAGCGGCAGATGGGGAAGGTAGGCGTGGTGCACCTGCTGGCGGTCGCTGACAAAGTAGAACCAGAGCAGGTCCAGGTCTGGCACCACGCTGGCGATCATCCCCAGCGCCAGCAGCCTGCCCCGCAGCAGCTCCGGAGGGGAAGGACGGTCGATGATCAGCCGCGTGGCCAGGTAGCCCGCCGGCAGGTGGGCGATGAACACGTCAACGGTCTTCGTGGCGCGGCTCAGCCGGGGAGCTGAAAGGTCACCGTCGCCTGCCGGCACGAGGGACCGCAGCGGCGCCCGTTGGGATACAGATCCTCGTACCGCGGCTGAAAGCTCTGCGTCAGCGTCCCCTCCGCCGTGGTCAGGCGCAGCGTGACCTGCTCGGCGATCAGGTCGCGGAAGGTCAGATCGCAGCTGGATGCATCCGTGCACTCGATGGGCTGCACCGCAGTGCCGTTGGCGACGGTGGCTTCGATGCGGAAAGGCCCCGCGGGCGGGCGGCTGAACTCCACCGACAACCCGTCGAAGCAGCCGATGAGGGTGCAGGCGCCGGTCGGGATGCAGCCGGCGAGCAGGGCAGCGAGTGCGCTGAACAGGAGCGAGCGGATGCGCATGGAAGATCGGTGTGCGATGTGTCGTCGTAGGCGGGTTGGTCGGAGAACGTGCGGATCATCGCCGGGGTGACAGGCGCCGCCGTAACGGACTGCCGCCGGCATCAAACGCCCTGCTCGGTGCGGCTTTACCAATCCGCCTGACCACCAGCCCGAGAAGGAATCGCCACTGAGCCCGAGGATGAGAGTGTTGCCAAACCGCACCCTGCTTCCTGGACGTGCGGTATCATCCTGAGGGAGCGCACGCCTGTAAACATCATACCCACAGAAGCTTGCGCGCGACCGAAGGATCTTTGTCGGGTCGCGCGAGGTTCAGCCCCCAGGAGCTGTTCAAGTCATACCGTTTATGCTAGTTCGCTGTGCGTTCTGGCCTTTACAACTACACCTCACGCGGAGGCGCGGAGTACGCGGAGGCGCGGAGAAGCGTGATTTTCTCCGCGTCTCCGCGCCCTCCGCGTCTCCGCGTGAGCCCGGCAGTAGAACTCGGAGTGCACGTCGAATCATGAAAATCGGTATCAGTCAGGCAGACAACACCCGTCGGTCGGCGCCAACCCTTTGCTTGAAAGCAGTTTGCGCAGCGGCGCCTCGCCCGGTACGCCAACGGTTGTGAACGGTCTCGCACCAGCCTTTGAGTGAAAAGAGCCGCCCCGAAGCGATTCCGGGGCGGCTCTTTCGTCCTGGCGATCGCGTCGGCGGTCAGGACCGGGCCAGCGCGTCCACCTGCTCCTCGACCCGGCGGAACTTGCGGCCGATGAACACCACGTAGCCAAACAGGAGCACCCACGCGAGCGCGAACGCCACGAACACGTGCGTGTACGCCCGCATCGTGCGCTGCGGCGTGTAGCTGGACAGCGCGGAGCCCGGCTGCGGCGCGCCGGCGGCGGGCGGCGCGGCGGTGGGTGCGGCGCTCTCCGTGGCGGCGGGAGCCTGCGCGATGAGCGACGGACCCACGGCTGGGGCGGCCAGCAGGGCGAACAGCGCGAGCAGAACGATCCGGATCGGGCGCATCAGACGGAAACTCCCTGGGTAAGGGGCGTGCCGGGGCGCAGGGTGGCGGCGACCCTGGCGGCATCCAGGCGCCGGCTCAGCTTCTCCACGACCATGCGGGCCAGCAGCAGCGAAAAGAAGAGCAGCGTAAATCCAAGCATGCTCACCAGCAGCGTCTGCACCATCTCGGGCGCGGCGGTGGGGCCTTCGGGCTTGAGCACCACCGGCTTGGGATGCTGGGTGCGGAACCACTGCACGCTCATGTGGATGAGCGGGATGTCCGCCGCGCCCACGACGCCCAGGATGGCGGCGAAGCGCTTGCCCCGCTCCGGGCTTTCCGTGGCGCTGCGCAGGATGAAGTATCCCACGTAGATGAACCACAGCAGCAGCGTGAGCGAGGTGCGCGCGTCCCACACCCACCATGCGCCCCAGGCGATCTTGCCCCACAGCGGCCCCGTCAGCAGCACGATGGTGGCGAAGATCACGCCGAGCTCCGCCGCGCAGACGGCGACGGTGTCCAGGCGCTCGTCACGCAGCCACAGGTAGCCAAGCGAGCACAGCGCCACGATACCAAAGGCCAGGTACGCCACCAGCGCCGATGGCACGTGCACGTAAAAGATGCGCTGCACGATCCCCATCTCACGCTCGGTGGGCGCGTAGAAGAAGATCATCCAGAAGCTCGCGACCAGCGTGGCCGCCGCCAGCAGGCCCAGCCCCACCGACCAGCGGCGCAGCCCCTGCAGCGGCCCGGTGTCCGCCGGAACGTTGTTGTTGATGCCGTTCATCTCGATCTACATCCCTCAGGCTGCGGAGCGACCCTGGGGGGCCTCCCCCCCACGCGTGGGCGCGCACCCTCTCCCGCAAGCGGGAGAGGGTATAAACGTCACAACCACCGGTCGCGCATTCCCGCGCGGCCACGACAGGGCCCGTCGAAACGCGCCGTGGTTTCGGCTGCAGTCCGCGCAGGCGGACTTTGCGCATTTCCAGCGGCGAATTCATTCGCTCCTGGAGGCGGACGCCGCACCGAACTCATCGGCCTCACATGGGCGCCGCACCCTTTTCCTCACACGGGCGCCGCACCCATCTCGTCGGTTTCGTGCGGACGCCCGCGCCGAACTCCTTCGTCCTCGCGCGATGCCGCGCTGAACGCATCCGCCCGGCTCGCCGACCTGCGAACTCGTCGCCTCCGCCTCGCAACGCCGCTCGTCCGGCCCGATCGCCCGATCCGCCGCCGACCCTACTCCTCTACCGCAAACCCGAAGATGGAGGTGCAGACGAAGACGAACACCAGGTCGAACGCCAGCAGCACCCGCAGATTGCCGCCGATCTCCGCCAGCGGGCGGCCGGCCAGCAGCAACTGCGTGGCGCTGGCGGCAAAGATCACCACCGGGATCATCAACGGCAGCAGCAGGATGGGGAGCAGCGACTCGCCGTGGCGCGTGTGCGCCGTCATGGCGCTCAGCAGCGTTCCCAGCGCCATGAAGCCCACCGTCGCCAGCACCACCACCAGCGCCAGTCCGCCCAGCGCCCCCGCGAACCGCAGCCCGAAGAACAGCGCGTACACGGGAAAGATCACCGCCTCCACCGCCAGAACCACCAGCAGGTTCGCCAGAAACTTGCCCAGAAACAGCGCCCCGCGCGGCACCGGCGACACCAGCACGCCCGTAAGCGCGTCCGCCTCGCGCTCCAGCGCGAAGCTGCGGCCCAGCCCCAGCGTTCCCGCGAACAGCACCGTCACCCACAGCATGGCGCCCGCGATCTCCTGCGCGCGCACCGTGGGGTCCAGCGCAAAGCTGAACACCACGGCCACCAGCATGGCGAATGTGGCCATGGAAACGAAGCGCTCGCGGCTGCGCGCCTCCAGCAGCAGGTCCTTGCGGGCCACGGCCCACGCCTGCGCAAGGTAGCGGAGCATCGTCAGACCGCCGCCGCCACCCGCTCGGTGTAGTCCTGCTCCCACCGCGCCGCGTCGATCTGCCCGCGGCGCTCGTCGCTCACCCAGCGGCCGCCCACCTGCACCGCCACGCGGTCCGCCTGCTCCAGCCCCTGCGACAGGTTGTGCGTCACCAGCACCACCGTGCGACGCCCGTCCTTCAGCCGGTCCAGCACCGCGCGCAGCATGGCCGACGCGTGCGGATCCAGTCCGGTGTAGGGCTCATCCAGGAACACGACCTCGGGCTCGTGCAGCAGGGTGCGGGCGAGCGCCAGGCGCTGCTGCATCCCGCGCGAGAAGGTCCGCACCTTGTCGCCCGCGCGCTCCAGCAGGCCCACGCCGCGCAACGCCTCCGCCACCTGGTTCTTTCGATCCGGCAGCGCGTACAGGCGGGCGTAGAAGTCCAGGTTCTCCGCCGCGCCCAGCCCGGGGTACAGAAAGGTCTGGTGGGAGAGAAGGCCGATCTTGCGCCGCCAGCCCTCCTCGTCCCCGCCCACGTCTTCGCCGGCGATGCGGACGGTGCCGCGGGTGGGGCGAACGGCGCCGCACAGCATGCGCAGCAGCGTGCTCTTCCCCGCCCCGTTGGGCCCGAAGACCGTCAGAAACTCGCCGCGCGCCAGCGCCAGGTCGATCCCCCGCACCGCCGGCTGCGGGCCGTACCACTTCTCCACCCCCAGCGCCTCCACCGCGGGCGCCTCCGCGAGCACCACCGGCGCCGCGCTCAATTCAGCCGCGCCCCGCACTCCGCGCAAAAGCGGCTGAGCGGCGGGTTCAGGAACCCGCAGGCGTGCCGGTCCGGCCCCGCCACCGTGCGCCCGGACTCGATCCCTACCGCCTCGGCCGCGCGCATGGCCACCAGCGCCTCCACGGACAATCGCTCCTTCTGCGAGCGGTAGTCGGCGTCGTCAAGCTTGCCGCCCAGGTAGTCGTACTCCAGCTCCTTGAGCGCCACCAGCGACACGCGGCGCCGGGCCTCGGCGTCCAGCACCTCGCCGGACGCCAGGTCCACCAGCAGCGCGTCGCGCCGGGCCACCAGCGGGCGCACGACGAATGCGGCCGCCAGCAGCGCCACCAGCAGCGAAAACGCCAGCAGCGTCATACCGCCTGCTCCGCCGTTTCAAACTCGCGCAGCGCGGCGGCCAGCCTTGTCCGCTCCTCCTCGCTCATCGCCCCGCCCACCGCGGCGGGAGCGGGGCCCTGGCTGCGCATCACCTTGACGCGTCCCCACAGCACCAGCCCGCCCACCACCAGCGCCAGCGGAAGGATGAGCCACGCCAGCAGCCCCGCGCCGCTGCGTTTGGGCACCGCGCGCCACTCCTCGCCGTGGCGGGCCAGCACGTCCTCCACGATGGCTTCGGCGCTACGCCCCTGCGCCGCCATCACGCGAATGGAATCGCGCAGCGCCTCGGCCGGCGAGCTGGGGCACACCTCCAGCATGAGCCCCGGGCAGTACGGCGACCGCAGGCGCGAGATCGCCGCGTCCGCCGTCTTTCGCGCCTGGTCCTCCGTCGCCTGCCCCGCCAGCGGCGCGGCCACCACCAACATCAGCGCGACGGCAAGGAACCCGAGGCCCCGGAGTCCGCGCAGGCGGACTTTGCGCCCTTCCAGCGGCGAATTCATTCGCTCCTGGAGGCGGGCTCCGCGATCCTCGATTCGCGTATTGCCGCGCTCCTGGATTCGCTGCCGACGCCCCCGTCCGATGCGCATCGTCGTCATCCTCACGCCTCCACCAGTTCGTGCTCCGGCTCCGCCACCCTAGGCGTGCGGGCAACTTTCTGCCGCATGACGGGGCGCGCGGGCTCGGCGCCGGGCCACAGGGCCACCAGCGTGCCGATCGCCATGATCAGCCCGCCGATCCAGATCCACGGCACCAGCGGCTGCACCAGCACGCGGAAGGTGGCCAGCGGACGCGGGTTGCTGCCGCGGATCACGCCGTTCACGTCGTCGATGCCGGCCAGGATCAGGTACAGGTCCTCGTTCCACGCGCGGCGAATGCCCACCTCCGACGCCACTTCCTCACGCTGCTTGTACGCGCGCTTTTCCGCCGTAAGCACGTCGACGCGGCGTCCGTTCTTCGCCACGTCCATCGACGCGATCACCTTGGTCATGTTGGTCGCGGGGTACGCGGACATGGCCTGGTACGTCAACCGATACGTGTGTCCGAAGGGGGACGGGATGTCCATCGACTCGCCGGGGCGCAGCGACACCTGCCGCTCCACGTCGTACGCGCTGCCGGCAAAGCCCATGAAGATGACCACGAAGCCGGCGTGCACCACGTATCCACCGTAGCGGCGCCGGTTGCGCTCCATCAGGTGGATGAAGGCGGAGAACACGCCCTCGCCCTCGATGCGCGCCCGGGCCCGCGTCCCCTTCCAGAACTCCACCACGATCGTCGTCATGGTGAAGCTGCCCAGCACGAAGGTCAGCAGCGCGTAGGTGTTGCGCACGCCGGTGATCCACAGGATGACGCCGACCGCCAGCGCCACGCCCACGGGCACGGAGAAGTTGCGGATCAGGTTGCGCCCCGTCGCCTTGCGCCACGCGATCACCGGGCCCACGCCCAGCAGACCCAGCAGGAACAGCCCCAGCGGGATGTTCACGCGGTTGAAGAAGGGCGGGCCCACGCTGATCTTCTGCCCCGTAAAGCCCTCGGAGATGAGGGGGAACATGGTCCCCCACAGCACCGTGAACATCGCCGCGACAAACACCAGGTTGTTCAGCAGGAACGCCGCCTCGCGCGAGATCACGCTTTCCAGCCGGTTTTCCGGCGCGAACGAGCTTCGCCGCCACCACACCAGCGCCGCCGAGCTGACGATCAGGAACGACAGGAAGCCCAGGAAGATCCAGGAGATGGTCAGGTTCTGCGCGAA
Organism: Longimicrobium sp.; assembly: GCF_048594345.1. Taxonomy (GTDB): domain Bacteria; phylum Gemmatimonadota; class Gemmatimonadetes; order Longimicrobiales; family Longimicrobiaceae; genus Longimicrobium. The sequence continues at coordinate 34,091 of NZ_JBMDXM010000260.1, forward strand.
CGAGTGCACCGACTCGATCAGCCCCGAGCGCGTCAGGAAGGTGGCGAAGACGCTCAGCAGAAAGGTGCTCAGGATCAGCAGCACGTTCCACATCTTGAGCATGCCGCGCTTTTCCTGAATCATCACCGAGTGCAGGAACGCCGTCCCGGTAAGCCAGGGGAGCAGCGACGCGTTCTCCACCGGGTCCCAGAACCAGTATCCGCCCCACCCCAGCTCCACGTACGCCCACATCATCCCGAAGATGATGCCGTTGGTGAGGAAGAACCACGCGAGCAGCGTCCACCGCCGCGTCGTGGTGATCCACCGCGTGTCCAGCCGCCCGGAAAGGAGGGCCGACACGGCAAAGGCGAACGGGATGGTGAACGCGGTAAAGCCCAGGTACAGCGTGGGCGGGTGGATGGTCATCCAGTAGTTCTGCAGCTGCGGATTGAGACCCCGGCCGTCGGCGGGGGTAAAGTCCATCAGCTGGAACGGGTTGGACGCAAAGAGAACGACCGCCAGAAAGAACGAGATCACCAGCAGCAGCGTGCCGCTTACGTACGGCATGAACTCGCGGTTGCGCCGCCGGTTCTGGAAGACCGCGATGGACGAGAACAGGGCCAGCAGGAGCGCCCAGAACACCAGCGACCCCGTCTGGCCCGCCCACAGGCCGGTGATCTTGTAGAAGAGCGAGAGCTCGCGGTTGCTGTACCCCGCGACGTACTTGTAGCCGTACTGGTTGCCCACGAAGGCCGCGATGATGGCGCCGGACGCCACGATCAGCAGGCCGAAGGTGGCGTACACGGACCGCTCGGCGCTGAGCACCCAGTCGCCGCGGCCGCGGCGGCCGCCGGCAAAGCCCAGCACCATGCCCCACAGGGCCAGGATGAACGCGACCCAGAGGGCGACTTCCCCGATCTGCGTCACGCCTTGAAGTCCTCTTCGGCGGCCTCGTAGCGAGAGCCGCACTTGGTGAGCACCGTGGTGGCCTCGAAGGTCCCGGCCTCGGTCAGCTTGCCCTCCACCACCACGTCACGCCCTTCCTCGAAGGTGTCGGGGAGCGGGCCGTTGTAGTGCACGGGAAAGCTGGTCTTGCCGCTGGCGATGTCGACCACGTTGAAGCGCAGGTCCAGCGTGCGCGGGTCAAACTGTACGGTGCCGGGCACCACGCGGCCGCCCACCTTGGCGCCCAGGGCGTGCGCGGTGGGGTCGGCGGTGACCTTGGCGGCCAGCTCGTCGGGCGTGTAGTAGTACATCATGGAGTCCTTCATGCCGGTAACGGCCAGGTACCCCACGACGCCGACCAGCACCAGCGCGCCGGCCATGAACCTGCTCTGCTTCTTCACGGTGGATTTGCCTCCGCGTACGGTGCCGCCTCCGAAGGCCGGGAATATACTGCCGAAGCGGGTGCGGTGAAAGGGGTTGCGCGTGGTGGAAAGCCGCAGGCGGCGTAGGGATTTGCCTTACGCGCGGTGGATCAAGCGCACGGAGCCCTCACCCGCTCGCTGATGCTCGCACCCTCTCCCGCAAGCGGGAGAGGGTATAAACGTCGCAAATGCCTGCGGTGCGCACCGCTGTCGCGGTGCCTGTTGACGCTTCCGCACCCGCGCCGCGCGCAGACCCCTGCTGACAGGAGCGGGTGAAGCCCCGCCGGGCGAGCTCCGCGAGCCCAGGGCGGGGCTTATGGCGTTCGCAGCAGCGGGTTTACCCGCCCGTACGCGAGGTTTGCCGGTCGGGATCGCTTCCTGACGGAGAACCCGCCTGGCCCGCCCCTACGTCGCCGCGCCGGGAAGGGGCACATCCACGCGCAGCTCCCACCGACAGTTCGAGCAGTGGACGGCATGCGGATTCCTCATCCGGCCCAACTCGCGAAACTCCTGCTCGGTGCCGCACTTGGGGCAGGGCCCGCGCAGCGACACCAGCGTGCGGTGCTCGCGAAAGCGGTTGAGCGCGCGCATGGCGCCCACGCCCAGCACCAGCAGCACCCACGGGATGTGCGGCGGAATCCAGAACACCACCGGCGCCAGCAGCCACAACCCCAGCTGCGCAAGCGCCGACGTGCGCCGCCACGACGCGGTCCGCTCGATCACCCGCGCCCGCCCCTCGCTCCACTCCCCGCCCGCGAACACCAGCCGCGCCGGCACCTCGGGGACGTCGAGTGCCGTCATCGTCCGCCCGATGCCGTCACTGCGACCGCGAGGCGACCGCCGCCGCCGCGCCCACGCCGGCCAGGTCCCACACGATGTCGTTGAACGACGCGGTAGCATCCTCGCGGCCCAGGTCGCGGATCTCCTTGGCGATCCCCACCGCCGCGCCGGTCCCCGCGCCCACGATCAGCGCGCCGTCGTGGTCCAGCCCCGCCGCGCGCGCGCCGCTGGCCGCCAGGCTGGTGACGATGAACGAGGTGACGAAGTGCTTGAACTTGTCCTCGCCAAAGAACGGGTCCGGCGGCCGCGGCGCGTCGGGTCGGCCCAGGGAAAAGCAGAGAAACAGGATGCACGTGTTCACGGGCGCTCCGGGCTTTGATGGCGTCGGGCAGGTCAGGCTGCATCCGAAAGATGCTGCGCGGCGCCGCCGATGCAAGCACGACGCCCGGGCGGCGGGGCCGCGACGGATCGGATGCAGCGCCGCAGCAAAAGGATGACGCTCCAACCATTCACCTTCTCCGCCAACAATCATATATTACGGAACGAGCGGGCGTGCGAATACGCCGTGGACGCCGGACACCGCCGCTCCCGGATCGCCACGTCCGCGCAGATTGCCGCGACCGGCCGGACTGGCCTCCGCGCCGCCGCGGCGAAAACCCGGACCCCCCAGAGGACACCATGGCCCGCCTGAACGTCGAAGCCGTCGCCGAGGACACCCTCACCGCGCCGGAGGAGCGCCCCACCAACCGCATCGTCGCCTCGGTCACGGACCCGAACGGCGAGCCGGTGACGGGGCTGACCGCCGCCAACTTCCGCATCGATCCCATGGCGTCGGGCAACGGCACCAACGTACACGTGGCGCAGGTGAGTGCGGCGCGGCTGCCGGGTTTCTACCACATCCACGTGGTGCCCAGCGGCAGCAGCGGTGCCCGCGGGGTGCACGTGTTCGCCATCGCCGCCTCGCGCGGCACCGACAAGGGCCAGACCCTCGCCACCGTGGCCGTCGACTGAGTCCGCGAAACGATTCTCACGCGGAGCCGCGGAGGAATGAAGAGAGGACGCGGAGGGTGACCTCCGGGTCCTCTTTTTTCCGCTGATACCAGATCCGGAAAAACACCTCACCTCAACTCGCACTACGGGAAACAGAGGCCAGGGTACAGAGGAACAGACAACAGCCAGAGGAACAGAGGACGGAAGGATCACCTCTGTTCCTCTGGCTGTTCTTGGTCCCTCTGTACCTTCGATGTTGTTTTTCCGGATTCCGTATGAGCAGGTGTTCCGACCGGCCCAAACCCGTCATTCCGTGAGGGAGGCGCCGCACCGCACATTCCGCTGCGATGAACGGCGACGCCGACCGAAGGATCTCGCCGGCTGCACCGTGGAACTGGCGTCTACGCGACGATCGTAGCCCTGCGCGGCGGCAAACGAGGTCCTTCGGTCGCGCGCAAGTGACTGCGTGGGTCGGGTTTCGCGTGTGCGCTCCCTCAGGAAGTCAACGGTTTGGGGGACGCGAATCCATCACACCATCACACCATCACACCATCACACCATCACACCATCACACCATCACACCATCACACCATCACACCCGTTCACCCGTTCACCTTCCCCGCGACGCTGGCGGCGATCAGCGGGCCGTGCAGCTTGCCGTTCTCGATGAAGATCTTGTTCGCGTCGTGGCCGCTGACCACGACGCCCGCGACGTAGATGCCGGGAACGTTGGTTTCCATCGTCGCGGGATCGTGGCGGGGGATGGCGGTCACGGGGTCCACCTCCACACCCAGGCGGGTGAGCGGCGACGGGTCGGGTTCGAAGCCCGTCATCGCCAGCACCCAGTCGTTGGCCAGCGTCTGCCGCGCCCCCGTCTCCAGGTGCTCCACCACCACCTCGCGCGGACGGATTTCGGCGATGCGGTGGCGCCAGAGCGCGGGGATGGCGCCCTCGGCGATGCGGTTGTCGATGTCGGGGCGCACCCACGGCTTTACGCCGCGGTCCAGCTGGTCGAACAGGTGCACCACCGTCACGCGCGCCCCCTCGCGCCAGCAGAGCAGCGCCGCGTCCGCCGCCGAGTTGCCGCCGCCGACGACAATCACGTCCTGGTCCCAGTACGGATACGGCTCGGTGAAGTAGTACTGCACCTTGGGCAGGTCCGCGCCCGGCGCGTCCAGCCGCCGCGGCGTGTCGTAGTAGCCGGTGGCCACCACCACGCTGCGCGCCCGCTGTACGTTTTCCTCGCCCATGCGCGTCCGCGTGCGCAGCACGAAGTCGCCCTCGCCCCCCTCCACCGCCGTCACCTCCTCGTACTGCCGCACGTCCAGCGCGTAGTACGCGGCCACCTTGCGATAGTAGCGCAGCGCCTCGCGCCGCGTGGGCTTGTCGCCCGCGGTGGTGAACGGCAGGTCGGCGATCTCCAGCTTTTCGGGGCCGCTAAAGTAGGTGACGTACGTGGGATGGTCCATCATGGCCTGCGTGATGGCGCCGCGGTCAAAGAGCGCGCAGCTCACCCCCGCCTCCCGCGCCGCCACCCCCCCCGCGATCCCGCACGGCCCCGCGCCGATCACCGCTACGTCCACGATCTCCAGTTTATCCGTCATCTGCCACAGCTTCTTTCGGTCGATTGCACGCGGGTCGCCGCATTCGGCAGCCGCGCTTCCAATTTCGCGCGAACGGCCAGCGCGCGCGAGGGGGAGGGGGTTCGGCAGGTTGCGCGCCGAGCGGGTGAACGGGTGAACGGGTGAACGGGTGAACGGGTGAACGGGTGAACGGGTGAACGGGTGAACGGGTGAACGGGTGAACGGGTGAAGATGCTTGTCGGGATGATCGGCGCACCCGATGTTGTGCGCAGGGATCGTCCTCTGCCTCCCGCCTGTATCCGCATGCGCCATCCCATCGCCATCCTCGTCCTGCTGCTCGCCGCCTGCTCCCGTCCCGACGCCGCGGAAAAGGCGCCCGCCGCCGGTGCGGAAGCCGCGACAGCATCAGCCGGGCCGCCACGGCAGCCGGCGGCGGCTACGGAGGATGTCGATCCGCCGGACTTTGCCGATCCCAGGCTGTTCCTGAACCTGGACAGCCTGCGCTGGGCGGAATGGGAGACGGACGTGCCGGCGGACCGCGATGCGCGGTTGCGCCAACTGGGCATCACCCCCGTCCGCGCGGACAGCATCGTGGAGTTTGATCCAGAGGACGGGTATGATCCCAACGGCGAGCGTGCGCGGGACTTTCACTTCGTCGACTTCAGCGGCGACGGGGTGACGGACGTGATCTACGACGGCGCCTGGTTTGTGCGCAACGAGAACGGCTTCGGGGCGATGGAGGGGAGCCACATCAAGCTCTACCAGGTCATCGGCGGGCGCGGCGTGGAGGTGATGGATCACCACGGAACCGTGCAGCGCATCTGGAAGGGCGCCGCCGGGCAGCCGGTCTCGTTCCGCACGGTGCACTACGGGTGCTGCTCGGATCCGGCGTGGTCCATCGAGTACTTTCGCCCCGTGCGCGCCGGCGACACGGTGCGCTATGAGCGGCGCCACGGCGTGCTGGGGCGCGCGGAGATGGTGATCCCCACGAAGTTCCTCCCGGCGCTCCGCCGCTTTACCGTGGCAAACGACCGCTACCTGCTGCGCGGCTCGCCCCAGGTGCAGGACGCCAGGACGGGCGAGCACCCGGAATGGTACGAGTGGGACGATCGCGGCAACGTGATGGCGGAGTACGGCCGTGGCGCGCGCGGAACCGCCATCGCTGAACGCACCGACAGCACGGGCCGCGTCTGGTGGTTCGTGCGGATGGACGGCGCCACCCCGCCGCGCGCCGCCCAGATCGACGCGCCCGTGGACCACGCGGATCGAGTGCTCCCCATCGACCGGCTGGGATGGATGAGCAACCGGTTCCTCACGCCGGCTCCCTGAAGCGCGGATGCGCGTAAGAGCCCCGCCGCGAGCGTCGCGGCGGGGCTACTTATCGTTACGCCAAGACCCGTTTCGTTACATGTCCCGCCAGTCTTGCTACGCGATCCCACACTCGCGCCCTGATGGAACGGGAGACAAAACATGAGCTATTCCGCGGATAATTTCTGCCTCTGCCCAACCGGGAATGATCGGAAGGGAACTGGTGTGGATCTGGCCTTCTCTCGCCTGCACCTCAATGGGTTCACCTTTTCCCCACGGTCACGTATGCACAGATCCCCCAGAGCCGCCGTTCCGATCCTGTTGTCCGTCATCCTCGCCGGCGCTGCGGTTGCGGGCTGCTCCGGGGACACTGACGGGGACGGTGCAAAGAGCCCGGAACAGGCCGCGATCGCCGCGGGCGCCATCATCCCCCAGCCGCTGGCGTACGCGGATTTCCCGGTGGACAGCACCACCATCCTGCGCTGGGTCTCCACCGCCGACTCGGCCCAGGCGCGCCAGCACGCCTGGAACCTGTGGGCGGGGCTTACGGCGATGACCAGCCAGACCTCCAACGGCGCCACGCTCCCCGTGTACGAGACGTGGCTGTCGCGCTACGAGGTGTACAACCCCGGCGCCGCGTCGGCAAAGCAGGTGCTGGCGGCGCGCGGCCGGCCCCTGGACCGCGGCTTCCACTCCCCCGTACAGTTTCACCACCCGGGCATCTTCCAGGCGGGAAGCGGCGCCGGCAACGAGCGCGTGGTGGCGGGCGTGAAGTACAACAACGCTTCGGCGCGGCACGTGTGGACGCACAATTACACGGACTCGGCCACGCTTGACTCGCTTAACACGGGCTTCGCCTCGGCCAGCACGCCCATCGCGGACCGCAACATCATCCCCTTCCCCGACTCCGCGATCGCCACCAAGCCCGTCTACTGGATCGTGAACCAGACCGGGCTCACCATCATGCCGTACTGGGCCGGCCCCACGGCGACGACCACGGACAGCACGCCCACCCCCAGCACCTGGACGCAGTTCGTGGCCATCGACCCCACCAATCAGGCCGCGGCGGATTCGGTGATTCAGGTGCAGGAGTACGGGCAGACGTACACGGTCCAGGTGATCGGCCTGAACCAGTTCTACTCGTTCGCGCTCACGCAGGACGAGGTAAACGACATCGTGAATCCCGACAGCAACCAGGCGCTGGACACCGAGATCGCCAACGACTTCATCGACGTGATGATGAATGGAACACAGTCGCTGCAGCCCGTGAACGTGGGCGACTTCGGGGTGCTGGTGGCGATGCACGTGGCCACCAAGGAGATCGGCAACTGGACGTGGCAGACCTTCTGGTGGAGCCGCGATCCGGCGAACGATCCCCTGGCCAAAGACCAGCCCGCCAGCGTGGAGGGGCCGTTCAAGCATTTCGCCATGCAGCAGGCGTACTGGATGACGGTGCCCAACACCTCGCCGGTGCAGAACCAGGTGACCTTCAACCCGTACCTGGAGACGGCCTTCGCCGACTCGGGTGTGGTGTCCAACTGCATGAGCTGCCACCGCATGGCCAACTGGCCGGGGACCAGCGCCGGATACCACTTCTACGGCGACGTCGATCCGGGCAACGCCGCGCTGTTCGGCGACAACAGCACCAAACTGGACTTTCTGTGGAGCGTGCAGGCGGGCGCCAGCACCGCGCAGGCCAGCCTGCTGCGCCGCATCCGCTCCAGTTCGCGCGCCCAGCCGCAAGCGGGCACCGCCGCGCCGCCGCAGACCGGGAGCGCCGCGCCCGCGGCGAAGTCCGCCCCGTAGCAAGCGGGCAGGTGGCGTAATGGTAATCCCGCATCCCTAAAAAAGACTTGGCACGCAGAGGGAGCAGAGGAAGCAGAGAACTGCCCGAAGGATTGCGGCTTTTCTCTGCTTCCTCTGCTCCCTCTGCGTGAGAACCTGCAGTTGGGAATAGGGAGTGTATGTGCGGATTCGGTATTGACGTTCGCCTGACCGTCGGGCGAGGATGCCGGAAATCGGACAGCCTGGAGCGTGTCTAGCTCCAGGCTGTCCTGTTTCGACGGACGCGGGCGACCAACGACGGTCAGCAGCCGGCGGCGTCGCAGGTGGGGAGGTTGCCGGTGTGCAGGCATTCCATGTTCGGATCGCAGCTGCCGTAGTTGAGGCAGGTGTACCCGCCGCATCCCGTCATGCACATCGACCAGCCGCTTCCGCAATCGGCGCCCGTATGCGCGCGCACCGTCCCGCGCGGGGCGTCGTCGCCGTCCGCCGTGCGGAACGTCTCCACGCGCAGCGCATCCACATTCAGCCTGATCTTCTTCATCACCCATCTCCGCGAACGGGGAACACGAGTTACGACCCCTTGGCCGTAATCAGCAGACGTCATAGTTACAGGTGGGCAGATTGCCGGTGTGTTCGCATTCCATGTACGGATCGCAGCTGCCGTAGTAGCGGCAGGTATACGCGCCCCATCCGGTCATGCAATTCGACACGTCGCTCCCGCAATCGCTGCCGCTCTCGTGCGCGCGCACCGTCCCGGCCGGGTCGCCATTTCCGGCCTCCGTGCGGAACGACTCCACGCGCAGCGCATCCACGTTCAGCCGAATCTTCTTCATCAGCAATCTCCTCGAGTGGGGAAGGAAACAGTCAGCCTGCTCTGGAAGAGTTTGGGTCAGCCGGCGCATCCGCAAGGGATGGATCGACGGCGCGCGAAGCGTTGTCCGCGCCGTGTGATATGATACCGTATCCGCTGCTCAATGTGCATTCGATCTCGGATCATGGAAAAGACTTGTCTCATACCGAATCCGGCAAAACACCTCACTTCAAGTCGGACTACTGAAAACAGAGGTCAGGGTACAGAGGAACAGAGAACAGCCAGAGGAACAGAGTGGAATTGCCCCGATTGCAAGGACACCGGGTTAGTGGGGATCAAGCGGCTTTGGGAAGCGACGCGCGCGGCGCTTACCAAACCCGCATGTCGAACACC
>NZ_JBMDXM010000261.1:0-10383 GCF_048594345.1 Longimicrobium sp.
GGCTGGGGACGGTCACCAGCCTGGAGCCGTCCGAGTCGGCCATGCAGGACGAGGGCTTCAGCGGGACGGTGCGCTTTGTCCTGCGCTCCTCCGCGCCGGGGCACGAGATCGAGGCCGCGCTACGCTCCGCGGGCGAAATCCGCGACGTGGAGATCGCCGAGGGGCTGATGGACGCGCCGGTCGCCGCGCCCGAAGCGGCCGCCGACGGCGTGGCGGTCGCGCAGGGCGGAACGGTCACCCGCGCCCGCAACATCCGTGTGGACCTGCGCCGGCTGGACGCGCTGGTGAACGGCGTGGGCGAGCTGGTCATCGTCCGCGACCGCATGCGGCGGCTGTCGGGGAGCGCCGAGCCGGAGCTGGCGGACGCCATCGACCAGGCGGCGCGGCTCATCGGCGAGCTTCAGGACGAGATCATGCAGGCCCGCATGGCGCCGGTCTGGCAGGTGTTCGACCGCTTTCCGCGGCTTGTCCGCGACGCGGCGCGCTCGCTGGGCAAGCGCGTAGACTTCGTGATCGAGGGCAAGGAGATCGAGCTCGACCGCTCCATGCTCGACGAGATCGGCGACCCGCTGGTGCACCTGCTGCGCAACTCGCTGGACCACGGCATCGAGTCGCCGGCGGAGCGGCGCGCGGCGGGAAAGCCGGAAACGGGGACGCTGCGCCTGTCCGCCGCGCGCGAGCGCAGCCGCATCGTCATCCGCGCCGAAGACGACGGACGCGGCATTCAGCGCGACCGCGTGCTGGCAAAGGCCCTGGCCGCCGGCCTGGTGACGCCCGAAGAGTCGCGGGGGATGAGCGACGACGACGTGGCGCGCCTCATCACCCGCCCCGGCTTCTCCACGGCGGAGACGGTGACGGACGTGTCGGGCCGCGGCGTGGGGCTGGACGTGGTGGCCACGCGCGTCCGCGCGCTGGGCGGAATGCTGGAGATCGCCAGCACGCCGGGGCAGGGCACCTCCATGACGCTGCAGCTGCCGCAGACGCTGGCCATCGTCCGCGCGCTGCTGGTGCGGCAGAGCGGCGAGACGTACGCGCTGCCCCTGACGCACGTGGGCGAGACGGTGCACCTGCAGCCCGAGGAGATCGGCGCGGTCAAGGGCCGCCCCGTGGCCTACCTGCGCGACGAGGTGATTCCGCTCCACTCGCTGCGCACGCTGCTGAGCACCAACGGCACGCGGCCGGAGGGAAAGCGCGCCGCGGTGATCCTGGAGGTGGGCGAGCAGCGCGTGGGGCTGGAGGTGGACCAGCTGCTGGGCCAGCAGGAGATCGTGGTCAAGGCGTTCGACGCCACCGCGGACACGCTGCGCCTGTTCAGCGGCGCCACCATCCTCTCCGATGGCCGCCCGGCGCTGATCCTGGCCGCGGGGAGCCTGCTGGGCGCCGCGGCGCACGCGGGGTAGGGGCGGGACGGAGTCGGCGCTTCGGCGGGGCGGCGGTCTGCGTCCGCGGGGGCCCTCTCTCCCGGACGGCCTTTCGCTCGTTCCTCGCGACGGCGTCCGACCCCTCCCCCAACTTCGGGGGAGGGGTCGCCGCGAGCCGCGAGGAACGAGCGGCGAAGTCGGCGGGGGAGAGCGCCCGGCGGAAACGCGCCATCATCCGCCCCTCCCTCCGCAACCTTCATCCACCGCTCATCGTACGTCACAGGTGCCGCTTGCCCGGTTGCGGCGCCGGTCCTGATATTGCGACAGCGCGCGCCGCAGCGAACCAACGGAAATCCGGACCACTCGATGATCAACGCATTCCGCAAGCTCCTGCGCCCCACGCTCCGGCAGCAGCTGGAAGACGGCGTTCGTGAGGCGCTGCGGCGCTACGCCGACCGCCGCACCGCGCCCGACCTGCGCGTGTACGCCTCCACCGACCTGGTGCCGCCGGGGATGAACCCCAACCTGTGGGCGCGCGACGAGGCGGACCACCTGCGCCGCTTTGCCGCGCAGTGGGCCCAGGACAACGGCATCGCCCGGGCGGGGCTGCGCGTGGAGGTGGTCGTGCTGGACACCAAGCGCGAGTTTGCCCACGTAAAGCCGCTGGGGCTGGAGGTGCCCAAGGCCGAACCGATGAGCGCCAGCAACGCGCCCCGGGCGGACCGCGCGCTGGTGCCCGAGCCGGCCGCGCCCGCCCCCGCGTACGGCGGTGGGGCGGCGCCGGCGTACGGAGGCGGAGGCCACGCGGCGCCCGCGGGCGGACACGGTGGCGGCGCGGTGCTGGAGGTGGTCAGCAGCGAGACGCTGCGCGAGGCGGTGCGCATCGACGGCGAGGTCACGCTGGGGCGCAAGCCGGAGCCCGGCGTGCAGGCCACGGGCGACCGCTACATGTCCGGCCGCCACGCCCGTTTCAGCGCCCGCGGCGGCCGCGTTACGGTGACGGACCTGGACTCCAAGAACCGCACTTTCGTCAACGAGCAGCCCCTTCCCCCGCACCAGGAGCGCGCCCTTAACCCGGGCGACACGGTGCGGATGGGGAACACGGTGCTGCGCCTGGTTTCCGCAGGCTGATGCCCCCGTATCTGGATACCGTACTCGACTGGGTCCTGCGCGGGGTGGTGATCGCGTTCGGCGTGGGGGCGCTGATCGCGCTGGCCCGCTGGGTGCGCGCCGCCATCCGCGAGCGCCGCGAGCGCTGGGCCATCCGCCTGGCGCTGGCCATGCTCGTGCTGGCCCTGGTCTACACCTGGGGCCACGCCCGCCTGCTGTGGAACGCGGAAGAGATCACCGAAGGCCGCCTGGCGTGGCGGCAGTACGGCGATCCACGCGAGGCCGAGCGCAACCGCGGCGACGTGCGCGGGTGGATCCTGGACTGCACCGGCGAAGACGACCGCGCCCTGGCCCGCTACGGCCTGCGCGACGGCGAGGTGCAGCGCATCTATCCGCTCGGCGAGGCGGGGGCGAACCTGATCGGCGGCGGGTCGGGGGCGGAGGACCGCGACTACACCGTGGAGCGATTGTTCGCGAAGCACCTGCGCGAGCCGATCAAGTTCGCCGAGCAGAGCGAACTGCACGCGGTGGGCAAGGACCTGCGGCTGACCCTCTGCTCCACACCCACGCGCGCCGCCTGGCAGCTGCTGGACGCCACCAACCTGAACGGCGCCATCATCGTCCAGGACGTGCAGACGGGCGCGGTGGTGGCGTACGCGGCCAGCGGACGCGCAACGGACCCGCCGTTCGGCATCAAGCGCTACTCGCCGCCGGGCTCCGTCTTCAAGCTGGCGGTGGCGGCGCTCTGGTGGGAGAACGACATCCCCGACACGCGGATGCCCTGCCCGCCGTACATCCAGATCGGCAACGCGCGCATCCGCAACTTCGAAAGCCACGAGTACGAATCCATCACCGTCCCCACGGGAATGCTGACGGTGAGCTGCAACACGGCGGCGGTGCGCATGGCGCTGGACATGCGCGAGCGGCTGGGGGTAGAGGCGTGGCGCGACGCGTACCAGCGGTTCGGCTTCGTCACCTACTCCGACAAGCCGCCGGCACCCAACGAGACGTTCTGGAACACGGAAAACGGCGCCTGGACGGAGCGGATGACGCCGCCGCCGGTGCGCGTGCGCTTTGCCAGCCGCTTCAGCCAGCACGAGTGGGGGCAGATCGCCATTGGGCAGGGGCCCGTGGACGTGACGCCCATGGCCGTTTCGCGCTTCATGCAGGCCATCGGCAACAGCGGGGTGATGCTGCCGCCCACGCTGGAGTGGGAGCAGCTGGAAAAGCGCGGCGAGGGGCAGCGCATCATGAAGGAAACGACCTCGCGCAAGCTGCAGACGGCCATGCTGACCGTCGTCGACTCCGGCACCGCGCAGAGCGCCAAGCCGCGCCTGGCCGGCACCGGGTGGGACATGGGGGGCAAGACGGGGACGGCGGACGTGGCCGGCGCGCCGCGGCCGGACGCCTGGTTCGCGGGCTTGATGTACGGCCCTGACGGCCGCGCGCGGTACACCGTCGTGGTCTACCTGCAGCGCGGCGGGCAGGGCGGCCGCATCGCCGCGCCCATCGCGGGGGAGATGACCCGGATCATGTCCCAGCAGCCGCAGTTCATGACGCCGGGAAGCGGGGAAACGAACGCGCCGCAGCGGACGGCCTCGGCGGCGGGGACGCGCTGATGGCGATCCGCGACCTGTTTCGCAAAGGGCGCACGGACGCGGCGGCGCCGGAGGGCGTGACCGTCCGCATCAAGCCCCACAACCTGCCGTCGGAGCAGCGCGCGGGGCGCGTGGTTCCCGGATTTCTGTGGTGGGGTCTGCTGCTGGCGTCGGCGTTCTACGTGGCGGCGCACTTTTCCATCGTCACCGGCGTGTGGCCGCAGCACGGGACCAGCCCGGGGGCGGGCGGCACCTTCATTCGCGACGGCGTGGCGCTGGCGGCGTGGATCGCCGTTCTGGTCGCCCTCCGCAGCCTGGGCTATCGCGGAAGCTGGGCGCTGGTGGTGCTGCCGATCCTGATCTTTGGCATCACCCGTCCCACGCAGTTCCAGATCTTTACGGATCCCGCCTACCAGGCCACCGGCTCCGCGCGGGCGCGGGCGAACGACCTCAAGGCCACGCGGGCGCGGCTGACCTCCATCGAGCGGGCGTATACGGAGGAGCGGCGGGCGGTGGTCTACCAGGGGAATCCGCCGGAGATCCCGGACCCGTTCGAGCGGGCGGTGGAGCGCGAGGCGCAGTCGCGCGGCTTTTTCGCGCGGTCGGCGGCGCACTTTTCCGTCTTCATCGCCCCCTTTGCGCTGCTGGTGGGTTTCCTTCTCTCTCGCGAGCCGGCGGTGATGCGCTGGGTGCGGAACCGAAGATTGATCCCGTTCCTTCCCACGCTGGCCGTGTTCTTCGTGCTGACCATCGGGTTCACGAAGCTGGGCAAGGTGGGGGGGATGACGCCGTGGGAACTGTTTCTTCCTATCTTCATCGTCATCTGGGCGGCCACGCTGGCGGAGGACGCGTACAACCTGGCCCGGCCCGGCGCCATCATGGAGCCGCGGCGGCTGCTGAACCTGTTTCTGTACGGCGCGGGGCCCGTCATCCCCTTCCTGATCATCCGCGAGCTGGGCCTGTCCATCGTCCTGGCCGGATCGCTGGCGGCGATGCTCCTCGTCGGCACGCGGCGGGGATGGTGGGCGGGATTGATGCTGGTGGTGTGGGTGGGGCTGGTGTTCGCCGCGTTCAACGTGGACGAGCGCTCGGCGACGCGGCTGGAGCTGGCGTACGATCCGTACAAGGACGCGTCGCAGATGTCGCCGGAGGAGCAGGAGCGCTGGGCGGCCAAGCTGCACCAGATGAAGCTGTTCGACGCCAACGTGATCGAGGGCGGACTGCTGGGCGCCGGTCCGGGGCGGGGGCACGCGGAAACGGCGCCCAACGCGGCGGACGACGGCTTCATTACCGCCATCGCCACGCACTGGGGGCTGGCGGGGACGGTGTCGCTGGTGCTGCTGTACACGCTGTTCATCATCCAGCTGCTCAGCGTGGCGGCGCGGGAGTCGGGCGCCTTCGAGCGAACGCTGGTGACGGGGGTGGCGATGCTGATCGGCATCCCGTTCTGGCTGGCGACGCTGGGCGGCATCCGGTTGATCCCGCTGACCGGGGTGGCGACGGCGTTCGCGGCGCACGGCGGGGCCAAGCTGCTGGCGTCCGCGTTCGCCGTGGGGCTGGCCGCCGGGGTGAGCCACCGCAGGGCCCGTGAGGACATCATGGACGAAGCGCTCGCACCGCCGGTGTCCGAGCCGCACGCACAGGGGATTCGCATCGTATGACCGACGCCGCAAGCCACGCGCTGCCGCCGGTGCCGCTGCACGGCCTGCTGTTCGACGTGGCCGGCGCCAGCGCCCAGGGCCCGCGCAAGGAGAACCAGGACGCGTTCGACGTGGACGCCTTCGTCACCCGCGGGGTGGTGGCGGTGGCGGACGGGATGGGCGGCGAGCGGGCGGGGCGCCTGGCCGCCGACACGGCGCTCTCGGCGCTCATGCAGGGGGCGGAGATCCGCAGCCTGGACAGCGCCCGCTACGCCGTGCGCGCGGCGGACGAGGCGGTGGCGCGGCTGGCGCAGCAGTCGCCGGACGAGCGCGGGGGGATGGGGTGCGCGCTGGCGCTGATGGCGCTGTCGGTGGACCGCGGCGGCGACGTGGGATGGATCGGCGCGCACGTGGGCGACGTCCGCATCCTCAGCCGCTCGCCGGACGGTACGGTGCGGCTGGAGACGCGCGACCACACGCCGGCGTACGCGCGCTGGGAGGCGGGCGAGATCGCCCTGGACGAGATCCCCGATTCCCCCGGCAGCAACAAGCTGCAGCGTGCCGTGGGCCGCGGCGGCGAGGCGGAGGCGACGTGGATCCCCGTGCGCGCCGGGTGGACGTATCTTCTCGTCAGCGACGGCGTGACCAAGGCCATGCGATTGGACGAGCTGGGGCACGCCATGGCGCTCCCCTCGTCGGAATCCATCTGCCAGTCCATCACCCGCAAGGTCGAAGAGCGCGGCCCGGACGACAACTACACGGCGGTGGCGGTGCGCGTGCTGGATGGCGGCGGTGGCGGCGGTGGCGGCGGGGATGCCACCATGCCGGCCCCGCCGCCGCGACAGGGCGGGGTGGCGTCCGTCGCATCGCACCAGTCGTCCCGATCCGGGTCGCCGGCGTCCGCCGGGGGATCGGCGGAATCGCCCGACCGGGTGGGATCGGCCAACTCGCCTCGCAACCTGTTCAACCCGCCCGCGGAGACCGACTTGAACGGCCCACGACGCCCTTCCCGCTCCGGGGGGATCGCCCCCCTGCTGATCGCCCTGCTGGCGCTGGGCCTGGCCGGGTACGCCGCCTGGGCCGCCACCCAGTCGTCGGGCGGCGGCAACGACGCGGCGCTGGCCGCGCAGGTGGACAGCCTGCGCAACGAGGTGCGCTCCCTGCGCGCGCGTGCCGCCGTGGGCGACACCATGGGCGTGGGGACGGACTCGCTGGCCGTGGCCGGGGCCGGGGCCGGGGCCGTGACCCCCGCGCCGGGGGCCGTGGCGCCTCCGGCGGCCCCGCCGGCCGCGGCGCAGACGACGACGGGGCGGACGACGACGCCCGCAACTCCCACAAAGCAGCCATGACCGACTTTACCCCGGCCACCCGCCCGCACGACGGCGGCGACGAGCCGCTGCTGGACTCGTTTCTTCGCGAGGCGATCCCCGAGATCAAGCTGTCGCTGGGCGACGCCATCGACCGCGACAACTCGCGCGCCATCCCCGACAAGTACGTCAAGATGCTGCCGCTGACCACGCTGGTGGTCACGCTGCGGCCGGACGCGGCACAGGCGGTGGCGGTGATGGCGGCGGAGCTGGAGGAGGAGCTGACGGACTCGGTGATGCGGCACGGCTCGCTGTACGACCGCGACTACCGGGTGCGGCTCAAGGAGGCGGGAACGCGAGGCGCGCCGCTCTTCCGCGTGAGCATTCAGCCCGCGGGCCAGCCCGAGCCGGAGCCGATCGTCGCCGCGCCGCCTCCGCCGCCGCCCCCGGCGCCCCGGGAGGAGCCGACCGTCGCCGCGCCCGAGCCGCGCCGTCCGCCCACGCCGCCGGCCGGGGAGACGCTGTTCGCCGGCCGCGGTCCGGAGCTGATGGATCCCGACGCCACGCGGGTGGAAGGGATCGCCGCGCCGTCCGCGCCCGCCGCTCCCGCGGCTCCGCCGGTATCGGACTTTCCCGCCGGCCGGTTTGAGCTGCTGGTGGAGGACGAGGACGGAACGGAGCGCGAGCGCTTTCCGATTTCGCGGCACCAGTCCACCGTCGGCCGGCAGACGGACAATCCGGACCTGCGCAGCGACCTGCAGCTCACCGGATCGCCCAACGTGAGCCGGCGGCAGCTGGCGCTGGTCTACGTGGAGCGCGAGGGCCGCCCGGGGTTCGTGGTGTACAACCTGGGGCTGAACGCCATCCACGTGGGCGACCGCGAGGTCAGCGGCGCCAACGCGCGGCAGGGGGCGCTGGACATTGCGGGGATGGGCGAGCACTCCACCTGGGTGGCGCCCGGCGAAGCGATCCGCATCGGCGGCCACGGCCCCGTCGTGCGCATCCGCGACGGCAAGGCGGCGGAGAAGGAGCCGGAGGGCGGCGGCGGGGGCGGGCTGGAGATCAACGTCGTGCCGCCGGTGGATCCCGACGCGACGCAGTTCGGTTGAGGCAGTACGAAAGTACGAAGTAGGAAAGTACGGGCATCAGATGAAACGTTTGGCGTAACGAAGCGTACTCTCGTACCCTCGTACTTTCGTACCTTCGTACTTTTCAGTGGGCGGGGATGAGGGGCGCGGTACACCCCATCGCCTGGTGAGGCAATCATGGCAGGTCTGGCGCAGTTCCTCGTCGGCCACGTGCTCGACGACCATTACAGGCTGGAGTCGGTGCTGGGCGAGGGCGGCTTCGGCGTCGTCTTTCGCGCGGCCGACCTGCGCACGGAGCGGCAGGTCGCCGTAAAGGTGCTCGATGCCCCGCGCGGCATGAACGCCGTGCAGGTGGAACGGCTGCGCCACCGCTTTCAGCGGGAGGCGGAGGTGGCCGCGCGCCTGCCCCTGCACCCCAACCTGGTGCCGGTGCTGGACTACGGCGCCACGCCGCGGCTGGACTACCTGGTGATGGAGCTTCTGCTGGGCGAAAGCCTGCGCGAGCGCCTGGCCCGCCAGGACGATCCCGTGCCCCTGCGCACCGCGCTCCGCATCCTGCGCGACGCGGCGCTGGGCGTGGCCGCCGGGCACGAGACGGGGCTCGTGCACCGCGACCTGAAGCCGGCCAACATCTTCCTGGAAGGGGAGCCGGCGTCACCCACGGTGCGCATCCTGGACTTTGGCATCGCCAAGCTGCTGGACGAGGCGGACGACGAGGAAACGCGTACGCACCTGACGCTTCCGGGCGAGTGGTTCGGCAGCGAGTTCTACTCGCCGCCCGAGCACCTGCGCCGCGAAGGGGTGACGCGCGCGTCCGACGTGTACAGCCTGGGCGTGGTGGCGTTCGAACTGCTCACGCGCACGCGGCTGTTCACCTCGCAGGACCAGGATCGCCGCCGCAACGGGCTGCCGGTGCCCGTGCCGTCGCTGGTGGCCCGCAACGCCGCCATCCCGCGCGACGTGGAGTGGATCGTCCGCAAGGCGCTGGAAGACGACCCCGCCGACCGCTTCAGCGCCGCGGGCGAGATGGCGGCCGAGCTGCACCGGGCCCTCAGCCGCCTGCGCCGCGCCACGGACCTGGCGGAGCCCGCCGCCGCGGCCCCGGAAGTCACGGCGGCAGAGGACGGGACGGAGCTTTCGGTGGATGCGGGGACGGCGGTGGTGGCGGAGGAGACGGAATCGCGCAACGTCTTCGGCATGCGGCGGCGGGGGAAGGACGTGGATCCGTCGGGGCTGGACCGCGAGATGGACCGGCTGCGCTGGAAAAAGGTGCGCCGCCGCGCGCTGCAGGCCGCGGGGATCGGCATCCTGGCGTTCGGCGGCGTGGCGGGCGGATACGGGATCGCGGCCATGCGCCAGTCGGAAAGCGGGGTGCAGTCGGTGGTCCCCGCGCGCGTGACCACGGCGGTGGAGGAGAACGAGGAGGGAATCCGCCGCTTTCGCGACCGCGACTACGCCGGCGCGCTGCAGCACTTTGAAAACGCGATGCAAAAGGCGCCCGGCAACGCGGAGTACATGAACAACCACGCGTACGCCCTGCTGCGCGCCGGCCGCACCGACCAAGCCATCGCCGCGCTGCAGGAGGTGGTGGCGCAGCACCCGGAGCGCGAGGTGGCCTACAGCAACCTGGCCGAGGCGCAGCTGGCCAGGCGCGACACGGCCGGCGCCATCACCACCATGCAGGCGCTGCTGGCCATCGGCCCCTCGCCCGCCCGCCGCGACGAGGCCGAGACGCTGCTGGGCCGCCTGGACGCCGACGTGTGGGACACGCAGGAGTGGGATGACGCGCAGCAGGCCGCCGAACAGCCGGTGGAGGAGGCGCCGTGGCAGTACGTTGTCCCGCCGGAGGGTGGGGTCACAACGGACTCCGGCGATATCGAAGGCGGGGTGACGATCACGCAGGCCGAACCGGACAACTGGCCGTTGGCGAGGGGCAGGGTAGGGAGCGCTTCGGATGGGCCGGAGCGAGGGGCGCGCCCCCTCCGCTCGCCTAGGCTCGCACCTCCCCCAAATAAGACTGGGGGAGGTTGGGTGTCGGGCGGGGCTTGCGGCGCTTCGGACGGTGCCGCGCCGGCCCCCTCCGGGCCGGCACCACCGGCCCACCTCCCCCGAAACTGCCGGGGGAGGTTGAGGTGAGGCAGGGGTCTGGGTGCTTCGGACGGGGTGGGGCGAGAGGTGGGCCGCCCCCCTCCCCGGCCCTCCCCCGCAAACTGCGCGGGGGAGGGAGGTGCGACGCACCTTGCCGAAGCGGGATCGAAGTCCACCTCCCCCAGGGGTTT
>NZ_JBMDXM010000262.1:0-5275 GCF_048594345.1 Longimicrobium sp.
CGCCCGCCCGCCGCCCGCGCCCCCGGCCCCGCCCCGCCGCCCCGCCGCCGGTGGCCACCCAGCCGGCGCAGCCCGCCGAGCCCACCGCCGAGGAAGATCGGCAGGCGGTGATGAGCGCCGTGGCCCGCTACGCCAGCGCGGTGGAATCGCGCCGGCTGGACCGCATCCGCGACGCGTACCCCGGCATCTCGGAAGAAGAGACGGAGCGGTGGCGCACGTGGTTCGGCCGGTTCTCCCGCGGGACCGACCTGTCGGTGTCACACTCCTTCTCCGACGGGCCGCGGGTGCAGGGCGACGTGGCCACGGCCGTCATCACGCTCACCATGCGCTACCAGGGGCAGCGCCACCAGGTGACCTCGCGCGCCACGCTGCGCCGCTCCGGCGACGGGTGGGCGCTACAGGAGCTTCGCGCTCCGCAGTAGGCCGCCCATGCCTTCCCGCCCTCGCCTGGTTCCCGCCCCGCAGACCCGCGGCGCGGACGTCGACCTGCAGTCCACGCCCTTCTGGATCGGCGCGGCGGCCGACTCCGGGCTGCGCATCCTGCTCCCCGGCATGGCGCCCCGCCACGTTTCCCTGCTGGAGCGCGAGGACGGCTGGTGGATCTCCCCCGCCCGCGCCGACGCTCCGCCGCGGGTGAACGGCGACACCGCCCCCGCCCCGCGCCGCCTGCGCCACGGCGACCTGCTGGAGTTCGCGCCCGGGGTGGTGTACCGCTTCGACACCGGACAGGCGCCGCCGCCCGCCCTCGCGCCCCGCGTGCGCGCGCCCGCCCTGGTGGCCCTCGCCGCGCCCCCGCCGCCGCGGACGCGCCAGGGCGGGCTGGTGGACCGGCACACGCGGCGGCGGCGCTGGCTGTGGCGGGGCGCCGTGGCGGGCGCGCTGGCGCTGGTGATCGCCGCGGTGGTGGTCGCCGTCTCCGCGCTGCGGCGCGAGGCGAAGGTGGATGCGCCCCTTTCCGAGGCCGACGCCGTATACCTGGACTCGCTGATGCTGTCGTCGTCGGAGCGGGTGGAGCGCGGGACGGCGCTGCTGGCCCTGGGCGCGGCAGACCCGGCGCTGCGCGAGTTCGCCGGGGCCGTCAACCAGCTGGAGACCAGCCGGCTGGGGGCGAACCCGTGGGTGCGGCCCCGCATCGCCAATCTGGAGGCGGCCATCGCCGCCGTGTACCGGGAAAAGCGGATCGCCGTGCCGCCGCGCTACCAGGCCGCGCGCCCCGCCACCCGCGCCTCCAGCGCCGGCCTCCCCCGCGGCGCGCTTACGCCGGAGCAGTTCGCCGCCGCGGTGGAAGAGGCGCAGAAGGAGTTCGAGGCGCGCTACGGCCGCCGCATCATCGTCACCGGGCGCGACCATGGCGAGCACATGATGCTGTACGGCCCAGGCGGCGCGCTGGACATGCGCGTGCGCGACCTTACGCGCGAGCAGCTGGTGTTCGGGATGGATGCGCTGCGCCGCCGCGGCGTCCGCGTAAAGGATTTTTCCGACGACCGCGTGCTGCAGGCGCAGATCGAGAGCGCCCGCCGCCGCAACCGCCCGGACCTGATGGGCACGGGCCTGCACCTGCACATCGACCGCTTCGCCAACCGCTGGGACCGCTGGACCACGTACAAGTAGAACTCCTTCGACCCACCGGCGGCGCACGGCGGATCGGCCCCCAACCCCCGGGGTTCGCGCGTATCCCTTCCGTCCAGGGCTCCATTCAGCATCACCACCACCGGTTGCTGATGATGGATGAGCATCACGGCCCCACGCCCGGTGCCTTATCCCCCCGCATCGCGCCGATGGGAGGACGCGTGAAGCAGGATTTGGAGCGCCTGCCAGGGCTGAACGACGGCATCATCGTCCCCGGCGACCACTTTCCCGCGGGAACCTCGCTGGAGGTGGTCCGGAGCACGGCGCTGGAGCGGGCACCCCTGCGCGGCAGCGTCCGCGTGGTGGTGGTTCTGGTGGAGTTCAGCGACCGCCAGTTCGACACCCGGCACGGCGCCAAGCACTTTGAAGAGCTGTTCTTTTCGCGGGGCAAGGTGGCGGAGGGAAGCGTGCGCGAGTACTTCACCGAGGTGAGCAACGGCGAGATCGACGTGATCGGCGAAGTGGTGGGGCCCTACCGCCTCCCGCGCACCCTGGCCGAGTACGCCAACGGCGCCTCGGGCACCGGCGCGCAGGAGCCCAACGCCCGCACCATGGCGCGGCACGCGGCCGAGGCCGCCAACAAGGACGTGGACTTCAAGCCGTACGACAACGACGGCAACGGCTTCGTGGACGCGTTCATCGTGGTGCACGCGGGCGCCGGTGGCGAAAGCACGGGGAGCGGCGGGGACATCTGGTCCCACAAGTGGGTGCTGGCGAACGGTGAGTACAACGCCGACGGCACCCGCATCTACGCGTACCTCACGGTGCCCGAGGACGCGTGCATCGGCGTGTGCTGCCACGAGCTGGGCCACCTGCTCTTCGGTTGGCCGGACCTGGACGACACTTGATACCATTTCTCGCAGTTCGTTGTGCACTCAGAGGAACGACGGAAAAGCATCACGCGGAGGCGCGGAGGAACTGATGAGGCGCGGAGGAACTGATGAGGCGCGGAGGCGTTTTGGGCGTCCCTCCGCGCCTCTTCTGTTTTTTCCGCGCCTCCGCGTGAGAATCGTCCCCTCGCTGCACATCGAAATCTGGGAGATGATATGACAGATTGTTGAAGAGCTAAGCAACAGGTGCCTGATCGCCAGCGGCAGCTGGGCGTCTATCTCCGACGACCGCATGCCGCAGGCGCAGATCGAGAGCGCCCGCCGCCGCAACCGCCCGGACCTGATGGGCACCGGCTTGCACCTGCACATCGACCGCTTCGCCAACCGCTGGGACCGCTGGACCACGTACAAGTAGCGCTTCCTTCTTCCTAGCGGGGGACCCTCCCGTACTCCACTGCACCGCATCCCCTTCGCGTTCGGTCCGCGGCCCGCCCACACACCCGTGGGCGGGCTTTTTCGTGCTGCCGCGCAACGGAGGGGAATCCTGCCCATCCGGTCCATCTCATCCGGACGGCGGCGCACGACGGAGTGGGGGACACCCCCGCCACACGGTTGCGTGCGCATCCCTCCCATAACCCGGGGTTCGCTTCAGCGTCACCACCACAGGAGCCGATCATGTGCAATCATCACGACCCCACCTCCCGGTGCCTCATCCCGCCGCACCCCGCCCTCCAGGCGCGCCTCAAGGACGACCTGGAGCGCCTGCGTGAAAACGCGCCCGACCTTGCGCCGCTGCTGCACATTGGACTCCCCGACCGGCCGGGGCTGAACGACGGCATCATCGTCCCCGGCGACCACTTTCCCGCGGGAACCTCGCTGGAGGTGGTCCGGAGCACGGCGCTGGAGCGGGCACCCCTGCGCGGCAGCGTCCGCGTGGTCGTGGTGCTGGTGGAGTTCAGCGACCGCCAGTTCGACACCCGGCACGGCGCCAACCACTTCGAAGAGCTGTTCTTTTCGCGGGGCAAGGTGGCGGAGGGAAGCGTGCGCGAGTACTTCTCCGAAGTGAGCAACGGCGAGATCGACGTGATCGGCGAGGTGGTGGGGCCCTACCGCCTGCCGCGCACCCTGGCCGAGTACGCCAACGGCGCCTCGGGCACGGGTGCGCAGGAGCCCAACGCCCGCACCATGGCGCGGCACGCGGCCGAGGCCGCCAACAAGGACGTGGACTTCAAGCCGTACGACAACGACGGCAACGGCTTTGTGGACGCGTTCATCGTGGTGCACGCGGGCGCCGGTGGCGAAACCACGGGGAGCGGCGGGGACATCTGGTCGCACAAGTGGGTGCTGGCCAACGGCGAGTACAACGCCGACGGCACCCGCATCTACGCGTACCTCACCGTTCCCGAGGACGCGCGCATCGGCGTGTGCTGCCACGAGCTGGGCCACCTGCTCTTCGGCTGGCCGGACCTGTACGACACGGATGGATCGTCCGAGGGGCTGGGCAACTGGTGCCTGATGGCGGGCGGCAGCTGGAACGGCGGCGGCGACGTGCCGGCGCACCCGTCTGCCTGGTGCAAGGCCCAGCAGGGGTGGGTGTCGGTGGCCAACCAGACGCAGAACGGCGTGCTTACGGTGGCCGACGTCAAGGACAGCCGCACGGTGTACCGGCTGTGGAAGGACGGCGCGCAGGGCAACGAGTACTTCCTGGTGGAGAACCGGCAGCAGAAGCAGTTCGACCGGCTGCTCCCCGGCGGCGGCCTGCTGGTGTACCACCTGGACGACGCGGTGGCCTCCAACGCCGACGAGCGGCACCCCAAGGTGGCGCTGCTGCAGGCCGACGGGCGGCCGGACCTGAACCAGGGACGCAACCGCGGCGACGCGGGCGACCCGTTCCCCGGATCGGCCAACAACGTGGCGCTCACCGGGTCCACGGTTCCCAGCACCCGCTCGTACAACGACGTGGCGACCGGCGTGGCGCTCACCCAGATTTCGGCGCCGGGACCGGTGATGACGGCCACGGTGACGGTGCGCTCGGGCTCCGCCGCGCCGCGCCGGCGCGTGCGCGTGCCGCGGGTGGCGACCACCGGCTCCGGACGCGAGGCGGTGCCGCAGAACGTGCGTGACCTGGTGCTCGCGCTGTACGAGGCGGTGAGCGACGGCCCCGCGCAGCCGGCCGGGGAGGACCACGGGTGGCGCAACGCCGTCGAGGCGCGCCTCGCGGCGGTGGAGCACGCCCTGAGCGCGCAGCCCGATACGGTGATGGTCAGGGGGATGCCGATCGTGGCCGCCAGGAACGGCGGCGGCGCGTACGAAACCTGAACGGGAGCATGCCGATGGTGCAGGTCGTCGAGAACCGGTCCACGCTCAGCGGGCTGGTGCAGCGGGTGGAGCCCGCGGGGGACGCGATGGCGATCACGCTGCGGGTGGAGGGCGCCGACCCTGTCCCCGGGGTCGCCAACCTGCTGGAGGGCACCGTCGGCGAGACCATCACCCTCACGCTGCCGGCCGGGGCCGAAGACGCGCCGCCACAGCCGGGCGAGCGCATCCGCTGTGAGGCACGCGTCGCCGGCCCGCAGCGAGTCTTCGCCATCCCCGGCAGCGTCCGGGCGGAGTAGTCCTTTCCGGTGAGCACGATGGCTCCGCGCGGCAACCCGCGCGGAGCCATCTTGGTTTTCATACCAGATCCGACAAAACTGTCATTCTGAGGGAGGCGCCGCGCAGCGCTCTCCGTTCGCGCAGGAGCATGGCGCCGACCGAAGAATCTCCATGCTGAAACGCGCGGTTCTTTCCGTCACGACCGGGTTCCCGGGCGTTGC
>NZ_JBMDXM010000263.1:0-18001 GCF_048594345.1 Longimicrobium sp.
CCCCCCGGCCCCGGCGCCGCGCCCGGCACGCCGGGACGGGGCTTCAACTACATGGAACCGTCGGGACGCGTGCGGCGATGTCATTTCGAAGGAGCGCCGCGCGGAATCGGCGGCAACCTCCTGACCCGGCGCGCGACTGAGAAATCTACTCGCTGCTGCTCGTGTCAGTCGGCGCACTCCGCGCTCGCGGCTACAATCCGCGGAGGCGGATTTTGCGCCTTTCCAGTGGCGAATTGATTCGCTCCTGGACGGGCCGGCGCACCAATCCGTCCACCTGCGCCGCGACCCTGCATCAATCCTTGACGAACCTCTCCCGGTCCCGTGCGAGACAGTGCGGGCGGATCGTCATCTCGCCGCCTCCATTGAACCCATCGAGCACCGGAGCTCCTTCTGGATCCCGCCGCGTCCCGCTTACGGTACGCCGCCCGGGCCGGTGACGGTCACGGTCGCGCTGCCCACCAGGCCGCCGGGGCTGGTCGCGAAGACCTGGAAGGTGCCGGCGACCGGGCCGGCCGTGTAGAGGCCCGTGGCGCTCACCGCGCCGCCGGAGGCCGTCCAGGTGACGGTGAGGGGCTGGTCGGCGCCGTTGGAAAGGCGGCCGACGGCGGTGAACTGCGCCGTGCCTCCCGCAGGCACCGTCGCCGTCGCGGGGCTTACCACGACGGCCACCAGCGTGGGGTTGGTGCTGGGGACGGCCACGTTCACCGTCACCGTGTCCGCCACCCCGTTCTGCGCCCGCGCCACCACGCGAAACGCGCCCACCGTCTGCCCGGCGGTGAACAGACCGGCCGCGTTGATGCTGCCGCCGGTCGCGCTCCAGGTGACGGGGGCCGTGGTCGTGTCGCCGTCGCTCAGGACGGCGCGCGCCTGGAACTGCAGCGTGGCCCCGGCCTGCACCGTCTGCCCCTCCGGCGTCACCAGCACCTCCGCGACGGAGCGCGTGTTCGGCCCACCCACAAAGGGCCCGCTGGGCGTGTCGCAGGCGGCGGCAACCGCCAGGAACACCGCCGCAAAGGCTCCGGTCCAGCGAGGAGTACGCTGGTGCATGATCCACCCTCCGAGTCGTGATTCCGCGCGCGGAACGCCAGGGATCTCCAAGGCTCGCATCCGCCGTGCCGGGTTCTCCGTCCGCGGCCTACACCCACAGGGTGAACACCGCCACCTCCGGCCGCGCGCCCAGCCGCACCGGCACCATCGACGTGCCGATCCCGCGGCTGACGTACATCGGCGGCGCGCCCGGCTCGCGGAACCAGCCGCGCACGTACGGACCCGTCCCCCGCGGCAGAACGGGCGACCAGCCGAACAGGCTCACCTGCCCGCCGTGGGTGTGCCCCGAGAGCACCAGGGTGGCGTCCGCGACACTCACCCGCGGGGACGCGGGTACCTGGATTACCCGCGGCACCGCCATGCGGACGAGGCGGTCGCGGTGCTCCGGGCAGTGCGCCAGGACCACGTGTGCGTCCGCATCCAGCGAGCCGGCCAGCGCCTTCCACGCATCCGGCCGCCCGCCGACCAGGTCGTCGATCCCCGTCAGCCGGATGGAACGGCCGCCGGCCCGGTGCACGACGCGGTCGTTGATCAGCAGCCGGCAGTTCGCGGCGCGGTAGAGGGAATCGAGTTCGTCCAGGTTTACCCGCGCCCAGTGCTCCCAGTTGCCCAGGATGGCGTATCGGGGCACCGCGCGGTCCAGCATCCCCAGGAACCGCGACAGCTCGCCCAGCCGGTCCGCGCGGTCCACTGAATCACCCGTAAGGACGATGAAGTCGGGGGCGAGGCGATTGATCTCCACGGCGATCCGCCGGTGCATCCGCCCCACCTGCTGCAGGTGCAGGTCCGTCAGCTGGACGAAGCGCACCGCGCGCTGCTCCGGCGAGGTGCGCGCGTTCACGGCGTGATGCGTGAACTGCACGCGCCCCGGCTCGATGAGCCACGCGTCCCCCGCCAGCGCCGCTACCGCACCCCCGCCCGCCAGCGCGACAAAGCGGCGGCGGTTCATCCGCGCGAGAAAGCCGGCCGGCGGATCGTCTCCGCCGGCCGGCTCTACAGGGGTGGGATGTGTCCGGTGTCCGCCGCTCAGGCGCGCGCCACCTTGGCGGGCACCCGCTCACCGCGCTTCTGCAGCATCACGTAGAACGCCACCGCCGTACCGATCAGCAGCACGCTGATGAGCTGCGCCACCGAGAAGCCGCCGAGGAAACGATCGTCCTTGGCGCGGAAGATCTCCACGATGAACCGCTCCACCCCCGCAAGCCCCAGCCACAGAAAGAACAGGTGGCCCGGCGTGCTGGCCAGCCGCGGCCGCAGCCAGATGAGGATGGCCAGGATGATGAGCGTCATCCCCGTTTCGTACAGCTGCGTGGGGTGCACGGCCAGCACGGTGGAATCGGGCGTGGTCGCCGGGATGTCCACGCCGAACGCGCGCAGGTTGCCAGCGGTGGACGGAGGCGCGCCCCGCGGAAACGCGACGGCCCACGGGGCGTTGGTAGGCGCGCCGTAGTCGTCGCCGACCAGAAAGCAGCCTACGCGGCCGACGGCGTAGCCCACGGCCATCCCGGGCGCCACCGCGTCCGCGTACTTCCACACGGGGAGCTTGAGCTGCCACAGGCGAAAGAGCACGCCCAGCGCGCCGCCGATGAACCCGCCGTACCACACCAGCCCCGAGCGCGAGAGCAGCGCCCCCCACGGGTCCGCCGCCGTCTCGCCAAAGTGCAGGAGCAGGTAGTACACCTTGGCGCCCAGGATGCCGCAGATGGCGGCCCACCCGGCCAGGTCCCATGCGTACTCGGGGTTTTCGCCCTGCCGCTTGAGCGCGTTCGCCACGACCCACGCGGCGGCGAGGAACGCCAGCGCGATGGATGCGCCAAAGCTGGTAACCTGAAAGCCGCCGATCTCGAACAGGATGGGGAACATCGCCTGGGAAGGGGCTGAGAGGGATGGGTAACGCCGTACGCGCAGCGGTGCCCGGAGGCCCGGAACACCTGTCGTGCATAAACTTACGCCGATTTCGCCGTTCGGTAAAGGCGTGCGGGGGGATGATGCGGAGCGATCCTGCTCAGGCCGTAACCCTCGACATTGGCGCTGGCCACGGTTCCCCGGGCCACAGCCCGGGGCCAGGACGGCCATAAGCCCCGCCCTGGGCTCGCGGAGCTCGCCCGGCGGGGCTTCACCTGCTCGGGACGTCCAGGGCCGGCCCGCACCCTCACACCCTCACACCCTCACACCCTCACACCCTCACACCCTCACACCCTCACACCCTCACACCCTCACACCCTCACACCCTCACACCCTCACACCCTCACACCCTCAGCGCGGGATGAAGTCGTCCTCGTCGCGGATGTCGCGGCAAAAGGCGGCGATCAGCGCGACGGTGGCATCGACGTCGTCCAGCGACACGACCTCGTTGGGGCTGTGCATGTACCGGTTGGGGACCGAGATCACGGACGTCGCCACGCCGGCGCGCTGCAGGTAGAGGGCGTCGGCGTCGGTGGCGGTCTGGCGGGGGCTTGCCTGGATGGTGTAGGGAATGCCCTCGCGCTCCGCCGTTTCGGCCATCCGCTCGAACATGAGCGGGTGGATGGCGGAGCCGCGCGAAAGCACCGGCCCGCTGCCGATCTTGTGCTCGCCCTGCTGCTTCTTCTCCACCCCCGGCGCGTCCGTGGCGAACGTAAGATCCACGGCGATGGCGATGCGCGGATCCAGCCGGTACGCGGAGGGACGCGCGCCGCCGCCGCTGTAGCCGATCTCCTCCTGCGTGGTGGCCACCGCCGTCACCAGCGCCGCCGGCGCGTCGCCCTGGGAAAGCGTGCGCAGCACTTCCAGCACCACGTACGCGCCGATGCGGTTGTCCACGGCGCGGCTGGCGATCATCCGGTTGCCAAGCTCCACCATCTGCGTGTCCACCACGCCGGGGTCGCCCACGCGCACGCCGCGCTCCGTTGCGTCCGCGGCGTCGTTGGCGCCAATGTCCACCCACAGGTCGAAGATCTTGACCGCCTTTTCCTTCTCTTCGGCCTTGATCAGGTGGATCGGCTTCTTGCCCACCACGCCCACCACGTCGCCCTTGCGGGTAAGAAAGCGGATGCGCTGGCCCACCAGCACCTGCGGGTCCCATCCGCCAATGCCGTCCACGTACAGCATGCCGTCCTCGTCCACGTGCGTGACCATCAGCCCGATCTCGTCCACGTGGCCGGCCAGCATGATGCGCGGGCCGCCCTGGGTGCCCACGGTCGCGTACGAGTTGCCGGACACGTCCACGTCCACGTCCGTGGCAAACGTCTCGGCTTCGGCGCGCCACACGCGCGCGGCGGGCGTCTCGAAGCCCGACGGCGCGGCGACGTCGAGCAGCTTCCTGAGAAAGGAAAAGGAATGGTCGTCCATTGATCCGTCCGTGATGCGATCAGGGTTGGGTCCGTTGGGCGCGCGCTTCGGTGGCGCGCTGCACGTCGGGCGTGTAGGCGTGGTACAGGTGCTTGGCCAGGACCTCGGCCGCGTACACCTCCGGCGGCAGGTCCTCCAGCGCCGCCAGCGCGTGCAGCGCCTGGGCCTGGCGGGGCGTAAGCTGCAGCGTAATCGGCTCGTGCGGCATGCGGGGCTGATCTGAAAATGCGTGTCGGCGGTGCGGCCGGGTCCGTGCCGCCGCCTGATTCATTCACCAGGAAATGCCGCGTCCGCAACCGTGCGATTCAGGCGGGCGCCGTGCGCGTCGGCCTTGCCGGGCGAATAAATTCGCGGCAACAACTACACAAAGTCCACCTTCGTGGACTCGGCGGCCTGGCCGTGTGCGGCGTTCCACGCACCTGCGCGTCCGCAACCGCGTGGCGGCCGGCATCGCGTGTTTCGAAGCGCGTGGCGCTGGCGGCTACAGTCCGCGCAGGCGGACTTCGCGAATTTCCTGCGGCGAATTCATTCGCTCCTGGGGGGGACTCGCGATGTCCCAAGGCCGATGCATTCGCTCCTGAGGCGGACTCGCGATGTTCCAGGGTCGATTCATTCACGCCCGGTGCGGGCTCGGTGGCTCACCTTCGGGCCACGCTTCCGCGCGATTCTGGACGTCTCGCCGACCTCAGACCGTCCCCGCTCCGTCATCCACCGGATCCGCCTGCTCCGCCACCCGGCCGTACACGTCCAGAAAGGTGGTGAGGATGCGGTGGGTAAGGCCCCAGACCACGTATCCCCGTGCGCCGAACGCCGGAAAGCGCATCGGCGCGATCCCTTCCATCTCGTACAGGTGCTCGGTGACGGCGCCGGGACCCATCAGCTCGTGCACCGGAATCCACACGGCCGCGTCCACCTCGTGGTTGGGCACGGCATGGGCGTCCGCGGGAACGGCGAATACGAAGGGGCGAACCACGATGCCGGGTGCGCGCGACGACTGCGGCCACACCGGCTCCAGCGCGCCCAGCATCCGCCCCCCCGCGCGGACGTCGATCCCCACCTCCTCGTGCGTTTCGCGGGCCGCGGTGTCGGCCGGCCCGGGATCGTCGGCCTGCTCGCGGCCGCCGGGGAGCGCCACGTGGCCGGACCACGGGTCGCCCTCGCGCTGGGCGCGGCGGATGAGCAGCAGCTCCAGCCCCTCGGGCCCGGGCCGCAGCAGCACGGCGACCGCGGCGCGGGGAAGGCCGGGATCGTGCGCCGGCTCCTCGTAGCCGCGGCTGGCGAGTGCGTCCGCCAGCGCGGCAAGCAGGGAGTGGTCGGGCGTCACGGCTGCGGCTTTCTCTCGCTTCGGCCCATCGGGAGCGGTACGGGGGGTCCGCTTGCCCCCGGCGAGACGGGAGGTTATCACATCAGGTTCGCTCTGGCAACCATTCTGTCCACAAAGCCCGCAAACGTTCACACGCCGCGCATGGTTACCCTTCAGGACGTTCTCGACGCCCGCGCCCGCATTGCGGGGCAGGTGGTTCTCACCCCCTGCACCCCGTCCGAGACGTTCGGCGAAATGTTTGGGGGGCACGCCTGGTTCAAGTTCGAGAACCTGCAGCGCACCGGCAGCTTCAAGGAGCGCGGCGCGCTTAACCGCATGCTGCTGATCCCCGAGGCCGAGCGCGCCCGCGGCGTGATCGCGGCCAGTGCGGGCAACCACGCGCAGGGGGTGGCGTACCACGCGGCGCGGCTGGGCATTCCCGCCACCATCGTGATGCCGCAGCGCACGCCGCTGGTCAAGGTAACGGCGACGGAGAGATACGGGGCGCGCGTGGTGCTGCACGGCTCCGTCTACGACGAGGCGATGGCCGAGGCGCTGCGCATTCAGCACGAGGACGGGCAGACGCTCATCCCCCCGTTCGACGACCCGGCCATCATCGCGGGGCAGGGGACGATCGGGCTGGAGCTGCTGGAGCAGGTGCCGCAGATGGACGTGGTGGTGTGCGGGGTGGGCGGTGGCGGCATCATCTCCGGCATTGCGCTGGCCATCAAGGAGATGCGGCCCGAGGTGCGCGTCATCGGCGTGGAGTCGGCGGCGCTGCCGGCGGCGCTACGGGCGCGCGAGGCGGGGCATCCCGTCGTTATCCCCCGCGCGGAGACAATCGCCGAGGGGATCGCGGTGCGAAAGATCGGCGACGCCACCTTTCCCCACATCGAGCGCTACGTGGACGAGCTGGTGACGGTGAGCGAGGAGGAGATCGCGGCCGGGGTGCTGCTGCTGCTGGAGCGGGAAAAGACGGTGGCGGAGGCGGCGTGCGCCACCACGGTGGCGGCGGTGTGCGGCGGGCACGTGGCGGGGGTGAAGGGAAAGAACGTGGTGATGGTGCTGAGCGGCGGCAACATTGACGTGACGCTGATGTCGCGCATCATCGAGCGCGGGCTGGTGCAGGACGGCCGCCGCACGCACATGCGGGTGCGGGTAAAGGACCGTCCCGGTGCGCTGGCGGCGCTCACGGCGCTGCTGGCGGAGGTGGGCGCCAACGTCCAGAAGCTGGACCACAACCGCGCCATGGCGGACCTGTGGGTGACGGACGCGGAGATCGACCTTACGCTGGAAACGCGCGGCCGCGCCCACGTCGGCGAGATAGTCGAGCGGCTGACGGAGGCCGGGTACGAGGTGCAGCCGGGGTGATTCCGAAGCGTCGCCCGCAGGCCTGCAAGGGCGAATGAATTCGCTGCAACGACTACACGAAATCCGCCTTCGCGGATTGGCGGTGGTCGGGATGGCGGAAGGTTCGGTGAGCGCCAACAGCCTGGGAATCGCCCGCACTTCTCCCCCTTCACGGGGCAGCAACGGCCTTGGTAGCGAACGATGATTCACCCTGAGGACCGGTCCCTGCGCGAGCGCATCTTTGCGCGGGACGAGTACCGGTGCGTGTACTGCGGGCTGCCGTTTCCCGGCGAGCAGCTTTCGCTGGACCACGTGCAGCCGCGGATGCGCGGCGGCGACAACTCCGAGGGCAACCTCGTCACCGCCTGCCACGCCTGCAACACGCGCAAGGGCTCGCTTCCGGCGTGGGCGTTCCTGGCGGAGCTGCCCGACGAGCGCGCCAACTTTCTGCGCTACGCCACCGCCGTGTGGCCGCGCCACATCCGCGCCATCCGCGAAGCTGTGAAGGTCTGATCCCGTCGTTTTGTGTGATTTGCGTCCTGCAGGATTGTTTGCCGCTCCGTCGCGCCATCCGCTATGGCACGACGTTTTTGCTTTCCGTGCCGGATTTCACGGGATCCGCACTGATGGGCCTATTTACGCCGCCAGGTTTCTACGGCGACACCGGTGGGGGATCCGCGTATCTGCTTGGGATGCCGATGTTTTCGCGGGATGGATGCGGATACGGCACAAACGGACGGCGGATCGGGTGTCTGCTGCACAATATCCGTCTGCTGGCGCTCACCTTGCATAGGGCGATGGGTGCCGGTTCCGCGGTCGCGGTAGCGCGGATGGCGCTACCGACCGGCCGCAAAAGTGGTTCGCAAACCGGAGGGAGTGGTACTGTGGCGCGCAGCAGGATGCAGCAGATCGAGCGCACGCTCGGCATGGCCACACGGTTCCTGGACGAGGTGAGGGGAGACATTGGACGCGCGGCGCTGGAGGGGGCTGACATCCCCCCGCGCCTGCGGAGCGTCCACGAAAAGCCGGGGCACGCGACGCCGGAGTTCCGCACCGTCGCCATCCCGGTTCCCGACGGGCTGGGGTGCGTTCCGCCGGATATTCTGTCGGGCACCATCGCCAAGTACGCGCAGACCCGAAAGCCGGACTGCCTGATGCTGGCGATGGAGGCGGAGATGGATGCCAACGGGGAGGGAAGCCGCACGGTGCTGATCGCCGAGGCGCGCGACCGCACGGGGACGCGGATGTACTGGATGCAGCCGTACAGCCCCGCCGGCTCGCGCGTGGACTGGGACGAGCCGCTCACCGGCGGCTGGTGCGATCCCGGCGAGGCGGAGATGATCCTGGACGCCGCCTTCAAGCGCGGCGAGGCGGCGCGCCTGCGGCCGGATGCAGCCGGCGCCACGCCCGAGGAGCGCGCCCGCCGCGAGATCCGCCGCCAGACGCCCATGGAAGACCGCGAGGTGCCGCTGGCGGGAATGGCGAGCCGGGCGGATTAGGAACGGGCAGGTTCAAGGTGCAAGTCGAAGTGCCCAGTACCCGGATCCGCGGGCACTGGGCACTTTCACTTGAACCTTGAACCCGGGCACTGCCGTTTCTTCAGCTTCCGTCCGCGGCGCGCGTGGGTCCGGGCTTTGGCCGCGGCGCCGCGCCAAAGCGGCGCTCCAACTCGCCCCATACCTCGCCGGCGTCCAGGCCGCGGGCGCGCCACAGCACCATCAGGTGAAACAGCAGGTCCGCGGATTCCGACCGCAGCTCCGCGTTGTCCTCGTTCTTGGCCGCGATGATGGTCTCCGCCGTCTCTTCGCCCAGCTTCTTGAGGATCTTGTCGGGCCCCTGCGCGAACAGGTAGGTGGTGTACGAGCCCTCCGGCCGCTCGCGCTCGCGGTCGGCGATGATCTCCTCCAGCCGCGCCAGCATGGGCCGGGGATCGCCCGCCTCCGGCAGATCATCCTCTCCCAGGCGATAGAAGCAGCTGCGCTCGCCCGTGTGGCACGCGGGTCCGGTCTGCCGTACGCGGTACAGCACGGCGTCGGCGTCGCAGTCCACGCGCACGTCCACCACCTCCTGCGCGTGGCCGCTGCTCTCGCCCTTCATCCACAGCGCACCGCGCGAGCGGCTCCAGTAGTGGGCGCGGCCGGTGTCGCGGGTGCGCTGCAGCGCCTCGCGGTTGGCCCACGCCAGCATGAGCACCTCGCCCGTGCGCGCGTCCTGCGCGACGACGGGTACCAGGCCGCGCTCGTCGAAGGTGATGCTGTCGATCCAGGGCATGCGTAGGGGCGTGTGGTTGCGTTTTGATGCGAGGGGGACAGGTTACAGGCAGGGAAGGGAATAGGGAATAGGGCCCCCTCCCCCGGCCCCTCCCCGCTCGTTCCTCGCGGAGAGGGGAGAACCCGATCCCGCCGGGAAGGTTCGGCACACACCACCCCTCCCCCGGGGTTGGGGAAGGGGTCGACCGCCGTCGCGAGGAACGAGCGAAAGGCTGGTCGGGGGAGAGGGCCCCCGCCGGCACGATCCGCCATCCGAACCGCACCAGCCTCGTATGCAGCACGCACTCGAACGGGTACCCGTCTGGACCGCCGCCTGGCGCGCCTCCGGGCAGATCGTGCTCCTCCTGGATTTCGATGGCACGCTGGCGCCGATCGTGGACCGGCCGGAGCTGGCGGCGATGCCGGACGGCACCCGCGCCGCGCTGGACCGGCTGATGGCGATGGAGGGCGTGACCGTCGCCGTTGTGAGCGGGCGGGGGCTGGCGGACGTGCGGGAGCGCGCGGGCATCCCCGGCATTGCGTACGCGGGGAACCACGGGATGGAGATCGAGGGCGCCGGGCTGCGCCGCATCCACCCCGAAGCCGCCGCCGCACGCCCGCTGCTGGAGGCCGTCGCGGCGGTCATCGAGCCCGCGCTGGAGGGGATCGACGGCGCGTTCCTGGAAGACAAGGGGCTCACGCTCAGCATCCACTATCGCCTTGCCCCCGACCACGCGGAGGAGGTGCGCGAGATTGTGCTGGAGGCGGCGGAGGGGCGTCCGGAACTGGAGGTGTTCGAGGGGAAGATGATCGTGGAGGTGCGGCCGCGCGTGGAGTGGCACAAGGGCAAGGCCGTGCTCTTTCTGCTCGACCAGATGCGCCCGCCGGCCGATGCGCCCGTCCTGTATCTGGGCGACGACCGGACGGATGAAGACGCGTTCCACGCGCTTGCGGAGCGGGGGCACGCCGCGGAAGGCATCCTGATCGCCGAGCAGCCGTCGTCGGAATCCGCCGCCACGAGCTGGCTGCGCAGACCGGCGGAGGTCGGCGCGCTGTTCCAGGCGATGGCGGCTGCGTACTGATCTCGAAATCCGCGTATCGCGATGCATCCACCGATCCCGATGACGCTGCCCCGGCGCTCGCTGCACCGGCGGGTGTTCGTGCTGGCGGGCGCTTACAACATCACGTGGGGGATCTATTCGGCTCTGGATCCGCAGTGGCTGTTCCGCGTGGCGGGGATGCCGCCGCTGAACCACCCGGAGATCTTCGCCTGCCTGGCGATGGTCATCGGGCTGTATGGCCTGCTTTATCTCGAGGTCGCGCGCGTGCCGGAGCGCGGCTGGCTGCTGGCGGCGGTGGGTTTGATGGGCAAGGTGCTGGGGCCGATCGGGCTGCTCGTCCTGATCGCGAGCGGCAGCTGGCCGTGGCAGACCATCGTCCTCTGCGTGACGAACGACTTCATCTGGTGGATCCCCTTCGCCCTGTACCTGCGCGACGCCTGGCCCGCCTTCCGCGCCGACCTGCGCGCCACGCCGATCAGCGGCTGACCGTCGTCATCGCCCGCTATTCCCTATTCCCTATTCCCTATTCCCTGTCTCCTGAAACGAAAACGGCGGGCCCCCGAAGAAGCCCGCCGCTCACGTTCAGTCCTGCGCCCGCGTCAGACCGGGCGACGGCCGGTGATGACGCGCCAGGCGATGATGATCACCGCGATGATCAGCAGGATCCACGCGATGTCGGCCAGGGCGCCGATCACGCCGCCCACGCCCAGCAGGGCCACGAGAAGCAGCACGACGCCGATGATGAGCAGAATGTCCACGGTCGTTCTCCGGTTTTCCAGGTGAGTCCTTGGGTACTTCACCTTCACATGCCGGGGGTAGTAGCACCTACCGTGCCATATCGGGAAAGTGTTTCATCGTGGGCATGGCGTAAAGGCTTTGTCCATCCGGGATTGCCCGGCCCCGCGCAGGGCTGGTATCTTTGCGGGCTATGCCCACGACCAGACTGGCGCAGGTGCCGCCCGGATCGCAGGACCTGCTCGCCGCCGACGTACGACGCCGGCGGCGGGTTCAGCGCGTGTGGTTCGAGCTGGCGGAGGCGGCGGGATACAGTGAGGTGATTCCGCCCACCTTTGAATACGAAGAGGTGTTCACGCGCGCCGGCACCAAGCTGGCCAGCGAGCTCATCCGCTTTGTGGATCGCGACGGGCGGCTGGTGGCGCTGCGGGCGGACTTTACCAGCGCCATCGCGCGCATGGCCGCCACTCGCCTGCGCGACGAGCCGCCGCCGCTGCGCCTGTCGTACGCCGGCAAGGTGTACCGCCAGCGCCCCGAGGGCGGCGGCCACGCGCGCGAAACCTTTCAGCTGGGCGCGGAACTCCTGGGGAGCGCGGGTGCGGACGCCGACGTGGAGGTGCTGCGGACGGTGATCACCCTGCTGCGCGCGCTGGAGATCGGCGAGTTCCAGATCAACCTGGGCGACATCCGCTTCGTGCGGCCGCTGCTGGCGGGGCTCGAGCCGGACGAGGCCGAAGCGCTGCGCACCGCCATCGACCGCAAGGACCGCGCGGCGCTGGCGGATGGCGCGCGGCGCTACGGCGCGCCGGCCGCCGTTGCCCGCGCGCTGGTGGAGCTTCCGGAGCTGATCGGGCGCGGCGAGGTGCTGCTGCGGGCGCGGTCGCTGGCCAGCGGGCCCGACGCGGAGGCCGCCATCGAGCGGCTGCGCGCCATCGACGCGCTGCTGACGGAAGACGAGCGGGCGCACGTGG
This sequence comes from Longimicrobium sp., assembly GCF_048594345.1. Lineage (GTDB taxonomy): Bacteria > Gemmatimonadota > Gemmatimonadetes > Longimicrobiales > Longimicrobiaceae > Longimicrobium. Next base: position 12,047 of record NZ_JBMDXM010000263.1, read on the forward strand.
TGTACGACCTGGGCGAGATTCGCGGGCTGGGGTACTACACGGGGATCCAGTTCGAGGTGTTCGTGGGTGGCGCCGGCCGCGCGGTGGCGTTCGGCGGGCGCTACGACGACCTGCTGGCGCTGTACGGGATGGATCGTCCGGCGGTGGGGTTTGCGATGGAGACGGACGCGCTGGCCGAGCTGCTGGGGGAGGGCTCGTGAGCCGGCCGCTGCGCATCGCGCTTCCCAAGGGGCGGATGATGGACGAGGCGCTGCTCCTGTTCGAGCGCCTGGGCTCCATCATCGACCCGGCCGCCCGCGACTCGCGGCGGCTCATTCTGCCCAGCGCGGACGGCCGCTTCGAGTTTTTGCCGGTGAAGAGCGGCGACGTGCCGGTCTACGTGGAGGCCGGCGTGGCGGACGCCGGAGTCGCGGGGAGCGACGTGCTGGACGAGCGCGAGCCGGACGTGCTGCGGCCGCTGGACCTGGGCTTTGGCGGGTGCGCGCTGGCCGTGGCGGCGCCCCGCGACGCGTCGTATCCGTACCTTCCCGGCGGCGGGATGCCGCGCGTGGCCACCAAGTACGTGGAAAGCGCGCGCCGCCACTTTGCGGGAAAGGGGATGCAGGTCGAGCTGATCCACATCTCTGGCTCGGTGGAACTGGCGCCGCTGCTGGGGCTGGCGCACTGGATCGTGGACCTGGTGCAGACCGGGCGCACGCTGGCGGAGAACGGCCTCGTCGTCGTCGAAGAAGTTTCCCGCAGCAGCGCGCGCCTGATCGTGAACCGCGCCAGCCACAAGCTGCGGCTGGAAGAGCACCAGCGGCTGATCGCTGACCTGGCCGGTGCGGTGGAGCGCGGCGAAGTGCGGTAGCGCGAAAGTGCGAAAGTAAGGGAGTGCGGCGGGAGAGGTCGATGGCGCTTCGGCGGGTTTGTGGAAAGGCAGGGTTTTACGGCGTCGCGCTGCGCGCGGACCCCTCACCCCCGGCCCCTCTCCCGCAAACAGCGCGGGAGAGGGGTGACGCGAGCGTCCAGCCGCGGAGTGGCGGGGCCGGGTGGTGCGCGTGGGACCAGCGGCGGCACCCGGGGCTGGCGGTTCCGCGATGGAGCCGGCGGTAACGCCAACCCCTCCCCCAAGGTTTGGGGAGGGTCGACCGCCGTCGCGAGGAACGAGCGAAAGGCCGGTCGGGGGAGAGGGCCCGCTCCGGCGCGGCGAACGTTGTTGATCTGTTGATCTTCGATCTGAATCGAATCCAAGTGCCTGATATCAGGACCCTGCGCGTTGCGCCGCCCTTCCGCGAGCTGCGGGAGATGGCGGCGGCTGCTTCTACGGACGATCCGGCGCTGCGCGACGCGGTCGCCGGCATTCTGCGCGACGTCGCGTCGCGTGGGGACGCGGCGCTGCTGGAGTACACGGCGCGCTTCGACCACTTTGACGCGGGCGGCGCGGCGGGGCTGCGCATTGGCGCGGATGCGCTGGCGCAGGCGGCGGCTTCGGTGGATGCGCAGCTGCTGGACTCGCTGCGGCGCGCGGCGGAGAACATCCGCCGCTTTCACGAGCGGCAGCGCGAGCACGGCTTTATGGACATCGAACCCGACGGCACCGTGCTGGGGCAGCGCGTTGCGCCGCTGCGGCGCGTGGGGATCTACGTTCCCGGCGGCCGCGCGGCGTATCCATCGTCCGTGCTGATGAACGCCATCCCCGCCTCCGTGGCGGGGGTGGACGAGATCGCCATGGTCACGCCCACACCCGGCGGCGAGGTGCTTCCCGTCGTCCTGGCCGCCGCGCACGTGGCGGGGGTGACGGAGGTGCTGCGGATCGGCGGGGCGCAGGCGGTGGGCGCGCTGGCGTACGGCACCGAAAGCATCGACCGCGTGGACAAGATCGTGGGACCCGGCAACAAGTGGGTCGCCGAGGCCAAGCGCCAGGTGTTCGGCGCCGTCGACATCGACATGGTGGCCGGTCCGTCGGAGATCCTGGTGATCGCGGACGAGCACGCCGACCCCGTGCACGTGGCCGCGGACCTGATCGGCCAGGCGGAGCACGACCCGGACGCCATCGCCTGGCTGGTGACGACGTCGGCGGAGCTTGCCGCGCGCGTGCCGGGCGAGATCGACCGCCTGCTGGAGCGCAACCCGCGGCGCGACGTGGCGCGCGCCGCGCTGCAGGCCAACGGCGCCATCGTGATCGTCGACTCGCTGGCCGACGCGGCCGCCGTGGCCGACCTGCGCGCGCCGGAGCACCTGGAGCTGCTGGTGCAGGAGCCGCTGCTGCTGGCGGGAAGCATCCGCAACGCGGGCGCGATCTTTCTGGGCTCCAGCAGCCCGGAGCCCATGGGCGACTACTTCGCCGGTCCCAACCACGTGCTGCCCACGGGCGGCACGGCGCGCTTCGCCAGCCCGCTGGGCGTGTACGACTTCGTCAAGCGCACCAGCCTGATTGGCCTTTCCGCCGCCCGCCTGCGACGCGACGCCGCCGACGTCATCCGCCTTGCCGAGTCGGAAGGGCTGTTCGGGCACGCGGAGGCGGTGCGGGTACGGCTTTGAAAGAAGTGCGTGAGTGCGGAAGTGCGGTAGTGACGCTATCCGCTGTTACTCACGCACTCACGCACTTCCGCACTTACGCACTCTCTACTGACTTCAGAGGATTCCGGTGAAGGTTCTGTATTCCGTCATCGCCGAAGACGCACAGCTGCGCAACGACGGGCGCATGGACGTGCACGGCGTCTTTCACGAGCTGTACGCGCGCGGCTTTCCCGCGCAGCAGGAGCGGCTCACGCTGGTGACCACCATCGAGTGGGACGCCAGCGAGCGTGGCGCCATCGACTTTGCCGTCAATCTGCTGGACCCCGATCGCGGGCCCGTGCTCACCATCAACGCGCAGACCCAGGTGGAGGACCAGTACGCCGTCCACCGCCCGGCCCGCACCCAGATGGCCATCCCCATCGACCAGCTCATCTTTCCCCGCGCCGGCGAGTACGAGTTCGAACTCACCGTTGGCGACACCAGGCAGGCGCTCGCCCCGATCTACCTGATCGAAGATCCGGACGCGCACTGATCGCGAATCCGTAAACGAGCACCGTTGCAGTCCGATGGCCGCGGCGCATCCACGCGCCGCGGCCGCTTCGTTTCCCCCGCCGTACGTTCTCGCCGCTGCACGTCCCGCCTCCAGACGATATCCAGACGTTCGACCCCCGCTCCACCGTGGGTGCGGAGATCCCGTATCCGTCGCTCATTTTCGCCCACTACGCACACGCATCCACATTAGTCCCGCGATCCCGACGACGATCACCGTGAAGCGGAAAATTGTCTGCGGCGTGGTTGGAGAGGGAGGATGAGGAACAGGATGCAGCCGTAGAGCGCGAGGAAATCGGGAATGAACCGTAGCCGGTCCTCTCTCGTGCCGCTCATCTGGGGCGGTCTTAGGTTGCAGATGTGAAAAGTTTCCCGTTCACTGATGTATACGTTTCACGACGGTATTGCTTTGTGGGGTAATCTTGACTATCGTCCCTGCGCAGTCCACGAGACGACCCTCACTCAAGGAGCACCTCATGGCCGAGACGAGCAAGCCTTACGAGCCGTACGATCCGTACGATCCGGTCGACCCGACCAACTGCCCCACCTGCCGCTCGGGCTTCCAGCCGATCGATCCGGGGTACGAGGACGCGATCGATCCCGCGTACTGAGCCGTACCCGCCGCCGCTCCGCCTGTCCGGCGAGCGGCGGCGGCCATTCTGATTCGATGCACGCGCCGCACCCGGATGGAGCTCGACATGGACACCGCCACCTTCGCCGCGCCCACCCCCGTCCGTTCGCAGCTGCGGGCGCTGCCCCGGCTGGGCGTGGGGCTGCTATACGTGCCTTCGCTGCCGCGCTTCATCCGCGAGCACGTGGAGGCGCTGGATTACATGGCCATCGTCCCCGACCGCTTCTGGGTGGATGACGGACCCGGCGCCGGCCCGCGCTTTCGCGACTTCGACCGCCAGGTGGAGCTGCTGGACTGGGTGGCCGCCCGCAAGCCGATCGTGGGGCACTCCGTGGGCCTGTCCATCGGCAGCGCCGACCTGTTCGACGTGGAGCACGTGGAGCAGGTGGCGCGCTGGCAGGCCCGCTACGGCTTTCCCTGGCACAGCGACCACCTGTCGTTCAACCGGCTGCCCGGCATGGACGCGCACAGCGAGGAGGCGGGGCTCGCCATCCCGGTGCCGTACGACCGCGAGGTGCTGGAGATGATCACGGAGCGCGTGCTGCGGGTGCGCGAGATTGTCCCCGTGCCGTTTCTGCTGGAAAACAACGTGTACTACGTGGACCTGCCCGGGCAGGAGATGACGGAGCCCGAGTTTCTGGACGGGCTGTGCGACCGCGGCGGGTGCGGGCTGCTGCTGGACATCCACAACGTGTACGTGAACTCGGTGAACCACGGCTTTGACGCGCGCGAGTTCCTGGGCGCGGTGGACCTGCGCAACGTGGTGGAGGTGCACATCGCCGGCGGCAGCGAGATCGCGGGGATGTACACCGACTCGCACGCCGGACCGGTGGCGGGGCCCGTGTGGGACCTGCTGGACGAGGTGGTGGAGCGCGCGCCCAACCTGTGCGGCATCACCTTTGAGTTCGAGGACCACTACCTGCCGGCGCTGGGCGGCCACGACGGGGTGCTGCGCGAGCTTGAGCGCGCCCGCCAGGCGTGGGCCCGCCGCCCCGCCGCGGAGGGCTGAGTGTCGCTGGTTGCGTTCCAGCGGGCCATCTGCGACATGGCCGCCCGGCCCGCCCTGTGCCGGCGCCTGCTGGACGAAGGCGCGGTGGTGCTGGCCGGCTACGACCTTACGCCCATCGAGGTGCAGCGGCTGCTGAGCGCGGCGGACCAGCGGGGAATGCGGATGAACTGCATGCTCTACCGCAACGGCCGCCTGTCGCCGCTGGTCTCGCAGCTCCCCGGCACCTTTCACCTCCTGGGCTTTGGCCTGCGCGAGGTGGCGGAGGCGTTCTGGGTGGAAAATCCGAAAGTGCCGCGCGGCGTCCCGGGCGAGATGCGCCGCTTTGCCGCGTTTCTGCGCCGCCGCATGGCCCAGGGCGCGCTGCGGGAGCCGCTGCTGGGCGAGGTGCTGGACTGGGAGATGGAGACGTACGAGCTGGCGCTTCTTCCTCCCGAGCGCACCCGGGCCTCCGTAGCCGAGGCGGCCGAGCGCGCCCGTCCCGACGCGCCGCTGCGCCCGCACCCGCTGGTGGGCGTCGCGCGCTTCAGCCGCGAGCCGTTCGCCGTGGTCCGCGCGCTGGCCGAAAAGCGCCCGCCGCCGTACGACCACGCCCAGCCCGGCGAGTACCACGTGCTGGTGGACTTTCGCGGCGTGCAGCGCGCCCTCACGCCGCTGGATGCCTCCGTCGCCGCCGCCTTCCGCGCCCTGCGCGCCGGCGAGTCGCTGGCCCCCGAATCCGCCGCGCCGCTGGTAGAGCAGGGGCTGGCCGTCGCGGCGTGAGTCCGGAACTCAAAGCAGGCTTGTCGGTGGATGTACCCGGGGTTTATCCTTCGGTATGGACACCATCACCGTATCCGACCTGCTCCATCTGAGCGTCGCCGAGCGGATCCAGCTCGTCGCAGACCTGTGGGACAGCGTGGCTGCCGAGGCGGCTCTGCATCCCGAGCGGCTTCCGGTAAGCGACGCACGGCGTACCGAGCTCCTCCGCCGTTCTGAGGCGCACCGGCGTAATCCGCACGAAGCGGTACTACTGGACGACGCTCTGGACGAGATCGAACGCTCACTGGGGTGAGCGCTCACCGCTACCGGCTCGTCATCCGTCCCGAGGCACGTGCCGAGGTGGCGGAGGCGGCCAACTGGTATGACCCTCGGTTATTCACGTAGCTCCAGGTATGCCGTCGCGGAGCTTTGCGGCTACGCGCGGCGAGGTGCACAGCTGGTCGATGGCTCTCGCGGGCACGTGGCCCCTTTCCCCACAGGTATCCGGGAGGAATCGTGGCGTCTC
>NZ_JBMDXM010000264.1:0-1530 GCF_048594345.1 Longimicrobium sp.
CTTGTTGCTGATGAACTCCTTGTTCTCGCCCACGAACTTCTTCTTGTCCTTGGCGATGTCGCGGTAGGCGCGCGACAGCTTGAGGCGCGGCAGGCTGGTGTCGTTCAGGAACACCAGGTACTCGCCCTCGATCTTTTCCACGATCAGGTCGGGGATGATGTAGTTGTCCCCGCCGCTGCCGTACTTGAGGCCGGGCTTGGGGTCCAGCTTGGCCACCTCGTCCGCGGCGTCCTGCACGTCGCGCGGGGTGATGCTGAGCTCCTTGCTGATCTCGCTCCAGCGGTGGTTGATCAGCTGGTCGAAGTAGTCGCGGACGATGCGGAACGCCAGGCTTCCCGCCAGCCGCCGCTCGATCTCGGCCACGTCGGGATCGCTCTCGCCCGTTTCCTGGATGATCTCGCTGACCACGTTGTCGCGCAGCTGCAGCAGGATGCACTCGCGCAGGTCGCGCGCGGCAATCCCCGGCGGGTCAAAGCCCTGGATGACGCGCAGCATCTGCTCCGCCTCGGGGAGCCCGTACGGCTCAAGGCCCTCGAACTCGCCGGCGTCGGAGATGAAGTTGTTCAGGTTTACGACCGTCTCGTCCAGGTCGCAGACCAGGTAGCCTTCGTCACTGACGTTGCCGATGATCTCCTCGCCCAGCAGCAGCTCGCGCTCGCTCAGGCGAAGAAGGGTCAGCTGGTCGTGCAGGTGGTCGCCCAGATCTTTCGTATCGACCGAGACGGGCTCGTAGTACTCCCGCTCCTCGTACTCTTCGCGGCGGCCGCCGGTCTCAAAGCCGTTCAGGAGGATTTCCTCCCAATCGATCTCGTCGTCGCCCTCCTTTTCCTTGTCCTTCTCCTGCTCCTTGGCCTCTTCCTCGGCGTCGGGCTCCACGAGGTCCAGGAAAGGGTTGTTGAGCAGCTCCTGCTTGAGGTGCTGCTGCAGGTCGAGCAGGGGCATGTAGAGCAGATCCATCGCCTGGTACAGGCGTGGATTGATCTTCATCTCCTGCTTGAGCGTGGTCCCCTGGTAAAGGCCGGTTCTCATGCCGCTTCGCCCTCTCGTGGATTCCTCGTATGGTCCTGGGATGCATCGGGCTGATCCCCCGCCCCGTCCCGCTCGTCTCCGTCCGTCCGCCCATCCCGCGCCTCGCCGGCCCCGCTGAACTCGCCGAAGTCCGCCGCCCGCGCGCCCCCATCCTCCGCCGCCGCGCCGGACACCGTCCGGCCGTCCTCGAACCCGCCCACCGGCCCCGGTCCGCCCAGCCCGCCCCCGCCCGCCGCAACACCCGCGTCGATCGTGCGGTCCGTGTCGAACGTGTCCACGGGCCCGTAGTCCGCCCGCCCGTCTCCATCCACCGGTCCGCCGCCTTCAGCCTCCGCGCCGCCGAAGCCGGATGCCGCGCCGAATCCATCCACCGATCCGCCGCCGTCCGCCGCCGCGCCGAACCGATCCACCGAACCGCCCGCTTCTGCGCCGTAGCTTCCCGCCGCGCCGTAGCGATCCACTGAACCGCCTGCGTCGGCGCCGAAGCTTTCCCCCGCGCCG
>NZ_JBMDXM010000265.1:0-3368 GCF_048594345.1 Longimicrobium sp.
GACCCCTCCCCCAACTTCGGGGGAGGGGTGGTGTGGGGGGTGAGGGCGGCGCGCTTCGGAAGGTGTCGAAGCGGGATCGGGTTCTCCCCTCTCCGTGAGGAACGAACGGGGAGGGGCCGGGGGAGGGGCACACCGTCGGGCGCAGTTCGATGCATGTCGAAGCGCCACCCGCTTCGACAGGCCCTCTCCCCCGACCGGCCGTTTTGCTCGTTCCTCGCAACGGCGGTCGACCTCTCCCCCAACTTCGGGGGAGGGGTGGTGTGTGGCGAGGGCGGTGCGCTTCGGAAGATGTCGAAGCGGGATCGGGTTCTCCCCTCTCCGTGAGGAACGAACGGGGAGGGGCCGGGGGAGGGGCACACCGTCGGGCGCAAGTTCGATCCATGTCGAAGCGCCTCCCGCTCCGATGGGACGTCACCCGTTCACTCGTTCACCCGTTCACGTCCCAAGCCTTGCCGAACAGGCCTCCGACACGTATCCCAAGTCAGCCGCACGAAGCACGGCGGCAATCACTCCAGACGGGACCAGGATGAAGCCGTTCCTGATCGGCATCGCGGGGGGCACGGGGTCGGGCAAGACCACGGTGGCGCGGCGCATCTTTGATTCGCTGCACCTGGACAGCGCCGCCTTCATCGACTATGACGCGTATTACAAGGAGCTGGGGCACCTGTCGCTGGAGGAGCGCGCCGGCATCAACTTTGACCACCCCGACTCGCTGGACAACGACCTGATCGTGCACCACCTGCACGAGCTGATCGCCGGCCGGCCCATCGAAAAGCCCGTCTACGACTTTGCGCGCCATACCCGCGCGGCCGAATCCATCCCCGTCCCCCCGCGCGATGTGGTGCTGGTGGATGGCATTCTGCTCTTTGCCGAGCCGCGGCTGCGCGAGCTGTTCGACCTCAAGATCTTCGTGGATACGGACGCGGACGTGCGCTTTATCCGCCGGCTGCGCCGCGACATTGAGGAGCGCGGCCGAACGATGGACTCCGTGATCGAGCAGTACCTGACCACGGTGCGGCCGATGCACTTCGAGTTCGTGGAGCCCACGAAGCGTTACGCCGACGTCATCATCCCCCGCGGCGGCCAGAACCGCGCCGGGATCGACGTCGTCGCCGCACGCATCCGCGAGCGCCTGGCCCAGAAAGCGCGCGACGAGGTCGCCGTCGGCGATTGACAGGACCGGGCCGTCGCGAGTCGGTCGACATGAGGTTGAGAGGGTGATGCCACCCCTCACCTGCTCCCCACGGTAGCAAGGTCCTTCGGTCGGCGCCAACCGTTTGCGTGAACGCGGTTTGCGGAGCGGCGCCTCCCTCAGCCTCAGAGGGTGTTGAGAAACCCCAACTCTTCGTACGAAGCGCACCAGTCATCCTGAGGGAGCGCCACGCGTACCTTCAGGAACACAAGAGCTTGCGCGCGACCGAAGGACCTTCTCTCCGCCACCGTGAGGCCAGATGCGGGGCATGAAGCCAGCCTCACGCTTCTGCCGGCAAGGTCCTTCGGTCGGCGCCAGAGTATTGTGTACGAGCAGGTTATGGAGCGGCGCCTCCCTCAGGATGACTGGCACGATCCAAGGTTTCTCAACTCCGGCTCAGGATGACGGGCGGTGTCGCGAGTCAGGCATCCACCTGCGACTGCAGGCGCGCGATCAGCGCCAGCAGCTCGGGGACGTCGGCGTGGGTGCGCTGATGGGCTTCCCGGGCCAGCTCCAGCGCGCGGCGGGTGAGCGCATCCGCGGAGGCGGCATCGCCCCCGGCGCGGTGGATCTCGGCTTCGGCGTCGACGACCTGGGCCCAGGCGGCCAGCACGTCGGGATCGTTCACCATCTGACCGGCGGAGGCGGAATCCAGCCGCTGCACCACGTCCGACATCGGCCCCAGCAGCCCGGCCAACGACTCGCGCGCCTGGGCCCGCAACTCCGCGGTGTCCTCGTTCTCGCGCACCTTGCCCATCATCGCCTCCACCATCTGGCGAATCTGGGCGATCATGCGGAGGATGTAGTCCCGCTTTTCGGACGAGGTGAGCATCGTTCGCGCTCCATCGGGTGGGGTGGCGATGTTCGCCACGGTATCATGGTACGTCGCCAGCCTGCCGGGGTACATACGGGCGGATGACCGGAAGCTTCACGCCAGCGTGGAGGAAAGCATGGACGAGGACCTGGACCGGATGTCGCGCGAGGAGCTGATTGCGGAGGTCGGAAAGCTGCGGCGGGGCATCCGCGAGCACCGCGACAGCACCGGAAACGAGCTCTGCTGGCACCATCCCGCACTCTGGGCGCTGCTCCCGGAGCAGACCGATCCGCTCCCCACGGTCCCCGAGTGGCCGCAGTTCATGCGCGGCTGCGTACGCTACCGCCAGTCGCTGGACGAGCAACTTCCCCACGCCCCCCGCTCGACCGAGGAGTACGCGGATTGAGGGCGCCGCGCGCCCTCGCGCTTCTCCTGCTGGTCGCGTCGGCGCTCGCGGGATGCCGGCGCGTCGGCGACGGGGACGTGGTGGGCCGCTACGTGCTGAACGCCGGCCAGGGAAGGGACGTGCTGGACCTTCGTCCCGACGGCACGTACCTCCACCGCTTCACCACGCGGGCCGGCGCCGTGGTGGTGGACAGTGCTCGGTGGGAGCTGGTGCGCGCGCGTGGAGGGTGGATCCGGTTCGCGGAGTTCACGGACTACTACGGCCACGAGATCTTTCCCCGACAAGCCCTTGTCCGCCGTTCGTGGACGATGGAACTGGAGATGGGATGGGGCGGGGGCGTGCGGCTGCTCGCCGACCGGGAGGCGGAGCTGCGCTACGTGCGGCAGGAGAGCGCCTCCACCGGCTGGTGAGGCTGGAATCGTCCCGAATCCCCCCAATCCACACCGATTCCGCAGAACCGGCGTCATCCAGATCCGCAGATATTCTCTTGATTCCCCGACTGCGGATTCTCACGCAGAGGGCGCAGAGGAAGCAGAGAAAAGCGAGATTATTTACCGAATCCCGCCGTTCATCGTGCACCCGATCCCGCGCCATGGAAAACACTCGTCTCACACGGCGAGGTCAACGGAGTCAACGGTTCTGATCTTTACCGTTGACCCCGTTGACCCCGTGTGAAACGTCCGGTTCCAGGGATGCAGCTGGTGTTCACCCGGATTCGCCGAATGCACAACGAACCGTGAGAAACGGTATTGCTCAAGCTGTTCTCTGCTTCCTCTGCTCCCTCTGCGTGCCCAGTCTTTTGCGGTTCCGGTGTTACCCTCGGTTATTCACGTAGCTCCAGGTATGCCGTCGCGGAGCTTTGCGGCTACGCGCGGCGAGGTGCACAGCTGGTCGATGGCTCTCGCGGGCACGTGGCCCCTTTCCCCACAGGTATCCGGGAGGAATCGTGGCGTCTC
>NZ_JBMDXM010000266.1:0-20906 GCF_048594345.1 Longimicrobium sp.
GGAGGCCGGTTTCCTCCGCGCGAGCCCCGCCTCTATCCCATACCATTTCTCGCAGTTCGTTGTGCAATCAGAGGAACGACGGAAAAACATCACGCGGAGGCGCGGAGGAACTGATGAGGCGCGGAGGCGTTTTGGGCGTTCCCTCCGCGCGTATTCTGTTTTCTCCGCGCCTCCGCGTGAAAATCGTTCCCCTCACTGCACATCGAAATCCGGAAGATGGTATCCTCCCAATGCGGAAACGAGCACCGGTAAACCCTTGCCTGGCCGACGATGGGACGTGAACGGCTCCCGAAGGCTTGGCCCGTCGCGACCCGACAAAGATCCTTCGGTCGCGCGCAAGCTCTTGCGGTTATGACGGTTCAGGCGTGCGCTCCCTCAGGATGACAGCGCGCGACTGGAGGAACAACTGATGGTTCCCAACACCCTCTCAGCCGCAGAATGACAGCGATCTTCCGCGCACAGTCTTGTGCTGATCCGATGTCAGTCCAGTTCGGCGTTCGTGAGATAGTTGCCCAGGACGCGGTTGGTGGCGTTGAGAACGGCCAGGGCGGCGGAGCGGTGCGGGTCGCCGGTGGCCAGCGAGGCGCCGATCAGCGCGTGCACGTTCTCCGTCCGCAGCAGGACGACGACCACGTCGGTGTCGAACGCGCGGAAGCTCTTGATCCCCACAAGGCCGAACTGCATGCGGCCGTTCAGGATGGCTTCCAGCGCGCGTAGCGTGGCCTGCGCGGCCAGCCGCAGCTCCACGGCGGCGCCCGTTTCGCCCTCCACTTCGTCGCGGTACGTCTGCCCGCCCCACTCCAGCTCCACCTGCGCCAGCGCCCGCCCCGTGCGCGGCGTGGTGAGCCGCGCCGCCACAAAGCGCACCCGGCGCCGCGGCTCGGGCGCGGAAAGGTAGGACAGGTGCACCTCGGCGTCGGCGGCGGCCAGGCCGCTGCGCGCCAGGATGCTGCGCACCAGCATCTCCGTAGGACCCTCGGCGCGATCGCAGATCAGGTAGATGCGCAGCGGGTCTGGGTCGATGACGGCGCGGCGAACCCCTTCCAGCGCCTCCAGGTCGGAGCGCAGGTGCTCGCGCGCGTCCACGTCCAGTGCTGATAATGGCATGGGCGGGAAACAGATTGTGAGAGGAAGATTGGCTCGAACGTTGGGGCGGGATCGGCGCGCTGTCAAGTTTCTTGTGTATACGGTATTCTGGCGCGGCGTGAAAGACGAGCGTCACGAAACCTTCGTCACCAGGAGATGGAAATGGCAGAAGTGAACCGCCTTACGTCATCTTTTCTTTTCACGACCGATTGCGCATTATCTTCCTGCTACGCTCCCGTTGCCGGCCTGACCGCGCGGGCGCACTCATGGTCCTTTCTAACCGGGAGACAAACATGCGCAAGCTGAAGCTGACGGTGGAGTCGCTGCAGGTGGAGTCGTTCCATTCGGAGCCGCCGCCGCCGGAGCGCGGAACGGTGGCGGGGTACGACTGGACCGAGTACGCCGACGAATCGTGCTTTGGAACGTGCGACGGCATGTGCACGCGCGACGCGTCGTGCCAGGGCCAGTGCGGCACGGGAGCATCGTGCTACGGCACCTGCTACAACAGCTGCAATGGCACGTGCAACTGCACCGTTGGCTGCACGGGCTACACCGTCTGCGACTGCCAGACGATCGAAACGTGCCCCGGCGCGTCGATCTGCACGTAATCAGGCGGCCCGTCCCTGGAACACGCGAAAACGCGCCGCCGGCCTCTCCAGGCCGGCGGCGCGTCTCGTTGCGCACGACGAGCGCTAGAACCGCAGCAGCGCCGCGGCGCCGCGCAGGTCGGCGATGGCGTTGGCGTCGGCGAACTGGATGTCGGCGCCCTGCTGCTGCGCCAGGCGCACCATTTCTTCCATCACGTCCACGCCCTCCAGCTCCTCGCTGCCATCGTACGGGCAGCGGGTTACGTCGCGGACAAAGACGAAGCCGCACTGGGTGCAGCGCGCGCCCTGCATCTGCCCGTCCCGCGCCAGCACCAGCGTGTCGACCTTGCCCTCCTGCAGCGCGGTGAGCGTTCCCTGCACGCCGGCGGTGGCCAGGTAGTCGTGCGCGGCGCGGTCGCGCACCTGCGCGATGAGCTCCTGCCCCTGGCGCTGCTGCTCGTCCGTCAGGTACGGCTCCAGCCGGGCCAGGATCTCGGGCGCGGGGCCGTCCACCGGCGCCGGGCCGGTGTGGATGATCATGTCGGCCACGGGCTGCGGCAGGAACTCCTTGAACTTGGCCACGTTCTGGTCGGTCCCCATCAGCACCAGGTGCTGCGGCCGGTAGCGCGTGACAAAGCGCTCCACCTCTTCGGCAAAGTCCTTGAAGAAGTGTCGCATCTCCTCCAGCTTGTGCCGCTGGAAGCGCTTGTGCGAGTAGCCCCCGGCCTGCACGTGGTGGTTGGTCGTGGGCGCGATGGGGTCGCCGCGGAACTCCAGCTCGTCCAGCAGGGTGCCCAGGTACACGCTCAGAATGCGCACGTGCTCGCGGTCCATCAGGATCACGCCGTAGTGCTCGTACGCGTTCAGCACCTGCGCCAGCGGTCCGATGACGGGGCGGTCGGCCACCACCATGCGGTTCTGCACGGGCACGGGAAACTGCAGCGCCTCCCACCAGTCCCCGCCCACCTCGGCGTAGATCACCAGCCCGCGGTTGGATTCGGAGAAGTTGCCGTCGATCCACTCCTGCACCCGCTCGAACAGGCTTCCCATCCCCGACTCGTTCCCGCTCCCGGTGGGGACGGGGCGGTTGCCGTCCAGCTCTTCGAACTGGGCGCGCTTCTGCCCCAGGAACACGTGGTGGTTGCGCTTGTTGTTGCTGTCGACGGACATGTCCAGGAACAGCGAGAGCACCGGCTTTCCGCCGTCCTGCCGCTGGATCAACCGTTCGAGGTCCTGTCTGCTGATCATGGTCTGGCTGGTTGGATGGTGGGCACCGCACCCCGTGCGAAGGTCATCTCGCGGGGGTGGAGGAATGCAAGAACGCTGCCCATTCCGCGGCCCGGCGCGAGCGCGCCGGCCGCACCGGACGTTTTTCGCCGCGGATTCCAAGTGGTGCATCATCAGTCACTTACCCGATGGTCTCCATCCTGCTCGCGTTCGTGTGCAGTCCAGAAAAGCAGTTTCACGCGGAGACGCGGAGGCGAAGAAGAGGCGCGGAGAAGCTCCCTCCGCCCTTTCGTCGGTTCCTCCGCGCCTCCCGCGTGAGATCATCCCCTGGTGGGGGATTTGCGGTGAAGGCGATCGATCCGAAATGCCCCCGTGGGGTATCAGGGTGTGGAATGAAAGCGCCGGCTGTACATCGTCGAAAACCGTTCGACGGCACACGCGGCGGGCGAGAACGAGGGATGAGATGAGCGACCTGGATTTCAGGACGTACTGGGATAACGCACTCAGCTGGGACAACTACCTGAACCGCGAAGTGCAGAAGCACGAGGAGATGTGGCGCGGCGTGTACGCCAGGTCCATCGTGCCGGACTGGGCGCTGGAGCGCGGGGCGGAGATCGGCGGCGACTGGAAGCTGCTGGTGATCAGCGAGGACTGGTGCGGCGACGCCTTCAACACGGTGCCGGTGATGGCGCGACTTGCCGAGGTGCTGCCCAGCGTGCAGATCCGCATCGTCAAGCGCGACGAGAACCTGGAGCTGATGGACCAATTTCTCACCGGCGGCTCGCGGTCCATCCCGCTGGCCATCGTGCTGCGGCCGGACTTCAGCGTGGCGGGGCGGTGGGGCCCGCGTCCGCCGGAGCTGCAGGAGTTTGTGATGAGCGAAAAGCAGGCGGCGCTGCGGCCCGCGGACGAGATCTACCGAGACGTGCGGCGCTGGTACGCAAAGGACCGCGGCGAAAGCACACTCCGCCAGCTGCTGGACGTGATGGCGGCTGGCTGACCGTCATCCATCCAGTACGAACAAAGCCCCCGCGCGACCGATCGGGCGGGGGCTTCTTCCATCGTATTCGTCGCGGGAGTGAGCACGCCGTACTCGTTAGCGTGTACTCCGTAAACCAAAGAAACACCGAAGTTCCTGGGGCGTACCAGCCCCCATGTGCCCGCCCCGAATCCAGCCGCAGCTGCTCGCCACCGCCAGGGCCGCCCCCGAGGGCGACGGCTGGCTGCACGAGATCAAGTACGATGGATACCGGCTGCTCTGCCGCCTGGAGCACGGGCGCGCACGGCTTTTCTCGCGGCCGGGGCGGGAATGGACGTCGGAGCTTCCCGCCCTGGCCGCGGCGATGGAGGGGCTGGGGATCGGAACGGCGTGGTTCGATGGGGAGATGGTGGCGCTGCGGGCGGACGGCACGCCGGACTTTCACGCGATGCAGCGCGCCATCGGCGGAAAGCGCGGCGCCCCGCGGCTGGTCTACCAGGTGTTCGACCTTCTGCACCTGGACGGACGGGACCTGCTGGGCGTGGACGTCCTGACCCGGAAAGGCATGCTGGAGGAACGGGTGAGCGGCAGGTTTCCCTCCGTGCGCTACACCGACCACCTGGTAGGGAGCGGCCCCGCGTTCCACCGCGCGGCGCACCAGGCGGGGCTGGAGGGGATCGTCTCCAAACGGCTGGGGAGCCGCTACCGCCCCGGCGTGCGCTCGCGCGACTGGCTGAAGGTCAAGTGCATGCATCGCTACGTCTTTACCGTCGCCGGCTTTGGCAAGGACGGCGCGGTGCTGGTGGACGAGGAAGGCGTATTCGTGGGGTGCGCCTTTTACCGCCACCGCCCGCGCGTCGGCCATCCCGTACAGGTGGCTGCCCTGGAATGGTCTCCCGGCCGCAAGCTCCGCCACGCCACCGTCGTCCTGGCCGAGATGAAATGAGCGTGGAAGAACACGACGATGCGAAGGGCGCCGGACGCGCGCTCCGCATCATCGTGTTCATCCCCCGCGCTCCCGTGAAGATTCGCCGCCGTGCCGTGTGGTCAGAGGCGGGGGCGGAAGGCGGGCTCCCAGCGGCGGTACGCCGTTTCGGGAAGCCGCCGCGACGCCCGCCACGCAACGTCGCGCATCTCCTGGGCGGGAAGGTTGGCCAGCACGGTAAGCACCGCCTCCGTGGCCGCGGGATCGTCCACCAGCTCTCGCGCGGCACGGATGCGGGCAACCATTCCCTCCCCGCCCGTGCCCAGCGCCGCCGCCAGCCGCCGCTGCTGCGCGGGCGGCGCGGCGGCCGCGGACAGGACGCGGGGGGCCAGCTTGGGATCCACGCCGGAGAGCACGGTGAGCGTCGCCGGGTTGGACGCCGCGTTGGGGTGCGCGGCGATGCGTGCGGCAAGCGCGCCGTCGTCCGCCCGCAGCACCCGCGCCACGGCAAACAGCACGGCCGCGTGTGCGGACGGGTCTTCCGCCACCCGCGGCGCCACCGCGCGCAGCCGGGGGGGCACTGTGTCGCGCAGGATCTGGAAGCGGCCCAGCGTGCCCGGCGAGTCCAGCAGCAGCGCAAGAAGCTCGGGATCCTGGAGATCCGGAAGATTCAGAAAGCCCTGCGCCAGCTCGTCGTCGTCACCGGTGTACGTCTGCCGGGCAAGGTCCCGCAGGAACGGCAGGGGAGCGCCCGGTGCGTTCATCAGCAGCGGCCGCAGGTCGTAGTCGGGGCTGCGCGGCACCCGCACGGGCCAGGGCTGCACCGTCATCCGCGCCAGCAGCTCGGCGCTGAACAGCTGCGGATCCTGCTCCACCGTGGGGACGAACCGCGTCGCCCGCACGTGCGCATCCAGCGCCTCCAGCTGCGCCGGCAGCGATCCGTACCACCCGATGCGCTCCCCCACCCAGCCGATGCGTGAGCTATGGCGCACACCCACGGCGTGCTGGGTGCCGCAGCTTGGCGGCGTGCAGTCGACTTCCAGAAAATCCACGCGGAACACCGCGATCTCGTTGGCCTCGTCGTGCACCAGCAGCCGCGGCCGGCTCCCCGCCGGAAAGCCGGCGGCCTCCACGAACCGCGCCACGTCGGCGGGGAGCGGAGGCCCCTCGGGATCGTCCATGAAGTTGTCGTTCAGGATGCGGGCCCGGTTGGGATCGGGGATCCGGAAGACGGGGATGCGGAACGCGTGGGTAAGCACGTGCGTGGCCAGCGTGACCGAGCGTGACACCCGCTCGCCCGGCCGCAGGACGGTGCGTCCCTCCTGGCCGCGGAACCAGAACGCGGACGGAAGCTCGGCGTCTTCCTGGATCCAGATGTGCACCAGCCCTTCGGGATTGGCGCGCCAGACCGGCATGCCGCGCTGGATGGGGATCATGCTGTCGACGTCCATCCGCAGCGGAAGCTCCAGCGGCTCGGAGCCGGTGTTGACCAGTGCCACCGGCACCGTCCACTGGTGCGTGCCCCCCAGCGACCAGAAAGGATCGCCCTCCCGCCGTCGCGCCGGTCCGGTGACCTCGAGGCGCAGCGGCGTGCACGGCCCCGGCGAGGCGGTCACGATCAGCGAATCGGGCGTGGGAAGCCGCCCCTCCAGCGCCATGCAGAAAGTGGACTGGGCGCGCGCGGGCGAGGCGGCCGCCGCGAGCAGGGCAAGCAGCGCGAGAGAAGCGGGATGGCGTGGGAGCATGATGCGGCGAAATGAAAGTGCGGACGCGCGACCCCGGGGATGCGGCCGGAGTGGCGGATGAGTACGCGGCAGGGAACCGGAGGGGCTTTGCCTTGCGGGGCGGGCACTCCCGGCACTGCCGCCGCCCGAATTTGAATCCGCCCCTCGATGAAGGCAAGCAGGACGTGCGGGATCTTTTCGACGGCCGCCGCTGCTCGTATGGGAAAGGTTGGATGGGCGCAGGGGCGGAGCACGAGGGCGACCGGAAGGTCCGGAATTGCGAAAACCCCCGCCGCGATTGCGACGGGGGTCTTCGTGTTCAGTGCGCCCGACAGGATTCGAACCTGTGACCTCTAGCTCCGGAGGCTAGCGCTCTATCCAGCTGAGCTACGAGCGCGCGCACTGTCTGTCGTGGATCGGAGGAGGCGAATAAGCCGAGTTCTGTCACCCGGCGTGAACCGGGGGAGGATCATTTCTCTGGGACCGACGTTGCCGCCGGCCTCGTGCAGCCTACCCGGGACTGGTAGCGGAGCGGGCAGCTCCATCGTCCCTGCTCGGCCTTGCTCCGGGTGGGGTTTACCATGCCGCGCCTGTCGCCAGCCGCGCGGTGCGCTCTTACCGCACCGTTTCACCCTTGCCTGAGCCCGAAGGCCATCGGCGGTTTGCTTTCTGTTGCACTTTCCGTCGCCTCGCGACGCCCGGCCGTTAGCCGGCACCCTGCCCTGTGGAGCTCGGACTTTCCTCGACGCCGGCACGCCGGCGCCGCGATCCTCACTCGCCTCCCACGACCCGTGTTTTCAAAAAAGTGCCCAGGAGAGGACTCGAACCTCCACGCCGGTTAAGGCACCAGATCCTTAGTCTGGCCTGTCTACCAGTTTCAGCACCTGGGCAGGTGCGGCCCCAACAACGTGCGTTCCGCGGACAAGTGCTCCCGAGAGGACTCGAACCTCCACGGGCTTGCGCCCACTAGATCCTGAATCTAGCGCGTCTACCAATTCCGCCACAGGAGCGTAACCGGTCCGCGAACTACCCTGCCGGCCCCGACGACGCGCGGCGTGACCACTGCTGGCCCACGCCGCGGATTCCCATCAAAAAAAACACAGGTGCGCCCGGAAGGATTCGAACCTCCGACCTCCTGATCCGTAGTCAGGCGCTCTATCCAGCTGAGCTACGGGCGCACAACCACGAATGCACCGGGTAGGAATCGAACCTACAACCTTGGGATTAAGAGTCCCCTGCTCTGCCAATTGAGCTACCGGTGCGTTGGCGAACAGAAGGGGAAATGTACCCGCATCCCCCGCTCTCGTCAAGCCCCGTCAGGGCTCCCGCCTGCGTCCGCAACGCAGCGGCCAGACGCGGACGCCCTGCCGGACCGCAAATGTAACGCGTTCTTCACGCACGCGGGAGCCCCCACGGCGACACATTCCCGCGACAGGGGACACCTGGCAAGGCGGACCCGCGGCACGCAAGCCCGCCTGTCACGATCCACCGTCCGGATCGTCGCAACGCCGCTCGCTGGGGGCCGCTACAGGCAGCAGGAAAGGCCGTTCGCGATGGTCGGGTTGCAGGTATCGCACGTGCGGCAGTCGCTGTGGTAGCAGGTTTGCCCGCACGAGTCGCACGTTCCATCGCAGCTGGCACACGTGGCGTCCCAGGTGTCGCACCCGCCGCAGGTGGGGCAGCCGGGACAGGTGTTCTGACCGCACTGCGTCCAGCAGGTGCACTGCTCGGCGAACACCGTCCCCTTCTTCGCGGACTTCACCGCCGTATCGAACGAGTCGACG
Source organism: Longimicrobium sp. (assembly GCF_048594345.1). Lineage (GTDB taxonomy): Bacteria > Gemmatimonadota > Gemmatimonadetes > Longimicrobiales > Longimicrobiaceae > Longimicrobium. Next base: position 8,313 of record NZ_JBMDXM010000266.1, read on the forward strand.
GTGAGCTGGTCCAGGTTCAGTTTCAGCTTGGCCATGGTATCCTCCGCGGATGAAGGTGCGGTGCGCCGCCGCCGGAACGGGCGGCGGCAGGGCGCGGCGGTCTGGATCGCCGCGCGGAAAGCATCTCACCTTAGGACGAATTTGCACGAAATGGCAAGCATCATCCACTTCCGCCACGCGGAACGGAAGAGGGCGCAAACGAAAGCTCGTCCGCGCCCTCCGCATCCGTCCCTCCACGTGAGGACGCCCGCCGTCAGTACGCCGCGAAGCCGGTGATGTCCTGGCCCAGGATCAGGCCGTGCACGTCGTGCGTGCCCTCGTAGGTGTAGACGGACTCCAGGTTGGCCATGTGGCGCATGCTCTGGTACTCGATCAGGATGCCGTTGCCGCCCAGCAGCCGCCGCGCCTCGCGCGCCACCTCGGTGGCCATGTTCACGTTGTTGCGCTTGGCCAGCGACACCTGCTCGGGCCGCATGGTGCCCTGCTCCTTGAGGTTGCCCAGGCGCCACGCCAGCAGCTGCGCCTTGGTGATCTCGGTGAGCATCTCGGCCAGGCGCACCTGCTGGATCTGCGTGGCGCCCAGCGGCCGGCCAAACATCTCGCGCTGCCTGGCGTAGCTCACCGCCTCGTCGTAGCACGCCATCGCCGCGCCAATGGCGCCCCACGCAATGCCGTAGCGGGCCTGCGTAAGGCACATCAGCGGGCTCTTCAGGCCACCCGACTTCGGCAGCAGCGCGCTGTCGGGCACGCGCACGTCCTGCAGCACCAGCTCCGACGTGTCCGACGCCAGCAGCGACAGCTTGCCCTTCTGGTCCTTGGCGCTGAACCCCGGCGTGTCGGTGGGGACGATGAAGCCGCGGATGCTCTTGGAATCGTTCAGCTCACCCGTCTTGGCCCAGATGATGGCGATGTTGGCCGTGGAGCCGTTGGTGATCCACATCTTGGCGCCGTTGAGCACCCAGCCGTCGTCCGTCTTCTGCGCCCGCGTGATCATCCCGCCCGGGTTGCTGCCAAAGTCCGGCTCCGTGAGGCCAAAGCAGCCGATCACCTCGCCGGCGGCCATGCGCGGCAGGTATTCGTGCTTCTGCTCCTCGCTGCCAAAGGCGTAGATGGGATACATGCACAGCGCGCCCTGCACGCTGGCGAACGAGCGGATGCCGCTGTCGCCGCGCTCCAGCTCCTGCATGATCAGGCCGTACGACACGTTGTCCAGCCCCGCGCAGCCGTACTCCTCCGGCAGGTTGGCGCCAAACACGCCCAGCTCCGCCATCCCCGGGATGAGCTGCTTGGGAAGGTAGCGGCCGATGTAGGCTTCGTTGATGACGGGCATCAGCTCGTCGTCCACCCAGCCACGCACCGTGTCGCGGATCATCCGCTGCTCCTCGGTGAGCAGCGCATCTATCTCGTAGTAGTCTACGCCCTGGAACCTGGCCATCGGTGGGCTCGCCTCAAGGATGTCGTGATGTCGATTCAACGTCTGTCGAGAGGCGCGGAAAGTAAGCCCCGGCGCTACCTGCGGCAACCCGCATCGTCCGCGTCGCGAAGCGCTTGGGCGTGATCCGGACCCGCCCGGCGACGCATCCCACATCAACGGAAACGCATCGCGCGGAGGCGCGGAGAAGAGATGCTTCCTCCTCCGCGCTTCCGCGTTCCCGGGCGATCCCTCTCGTCGACTCGGAGCCTGGGCTACACGCCGGCGGCCTTCGCCGCCTTGCCGAACTCCGCCACGTGGTGCGCGGGCACGGTGTGCGACGCGCTGACCACGCGCAGCGCGGCGCGCAGGCCGCTCTCCAGCGCGCCTTCCATGTAGCCGAAAAACGCCAGGCACGCGTGCTCGCCCGCGAACGCCAGCCGGCCCCGGTACATCTTGTTCAGGAACGGGCCGATGGTGGTCACCTGCCCCGGCAGCGGGCACGAGTAGCCGCCGCGGATGTGGGGATCGGCGGGCCAGTTGACGAACTGGTGGTCGATGGCGTTCGCGGCGTACCCCGGGTACAGCTGGCTGATGTGCTCGCGATACCACACCGCGGGATCGCCCTGGGCAATGGCGGCCCGCGCGGCGTCACCGCCGGCGAACAGGGTCAGTTCCAGCCCCTGGGAGCCGGCGGTCATCTGGTTGTCGGTGCCCTCCCACATCTCGCCGCAGGCGTCGGAGGTGGCGCTGGGCGCCAGCGCCTCCCGAATCCAGAACCGCTCCCGCACGGAGCTCAGGAACTTGACCACCGGGCCCACGTTCATCTGCATCCCCGCGGGGAACGCCGGCGTCACCTCCACGGTGTCCCACGCGGCGACGGGGAGCGCGAACACCACGTAGTCCGCCATCCGCGCCTCGGTCTCGTCCCCCACGTACACCCGCACGTCCTTCTTGGCGATCTCCACGCGGCGCACCGGGGTGCCGGTCTCCACGCGGTTGTCCGCGGAACGGCCCTCCACGTCGCGGCGCAGGCACTCGGCCAGCTCCTGGTTGCCGCGCTCGCAGCGAAACACCTCCGTCAGGTCCCAGAAGTTCGCCCGCTTCCGGTCGTCGAAGCCGCCGCCGGCCACCAGCGCCAGGTTCGCCAGGTAGCTTTGCCGATCGGTGGGCTCGGCGTTGTTGTTGGCCAGCGTGGCCTCGATGGCCGCGCGCGCCAGCGGGCTGGGCGATGCCGCGTCCAGCCACTGGCGCAGCGACATGGCGTCCCAGGCGGCCGCGTTGCGCGCCTTCCACGGCCTGAACGCCGGCACCTTGCGGGCGTCCGGCGTCATCGTGCCCAGGATGGCGTTCATCTCCGTGTACAGCGCCTCCGCCTGCTCCCGCGGCACCAGTTCGCCGTTCAGGTACAGCGGCATCTCCAGTCCCCAGCCGCCGTAGTTGTCTTCCGGTGTGATGACGCTGAGGCCCAGTCCAAACTCGCGCGAAAAGCGCAGCCACTGGGGATGGTTCAGGCCGATCAGCTCGCCGCCCGCCTCCGTCAGCCGGCCGTTCACCCACTGGTTAAGGGTGTGCACGCGGCCGCTCACCCGGTCCGCGGCTTCGAACACCGTCACGCGAAAGCCCCACCGCGCCAGCCAGTACGCCGCGCTCAACCCGCCGAACCCCGCGCCCACCACCGCCACGTGCTTGGCCGCACCCGCGGCTTCGAACAGCCCCTCCTCGGGAACGGCCGGGATGCGGGCGTCCAGCTCGGCCAGCGCGCGGTGCGCGTGGCGGCTGCGGGCGCTGCCGGTAAGGCGCTGCCCGAAGCGCCGGTGCAGCTTGGTAAAGAGTGAGCCAGCCATGATGAAGACCTCTGGAACAGGGAAGATAAAGTGCGCCGGAGCCGGCGGTGCGGCGGATGGAAGGCCACCGCGCGGAAGGAGCCTCCGCATGGTAGCCGCGCGACTGAGGCGGAGCAACGATTCTCTGCTCCGCGGTACAGCGCGTCCAGCCGGCACGGTGCTGGCGGACAGCTCTCGGGATCGCGCATCAGGTGGTGCGGACAGCTTGCTTCCGTGCGCTTCAGGACAGGATGGCGTGATCTGTATCCCCCGAAAAAATGCGGATGGCCCCCTGCCGCATTCCACCTGCTTCCCGTTCCCGACAGCTCACCTCATCTGCGTCGTCGACCGTCTTCCTCCCCGCCCGCTCCCGTCGGTCAGGCTCTGGAGCGTAAGGAAACGGCACGACAAGACTCTGTTGACTCTGTTAACTCTGTGTGAGGCTTTCTTTCTTTGGATTCAACACCGATCCCGCCACGCGCACGACAAAGCCCCCGCCCGGCGAACCGGGCGGGGGCTTTCGTCGCGATCAGCCGATGCGGGCGAGGCTTACGCGTTCGCGCCGCCGGCAGGCGCGGCGCCGGTCGCCGCGCTGCCGCTGGCTCCGTCGCCGCCCGACAGCTCGGCCAGAGCGGCCTTGCGGGACAGGCGCAGGCGGCCCTTCTCGTCGATGGAGAGGAGCTTTACCTGCACGACGTCGCCCTTCTTGACCACGTCCTCGGTCTTTTCCACGCGGCCGGCCTGCAGCTCGGAGATGTGCAGCAGCCCCTCGGTGCCGGGCATGATCTCCACGAACGCGCCAAACGTCGTGGTGCTCTTGACCTGGCCCTCGTAGATCTTGCCCACCTCGGCCTCTTCCGTCATCCCCGCGATGATCTTGCGGGCGCGCTCGCCGCCTTCGCCGCTCACCGACGCGATGGTCACCGTGCCGTCGTCGTCGATGTTGATCGTGGCGCCCGTGGCCTCCTGGATGCCGCGGATCGTCTTGCCCTTGGGCCCGATGATCTCGCCGATCTTGGCCGGGTCGACCTTGATGGTGATGATGCGCGGCGCGTACACCGACAGGTCGGCGCGCGGGCTGGGCAGCGCCTTCTCCATCTCGCCCAGGATGTGCATCCGCGCGCGGTTGGCCTTCTGCAGCGCCTCGCGCATCAGCTCAAGCGACAGGCCTTCGATCTTGATGTCCATCTGGATGGAGGTCACGCCCTCGCGGGTGCCCGCCACCTTGAAGTCCATGTCGCCCAGCGCGTCCTCGCTGCCCAGGATGTCGGTGAGCACCGCCACCCGGTCGCCTTCCTTGATCAGCCCCATCGCCACGCCGGCCACGGCCGCGCGCATGGGCACGCCCGCGTCCATCAGCGACAGCGAGCCCGCGCACACCGACGCCATCGACGACGAGCCGTTGCTCTCCAGCACGTCGCTGACGACGCGCACGGTGTACGGAAACTCGTCGAACGGCGGCAGCATGGCTTCCAGCGCCCGCTCGGCCAGCGCGCCGTGGCCCACTTCACGGCGGCTGGTGCCGCGCACCGGCTTCACCTCGCCCGTGCTGAACGGGGGGAAGTTGTAGTGCAGCATGAACGACTTCTTCTGCTGCGTGGGAAAGTCGATGGTGTCGAAAGCCTGCTCGTCGCCCTGCGTGCCCAGCGTGGTCACGCCCAGCGCCTGCGTCTGACCGCGGGTGAACAGCGCCGAGCCGTGCGCGCGCGGCAGCACGCCCACATCGATGCTGATCGGCCGCACCTCGTCCAGCCCGCGGCCGTCGGAGCGCTTGCCCGTGGACAGGATCATCTCGCGCGTCTCGCGCTTTTCCAGGTCCTTGACCACGCTGCCGACGTCCTTCTCGCTCTCCGGGAACTCCTCGGCCAGCGCGGCGGCCACCTCGGTGCGCACGGCCTTGAGCGCGTCGGAACGCTCGTGCTTGCCCGCCACCTTGAGCGCCTCCGTCACGCCGGCGGCGGCGGCGGCTTCAACGCGCTCGCGGAGGGTGGCGTCCACCTCCTTCGGCGTCCACTCCATCTTGGCCGGCACGTCCAGCTGCGCCAGCATCTCCTTCTGCAGGCCGATCAGCTCCTTGATCCCCACGTGGGCCACCGTCAGCCCCTCGGCGATCTCTTCCTCGGGCACTTCCAGCGCGCCACCCTCCACCATCATGATCGCGTCTTCGCTGCCGGCGACGATGATGTCCAGGTCGCTGTACTCCAGCTGCGCAAAGGTGGGGTTGAGCACCCACTGACCCTGGATGCGCCCGATGCGCACCGCCGCCACCGGCTCGGCAAAGGGAACGCGGCTCATGTTGAGCGCCAGCGAGGCGCCCGTGAGCGCAATGACGTCCGCGTCGTTCTCCTGGTCGGCCGAGATCACGTAGACGAACACCTGCGTCTCGTTGGCGAACCCGTCGGGGAACAGCGGGCGCAGCGGGCGGTCGATCAGGCGCGCGGCAAGGATCTCCTTGTCGCTGGGGCGTCCTTCACGCTTGATGAAGCCGCCCGGGATCTTGCCGGCCGCGTAGGTGCGCTCGCGGTACTCGATGGTCAGGGGGAAGAACGAGAGGTGCGTCGGGGTGTCCTGGGCAACCGCGGTGCACAGCACCATGGTCTCACCAAACTGCACCGTGCACGAGCCGTCCGCCTGCCGGGCCATCTTTCCCGCCTCGAGGATGAGGGGGCGCCCCGCGAACTGTCTTTCCAGCTTTGCCATTTGGGTTCTTTCCTTTGGATTGCTCGGGGGAAGCCGCACTCCGGGCAGCGCTCCCCCGCAGGCGGAGCCCGGTCGCTTTGATGTTCACTTCGTCGCCGCTGTGCAAAAACGCACGCCGGCCGCGGGGTCCATGCCCCATGCGGCCGGCGTGTTTACATCGTGTCCCGCGTCCCGCGTAGCGAGGGCCGTCCGGCGGACGCGGAGCGTGCGGACCGGCCCATGGCCATCCGCACCCCACCCGCTCGCCCGGCCGCCGCCGTGCCGATCAGTGGCGAAGCCCCAGGTCGGCGATGAGGGCGCGGTAGCCCTCCAGGTCGTTGCGGCGCAGGTAGTCCAGCAGGCTGCGGCGCTGACCCACCATCTTCAGCAGCCCGCGGCGGCTGTGGTGGTCCTTCTTGTGGGCGCGAAAGTGCCCGGTCAGGTCGTTGATGCGCGCCGTGAGCAGCGCGATCTGCACCTTGGTGCTGCCACGGTCGTTCTCGTGCAGCTGGTACTTCTTGATGATGTCGTCGCGGTTTTCTACCGTGAGCGCCATGATCGGAGCCTCCTGAAGAGTCTGAGCTGGTCGGGAAGTCAGCCGATCCAATCAACAAACAGGTTTGCCGAGCGGATCAACAACAAGCAGGAGAATTTAGCGGAGTGTGCGGCATCTGGCAACCCGGGTCGACGGCACGGGCGTTTGATCTCATGGTGAATCCGAACCAGCACCGTGCCGGCCGCCTGCAGGAGCGAATAAATTCGCCGCTACAACATCGCAAAGTCCGCCTGCGCGGACTCGGCGGCCACGGCGTGTGCGGCGTCTCCACGCACCTGCGCGTCCGCAACCGGAAAAGCCCGCCACACGACACATTGTCATTCCGAGGGAGCGCCGCTCCGTTCCCGCGGCGTACACCGAACTGTGGCGCGACCGAGGAATCTACCGTCGGCATTCTCGTGGAAATTCGTGCGCCGAGAACCTGCGGCAACAATCCGCGCAGGCGGATTTCGCGCCTTTCCAGCGGCGAATTCATTCGCTCCTGGCGGCGAAGCGCTGGGCTGTCCGGAGGGCGCGGATCAAAGCCCGACGGATTCGCTGGCTCTACCCCAGTCCCAGCATCCGCCGCCCGTCGCGCTCGTCACCGCGGATGGCTTCGATGAGGGCGTCGACGGAGGAGAACGGGAGGATGTCGCGGATGCGATCCACGATCTCCACGCGCACGTGGTCGCCGTAGATGTCGCCGCTCCAGTCCAGCAGGTGCAGCTCGATCGTGGGCGCGAAGCCGGGAAACGTGGGGCGCGGGCCCAGGTGCAGCAGCCCGGGGATGCGCTCGCCGCGCACGCGGCCGTACGCGGCGTAGACACCCTCCCTGGGCAGCATCTTCTCCGGGTCGCCCACTTCGATGTTGGCCGTGGGAAAGCCCAGCTCGCGCCCCTTCTGCTCCCCCCGCACCACCACGCCCTCCAGCCGGTACGGCCGCCCCAGCAGCCTCGCCGCCGCCGCCACGTTGCCCTCCGACAGCAGCCGGCGGATGCGGCTGGACGACACCGCCTCACCCTCCGCGTTGAACGCCTCCACCACGTCCACGGAAAAGCCCATGTCGGCGCCCAGGTGCCGCAGCATGGCCACGCTGCCTTCGCGGTCCCTGCCGAACCCGTGGTCGTAGCCGATCACCAGCTCGTCCATCCCGATGCGGCCCAGCAGGATCTCGTCCACGAACCGCCGCGCACGGTAGCCCTGCAGCGTGCGCGTGAACGGGACGAAGACCACGTACTCCAGCCCCGACTCCGCCAGCACCTCGCGTTTTTCCGCCAGCGTGGTCAGCAGCGGGGGCGCGTGCTCGGGGCGGACCACGCGCAGGGGGTGCGGATGAAAGGTGACCAGGATGCTGCGGCCGCCGGTGGCGCGGGCGCGGCGGCAGATCTCCTGCAGCACCTCCCAGTGCCCGCGGTGCACGCCGTCGAAGGTGCCCACGGTGACGATCGCCGGACGCCCGTCGCGCGGCAGGGCGGGCGGCAGCGTGGGGTCGATGGCGAACGCGGCCACGTGGTCCCTCCGCGTCATCCGGCCCCCGCGAACACCTTGCGGGGCCGCACCACGCCGCCGGCCGCCTCGCCCACCGCCAGCAGCTCGCCGGCGGTGGAAACCACCGCCACCGCGCCGTCCGCCGCGAATCCCTCCGGCGCCTGCACCGCGCGCCCGTGCCGCAGGTCCGCTTCGCCCCGTTCGTCCGCGACGACGCGCGGCAGGTGCGAAACGGCCTCCGCGGCCGTCAGCATCGCCGCGCGCACCAGCTCGTCCTCGCCCAGCCGGTCCATCGGCACGGCGCGCTCGACATCGTGGGGGCCGATACGCGTGCGCCGAAGCTGGCGCAGGTGCCCGCCCACGCCCAGCGCCTCCCCCGCGTCGCGTGCGATGGCGCGGATGTACGTCCCGCTCCCGCACTCCACCTCAAAGACGACGTCCGGCAGGTCGACCGACAGCACGCGGATGCCGTAGATGATCACCGTCACCGGCGTGCGCTCCACCTCGCCGCCGCGACGCGCGACGGCGTACATCCGCTCCCCATCCACCTTCTTGGCGGAGTACGACGGCGGCAGCTGCTGGACCTCGCCAACCTGCGCCGCCAGCGCCGCCTCGACCTGCTCGCGCGTCAGGGCGCCCCAGGCATCGGAAGACGCGATCGTCTCCCCCGTGTGGTCGTCCGTGTCCGTCGCCGCACCCAGACGCATGGTGGCGACGTAGGTTTTGGGGAGCGGCGCGAAGTACTCCGCCAGCCGCGTCGCGGGTCCCACGCAGATAAGGAGAAGGCCGGAGGCGAACGGATCCAGCGTCCCCGTGTGCCCCACCGCCTTCGTCCTGAGCGCGCGCCGGACCGCCGCCACCGCGTCGTGCGAGGTGGGGCCCACGGGTTTGTCGATGGGGATGACGCCGTACGGCGCGGGCGGATTCATTGGGCGGCTCCAGCCAGCCACCCAGCTGGAGCGAATGAATTCGCCGCTGGAAAGGCGCGAAGTCCGCCTTCGCGGACTGTGGCCGCCGGCGTCCGGGCGCTACGAAGAGCCACGAGCAGGCCGAAAGCAGAGTTCTCAGTCGCGCGCGGAGGCCGGCGCGGAGCGAAAAATCCGCGCGTGCGCTCCTTCGAAATGAAAGATGCGCGCACGCGTCCGGTTGCGGACGCGCAGGTGCGTAAAACGCCGCACGCGGCCGGGCCGCTGAGTCCGCGCAGGCGGACTCGGCGGGTTTCCAGCGGCGCATTCATTCGCTCCCGCGGGCGGACGGCGCCGAACCGGGTCAGCATCGCAGTCGGCATCAACCGCCCGAGGAAACGCTCAGACCGCATCTCCGAACCGTACGTCACTCCTTCTCCCGCTCCACGGAACCGGGCGCACCGTCCGTATCGTCGCTGTCGACAGCATCGTCCACATCCGCCGGATCGATCGAGTCATCCATGTCGATGGAATCATCGTCATCGACCGAATCACCCGCGCCAGCCGAATCCTCCGCGTCGGCGGACTGGTTGCGCAGCTCGGGGGGGAGAGCCTGGCGCAACAGCTCCTCGATACGCAGCGCCTCGGCCATGACGCGGTCGGCTTCGAAGTGAAGCTCGGGGACGCGGCGCATGTGCAGGCGGCCGCTGAGCTGCTTGCGGACGAACGGAGCCGCGCTGCGCAGCCCCTCGATGATCTCCTCGCGCTCCGTCTCGTCTCCCAGCGAGGTGACGTAGACCTTGGCGTGGTCCAGCTCGGGCGAGGTAACCACGGCGGTGATGGTGGCCAGCCCCACGCGGGGATCCCGCACCTCGTCGCGGACGATGAGGGAGATCTCCTGCTTGAGCTGCTCGTTGATGCGGTCGGTGCGTCGGAACTTGGGCATGTGCGTCTGGCCGGCTGCGCGGCGAAAAAGACCAGCAAACAGGGACAGGTTACGGGGATCGGGGGACCGGGTGCAACCGCGCTGCCGCCGCGCCCGCCCCGTCCCGGATCCACACCCGTCCGGATCAGAAAGAAAAGCGAGGGGACAGGATGCGAGGACCGGTCCAGCGGAACGGCGGCGGCTGCCTCCGTCCCTGCGACCTGTCCCCGGGTCCCTGCCCCCTCGCCGTCCGTCAGTAGAACGTCGTATACGAATCGATGATCCGCGCCCGGCCTTCTTCGGCAACCATGTTGTCCGCCGACGAAAGGACGGACTGCGCGTGGCGGCGATCCTCCGACACCACACACACCGCGATCTCGGCGCGCTGCAGCAGGTCCTGGTGCCCCGTCTCCGCCGCGGAAACGTTGAACCGGGCGTGCAGCCGGTCCTTGAGCCCCTTCACCACCGAGCGCTTCTCCTTGAGGGAGGCGCACCCGGGGATCTGAAGGTCCCACACCACCAGTCCCACCGTCATCGCGAAACCCGGCTCAGGCGTTCGCCGCCCGCTCCTGCTCGGCGGCGATGCCGGCCAGCGTACGGGCGATCTCCTCCACGCGGTAGCACTCCAGGACGTCGCCGATCTTGACGTCGTTGAAGTTCTTGATGTTAAGGCCGCACTCGAAGCCCTCGCGGACCTCGCGGGCGTCGTCCTTGAAGCGCTTGAGGCTCTCCAGCTCGCCCTCGTACACCTGCACCGCGTCGCGGACGACGCGGATCTTGCCGCGCCGGTCCAGCACGCCGCTGGTGACCATGCAGCCGGCCACCGTACCCACGCGCGGCACCTTGAACAGCTGGCGGACCTCCGCCGTGCCCAGCATGACCTCGCGCTCCTCGGGCGTAAGCAGCCCCTCCATCGCCGCGCGAACCTCGGCCACCGCCTCGTAGATGATGTTGTACAGGCGGATGTCCACGTCCTCGCGCTCGGCCACGCCCCGTGCCTCGCCCGTGGGCCGCACGTGGAAGCCCACCACGATGGCGCCCGAGGTGGACGCCAGCAGCACGTCGCTCTCGTTGATGGCGCCCACGCCGCGGTGCACCACCTGCACCCGCACCTCGGCCGTGGACAGCTGCTCCAGCGAGTCGGACAGCGCCTGCACGGAGCCGTCCACGTCGCCCTTGATGACCAGGTTGAGCTGCGCCTGCTCGCCGCGCGCCAGCATCTTCGACAGGTCCGTCAGCTTTACGCCGCGGCTCTTGATGCGCATGCGCTTTTCGCGCTCCAGCCGCTGGCGGGTCTGCGCGATCTCGGCCGCGCGGTCCGCCTCCATGGCGATCAGCTGGTCGCCGGCGCCGGGCACGCCCGACAGGCCGAGGATCTGCACCGGGATGGCCGGGCCGGCCGACGGAACCGGCCGGTTGCGCTCGTCCAGCATGGCGCGGATGCGGCCGGCGTACATGCCGCACACCACGTGGTCGCCCACGCGCAGGGTGCCGTTGGTCACCAGCACGGTGGCCACGGGCCCCTTGCCCACGTCCAGCTGCGCCTCGATGACCGTGCCCACCGCCTCGCGGTCGGGGTTGGCCGTGAGCTCCTGGATGTCGGAGAGCAGGAGCACCTTCTCCAGCAGCTCGTCCATCCCCAGCCCCTTCTTGGCGCTGACCTCGGCGCTCATCACGTCGCCGCCAAAGTCCTCGAGCACCACCCCGTGCTGCAGAAGGTCCTGCTTGACCTTCATGGGGTTGGCGTCGGGCAGATCCACCTTGTTCACCGCCACGATCAGCGGCACGCCGGCGTTGCGGGCGTGGCTGATGGCCTCGACCGTCTGCGGCATCACCGAGTCGTCGGCCGCGACCACCAAGATGACGACGTCCGTCACTTCGGCGCCGCGGGCGCGCATGGCCGTGAACGCGGCGTGGCCGGGCGTGTCCAGGAAGCTGATGGCGCGCCCGTCGGGCAGCTGCACGTGGTACGCGCCGATGTGCTGCGTAATGCCGCCGGCCTCGCCCGCGATGACGTTGGTCTTGCGGACGTAGTCCAGCAGCGAGGTCTTGCCATGGTCCACGTGGCCCATCACCGTGACGACGGGCGGCCGGGCTTGCAGGTCCTCCGGCGCGTCCTCCTCCACGGCCTCTTCCATCTCGGCCCCGTACTCCTCCTCGCGGACGGCCTTGAAGCCGAACTCGTCCAGCAGCAGCTCGATCTGGTCGAAGTCAAGCCGCTGGTTGATGGTGACCATCAGCCCCAGGTTCTTGAACGCCGAGCCGATGATCTGGTTGGCCGGCACGTCGATCAGCTCCGCCAGCTCCGCCACGGTGAGGAACTCGTTCACCCGCACCGTAGTCGCCTCCTCGGCGCGGCGGCTGCGGATCTCTTCCTCGCGGCGCTCCGTCTGCGACGGCCCCTGGTCGCGCTGGCCGCGGCGCTTCTTGCGCCCGCCGCCCGACTCCATGGCCGCCATCGTCTTCTTGAAGTTGTCGTCCACCGCCGTCTGGTCGACGGTGCCGCGACCCTTCTTGCCCTTCTTGCGGTCCTTCTTCTTGGCGCCCGCGGCGCCGGCGTTGCCGCCGCCACCACCGCCCGTGGGCGTGGTGCCGGCCGTGTCACCGGGCCGTCCGCCGAACGACTGCGTGCGGGCGGGCGGCATGGGCGGCGCCATGCTGCGCGCCGACCGCGGCACAAACGCCGGCGGCGGCGTGGCGGTACCAGCGCCGGAACCCGCACCGGCGCCCTGTCCTTCGGGGCGCGCCGGGCGCGGACCCGAGGGCCCGCCGGGACGCACCGACGGCGGCGGCGAGGGACGGCGGTCGCCGCCCGGGCCACCGGG
>NZ_JBMDXM010000267.1:0-1242 GCF_048594345.1 Longimicrobium sp.
GCCCGCCATGATCAGCGAGTTGCCGTACATCCGCATCAGCGGCACGGCGTCCAGCACCCGCTGGATGTTGTCCAGGTGGAAGCCGGTGGGGACGAGCTGCGGCGGGAACCGCGACAGCTCCCGCGGCTCCATGAAGGTGCCGGCGAAGACGTAGTAGACGGGGAAGAGCACCGGGACCAGCGCCAGGAGCAGCACCACGTAGACCAGCACGCGGCCGAGCGTGATCCTCATGAGTAGTGCACCTTCCGTTCGATGACGCCGAACTGGACCGCGGTGCAGATGAGCACCATCAGCAGCAGCACCAGCGCCTGCGCGCTGGCTCGGCCGAAGTCACTGGTGCCGTGGGCGAAGGCCAGCTGGTAGATGGAGTAGACCAGGGTGGTGGTGGACCCGACCGGCCCGCCCTGGGTGAGGATGTGGATCTGTCCGAACCCCTGCAGCGCGTTGATCGTCGATATGACGATCAGGAAGAACAGCTGCGGGCCGAGCAACGGCACGGTGATGTACCAGGCGCGCCGCACGCCGGACGCGCCGTCCAGCAGCGCCGCCTCGTTGACCTCGCGGGGTATGGAGCCGACGCCGGCTGCGAGGATCAGCACGCCGTAGCCGAGGTTCATCCAGACGGTGGTGAGGCAGATGGAGATCAGCGCCATGTCGGTGCTGGTCAACCAGGCGACCTGGCCGAGGCCCAGTTGGTAGAGCAGGCCGTTGAGGACGCCGCTGGCGGGGTTGTAGAAGACCGCGAAGATGACGGACGCGCTCGCGACGGAGAACGCGAACGGCAGAGCGAAGGCGCTGCGGAAGAACCGCTGCGCGCGGACCTGGGACTCCAGCAGCAGCACCACGGCAAGGGCGCCGATCGCGCCGGGCACCACGACGCCGAGTGTGAACAGCGCGGTGACGACGAGGACTTTGCCGAAGTCCGCGGAGAACATCTCCTGGAAGTGGCTCAGTCCGACGAAGCGGGAGGGGCGACCGATGATGTCGTTGCCGTGCATCGACAGGTAGACGGTGCGGCCGAGCGGATAGAGCAGGAAGAGCGTGAAGACGACGATCGACGGGGCCAGGAACCCCCAGGCGAGCAGGGTTTCGCGGCGGGGGCCGGGCGCGCGGTCCGCGCTCGGTGTTCGCCGCCGGCGGGCGGGCGGGGCCGGGTCGGCGGCGGCATCAGCGCCGGTCACGGCCTCGGTTGTTGATGTGGGCACGGCAGGCAGCATGTACAGCCAAGGTGAAGGCGTCAAT
>NZ_JBMDXM010000268.1:0-14424 GCF_048594345.1 Longimicrobium sp.
GAACGGCAAAGGCTCGTCGCGGCGGGATCGAATTCTCCCCTTTCTCCCGCGCAGCGGGGGAGAGGGGCCGGGGGAGAGGGGGCCCTGCCGGGCGCAGTTCCATTCCAGTCGTCGAGCCCCGGATCGATCGGCAACGATCTCCTCTCCCCCCTGCAGTTCGGGGGGGGAGAGGCCGGGAGAGGGGGGGCGCCGGCGGACGCAGTGCGATTCCCGTCGTCGAGCCTCGATCCCTCGGCAACGCTCTCCCCTCTCCGTGAGGAACGAACGGGGAGGGGTCGGGGGAGGGGCACCCCGGCGGGCGCAGTTCGATTCCAGTCGTCGAGCCTCGATCCCTCGGCAACGCTCTCCCCTCTCCGCGAGGAACGAGCGGGGAGGGGTCGGGGGAGGGGCACCGCGCGGACGCAGCGCGATTCCGGTTTCCAACATCCGCGAGTGCGCCGGGCACTCAGTAGTTCAGCATCACAAGGCACCCACTGAAGGCGATACACCGATGCGCATTCGCAACACCGCGCTGCTGGCGGCACTGCTGGTCTCCGCGCCGCTGGCGGCGCAGGACGCCTGGACGGTGCGGGCGGCCGCGCCGCAGGGGCTTAACCGCGCCGACGCGCAGGCCAGCACGCTGCGCCACCTGCAGAACCTCATCCGCATCAACACCGAAAACCCGCCCGGCAACGAGATCCGGACGGCCATGTACTTCGACTCGGTGCTCAACGGCGTTCCCGGCATCGAAAAGCGCATCCTGCGCGTGCCCGAAGACAGCATGCGCGCCAACTTCGTCGCCCGGCTGCGCGCGGCCAACCCGCGGCAGCGGCCGGTCCTGGTGATGGGCCACATGGACGTCGTGGGCGCCGACACCACCAAATGGGAGACGGATGCCTTCGAGCCCGTCATCCGCGACGGCTACCTGTACGGCCGCGGCGCCATCGACGACAAGGGAATGCTGGCCGCCACGCTGACCTCGATGGTGCAGCTGGCGCAGCAGCGCAACCGGCTGGACCGCGACATCATCTTCTTCGCCACGGCGGGTGAAGAGGGCGGTCCCGTGGTGGGCGTGGACTGGGTGATCGAGCACCACCGCGACCTGATCGGCGACGCGGAGTTCGCGCTGAACGAGGGCGGCCGCATCCGCGTGGACGACGGAAGCATCCGCACCGTAAACATCCAGACGACCGAAAAGGTCTACTACAACGTCATCGCCACGGCCACCGGCACCAGCGGCCACGCCTCCGTGCCGCTGCCCGACAACGCGCTGGCGGCGCTGGCCCGCGCGGTGAACCGCGTGCACGAGTGGCGCGCGCCGGTCACGCTGATCGAAACCACGCGCATCTACTTTCAGCGCCTGGCCGCCATCGAGGAAGACGCGGAGATGAAGCGGGCGATGGAAGAGCTGACCGCCTCCGGCGCCTCGCGCGAGCAGATCGACCGTGCCGCCGCCGTGCTCTCGCGCGACCCGCTGCACAACGCGGTGCTGCGCGCCGGCACGTCGCTCACCCTGCTGAACGGCGGCTTCCGCGCCAACGTCATCCCCAGCGAGGGGCGCGCCACCTTCAACATGCGCATCGTCCCCGGCGAAGACGCCGCCGCGCTGGTGCGGATGATCAACGAGATCGACGGCGAGCCGAACGTGACGTTCGCGCTGGAGCAGCCGCCGGTGGAGGCGCCGCCCCCGTCGCCCGTATCCACCGAGCTGTTCCAGGCGATGGAGGCCGCCGCGCGCACCATGTCGCCGAACGCCACCGTGCTGCCGTTCATGTCCACCGGCGCCACCGACGGCGCGGCGCTGCGGGCCATCGGCATCCCCACCTACGGCATCCTTCCCATGCCGCTGCCCATGGAAGACGAGCTGCGGATGCACGGCGACAACGAGCGCGTCCCCGTCCCGGCGCTGGGCTGGGCCACGGAGTACATCTACCGGGTGCTGCGCCAGGTCGCCAGCTGACGGTTTCTCCCTAGCACGGAGCCGGCGGGCCTGGCGCCTGTTGACTCCCGCCGGCTCCGTGCTAGGTTACAGCATCCTTCCGCACTTTCCCTGTCACACCGGTCGGTTCTCGCGCGTTCACAAGCGTGGGAGCCACCATGCCACGCCGCCCCCCGCCCGACCCATGCCCATCCGGACGCTCCTGTTCTGCGCGCTCCTCGCGTCGCTTTCCGCCTGCGAGGATGCCCTGGCCCCCAGCTCGCGAGGCACCAGCACGCTCGTCTTCGACTACACCGGCATTGACGGGGCGAACGCCTTTGTCGCCGAGGGCGACGCGCCGCCGGATTACGGCCAGGGCGGCACGCCTCCGGGGGACTGGGCGCTCGCGTTCCGCAGCGGTGTCTCGGAACCGCGGCTGGTGGTGACGGCGGCGCGCAGCCGGACGGGCGGGCGCTTCGACCTGATGACGCTGGAGCTGCCGGGCGCCGTGCAGCCAGGCCAGACCCTGCAGTTCCGCGAAGGATGCGGTGGCGAGGCGGACTGCGCGCAGATGATCGTCAGCTTTGGCGTGGAGCGCGCGACCAACATCTCGCAGACCAGCTGCTCGGTCGTGTCGGGCCAGGGACGCGTGCAGGCGCTCACCGGCCGCCGCGTCGCGGGGAGCTTCTCCGGCACCGCGACGTGCGTGGGCGACTTCAACGGGCAAACGCAGATTCAGCGCGGCGTGTTCGACGTGGCCGTGATCGTCCCCGACGCCTGACGCGCCGCCGCCGCGGCTGCAGAGCAAAGGCCCGCCGCAACCACGGCGGGCCTTCGTGCATCCAAGCACTGCGCGCGGGAACCTGGGCGGGTGCTCCGTGGTTCCAGCGGGGCCGCGCGGCGTGCGGAGTGCCGCACGGTGCATCACCATGAACCGGAGGGCGAGGGACGATGAGAAACTGGATCACGGCGCTGGCCGTGGGCGCCATGGCGGCGGGCGCGGGGGCGCCGGCGGCCGCGCAGGCGGACATTCCGCTGGCCTTCGAGGTGCGGCTGGACGCCGGCATCCCCGTGGGCGACAGCGACGATCTGTACGAGTCGGGCGTGGGGTTCGGGGTGCGGGCGTCGCTGGACGTGGCGCCCACGTTCGCGCTGTACGGCGGCTACTCGCAGTTCACGTTCGAGCTCGACGACGAGCTGGTGGGCGACGACGAGAACGAGGTGAGCGGGTTCGAGCTGGGCGGTCGCGTGGAGGTAGGCAGCGGCCACGGCTCCGGCAGTCCGTACGTTCTGCTCGGCGCGCTCTTTCACGACGATGAAACCGGCATCGAGGCCGGGCTGGGCGCCGATTACGCCGTCAGCTGGCAGGTTTCCGTGACCCCCGAGGTGCGCTACCGCAAGGTGGACGAGCTTACCTTTCTCACCCTGGGCCTGGGCGCGCGCTTCCGCTTCTGATCGCCGATCCCAACGCAAGCAGCCGTCACCGGGAGACGCAGAGGGCGCGGAGAGAAGATTCTCCGCGCCCTCCGCGTGAACCCGTTTTTCGTGCGGATCGGAATTACGGTGCCAGCAGCACGCATCGCGCACCTGCACCTCCGGCCCGCCCGTTGTGATCCACACCTGCCGCATCTGCAATCCCCCTGATTCCGTGTCGGCTCGCGTGTTGGTGCCACCGCGCGAGTGCCGTTAAGATGAACAAAGTGAACGAGCAGATTCTGGAGCGGTCGAGAAACCGGGCCGCTCATCATGAGCATGCCGTCGGTTTACCCCCGCGCAACTGCAGATCACGGGTATGGGTGACGATTCGTTGCTGGCGCACATGTACCTCCGGCTCCCGTACACCAGGCGCGTTGGTCCCGATGAGGACACGATCGGCGAGTCGCTGTTCTTTGCCTGGGTAGAGGAACTGCCCGGGTGTGAAAGCCACGGCGAAACGGCCGACGAGGCGCTGGAATGGCTGGCGGATGGGATCTCCATGTATATCGGCACGATGCTGGAGGATGGCCTCGAACCTCCCATCCCGGCTGGAAGCACGCGGCCCGAACATCGTGAGGGAGCCATCGCACGCGTATCCTGACCACGTGCTCAATGGCAGAACCCCGCACGGCCGCGTCAAGCGTCCGTGCGGGGTTTTCTTGGTGATCGCCCCTCATGTCAGGCCTGAGCACGGGTGCCCATCACGCGGAGGCGCGGAGAGAAGGTCTCCGCGCCCTCCGCGTTTCCGCGTGAGACCTGTTCTTCCCGCCGGTCCAGGATCACGGCGCCAGCAGCA
Organism: Longimicrobium sp.; assembly: GCF_048594345.1. Classification (GTDB taxonomy): domain Bacteria; phylum Gemmatimonadota; class Gemmatimonadetes; order Longimicrobiales; family Longimicrobiaceae; genus Longimicrobium. The sequence continues at coordinate 4,170 of NZ_JBMDXM010000268.1, forward strand.
CCTTGCCGAAGTTCTGGCGGTCCTGCAGCCGCGCGTGGGCATCGGCCGCGCGGTCAAAAGGGAATACCTGGTCCACGACGGGATCGAACGTGCCGTCATCCACCAGCCCCACGATGTCGCGCAGCATCTGGCCCAGCAGGTCTACGCGGTGCCACAGGTGGCCCAGGTTCACGCCGTGCACGCCGCGGTTGGTGTTCATCATGTCGATCGGCCCAAAGCGCGGCATGGAGGCCAGCCCGCGCAGCGCCGCCACCACGCTGCGCGTGCGCCCCGGCGCAAAGCTGCTGACGCCAAAGACGTACATCCGCCCCAGCGGCCCCAGGCAGCGGTAGCTCTTCCGGAACGACTCGCCGCCCACCGCGTCCAGCGCGATGTCGACGCCGCCCTTGCCGTACAGGCGGCGCACCTCGGCCTCGAAGTCCCGCGTGCGGTAGTCGATGCAGTGCGCCACACCAAGCTCGCGAAGGCGGGCGTGCTTGGACGCGCTGGCCGTGCCCACCACCTCCGCGCCGCGCCACCGGCAGATCTGCACCGCCGCCTGCCCCACCCCGCCCGCCACCGCGTGCACCAGCACCCGGTCCCCCGCGCGCACGCACCCCAGGTGCACCAGCATGATCCACGCGGTCAGGTAGTTCACCGGGATCGCCGCCGCTTTCTGGAACGAAAGCGATGGGGCGATGGGAAACGCCTGCTCCGCCGGCACGCACAGTACGTCCGTGTACCCGCCAAAGCGCGTCAGCGCGCCCACGCGGTCCCCCTCGCGAAAGTCCGCCACCCCCGCGCTGACTGCATCCACCGTCCCCGCGACCTCGTAGCCCACGACGGCGGGCAGCGGCGGCGCGTCGGGATACAACCCCATCCGCGCGAGCACGTCGCCAAAGTTGATCCCAGCCGCCGCCACGCGGATGCGCACCTCGCCCTTCTTCGGCACCGGATCCGCCGCCTGGCGCACCTGCAGCACCTCCGGCCCGCCCCGTCTGGTGATCCACACCTGCCGCATCTGCAAATCTCCGGATTTCGTGTCGGCTCGCGTGTTGGTGCCGCCGCGTGAAGGTCGTTACGATGAACGGAGTGAACGTGCCGAGCAGGTTCGTCCGTGGGACGCCGCTGATCATGCACGGCCACCTTATCCCCTGGCAACGGTGGTGCGCAGGCATGGGTAACGATTATCCGCCGGGGTGCGGCAGGAAGCGCGCACACGAACTCGGGAAGGATCTCGCGTGAGCGGACCGTCGATGCATCCAGCCGCGACGGGCACCGACACGCTCACGGACTTGGTGCGCCGCTGGCCAAGGACCCGGAAAGCGGCTGCGTATCCCGTAAGCTGGGGGCGCATGCTCGCCCGCAGCCGTTCGATGCAGCTGATCGTCGCGGGCTTGCAGCTCGCGTTGTTCGTCGGCGTCGCGGCGCCGGACGTGTTCGGGGTAAAGGGCTGGCGCTGGATGGCGGGCCTCGTGGCGATCTACCTGCTGTCGGAGTGGTTTCGCGGGTTGGCCCGTGCCGGCGTCCTCGATCACCATCGAAAGGTGTTCGAGAACCTGGGTGAACTCATCAGTTCGATGGCGGGGATGCAGGCAGGCAACTCGGCGCCGCAGATCGTGCGGAATCCCGAGGACGCCATCGGACTGCTTCTTCGTCGTGCCTGCGAGCTGGTGCAGGTGACTGTGCGTCCCCCGCTGGGTTGTGAGATCACGGCGAACCTGGTTCTGCCGGTGATCGTGGATCAGCAGCCCACCGGCTTCAGGGTGACAGCCCAGGACGATTTCCGGCCGGGGCGCGATCATCCAGTCATCCCCCTTGACGCGCCGGGCGCTCCGTTCACATTCTCTACCGGCCGGCCTGTCTCCGTCGCGGCCACGTCAGAGGTGAAACACCCGCGTGTACAGGGGCGTAGGTACAGATCCATCGGCACCTTTCCCATCATGGTGGGTGAGCCGGGCACCACGGGGCAGGTCATCGGCATCCTGGCCATGGATGCAACGGAGCCGTACATCTTTGACTCGGGAGCCATGGCGCGCCTGAGTCCGTTTCTGGGTCCGGTCGCGCAACTGATCGGGCTCGCGCTGGTAACCAGAAGGCCGGGGAGTCGCAATGTCCGAGCGCAACGACGTAGCGCATGATGAGCCCATGCTTTTCGGCATGCCGCTTTCCAAGTTCCCCAAGGCGCCGCCACCGGATGATCGCGAGCCGACGCTCTGGGAGTTCCTCAAGCTGGGCTGGTGGCCTGACCTGCCCCCGCTGTACTACTCGCCACCCAAGCGGGGCGAAGCTCGCGGATGAGCCAAGCAGGTGAAGCACGAAGCCGTTGCCGGACCAATGAGGCCCGGAACGGCTTGCGTGGCTCTGGCCGCCGATCGCCTGTCTGCCGGGTGATGACGCTGCCTGCCCCGCCAACTCCGGAATCCGGTCGCGGTAGCGGCGGCTTAGCATGAGCTCGCGGCCGTCGCGCAACACGATCATCCAGTCCCCGTGGCTCCACGGGTGCAACTCGCGAAGGCTGGCCAGGTTCACGATGTACGACCGGCGTACGCGGATGAATCGCGCCGGGTCCAGCCGCTCCTCCAGCCCCGCCGGCGTGCCGCGCACCAGGCAGCTCTCCTGCCCCGCGTGCAGCCGCACGTAGTTCTCCTCCGCCTCCAGCCACTCCACCTCGTCCGTGCGCAGGAACACGGCGCGGGTTCCGGTGCGCACCAGCACGCGCTGCAGATACGCGGGCGCCAGCCGCGCCTCCGCCAGCACGCGGTGAATCCGCTCGTCCAGCCCGTCGTCGCCCGTGGGCGGGCGGGCGCGCACGCGCTCCTTGACGCGGCCCAACCCGGTGCGAAAGCGCTCTGCGTCGAACGGCTTCGCAACCAGTCCAGGTCGTGACGCCGCGGACGCGCCGGCGCGTGTGCCTTCATGGCCGGTGGATTCCGTCGATGAGGTTGTGTCGCGTGCGCGCGATCGATCCCGCCACGGATGCAACCTCACCCCGCCGCTGCGGCCCGTGGGAACCCCGCGTGACGAGCGCGACCGCACGGCGCCCAGCGGGGCGCCGCCGGGCCAAGCGGGACGCGGCGGACGACGCGGGGTATCAACGCGGCGACGGTCTTGCGTTTACGAGATGCCTGAGCCTCGACCCTCGAAGGCTTGAGCGGCGTCCACGCCCTCTCCCGCGCAGTTTGGAGGAGAGGAACGAGCCGGGTAAAGGCCACTCTCGTACTCTCGTACTCTCGTACTCTCGTACTCTCGTACTCTCGTACTCTCGTACTCTCGTACTTTCGCACTTTCGCACTAGAGACATGTCATCCAACCCCATCCGCGACCTCTTCTTCGGCCCGGACCGGCAGACGCTGGTGAGCGCGGTGGAGCCGCGCCGCACCTTCGCCGACGTCGTTCTTCCGCCCGTCACCCGGCGCTCGCTGGACAACGCGCTGGTGCAGATCCGCAAGCACGACATCCTGTTCGGCGAGTGGGGGCTGGGCGAGCGGCACGAGAGCGGGCTGGGGCTGGCGTTCAACTTTGCCGGGCCGCCGGGGACGGGAAAGACGATCTGCGCCGAAGCCATCGCCCACGCGCTGGGCAAAAAGCTGCTCGTGGTGCGCTACAACGAGCTGGAAAGCCAGTGGGCGGGCGCCACCGCCAAGAACGTGGCCGCCGTCTTTGCCAGTGCGCAGGAGCAGGACGCCGTCCTTTTTTTCGACGAGGCCGACGCCATCGCGGGGCGCCGCTTCACCTCGGTGGACCAGGGCTATCAGCGCGAGGCCAACGCCGTGGTGAACGTGCTGCTGCGCGAGCTGGAGGAGTTTCCCGGCGTGGTCATCTTCGCCACCAACCTGGCCGCCAACTTCGATCCGGCTTTCGAGCGCCGCATCCGCACGCACATCCTGTTCGAGCAGCCGGGGCTGGAGGAGCGCGAGAAGATCTGGAAGGTGCAGATCCACGGCCGCAAGACGCCGCTGGGCGCCGACGTGGACTTTCACGCGCTGGCCCAGCGCTACCCCGCCAGCGGCGGCGACATCAAGAACGCCGTCCTCAAGGCGGCGCAGATGGCGATCGCCGAGGAGGGGGCGGACCAGGAGAAGCGGATCGAGCAGCGCCACTTCGAAATGGGAATCGAAGAGGTGCTGGGCGCCAAGCGGGTGATGGACCAGTCGCTCTTTGGCGCCGCGGCGGGGATGCTGCCGGCGCTGGCGGACGGAGGGATGGACGACGAGGTGGCCACCCTGACCTCGCGGCTGATGGAGGTGGAAGACACGGTGGCCGACGTCCCCGCCGCCATCCGCCGCCTGGAAGAACGCCACGCCCGCGCCACGGCTGAGGCTGAGCGCGAGCGCGCCGTGCTGGCCACCCAGCAGAAGGAGGCGCTGGACGCGCTGCGCACCGGGGCGGAGCAGGCGGCGGGGCGCGCGCAGCTGGCCGTGTGGATCTCGGTGAGCGCGGCGGTGCTCGCTGCCCTGGCGGCCGGAATGGCCCTGCTGTGATCCCTTTCCGCGGCCGGGATGGCCCTGCCTGTGATCACTTTCAGCGCGCTTGCCAGGCATTCCGAATGGGCCACAGGTGAGCAAGCCAGACCACGGCGGTCCCATCCGGCGCGGTCCGCCGGGGGCGCTATTTTCCCAGCGCCCAGGCGGCATCTGGCCTGGATGAGGAGCAGCCTCGTTCGCGTCCACTTTGTATAAGTGTTCAAATGGGGAGTTGTGCCTCTTGCACTCAGCAAAAACGGGCTCTAATCTGTAGAGTGTAAGCCAACTCAACGTAAACGAAGTGCACAAGAGCCCCGGTTCCTCCCGCGCGGGAGGAGCCTGTGAGCGAGCGTGCAGGCGAATCCGCCATCGACCGGATCCGTGAGCATGTGCGGGCGCAGGTTGCCCGTACGTCGCTCCGGAAGGTCGCCAAGCGAGCAGGCGTAAAGGTCGGCGCGACCAAGAAGTTCATCGACGGCTCCGTGCCGTACGAGCGCAACCTTCGCCTGTGGAAGCGCTACTTTGCGCGTGAACTCCGGGAGGGGATGGCCGGCGGGCCGGACGACGCGGTGCCTGTGGCGGATGCCGCGGCCGTGCTCGACCTGCTGTTGTGGGCGCTCCCTGAAGAGGAGCGTCCCGACGCCCGGCGTGAGGCCGTGGACCTGTTCCGCGACCTGTATCTGCGCCGTGGCCGTACGCCGCCCGGCTGGATTCACGGCATGCCCGACCACGTCGACGACGCCCCCTCTCCGCGCTTCAGCACGGATGACGAGGACGACGACGAGGATGAGGACGACGACGAGTAGTTCGCCGGCCTGCCGATGAATACGATGAAGGGCTCCCGTGCCTTGGCGCGGAAGCCCTTCTCGTCATCGCTCCAGGATCGTTCACGCGCAGACGCGAACGGGACGAGCCGTGGAGAACGTCCTCCGCGGCTCGCCTGGTTCTCCGCGGCTCCGCGGGCGCGCGTCTACTCCATGATGGCGCGCCAGACGGCCTCGGTGTCGGACAGGTCGTCGAACAGGTAGTCGGGGTTGTGCTGCGCCAGGTCGTCGGTGCTGTGCGTGCCGGTGGCGGTGGCGATGGTGCGCACGCCCAGGTGCGCGCCGCACGAGATGTCGAACGGCGTATCGCCGATGATGACGATCTCCTTTCCCTCGAAGCCCAGCCCCGTCCTTTCCTTTGCCCGGCGCGCGGCCACGGCCGGAAGCTCCGGCCGCTGCCAATGGTCCGATCCGTACGCCCCCACGCGAAAGCGGTCAAAGCCCAGCCCCGCCGCTTCCACCTTGAGGCGCGCGCCCTCTTCCACGTTCCCCGTCAGCAGCCCCAGCACGGTGGGATCGCCGGATTTCTCCAGGCGGTCCAGCAGCGCGGGGATGCCGGGAAGCGTGCGGATCTCCGCCGTTTTGATCTCCACCCGCAGGTTGCGCAGGTACGATTTCCACAGCGCCTCCAGCCCCGCCTCCACCTGCTCCACCGAGTACCCCACCGGCGTAAGCAGCTCACGGACAATCTGCGGGTCGGTGCGGCCGCCCATGTTGTATCCGCGGATGGAGCCCGTTTCGCCGTAGACCTCCAGCATGGCCTCGCGCACGGCCCGCGCGCCCGCACCGCCGGCCGAAAGCAGCGTTCCGTCGATGTCGAAAAGTATCAGCCGCTTCATCCGCAGTCCTGTTTCCAAGGTTCGTTCACCCCTGTTGCACGGCCCGCGCCGCCGGAGCGGACACAGGGGATCGCACTCCAGCCGACACATGGCAAGCCCCTGCGGGAGCGCATAATTCCGCCGCCCCAAAAAAGCGGAAAGCCCCGCCCCGATGAGCGGGTAAACCCGCTGCTGGGACAGCGACAAGCCCCGTCCGGCTCGCTTGCGCTCGCCAAACGGGGCTTCAACCGCAAAACAGAGGGAACGCACCATAGGTTGTAGCAACCCATAGCCCCTCTCCCACGCAGTTTGTGGGAGAGGGGCAGGCGAGGAACGAACCGGGGTGAGGGCCCTACACCCAGTTCTTGCGCTTGAAGTACGTAAACAGAACCGCGCCCACCACCAGCATCAACCCCAGCCCCCACGCGTATCCGTAGCGCCAATCCACCTCGGGCATGAACTTGAAGTTCATCCCGTAGATGCCGGCGATCCACGCCATCGCCATCAGGATGATGGACCACGCCGCCATCAGCCGCATGGTCTCGTTCAGGTTGTGGCTGGCGATGGAAAGCTGGCCCTCCATGGCGCCGTTCAGCAGGTCGCGCAGCGTGTCGATCTCCTCGGCCACGCGGATGGCGTGGTCGTGCACGTCCTGAAAGTACGGCATCATGTCCGGCTGCAGGAACGGGATGTCGCGCCGCAGCAGCGACCCCACCAGCTCGCGCTCCGGCCCCACCATCCGCCGGAACAGCGCCAGCTCGCGCCGCATGGTCAGGATGGTCTGCATCCCCTCGCGCGGCGGGGTGTCGGAGTCGGTGGTCGCCGTTTCCAGTTCCGCCACGCGCTCCGAAAAGTGGTCCAGCACTGGAAAGTAGCCGTCCACCACCAGGTCCAGCAGCGCGTGCGCCAGCACGCCGGGCGCGCGAAAGCGTTCCGGCGCGCCCCGCCACCGGGCCAGCACCGCCGTAATCTCCTCGATGCGGTGGTCGTGCACCGTGACCACGTAGTTTTCGCCGATGAACGCGTGCAGCTCGTTAAGCGCCATCCGCTCGCGCTTGGGGTTGATGCGCGCCGCGTACATCACCAGAAAAAAATACCCCGGATAGCGGTCGATCTTGGGGCGCTGGCGGCCGCGGACGGTGTCTTCGACCGCCAGCGGATGGAAATTCAGCTGGTCGCGCAAAAACTCGCCTTCCGGCACGCCCGGCGCGGCGATGTCGATCCAGATGAGCGGCGGGTCGTCTTCCTTTTTCCCCGTGCGGCCGCGGTGAATGGCCTCGATGGCCTGGGCCAGCGGATACGCGTGCACGCCGGTGTCCGTTTCGGCGTACGCGTAGATGCGCGACCGGGGCTCGGCCCCGGACGCGTCTTCGCACAGCGGATCGACGATCTCGTCGCTAGCGACCCGCTCGGCGACGCTCATAGCCCGGCACCGTGTTGGTGATGGCGGCGGTCACGACCTCGACCGCCCCGATGACCACGTGCGGCATCCACACCCGCTCGTCAAAGCCCAACAGCCACGGCGACGCGGCCAGCGCCAGCCCGCCCAGCGCGTCCAGGAACAGGTGCGCGGGCATCTGCAGCTTCTTTACCAGGCCCAGCTCGTAGTCGGTGAACACGCTGTACAGCAGCACGCCGGCGCCCAGCCCCACCGGAACCCACCGCTCCGCCCCGCCGGTTGCGAAGCCGAACAGCCAGGGCGACGCGATGAGCAGTGCGCCCAGCAGGTAGTCCAGCATGCCGTGAACGCGGGTGGGAAGTCGCATGGATCGCCCTCTCGCAGGTGCGGTGCAGGTTGGGAAGTGACGGGGCTACAAAGTGGTGCCGCCGCGCGGGTTTGCAAGCGCCGCGCCTTGCGATGCCGTCCAAGGTGCGTCCAGCCGCGCGTTCAGGCCAGCATTGGGGCGGATTGACACGCGGAGGAGCGGGTCGGGAGATCGTCCGTGGTCGTCCTCCGGCCCCGCTCCAGGCGGTTGGATCGAAACCCGCGGCTCCACGAGGTCGCTTGCGGATTGCGATGTGAACGCTACGTCCGACTAGCTTCGAGGATCGAAGACGCCGTTCACGATTCTGACCTGCCTGCCCGCAAACCGCTCAAGGATGCGATCATAGGTACGATCCAGAAGGGCTTCCAGGTTGCTCCCGACCTCCGAAATCGTCCAGCGATGATCGACGTTGCCCAAAGGGTCAATCTCGAGTGACAGATCGGTCAGGAATCTCGCCTCCTGCCGTTCGTCCATTTCGTGGTGCCCACATTCCAGGTATCCGGTGCCATCAAGCCCGTATGCAGCGCGAAACACTATACGGACGCCGGAAACGTCAAACATCAGCCATTCGTCCGTCGATCCGGACAGCACGAGGAATTTCGAGGATTCCCGAATTGCCGTTTCGTTGAGTCGCTCGATCAGCTTGAGCAGATGGCGTCGCGTTCGGTACGTGCGCTCCGCGAAATCCCTCATCGACGCCGTCATCGTCCCTGCTCGACTTGTGTGGATGCGAACGGTGTTCTGCCGATCAACCGAGCCAGCTTTCCAGGATGCGCCCCGGCGGCGCGGTGAGGCCGGCGTCGGGGTGCAGCCATGCGGCCAGCGCCTCGATCCCCTCTACCACCCGCGGACCCGAGCGGCTGAAGTACGCGCTGTCGCCCACGGCGGCGCGGCCGGCGTCGATGGCGGGCGCGGCGAGCTGGCGCAGGCGGTCGCGCGCCTGGTCGGCGTCCTGGCGGGCGCGGTCCATGGCGTATCCGCAGGGCACCAGCAGCAGGCGGTCGGGCTCCAGCCCCTCGGCCTGGCTCCACGGAATCTCCAGCGAGTGCGATCCCGCCGTGCCCATCAGGTTGTCGCCGCCGGCGATGGTCACCATCTCCGGAACCCAGTGCCCCGGCGCGAACGGCGGATCCAGCCACTCCAGCGCCAGCGTGCGCGGCCGGGGCCGGTTCGCCACCGCCTCGCGGACGCGGTCGAGCCGCGCCGTCAGCCGCGCGACCGCTTCATCTCCCCGCGCCGGTTCGCCCACGGCGTCGGCGACCTGGCGCAGGGTGGCCAGAATCTGCTCCAGCGTGTGCGCGTCCAGCGAGACGACGGTGGCGGGGTGCGAAAGCTCGGCGACGGCGTCGTTCACGGAGCCGGTGGGCACCGCGCACACTTCGCAGACGGCCTGGGTGAGGATCACGTCGGGCCGCACCCGCCGCAGCGCGCCGACGTCGATTTCGTACACGCTGCCGTAGTCCACCATGCAGCGCCGCACCTCCGCGTCGATCTCGCCGCTGGTCAGCCCCGCGGGGTCAAAGCGGGAACGGCTCAGGCGCGGCAGGCGCAGCGCCTCGGGCGGATAGTCGCACTCGTGCGAGATGCCGACGAGGTGATCCTGCAGCCCCAGCGCGTACACGATCTCCGTGGCGCTGGAAAGCATCGACGCAATGCGCATCCGTCAGACAGTCCGGATCAGAACGGCGTGGGATTGGAGATGGACCGTACGCCGGAGCGCACGTACAGGGCCCGCGGGTCGGCCTGCCCGGTGTCGGTCCGGAGCGGAAAGTACCGCGTGTAGGTCGCCGGGTCGATACCCGGCTGCGAGAGGATGACGGATACGCGCGCCACGTCCCACCGCACCCCCCACCACCAGTCCGCGCGCAGGGGAAAGCTGGCGGTCCCCACGGCCAGCGTGTCGCCCATGGCGGACTGCAGAATGCCGGTGGCGCGCAGCGAGTCGGTGGTGGCGGTTTCAAACCAGGGCGCCCACGCGTTGCGCGCCTCGCCCCGCCACTCCGTGCTGCGCGTGGTGCGTACCTGCCGCCCATCGTCGAACACCACCGTGAGCACCGTGGTGGTGTCGCCGCCCGGCATCTCCCCGTTGCGCTGAAAGCGGACGCCGGCCCGCGCACCGGGCGGCACGCAGCCGTTGCAGTCCGGCTCCGGCTGCCCGCGCGCCGCCGCGCAGGCGGCCGCGGCGGACAGCACAAGGGGCACAAGCAGGCGAACGACGACAGGCAGTCGCATGGATCGTATGGACGCAAGGGGAACGTGGAAGGCGCCGCGGGAACGGTCCCGCGGCGCCGCCGAACGCATCGCACGCTCCGGACCGGCCATCGCGGCGGGGGGGGGGGCGGGGGGCCGCCCCCCCGCCCCCCCCCCCCCCCACCCGCCCCCCCCCCCCCCCGCCCGCCCGC
>NZ_JBMDXM010000269.1:0-58113 GCF_048594345.1 Longimicrobium sp.
ACCTCGTGCTCCTGGATGTGCGGCATGCCTTCCCAGGTGTCCGTGCGAAAGGCGTCCCAAACGCGGCGGGCCTGGTCCAGCGCCGGGCGAATGCCGTAGACGGGGATGGAATGGCGGCGGCCGGAGAGCCAGATCTTTTCCATGAAAAGGGGAAAGCCGGCCACGTGGTCCGGGTGCTCGTGCGTGACGATGAGCGCCTCGATGCCGGCGGGGTCCAGGCCGGATGCCAGCAGGCGCTGGATGACGTCGCCGCCGCAGTCCACGACGACCGAGTGCCCGCCGCTTTCGAACGCGAGCATGGTGGTGGTCCGCTCCGGCCCGCTGAACCCCGCGCCGGTTCCCAACAGGTGCACCACGGCCATCTTGCGCCTCCCCCTGAAGATCCGCGTTCGTCCGTCCTCTCCACCCGGGACACAATGCGCGGGCGGCGGGGGGCACGGCAAGGCGGAGGATGATGAAAGACGACGCGCGGCGGATGCGGGGGATGAAGATGCGGAGCGGAGTCCGAGCGGCGCCCCCACCGGGCTCGTAAACCTCGCCCACCTCCCCCAATAACCCCTGGGGGAGGTTGAACCGCGGGATCGTGCGGGGGGAGAGTGCCGATGGATCGGCGGCGCTCCGGACCCGGCGATCGAAATCGCGGCACCGAAAGCGTGATGTCGGCCTGCGCCGACGGGTCCGGCGCGGGCGAGTGCCGCGGGGCGCATCGGCATCGCGCCATGCACGACGAAGCCCCGCCCGGCCCGCGCGCGGCGGCCAAGGCGAGGCTCGTGAAGGGTGCGCAGTTGCAGGCTGTCCCCTGTAACCTGTCCCCTGTACCCCGCAGTTCAAGCAGTTGCAGGCTATTCCCTATTCCCTACTCCCTATTCCCTCTCACCTCCCGCCCTACTCCTTCCCCGGCTCCTCCACCAGCCGGTTGCACCCATGCTCCGGGTCCGCCCGCGACATGGCATAGTCCCGCGCGTAGTCCCGCCACACGTTCTCCTCCAGGCTGCCCGGCGAGGGACGGTTCACGCGAAAGCTGGCCGCCTTCTGCTCGAACGTGGTGGAGTCGGTCGTGCTGGTGGCGCTGTACGCCGAGTCCACGTACGCCGTCTCGTGCGCGCGCAGGTCCGCGAAGGTGGCGTACACCTGCGCAAAGGTGTGCGGGGCGCTCACGTACGAAGGCACCGTGCCGCGCGCCTGGCTTTGCCGCAGCAGCGTGTCCAGCGTGGCCAGCCGCGACTGGGCGTGCCCCTGCAGCGCCTCGGCCACGCAGTAGTCGCGGCGGGCCTCGCGGCGCGCCTGCAGCTGGTCTTCGGTCGGCGCGTCGCGGCCGCAGGCAGCCAGCACGACGGCGAGGAGTGCGGCGGGGGCGATCCTGTGCATGCGGCGGTTCGGGAACATGGAATGAGATCGGATCACGGCCGTCAGGCGGGGAGCACGGACTGGGGGAACAGCTCCCGCTCCACCAGCTCGCAGATCAGGTGAATCAACGTGATGTGCCCTTCCTGGATGCGCTCCGTGGCCTGAGCCGGCACCACCAGGCTTTCGGCGCACAGGGCGCGCATCTGCCCCCCGTCGCGTCCCGTCAGCCCCAAGGTGAGCGCGCCGCGGGCGTTGCCGGCCTCGCCGGCGCGCACCACGTTGGGCGAGTTGCCGCTGGTGCTGATGGCCACCAGCACGTCGCCGGGGCGCGCCATGGTCTCTACCTGCCGGCTGAACACCGTGCCGAACTCGTAGTCGTTGCTCCAGCAGGTGAGCGTGGCCGCGTCCAGCAGGTGGTGCGCGGGGAGGCCCGGCCGGTCGCGCTTGTACCGCGCCACCAGCTCCTCCACCAGGTGCATGGCGTCGCAGGCGCTGCCGCCGTTGCCGCACGCGTACAGGCGGTTTCCCGCGCGAAACGCGTCGGCGATGCGGCCGGATACGCGCGCCACGTCCGGCGCCAGCTCGCGCAGGGCCAGCTTTACGCGCGCCGACTCGTCCAGCGCGTCGCGGATCAGGTGGAGAACGTCGTGGTGCGGCACTTCAAGACGGAACGCGTGGGGCGCCAAACGGGCGCGGACGGAACGCTGCGGACCTCCGCAGCCGGCTGGTACTCCAGACGGGATGGGAATGATTCCATGCGCCGCATGACCGCCGCAAGGGCGCGCGCGGCATCGCTGCTCCTGCCGATGCTCCTGGCCGCCGCGTGCAAGCCGGCCGAAACGCTCCCGTCGGCCTGGAGCATCCCCCTGCCGCAGCCCGTGGCCGAGGGCGCCACGCTGTCCCTGGACTCCGCCCGCATCGCCTGGATCGGCACCCGCGGACGGCTGGCGGGGCACGATTCCGCGGGGCGCGTCGTGGCGACGGTGACTGTCAGCGGCGACTCCGTGCCGCGCCTGCTCTGGCGCAGCGGCGACCGCCTGGTGATCTCCCAGGGCCCGCGCCGGCTGGTGCGCGGCCAGGCGGGCGGGGGACGCGCGGCGGCGGGATGGAGCTCATCGGCCATGCGCGCGGCGGCGCGCGACCCGCGCGGGCGCTGGGTGTTCACCGCCAACCGCCGCGGCGGCGTGGTGGGGCTGGACCCGGCCACGCTGGCCCCGCGCTGGGGGTGGGCCGAAACCGGCGGCGAGGCCGTGGGACTGGCCGTCTCGCCGCTGGCGGACCGCGTCTACGTGTCGGTGGACCGCATGGAGGACGTAGCGCCCGCCGTGCAGGTGCGCGACGCCGGCAGCGGCCGCGTGCTCTTTGCCGCCGACCAGGCCGAGGCGCTGCGCGGGCTGGCCGCGGGGCCGGACGGCACGCTGTACGGCTGGCAGGCCAACGGGCTGGTGGTGCGGCTTCGGCACGGCCCGCAGGGGCTGCGGCGCATCTGGGCCGAGACGCCCCCCGTGCGCGGGCCCGAGGGCGAGCTGGCGGTGCGCGTGGACCCGTCGGGGCGGCGGGTGGCGGTGTTTGGACAGGGGCGCGGGGCGCGGCTGGCGGTGCTGGACGCGCTTACCGGACGCGTGCTGGGGCAAACGAACGCGGCGCCCCTGGACGCCGCGTTCGACGTCGGGGGGCGCCTGTACCTGCTGGAGCTCGGGGAGCTGCGGGTGCTGCGGTGAACGCCGGGGCTCAGTGCCCCAGGTCGTCCCCGCCGCCCGAGCGGTTCATCAGCAGCCCCGCCGCCAGGAACGGCAGCGAGTTCAGCGCCAGGCTGAAGATCGCGGCGTACATCAGGCCTTTGTTCCCGCTGACCAGGCTGTAGATGAGCCCGGCGATCGCGGGAAGGGTGATCAGCACGGCGGCGATCAGGGCGAACTTCATCGGGTCCGGCTCCAGCGTGGCGCGAAAAACGGGTCGGTGGACGTACGGGCTTTCGGTCGCGTCAAGCTACATTCTCCGACCGCCGCCCGGCAAGAGAGCAAGCTACGGCAGATGCGGTGCCATCGCTCCGCCTCGGTCCGTCGAAGGATGGCGCCGCCCTGCGCCACCTCTTCCCGTCCCTCCTCCATCACCACTCGTCCCTCACCCCCACCCTTCGCACCACGGCACTCTCCACCACCTTGCGTTCCGCGTAGCGTGCGGAGCCTTCCGTATCCGCGTCGGTGGATGATGAAAAATCTGAGATCGATCGGTCGATGCGGACGGCGCCAGCCGCCGTGCCGGTGCGGACGGCCAGGTGCCTGGGACGCCGCAAACCGGCGGGCCGCCGTGTCCGCGAAGGCGGACAGCGTGAGGTCGTTGCCGCGATTTCAATCGCTCTCCAGATGCCGGGGGACACATGGGCACACCTCGACCTCACCACGCGCACCGACCCGTGAACTACCGCGGGCCCGCCATTCCGCGAAGGCGGAATTCGTGTGGTTGTTGCAGCGAATTTATTCGCCCTTTTGCGGCGGATACCACGATGCCGAACCGGAATCGCCGGACGGCCCTCACTGCCTGGAGCAAGACAGGCACGATGGGACGGCACGTTGCCCGCTCGGATTGATGGGTGAGCATCGCTCGCGCCGCCGTCCCGGAGACATCGGTAACGGCGTCCGGAGACATCGGTAACGCCGTCCCGGAGACATCGGTAGCGCCGTCCCGGAGAGATGGGTAACAGGGTCCGCGGAAATCCGGGCGCCTGTCCCCTGATCCACTCCTCATCCGCCACTCACATCCGGCCGCGTGAACGGCTTCCGGCCGTGTGGGTGCGCGGGGCAAGGCAGCAAACGGACGATTCCGGGCAACGGCGGCCAAACCTTTGCGCCACCGCATGAGCGTCCGTATATTGGTCAGGCTCCCCATCAAGCGCTGACACGCATCGCCCCACCTTGCACTTGAAGGTTCTTCTCCTCGACGCGGACCGTAGCCTCGGTCGAACGCTCGAACCGGAGTTGGACGACGCGGAACTGTTCTCCGCCCAGTCCCTGTCCGAAGGGCTGCGGATGATCGCGTCCGGAAGCTGGGACCTGATCCTGCTGGATGCCGATTTCTCCGGCGCGGGGCTGGAGATCCTGGGGCGCCTGCACGAGGACGGCGGCATGGCGCCGGTGGTGCTGCTCACCTCGCAGCCCACCATGGACCTGGCCATGGAAGCCATTCGCCAGGGCGCGCACGACGTGCTTCCCAAGCCGCTCCCCCGCGGCCGCGTGCGCGAGATCCTGCTGGGCGTCGAAGAGATCAAGCGCCTGCGCCCGCTGCCGGAGGTCGCCAGGGCCACCGACGACACCATCGTGGGCGCCAGCTCGCAGATGATGGGCGTGTTCAAGTCCATTGCCCGTGCCGCCACCAGCGACGCCACCGTACTTGTCCTGGGCGAAAGCGGGACGGGAAAGGAAATGGTGGCGCGCGTGCTTCACGCACGCTCGCGCAGAAACCGTGGGCCCTTCGTGGCCATCAACTGCGCCGCCATCCCCGAAAACCTGCTGGAAAGCGAGCTGTTCGGGCATGAGAAGGGCGCCTTTACCGGCGCCATCGGCCGGCGGATCGGACGCTTCGAGCGGGCCCATGGCGGCACGCTGTTTCTGGACGAGATCGGGGACATGTCGATGGCGCTGCAGAGCAAGATCCTGCGCGCCATCCAGGAGCGCGAGGTGGAGCGGGTGGGCGGCGGCTCGCCGGTTTCCATCGACGTGCGCATTGTCGCGGCCACCAACCGCGACCTGTCGCAGGCCGTGCACGAGTCGCGCTTTCGCGAGGACCTGTACTACCGCCTGGCCGTGGTCACCGTCCTTCTGCCGCCGCTGCGCGAGCGCGGCACCGACCTGGACCTGCTCGCCTCGCACTTCTTTGCCCACTACGCGCGCGAGCACGGGCGCCCCGTACGCGCGGTGGCGGAGGAGGTGTTCAGCGTGCTGCACCGGCACCCCTGGCCCGGCAACGTCCGCCAGCTGCGCAACGCCGCCGAGCGCGCCGTGGTCATGGCCGACGGCGAGATCCTTCTTCCGCAGCACCTGCCCGCCGACATCCTGCACCCGCCCGAGCCGCACGCCGCGGCCAACGGCGCCGCCGCCGCGCCCTCCGAGCCGCCGCTGGTGACGCTGGAAGAGATGGAGAAGCGGATGATCCGCCGCGCCCTGCGCGAGACGGGGAACAACGTCACGGTGGCCGCCGAGCGCCTGGGAATCCACCGCAACACGCTGCGCCGCAAGATCACCGACTACGGGATCGAACACTGATACTGATACAGTTTGGGCCCGCAGGTTGCACTCATTCTGTGCACTCCGCCCACGTCCGGTGCGGCGCCCGCAGGCACCCGGGTGTACGGATTGTTTGATTTCTGGCGCCTAAGCGGTTAAGTTGCAAAGGGTTGCGGTCTAGACCCCGTTGTGCGGCCCCGCGGTACACACCGTGCCTAGTCTGTGCGGCATCCCCTCCCTACCACAGTCCTGGAGGACGTTGAATGGGCTCCATCATCCGTAAGCTCGGCGTTGCCTTCACCCTGGCGTTTTCCTTCCTTGCGGCGGGGTGCGCCGACGCGGGCTCGCCCCTGGCACCGGACCCGGCCGCGCCGGCGTTCAGCGCAAGCGCGTCTCCCGACGTGGCCGCGCTCGCCAAGTTCCGCAATACGCCGCAGGTCACCATCGCCTGGGCCAAGAAGTGGATCGGCCCCGCGGGCGGGCGGCTGGACTTCAACGGCTTCGCCATCGAGGTCCCGGCGGGCGCGGTGGACAAGGTAACGATGTTCAGCATCCGCCTGCCGGTGGATCCGCAGGGCGCCGAGCGGGTGGTGGCCGAGTTTGGCCCCCACAACAGCGACTTCGCCAAGCCCATCGCCATCGAGCTTCCGTATCGCGGCACCACCATCGAGTCCGGGGCCGCCCCCACCATCGTCTGGTGGAACGGCGGCTGGGTGAACATGGGAGCCACCGTCACGGCCGACGGCCAGCGCCTGCGCACGCTTACCGATCACTTTTCGACGTACGGCACCACCGATGCGGCTCGCGGTGGCACCTTCGTGACTTCCGGGGGCTGAACCCACCCGCCGTATCGTGTCTCGCATTGAAGCGACGGTAGAAGAGCTGCTCGGCCTGCTCCCCGAGGTCGACGAGCTTGAGCTTCTCAGGCTCAGGATCATCGGCGCGGCGGTTCCGGACCCCGGCAAGGCGTGGGACAGCTCCAGCGCGTACGCCACGGTCGACAAGCGGATCGTATCCGCCGAGGAAGTTGACCGGGCCGTGCAGGAAGCGGAGGAAAGCCTCCGCTCCTACATTGCGTCCCTGTACGAAGGGCTGCGCCCGATCTTCCGGTCCTTCTACGCGGGACAGAAAGACGAGGCCGCGCTTCAGCTGGTGGCGCTCGGCGAGCAGATGGAAGGCGGCGGGCGCCTGAAGGGTGCCCGGCAGTGCTACCGTTCCGCGCTCGCCATCTCGCTCCCCCTGCTCGACAAAGGTCCCCAGATCCTGGCCTTGCGCCGCATCGGTCGCGTCTCGCTGACCCTGGGCGATTTTCAGGAATCGGGCTCGCACTACGAACGCAGCGCCCAGCTTGCGCGCGACGCGGGCGAGGTGCGGGGCGAAGTGGTCGCGCGTACCGGCTACGCGAACGTGCTGGCGTGGCAGGGCCGGTGGGTCGAGGCCGATGCGCGGTACCGCGAGGCCCTGGCGCTTCTGGAGGGGCTGGACGGCCCGGTGCCTAGTGTGGAGCGCGCCCAGCTGTTCAACAACCTGGGCAACATCGACACGTGGCTGGAGCGCCTGGACGACGCCGAACGGCTCCTGGGCCAGGCACTGGAGATGTGGCGCACGCTGTCGTCGCCGCACGACATGGCCATCTGCTACATCAACACCGCGCACCTGCTGGAGCAGCAGGGCCGGTTCGCGGACGCCCGCGCGGCGTACGAGCAGGCCTTCGAGCAGCCGGTGCCCCACGCCCTGCGGTCCGGCATCTCCAGCGACATGGCCGAGATGTGCCTGCGCGAAGGGCACCTTTCGCAGGCCGAGGAATGGGGGCGCGTCGCCGAGGAGCACGCCATCCGCTCGGGCTCCGTGTACATGCTGGGACGCATGTACCAGGGCCGCGGCAACATCGCCCGGGCGCGGCGTGACGAGGACGGTTTCACCTTCTTCGAAAAGGCGCTGGAGATCGCCCGCGACAAGGGGTATCCGTTCCTGGAAGCGGAGACGCTGAGGGACTACGCCGAGCTTCGCCGCCAGACCGGCGGCACCGAAGAAGCGCAGGCGTACCTGGAGCGAGCCCGCGAGATCTTTCATGAGCTCGGCGCTGTCCGCAACCTGGCCGGGGTAGACGACGTGCTGGCGGAGCTTCGTCTCCGGAATGAGTCGCTTTTCGAGAGTGGGCCGGAAGAGCCAGAGCACCCTCTGGCGGCCGCGGGCGATTGATCTGGCGCGTCTTGGAAACGTTTGCGGTGCTCGGTCGGCCCCGCTCCGCGGCTCCGCCGCAGCGTTCGTGAACGCGTAAAAGGTGCGTTGCTCTTGCCGCGGGTAGCGGGCACCGCTAGATTCACTCTACCCACTTTCTCATCCCCCCTTCTCTCGGCTTACAGCAATGCTGGTACGCAGACTACTCGCGCTCGTCCTGCTCGCCACGCTGGCTGCCTGTGGCCGGAGCATCACCGGGGCGAGCGATCCAGGCGCAACGCAGGGTGGCACGATGGTGACCAGCGGCGGTTGAAACCGCACGCATCACCATGAGCGGCCCGGACCTGAAACGAGGGTCCGGGCCGCTTCGCGTTTCGGGCGGGAACGGGACGCGGGCGGGGCCTCTTTCAAAGGACCTCACCCGCGTTCGTGTGCGTCGCGGCAACCCGGCCTGAACATTGCCCTTCCCCGCGCGGTACAAGCCCATCCATCCCACACGCGACGCTCCGCCTTGCGGCGGCTAAAAACGACGAAGAGGCAAGCGGTTGAGCCCCACGCGCATCTCCCCGTGTTTCCGCCGCCCGGTGCCCGCCCTGGTGGCGGCGCTGGCACTGGCGGCCGCCGTGCCCGCAAGGGCGCAGGCGGGGAGCGACGCGTGCCGCAACGGGGTCATCAGCGAGATTTTTGTCGACAACGGCTCGGTGTTCGACGTGGGTGGCGACGACCTGGACCGGCGCTTCGGCTGGGCGTACCGCTCGGCCAACCGCATCCACGTGCGCACCCGCGAGTCCGTCATCCGCCGCGAGCTGCTGTTTGCCGTGGGCGACTGCTACGTCCCCGCGCTGCTGGAGGATTCCGAGCGCATCCTCCGCAGCCTGTCGTTTATCGCGGACGCCGACGTGTTCGGGGTGCGGCAGCCGGACGGGTCGCAGCACGTGGTGGTGGAAACGCGCGACGAGTGGTCGGTGCGGCTGGAGCCGCAGTTTGACAGCGACGAGGGGGGCGTGGCCATTACCGGCCTGGAGCTGCGCGAAGACAACCTGCTGGGCACGGGCCAGCACGTAAGCGCGTACTTCAAGGAGTCGCAGGGCGAGCGCGTGTACGGCGCCGCGGTGGGCACGCGGCAGCTGCTGGGCACGCGGCTGGACGCGGAGCTCAGCGTGGCCAGGACGCCCGTCGGCGTGTCGGTGGTGCAGCGGCTGGCGTACCCGTTCCGCGGTGAGAACGGGCGCTGGGCGTTCCGGCAGGAGATCGAGCACCAGGAGCGCAACTTCATCATCTTCGTCCCCGACGCGGGGGCGGACGGCGGGGTGCGGCGGCGCTACTTCGAGGAAGAGCGCCGCTCGTTCGACGTGGGGACGGTGATGCGGCTGGGGCGGCGCGGACAGCTGACGCTGTTTGGCGTGGCGCTGGCGGGGGAGTGGACGGAGTACCCGCGCGACTACCTGTCGGTGGACGGCGGCGGCGACCGGCCCGCCATGCGGCAGGTGATCCCGGAAGAGCCGGAGCGGCCGGTGACGGGGCTGGACACCATCTCCAGCGTGCGCGTGGTTTTCCTGGCCGGTCAGCGCAACGTTCGGTTTCAGCGGCGGCGGGCGCTGGACGTGGTGCGGGGAACGGAGGACGTGCGGCTGGGCGTAGAGGCCGAGGTGGGGATCGGGCGCAGCCTGGCCGCGTTCTCGGACGACGACGATCTGCTGGTGGACCTGGGGTTCTCGGTGGCCTCGGCGCCGGTGCGGGGGGTGCTGGCCGGCGTCAGCGCGCGCGCCGAGGGGCGGCGCGTGTACGGCGCGGAGGAGCTGCAGTGGCGCAACCTGTTCGGGCAGGCGGACGCGTGGGCGTACTGGCGCCCCTCCGACGCGTCGCGCCACACGGTGGTGGCGGCGGCGACGGTGGTGGGCGGGTGGCGCACGATGGTGCCGTTTCAGCTGACGATGGGGAACCGCGCGGGGCTGCGGGGGTTGCCCACGCACGCGTGGCCGGGCGAGCGGCGCGTGGTGGCGTCGCTGGAGCACCGCATGTACCTGGGATGGCCGTATCCGCGGCTGTTCGACCTGGGGACGGCGGTGTTCGTGGACGCGGGAAAGATGTGGGCGGGGGGCGACACCTTTGGCGTGAACTCACCGGTGGAGGCCAGCGTGGGCTTTGGCCTGCGCGCCGCCTTTCCGCCCGGGTCGCGGCGCACCTACCGCATGGACGTGGCGGTGCCGGTGACGGACGCGCTTTCCGCCGGCAACGTGGTGGTCACCTTTGGCCTGGGCCAGGCGATCGGCCGGGGCCGCCAGGACGACCCCCAGCTTCGCCGCAGCAGCCGCCGCACCCTCTCCGCCTCGCTGTTCAGCTTTCCGAACTGAGAACGAGCAAGGCGCGCTCCGGACGGGCCCTCTCCCCCGCCCGGCCTTTTGCTCGTTCCTCGCAACGGCGGTCGACCCCTCCCCCAACTTCGGGGGAGGGGTTGGCTGTTACCGAACGATTCGACCGCTTCGGCGGGTCGTCGCGCCTGACTCTCCACGCGCGACGGGCGTCGACGATGCGAGCAGGTGAAGCCCCGCTCGGTGACGCGTGAGCGTCGCCGAGACGGGGCTTATGGCATTTATAGCCGCGGGCTTTGGCCCGTGGTGGCCGACGGCCAGGAAGGCGAAGGAATCGAGGGAGCAAGGCGCGCTACGGACGGGCCCTCTCCCCCGACCGGCCTTTTGCTCGTTCCTCGCAACGGCGGTCGACCCCTCCCCCAACTTCGGGGGAGGGGTTGGTTGTTACGGAACGATTCGACCGCTTCGACGGGTCGTCGCGCCTGACTCTCCACGCGCGACGGGCGTGGAGTATGCGAGCAGGTGAAGCCCCGTTCGGTGACGCGTGAGCGTCGCCGAGACGGGGCTTGTCGCTTCCCAGCGGCGGGTTTATCCGCTCATCCGGAAACCGGCGGAGACACGCCTACCGCACGTGCTTGAACATCATGTCCACCAGCTCGTCGTACATGCGCTCGGCGGATTGGGGCTCTTCGCTGCGGATGGCGGCGGCGGCGCAGTGCTTGAGGTGGTTGCGCACCAGCTCGCGCCCCACGGAGCGCAACGCCTCGTGCACCGACGAAATCTGGGTGAGGATGTCGGCGCAGTAGCGGTCTTCTTCGACCATGCGCTGCAGGCCGCGGATCTGCCCCTCGATGCGGCGCAGACGTTTGAGGTTGCGGTCCTTTACGCCGGTGTCCACGGCCAGCGCATGGCGGCCGTGCGCATCGTCGCCGTGCTCCACGCCGCACCCGCACGCGGCCGAAACCGCCGTCCCCACCTGGCCTCCGTCCACCTCATTCTCGCTCGTCGCCATCAAGCCCTCTTCTCATCCCGTTGAGCGGAAAAGGTGAGGGGGCCGATCACCCCCTCACCCGTTCACCCCTTCACCCTCAGGCGTGCTCCTGGATCTTGCGCTCCAGCATGGGGCGCGGCACGGCGCCGATCACCTGGTCCACCGGCTTGCCACCCTTGAAGAACATGAAGGTGGGCAGCGAGCGCACGTTGTAGCGCGTCACGGTCTGCGGGTTGGTGTCGGAATCCATCGTCACCACCTTGATCTTGCCGGCGTACTCCGTCGCCAGCGCCTCGACGGTGGGCTCCATCATCCGGCACGGCCCGCACCACGCGGCGCCAAAGTCCACCAGCACCAGCTCGTTCGCGCCTTCCACCTGCGCCGCGAAGTCCGCGTCCGTTACCGCCTGCGGGTGGCCCGTCGTCGTCTGCTGCATGATTGCTCCATTTGGGCTGGCACCGGTGGATTCCGGCGCCCTGATGCACTCAATCTAACACCTTGCGCCGTATAGGGCTACCCCCTATACGGAAGGGCCTGAACGGCTCCCGAGGGCTGGGCTCGGCGCGACCCGGCAAAGATCCTTCGGTCGCGCGTAAGCTTTTGTGGCTAATAATGTTACGGGTGGGCGCTCCCCTCAGGCTCAGGATGACACCGTGCCCCACGGGAAGCAAGACGAGGTTTGGCAACACCCTCTCAGGACATCAGCGGCGTCCGTGGTCAGGTGCCCTGTCACGCCAGGCGCACGCGGCGCAGGCGCAGGCTGTTGAACACCACGCTCACCGAGCTGAACGCCATGGCGGCGCTGGCCAGGATGGGCGACAGCAGCAGGCCCCAGGCCGGATACAGGATCCCCGCGGCGATGGGGATGCCCACCACGTTGTAGACAAAGGCCCAGAACAGGTTCTGCTTCATCGTCCGCATGGTGCGGCGCGAAAGCTCGATGGCCGCCGCCACGCCGTTCAGGTCGCCGCGCATCAGCGTGACGTCGCTGGCCTCCATGGCCACGTCCGTCCCGGTGCCGATGGCGATCCCCACGTCCGCCTGCGCCAGCGCGGGGGCGTCGTTGATGCCGTCGCCCACCATCGCGACGACGTTGCCCTCCGCCTGCAGCCGGCGGATCTCCTCCAGCTTGCCCTCCGGCAGCACCTCGGCAACGACGCGCTCGATCCCCGCTTCGCGCGCGACGGCCTCGGCGGTGTGGCGGTTGTCGCCCGTCAGCATCACCACCTGCAGCCCCATGCCGCGCAGGCGGCGGATGGCGGCGCGCGAGGTGTCCTTGATGGGATCGGCCACGGCCACCAGCCCGGCCAGCTTGCCGTCGACCGCCACGTACATCGGCGTCTGCCCCGCCGCGCCCAGCCGGTCCGCAGCGGCCGACAGCGCCGCGGGGGAGATGCCGTAGTCCTGCATCAGCGGCGCGTTGCCGATGGCCAGCATCCGCCCATCCACCACCCCCACCGCGCCGCGCCCGGTGCGCGACTCAAATCCGTCCGCATCCGCCAGGACCATCCCCCTGGCCTTTGCATGCTGGACGATGGCGTCCGCCAGCGGGTGCTCGGACGAGGCTTCGACGGAGGCGACCAGGCGCAGCAGCTCGTCCGCCGTATCCACCGGCGCCCCGGGCGCCAGGGCCAGCTCGGTGACCGTGGGCCGGCCCTCGGTGACGGTGCCGGTCTTGTCGAGCACCACGGTGGTCAGCCCGCCGGCCCGCTGCAGCGCTTCGCCGCCCTTGATCAGCACTCCGGCTTCCGCGCCCTTGCCGGTGCTGACCATCACCGCCGTGGGCACGGCCAGCCCCATGGCGCAGGGGCAGGCGATGATGAGCACCGCCACGGCCGCGGCGAACGCGCGCACCCCCGGCGCCGTGTCCGCCGCGACGAACCAGATGACGAAGGTGGCGATGGCGATCTGCAGCACCACGGGGACAAAGATGCCGCTGATGCGGTCCGCCAGCCGCTGGATGGGCGCGCGGGAGCCCTGCGCGTCGCGCATCAGCTTGACGATCTGCGCCAGCACGCTCGCGGCACCCAGCGTGGTGGCCGTGTAGCGAAAGGCGCCGGTGCGGTTGATGGTGCCGCCGATCACCCGGTCGCCCGCGCCCTTCTGCACGGGGAGCGACTCGCCGGTGAGCATCGACTCGTCCACGGCGCTGCTTCCGCTCACCACCTGCCCGTCCACGGGGATGCGCTCGCCGGGGCGTACCACCACGGTGTCGCCGTGGCGCACGTCCTGAACGGGGACGTCGGATTCCGCGCCGTCGCGCAGCACGCGCGCGGTCTTGGGCTGCAGCTGCGCCAGCGCGCGCAGGGCGGCGGAGGTCTGGCGCTTGGCCCGCGCCTCCATCGCGTTCCCCATCAGGATGAGGGCGATGATGAAGACAACGGCCTCGTAGTACACGTCCGGCTGAATGCCGCGCGCCAGAAAGAAGCCCGGCGCCACCGTGGCCGCGACGGAGTACACGAACGCCGCGCCCGTGCCGATGGCGATGAGCGTATTCATGTCCGCGGAGCGGTGGCGGAAGGCCGCCCACGCCCGCGTGTAGAAGTGCCGCCCCGCCCACGCCATGATGCCGACGGTCAGTGCTAAGAGTCCATAGCTCAGCACTGAGCGAGGCAGCTGGTACAGCCAGGGAAAGGCGGATTGCAGCGCGGGATTCACCCACCCCATCGCCCAGCGCATGAACGGGTCGACGGTGGCGCCGTGCGCGTGCTCGCCCCCCGCCATCAGCGGCATGGAAACGAGCATGGCGATCAGTGCGACGGCGAAGCTGACGCCCGCCTTGCGGCGCAGGTCGCGGAACTCCTCGTCGTGCGCCTGGTCCTGCGCCTCCTGCTCGGCGAACGCGCTCTGGTCCGGCACCGGCAGCGCGGCCTCGTAGCCGGTGGAGCGGATGGCCTGCACCAGCGCGTCGGGGCTGGTGGCGGCGGGGTCGAACTCCACCGTCGCTTCCTTCAGCATCAGGTTCACGGCGGCCGCGTTTACGCCGGGCTGCTTTTCCAGCGCCCGCTGCACCCGTCCCGAGCACGCCGCGCACGTCATCCCCGAAACCGGGATGGTCACCTTGCCGTCCGCCGGCAGGGGAGCCGCCGGCGGCGCGTGGTGGTGGTGGTGCGCGTGGTCCGTCTGCGTCGTGGACATGTTGCTATCCCTCGTTCCGCTGATCTGCGTCATGATCCGGGAGCGCGGCCTGGTAGCCGGCGGCGCGGATCGTCTGCACCAGCGCATCGGGTGACGTCGCGGCGGGATCGAACTCCACCGTCGCGCTCTTCAGCTCCAGGTTTACGGCGGCGGCCCTCACGCCGCGGTGCGTTATCAGCGCCCGCTGCACGCTCCCCGCGCAGCCGCCGCAGCTCATCCCCTGCACCGGGATGGTGACCTTCTCGTGGGCGTTCGTCGTGTTGGACATCGATCGATCTCCTCAATCCTCCACGGTGAGCTTGCCGCGAAGCATGCTCATGCCGCAGGTAAAGTCGAACGTGCCGGCCGTTTGCGGCGTGATCTCCACCGCCGTCTTCTGGAAAGCCGGGAGAAAGCGGCGGATGCCGAACTCGGGGATCACCACCTCTTCCGAGCACGACGACGTTTCCCGCCGATCGAACACCAGCCGCACCGGCGCGCCGCGCTTTACCCGCACCTGCGCGGGCGAGTAGCCGCTCTGCACCGCGATGGTCACCTCCTGCACCCCGCCCGCGCCCGCCGCGGCCTGCGCCACCGGCCCGTGGGAGAGAAAGAAGTACCAGTTCACCCAGGCGATCGCCGCGATGCCCGCGAAGGCGACCATCCATTCGATTGCGCTCATCGTCCCCTCCGTGTGCCCGCTCCGCGGGCGCGATCTCCCGCGCCATCGCGGAGCATCATATACCCCAGCACCCTACCTTGAGCACAAGTTTATGGTACCCCCTCCCCCTATGTCAAGGGTGATGGGGTGGCTGGGTTGGGAGGTGCTTCGGACGGTCCGCGCAGGCCCCGACGGACCGGCACCACCGGCCCACCTCACCCGAAACTGCCGGGGGAGGTTGGTGGTGAGGGCGGAGTCTCGGGTGCGGCGGAACGTAGGGTGCGGCCGGGGCCGCGCTGCCGGTGCTGGCGGGGGCTGCTGCGGATGGGCTTGAGGTCTGTAGATTGCCGATCCGCTCCGGGTTCCGATCCGCTCCTCCGCCATGATCCGTCCATGACCGACGCAGCCCCGGCGGTCGAAGTCCGCCCCGCCACCGCGGACGACGTGCCCACCATCACCGCCGTCTACAACGAGGGTATCCGCGGCCGCACCGCGACGTTCGAAACGCGCGAGCGCGCGCCGGACGAGGTGCGCGGCTGGCTGGGCGACCCCCGGCACCCGGTGCTGGTGGCGGCGGCGGCGGCCGGGCGGGTGGTGGGATGGGTGGCCACCTCGACGTACCGCCCGCGCGAGTGCTATGCCGGCATCGCCGAGTTCTCCGTCTACGTCGCCGCCAGCGCCCGCGGCCGCCGCGTGGGTGACGCGCTCCTCGCCGCCTTTCTCCCTGCGTGCGAGGCTGCCGGCCTGTGGAAGGTCCTCTCCCGTATCTTCCCCGAGAACCACGCCTCCCGCCGCCTCTGCGCCCGCCACGGCTTTCGCGAGGTGGGCACGTACGAGCGCCATGGCAAGCTGGACAGCGCCTGGCGCGACGTGGTCATCGTGGAGCGGCTGCTGGGGGATGCGATAGGTTGATTGGTGGGAGTAGCCACGCTCTTGCGAGATCTGCGGCGATGCCGCAGTTTCGCGGCAGCTCCTTAGGAGTCTTTGCGATTCCGGAAAATCCGCCACCTTTCGCAGATCGTTGCTTGAGCATCAAGGGTGTAAACCCTGCCCTTGACGCCCGCTTCTGTCAACGGTATTCTTTACATGAGACTCTGGCTCGCGCGACACCCCGACCGGCTCAGCACCAAGCGGGAGATCATCATTGATGAGCTTCTCGGCCTGGTCGCGAACGGCAGGAACGATGCGGTGAGCACGATGGTCGGGATGCTGGCAGATCTGCATCAGCACGGCAGGGAGAGCCGCTATCTGGAGAAGCTGAAGAAGCTGCCGCTGTTCGAGCTCAAGTCGGCGAGCCGCGGCGGCGAGAAGGGGGGATCGAGGATCTACCTGTTCTTCCTTGCGAACGGCGATGCGGGGGTCGTGAACTGCGAGGTCAAGGAGGGCGATGCGCCGGGCCAGGCGAAACTGGAGTTGGCGCTCGAGGTGCTGGTGGCGTACAGGAGCGGCGTGAAGGTATTCGGATAACGGAGCATCGAGTCATGACTGACAGCACGCGGACCCGCCAGCAGGTACAGGCGGACCTTGGCCTGCAGGAACCGCCGAGCGACCGGTTGATGTCGTTGATCGCCCAGGCGGGTGACGGTGAGTTTGTGGAAGGGCCTCTCCCGGGGTCCCACGCGCGCTCATACACGCCGAGGGACATCGAAGACGTAATCGTAACGGCGACGGTGGGCGAGCTGATGCTGCGAATGCGCCAGGAGGCTGGCAACTCGCTTCGTGCCGCCGCCCGTGACGCGGATGTTTCGGCGGCTCGCATCCAGCAGATCGAACGCAGTGAGAACATCGAGGTCGCCACGTTGGTCCGCCTGGCCGCCGCCGCTGGCTATGAGGTGAGCATCACGCTCAACCCGGTCGCTGAGGGCAAGCGCCCGCTCTCGGCCGTGCTCGCGGGAGCCACGACGGAATGAGGTTGATGTCGAAGGTGTGATCCCCGAATCGGTTGGCGAGACGATCCATATCGCTGGATTCGGAAAAGGCGGAGAAACCGAGGACGGGGTACAGAGGAACAGAGAAAGCCAGAGGAACAGGGGAAATGGGTTTCCTCTGTTCCTCTGGCTTTTGTCTGTCCCTCTGTACCCTCTTCTGTTGAGGATCCCGGCCGCACCGCGTTACGGGTCGCTGCAGTCGCGTTTGTACCCGCAGTTGGGGCAGACGATCTTGCAGTGGTGGTCGTACATCGTCGTGCCGCACAGCTCGCAGACGTGCACGGACGGGATCTCGCGCCGCTTGAGGGGAGCGTGCGCGGGCGGTTCCGCGGCGGCGGGCGGGGGGACGGGCTGGGGCGGGGAGGCGCGGTGCGCGTTGATGCGCGCGCACCAGCTGGGGTCGATAAAGCTCATCCGGTCCCGGAAAACGTCAGTTGGGCGCGCCCACCCGCCGCTGCACTTCCTGCAGCAGGCGCCGGGGGTCGCACGGCTTGTTGAGCCACCCGTCGCACCCCGCGTCCATCGCCCGCTTGCCCACCGAGCCGTACGGGTGCGCGGTGACGATGACGACGGGGATGGCGCGCGTGGCCGGATCGCGCTTGATCTCGGCGGTGGCGCGAATGCCGTCCATCCCGGGGATGGAAACGTCCATGAAGATCAGGTCCGGCTGCTCCGCGCGCGCCTGCCGCACGGCGTCGGCCCCGTTGTCGGTGGCCAGCACGCGATAGCCCTGGCGCTCCAGGTAGGCGGACGCGATGGCGCGCATCTCGATCTGGTCCTCGACAATGAGGACCGTCCGGACCGCGTCGGCGGCCGGCTCGTACTTCTGGATCATTGGATGTCCTTCTGGAGGGGATTTCTCCTCCATTGTAACACACCCAAGTCGTTGCGCGCCAGCGTTTTTACGAGGTAATTACACTGCGACGGTAGCAGGTTGCAGATTGTGCTCGCCGTCTACTCCCGGGTGGCCCGCTCGGTGACCACGATGCGCGGGTCCAGCTGCTCCACCTCTTCGTCGGCGCCGCCATCGTCCCAGCGGACGGTGGCCCACAGGGTCAGCGCCTCCACCACGGCCCCCGTCCGGCCGCCGTCGTGGCGCACCAGGTCGCCCGTCCGCATGTAGTGGGCGGACTCAAGCTGCATTGAACGTCAGGGAACAGGGAACAGGGAATAGGGAATAGCGGGCTGCGCGTCCGCCGTGTCCCGTGCGTTGCCTCGCCGCCGTCCGTGGGGTTGATGGACGACGGCGACACCAACTTGACCCCGCCGGACGCGCGGGGCAACTTCCCCCCGCCGGATGCCCGGGCCGCGCGGCATCCATCCACCCGCATGACGCAACCGTGACCGCAGCGCCCACCGCGCCCATCGACATCGAGACCGCCCGCCTGGCCATCCGCGCGCTGGGCGCGGGCGACGAGGAACGCCTGCAGCGCGTGTTCGAGGCATGCGCGGACCACTTCAGCGTGCTTACCGGCGTGCCGCGGCCGGTGCCGGACGCGGCGGCGCAGGAGCTTCGCTCGTGCGAGCAGACGTGGGGGCGGCAGGTGGCCATGCTGTCCCTGATCGACACCGGCGAGGACATCGGCGCGGTGGGCTGGTGGGCGGGGAACCCCGGGCCGGACCGGGCGCTGCTGGGGATGCTGATGATCCACCCCTCGCACCGCCGGCGGGGGCTGGCGCGCGAGGCGCTGGAGGCGGTGGAGGTGTGGCTGGCGGGGCGGGGGATCGTGGCGCTGCGCACGGCCTTTCAGCGCCGGCGGCTGGCGGTGCATCCCATCGTCAGGGCATTGGGGTTCACGGAGATGAGCATCCGCGACCACCAGCTGTTGGGCCTGGGCGGCGCGGGCGTGAGCCTCTGGGAAAAGCCGGTGGGTTGATGTCGCGCATCGTCACCACCTTTCCGTTGCCGGACGGGGCGATCGAGCTGCTGAGACCGTTCGGTCTCACCGGACCGGACGGGTGGCGGGGCGCGCTGACGGAGGCGGAGGCGCTGCTCTGCCTGCTGACGGACCGGGTGGATGCGGAGCTGCTGGACCGCGCGCCGCGGCTGCGCATCGTGGCCAACGCGGTGGTCGGGTACGAGCACGTGGACCGGGGTGCGTGCCGCGCCCGCGGAATCGTCGTCACCAACACGCCGGACGTGCTGACGGACGCCACGGCGGACCTGGCGATGGCGCTCATCCTCTCCGCCGCGCGCGGGCTGCCGGGGGCGGAGCGCAGCCTGCGCGCGGGCCAGTTCCACGGCTGGGGGTTCTGGGACTACCTGGGCGCCGACCTGAACGGCAAAACGCTGGGGATCTTCGGGATGGGGCGCATCGGGCGGGCGGTGGCGCGGCGGGCGGCACCGTTCGGGATGCGCGTCATCTACCACTCCCGCACCCGTCTTTCCACGCATGACGAGGCGGCGCTGGGGGCGGAGTGGGTGGATTTCGACGGGTTGATCGCCCGCAGCGAGGTGCTGAGCCTGCACGCGCCGCTCACGCCCCAGACGCGCCACACGATCGACGCGGATGCGCTGCGGCGGATGCGGCCGGGTTCGTTTCTGGTCAACACCGCCCGCGGCGCGCTGGTGGACGAGGCGGCGCTGGTGGATGCGCTGCGCGACGGCCCGCTGGCCGGCGCCGGGCTGGACGTCTACGAGCGCGAGCCGGAAATCCACCCGGGTCTGCTCCATCTGCCCAACGTGACGCTGCTGCCGCACATCGGCTCGGCCACGCGCGAAACGCGCACGCGCATGGCGATGCTGGCGGCGCGCAACGTCCACGCGGTGCTCAGCGGCGCTTCACCGCTGAATCCCGTCCCATGAGCCGTCCCCTCCGCGAGCACGCCCTCGCCATCCTGCGCGCCGCGCTGGCCGCCGCCGACGCGCGCGCCGCCGTGGTCCGCGCGCTCCGTGTCGACGGCGTGCGGCTGACCGTGGCGGGGGCGGAGACCATCGACCTCTCCTCCATCGACCGCGTGCTGCTGATCGGCGCGGGAAAGGCGGCGGCGGCGATGGCGGCGGGTGCGCTGGACGTGCTGGGCGACCGGATCGCGGAGGGGACGATCACGACCAAGGACGGCCACGGCGCCGACCTGCCGCGCATCGAGGTGTGGGAAGCGGCGCATCCCGTTCCCGACACGCGCGGGATGGCGGGCGCGTCCGACGCGCTGCGGCTGGCGCGCGCGGCCGGGCCGCGCGACCTGGTGCTCTGCCTGCTTTCCGGCGGCGCCTCCGCGCTGTGGCCGGCGCCGGTGCCCGGCGTCTCGCTGACGCAACTGCGGGAGGTGACGGACGCGCTGCTCCGCTCCGGCGCCACCATCCACGAGATCAACACCGTCCGCAAGCACCTGTCGCGCATTGGCGGTGGGTGGCTGGCGCGGGCGGCGGCCCCGGCGCGCGTGGTGACGCTCGCCATCTCGGACGTCGTCGGCGGCGCGCTGGACGTGATCGCCTCCGGCCCCACCGTCCCCGATCCCACCACGTACGCGGACGCGCTGGAGGTGCTGCGGGACCGCGGCATCCATCTCCCACCCGCCATCCTGGCGCACCTGCAAGCCGGTGACGACGGCGAGCGGGATGAGACGCCCAAGCCGTACGACGCCGCCTTCGAGCGCGCGACGGCACACGTGGTCGCGGGCGGGCGCGACGCGCTGGCCGGCGCCGCGCGCGTGGCGGAGCGGCTGGGTTACGTGGCCCGCATTGTCGCGGAGGACGTGGAGGGTGAGGCGCGGTCCGTGGGCGAGCAGGTGGCGCAATTGGCGATGACCGCCGTCGGCGAGTACGCGGAGGCGCCGCTCGCCCTGCTGCTGGGCGGCGAAACGACGGTCACGGTGCTGGGATCCGGTCGCGGCGGCCGCAACCAGGAGCTGGCGCTCGCCGCCGCGATCGAGTTGGAGGGGGTGGATGGGGTGCTCGCCGCGTCCATCGGCACGGACGGGACGGACGGCCCCACGGATGCGGCCGGCGCCTTTGCGGACGGCGGTACCGTCGCCCGCGGCCACGCTGCTGGCCTGGACGCCCGCGACGCACTGCGCCGCAACGACGCCTATCCATTCCTGCGCGCCGCCGGCGACCTGATCGTCACCGGCCCCACCGGCACCCACGTCAACGACGTGGTGCTTGTGCTGGTGGATGCCGTCCGCGGCTAAAGAGCACCTGTAAAAGATCCGGCGGATGGGTGTCATTCTGGGAGGGTGTTGAGAAGCCTCAGTTGTTCCTCCAGAAGCACGCTGTCATCCTGAGAGGGTGTTGAGAAGCCTCAGTTGTTCCTCCAGAAGCACATTGTCATCCTGAGGCTGAGAGGGTGTTGAGAAACCTCAGCTGTTCCTCCCAGAAGCACACTGTCATCCTGGGGGAGCGCACACCCGCAACCTGCTGAACCACAACGGCCTGCGCGCGACCGAAGGATCTTTGTCGGGTCGCGCGAGGCCCAGCCTTAGGGAGCCGTTCAAGGCTCCTGGTTTTGCGGGCAAGGTGCTTCGGTCGGCGCCAAAGCATTGTGTATCAGCAGATTGCGGAGCAGCGCCTCCCTCTGGGTGACTGTGGATGACTGGGAGGGTCGAGGTTTTTCAACATCCTCTGGGGAAGGCACCCACCCGGTCCTGTCGGGTTGCACGATCGCCAGTGCGCCGACCGAAGAATCTGAACGTTGGGCGTACGATCACTGCGGCTTCGTCGGGGGTTCAGCGCGGGCCCCGCCCGCTTCGGACAGAGATTCTTCGGTCGGCGCCATGACGCGGAGTGTGAGGAAGGTTGGGCGCGGCGCCTTCCTCAGGATGACAGTGATTTCCCCGGACGCAGGTATCTCTACGCACCTGCCCCTCGCAACTTCCTCCCGGGCCGAGCGTATCATCCCCGCCCGATTTTCATCTCTCCTCCCAACCGGCGCCCGCCCATGAACGATCCAGCGACCTTTCTGATGTGGTTTCTGCCCGTGTTCGTGGTCGGATTCGCCGTGATGTGGCTGGGGATCGTGGGGTTGCTGGCGGAGATCGGCGGGTGGGGCGAGCTGGCGCAGCTGTACCGCGAGCCGGAAGGCACCGTGCGCGCGCCGGTGCGGCGGTTCGGGATGGCGTCGCTGGACCTGCGGCGCGGGCGAAATCCGCTCCCGGCCAACTACCGCAACTGCATGATCCTCGAGGTGGCGCAGGCGGGGCTGCACCTGCGGCCATGGCGCCCGTTCCGCTTTCGCCATCCGCCGCTGCTGATCCCCTGGCCGCAGATGGAGCGGCTGCAGACCGGGCGAATGCTGTTCTTCGCCACCCTGACCATCCATCCGCGCGGCGTGGGGACCAGGATCCGGATGTGGGGCGCCCCGGCCAAAGCGGTGGAAGAGGCGTGGCGGCAGGCCGCCGCGTCGGCGCGGCCGGTGCCGGTGTGACGCGGCCGGGGCTTTCCGCCGTGGGCCGCCCGCGCCATCTTCCGCGCCCGAGAACCACCCATCCACGACGAGAGCCCGAAGACCGATGACGAACCGGATGATCCGCCCGGTGGAGATCTATCTGAACACGCCGCCGCCGGACCCCACGGTGCCGCGGGCCGTGCGCCTTTCGCAGGTGACCTTTGCCGACCTGGCGGAGCCGCAGAGCCAGAACGTGGCGGGGACGCTGTTTGGCGGCGTGCTGCTGGGGTTCATCGACCGCGCGGCGGCGTTCTGCGCCATGAAGCACGCCGGGCGGCCGGTGGTCACCAAGAGCTTCGACGAGGTGGAGTTCAACGAGCCCATCTACATCGGCGAGCTGGTGATCGCCCACGCGTCCGTCAACTTTACCGGCAACACCAGCATGGAGATCGGGGTGCGGGTGATGGCGCAGAACCCCATCACCGGCGCCGAGCGGCACACCAACACCTGCTACGCCACCTTCGTGGCGCTGGACGAGCAGGGCCGCCCCGCCCGCGTGCCGCCCATCCTCGCCGAGACGGAGGATGAAAAGCGCCGCCAGGCCGACGGGCACCGCCGCCGCGAAGAGCGCCTGGTCCGCCGCCGCAGCCGCAAGAATTCCGCGGACGGCTGACCCCGTTTACGATTCATCATCCACTCGACATCGGTCTCATGCCCCACGCGGCGCCCGTGCTCCTTGCCACCCCGTGGCTCCTGACCGAGCCGCTGTACCCCGGTGGCTTCTTTCCACCGTTGCGCCCGCGCCAGCCGGACGGCGTGCTGGGGCAGGCGGCCGCCGCGCGCCTGGCGGGGGACTGGGCCGCCGCCCGCTCCGCCGCGGAGCACGCCGCCGCGCAGGCGCTGGAGGCCGGCTCCGCGGACGGCGAGGCGGACGCGCTGGGCGAGCTTGCCGCCGCCGCGCTGTTCTCCGGCCGTCTGGACGACGCGGAGTCGCTCTACCGCCGCGTGCTGGAGGGCGATGCCGGAGCGGCTCCCCGCGCCCGGGCCGTGACGGGCCTTGCCGTCGTGGCGGGGGTGCGCGGGGACTACCCGGCGGCGCTGGACGGGATTGTCGCGGCGGAGAAGGCGGGGGTGGGGATGGACGATGCGGATCTCACGCTGCTGCTGGCAAACCGCTCCGCCGCGCTGCTTGGATTGGGCAAGCTGCTCAAGGCGGAGCATGCCGGGGCGGAGGCGCTGCGGGCGGGGCGGCGGAGGAAGGACGA
This sequence comes from Longimicrobium sp., assembly GCF_048594345.1. Lineage (GTDB taxonomy): Bacteria > Gemmatimonadota > Gemmatimonadetes > Longimicrobiales > Longimicrobiaceae > Longimicrobium. The sequence goes on from NZ_JBMDXM010000269.1 coordinate 23,350, forward strand.
CTACCTGGCCGCGATCGGCGGGTTCGCCCTGGCGCTGGCGCACCTGGCACGCGGCCGCCGCAACGACGCGCGCACGCGGCTGGCGGAATCGGTGCGCGCCTTTGCCCGCGCCGGCGACGTGCTGCGCCAGGTGCAGTGCCACCACCTTCTGGGCGAGATCGCGTACGATGGCGAAGACCCGATCCGCGCCGGCGCGCACTACCGCGACGGCCTGGGCCTGGCGCGCACCGCCGGCTCCGCGGGGGCGGTGGAGCTGCTGACCCTGCGCTTCGAGCACCGCTGATGGCCGCACGCCGAATCCGCAACGACACCTCGTACGGACGGTCGGTGTCATTCTGAGGCTCAGAATGATGCCATTTCTCGCAGTTCATTGTGCAATCAGAGGAACGACGGAGAAGCATCACGCGGAGGCGCGGAAGAACTGATGAGGCGCGGAGGCGTTTGGGGCGTTCCCTCCGCGCCTCTTCTGTTTTCTCCGCGCCTCCGCGTGTAAATCGTTCCCCTCACTGCACATCGAAATCCGGGAGATGGTATGACACCGTCCTCCGCATTTTCCAGAAGACTGGTGCTCTTTCTACGGATCCGGTGAAACCCAAGAGGACGCAGCCGGCGATTCAGCCGTCTGCATCCTCTTTCGTTTCTCCGCGCCTTCGCGCCCTCCGCGCCTCCGCGTGAGCCTTTCCCTTCAGTCGGCTACCACTGCGGGTTGGAGGCGAGCATCCGCTCCATCCGCTCCTCGTTCAGCGGCTCGGCGAACAGGAAGCCCTGCGCGTAGTCGCACCCCATCCCGCGCAGCGCCGCCAGCTGCTCGCGCGTCTCCACGCCCTCCGCCACGACTTTGACCCGCAGGTTGCGCGCAAGGCTCACAATGGCGTGCACCAGCTGCGCGCTGCGGCCGTCGCGGTCCATCTGGCTTACGAACGAGCGGTCGATCTTGACCACGTCCAGCGGAAAGCGGTGCAGGTAGCCCAGCGACGAGTATCCCGTCCCAAAGTCGTCGATGCACAGCACCACGCCCATCTCCCGCAGCCGCTGCAGCGTGCCCAGCGCCGGCTCCGCGTGCTGCAGCAGCACGCTTTCGGTGATCTCGAGCTTGAAGCGGTCCGGGCTTACGCCGCACTGGTCCAGCGTGCGCATCAGGTGCTCCGCCAGGTCGGGCCCGCCAAACTGCGTGGCGGACAGGTTGGCGGACATGCTGAGCCGCCCGTACCCTGCCTCGCCCCACCGCTTCAGCTGGCGGCAGCACTCCTCCAGCGTCCACAACCCCAGGGGGATGATGAGCCCCGTTTCCTCCGCGATGGGGATGAAGCCATCGGGCGTGATCTCGCCGCGCTCCGGGTGCTTCCAGCGCAGCAGCGCCTCGAATCCGTCGATGCGCCCCGTGTCGAGCGTCACGATCGGCTGATAGGCCAGGCGGAACTCGCCCCGCTCCAGCGCGCGGCGCAGGTCGCTTTCCAGCCGCAGCCGCGACATGGCCTCGGCGTGCATCGCCCGGTCAAACACCTCCAGGCGGTTCTTTCCCAGCACCTTGGCCCGGCTGAGCGCCGCGTCGGCGTTGCGCAGCAGCTCTTCGGCGTCCTCGTCCCCCGGCGTGGCCAGCGCCAGCCCCACGCTGGCCGTGGCGAACACCTCGTGCGCGTCGAGGGTAAAGGGGCGGCCGATCGCCTCCAGCAGCTTTTCCGCGACGTGCGTGGCTTCCCGTGGCCCGCCGATCCCCTCCAGCAGCACGGTGAACTCGTCGCCGCCGAACCGGGCCAGCGTGTCGCCGGGGCGCAGCGCCGCCTCCAGCCGCAGCGCGCACTCGCGCAGCATGCGGTCGCCCAGGCCGTGGCCCAGCGAGTCGTTGACCACCTTGAAGCGGTCCAGGTCCAGGAAAAGCACCGCCGCCACCGCGTGGTCGCCGCGCCGCACCCGCTCGGCCGCGTGCCGCAGCCGGTCCACGAACAGAATGCGGTTGGGCAGCCCGGTCAGCGCGTCGTGCAGCGTGCCGTGCGCCAGCTGCGCCTCGGCCCGCTTGCGCTCGGTGATGTCGTGGATGATCCCCTGAAAGCCGGCCACGTTGCCGTCCGCCCCGCGGCGCACGGAGGCGGAGACCAGGGCGTCGATGGGCTCGCCGCCGCGGCGCAGCAGCCGCACCTCGTAGTCGCGCACAAAGCCGGCGCGGGTGATCTCGTCGCGAAAGCGCTGGCGCTCGGCGGGGTTCACGTACAGGTCGCCCGAGGTGCCCGCCAGCAGCTCCTCGCGCGTGTAGCCGAACATCTCCACCAGCGCCTGGTTCACCTCCACGAACCGCCCGTCGACGGTGGTCATGTAGATGGCGTCGCGCGACTCCTCGAACAGCTTGCGGTAGCGCGCCTCGCTTTCGCGCAGCGCCCGCTCCGCCGCCCGCCGCGGCGTGATGTCGCGCGCAAAGCCCTGCACCCCGCGCACCTGCCCGTCCTGCACCAGCGCCGTCTCCGCCAGCTCCAGCACCACGATCCGCCCGTCCGCGTGCCGCACCTCGGCGTTGTAGTTGGACAGGTCGCCGGGCGCCTGCATGGCGTCGGCCGTCCCCCCGTCCACCTGCCCCACGTTGGCCTCGTCCGGCGTCAGCAGCACGTGGTACGGCTTGCCGATGAGCGACTGCGGGTCGTACCCCAGCACGCTGCGCAGCGAGGGGGACAGGTACTCGAAGCGGCCCTCGGTATCGTGGACGTAGAAGAACACCTGCTCGCTGCCGGCCACCATCAGCCGGTAGCGCTCCTCGCTCAGCCGCAGCTCCTCCTCGGCCCGGGCGCGGTCGGTGACGTCGCGGTTTACGCCCACCGCGCCCACGCGGTTCCCCTGCGCGTCCAGCAGGGGCACCACCAGCGTCTCGGAAACGCCGGCCGCGCCGTCCTTGCGGGTAAAGGGGATCTGCCCCTGCCAGCGCCCCTCACGGTCCAGCGCGTCGAACACCGACTGGCTGAGCTCGTGTGCGCCCTCGCGCCCCAGCCACAGCTCCGCGCCCCGCCCCAGCGCCTCGTCGCGGGTCCACCCGTAGACGCGCTCGGCGGCGCGGTTCCACGCCATCAGCCGGCCGTCCATGTCGGTGATCATCACCGCGTCGTACAGGCTGTCGAACACCAGCGCCTGCCGCTGCAGCGCAGTGTGGGCCTCCTTGTAGTCGGTGATGTCGAACGCCGTGCCCAGCCCCGCGGGCTCGCCCCGGTACTCGATGAGGCTGGCGGTGTAGTCCACCCACCGCTCGCCGCCGTCCTTGCGCAGGATCCGGAACTCGTAGCGGCTGAGCACGGGCTCGCCGCGCTGCCGGGCCAGGCCGCGTTCGCGCACCATGTCGCGGTGCTCGGGCGCCACGATGTCCCAGAAGCGCATGGCCAGCAGCTCGTCGCGCGTGTAGCCGGTGAGCTGTTCGGCCGCGGCGTTGACGTAGAGGAACCGGGTGCCGCGGAAGGCGAAGGTGGCTGCGGCGACGGTTTCGGCCAGCTCGCGAAACTGGCGGTCGCTCTCACGCAGGGCGCCGGCCGTGCGGTCCAGCTCGGCGACGTCGCTCTGCAGGCGGGCGTAGCGGTCCAGCAGGTCGCTGGCGACGGGCTCCGCCGGCTCATGGGCGCGGCGGTACTCCGCGTCCACGGCCCGCAGAAAGCGGTGCCACTCCTCGGGAAGGCTGTCGAGGGAGCCCAGATGCTCCTCCACCTGGTGGCGAAGGAGGTCGTGCAGGTACAGGCCGGGCGGAAGGGCGGTAGTCATGGCCTGGGGTGGGCGCGCACGCGGCCGCGCCGCTGCCGAAAATGCCGGAATTTTGTGCCCTGCACGCAGTATAGGCGTGCCCCCCGCTACTGTGCAAAGAAAATGCTCGCGGAAACTTTTGTGTCCCCACGGGTACGGGGTCAGACGAAGGCTGCGCACCCATGAATCCCGCCGTTCCTCGCCCGTCCGGGGCGCGATGTGCCAGGCGAATGAAAGGGGTTCACGCGGAGGCGCGGAGGAACGGATGAGCCACGGCGGACCTGGATTATCCGCAGTCCTCCTTTCCTCTTCGCGCCTATGGGTGAAATTCCTTCCGGAGCAGACGCGCAAATGCGGTATCCAGTGCTACTCGCCGGTGGCACGCTTCCGGGGACGTCCACCTTTCTTTCCGTTCTCCCGCGACGCCTCCGCTTTGGCGGGCGAGGTGATGGAGCCCATGTACTTTGCAGCCCAGGTTTTCACGTTCAGAACGGAAAGCATCAGTCCCGTCACGTGTACGTCCGCGTTGATGTCCGACCAGATCACCGCCTCGCCGAACGGCTCGAGCTCGATCCGCTCCAACTCGTCGGGCGTGGCGCGGCTCGTTCCCGGCACCATCCATACGGGGAAGCCGAACAGGCAGCCGTTGCTCAGCTCCACCAGGACGCGGCTGGTTGCAGGGTCGTAGCGGGCGGCCACCACGCGGGGTTCACCGGGGTGTTCGCTCCGCATCCGCTCCTGGATGACGTCGATCTCAGCTTCGATCTCCTCAAGCGTTAGACTTGCCACTGTGCTTTCTCCATGTCGCGAGAAGAAGCTCCTGGGAGCTGTTGACGATCCATATGGCCCGCCGTGCGTCGATCGGCTTCATGTCTCCTTCTTCCAGGATGTACGGAGGCTTGTCCGGGGTGCCGAGCCCGATCACGCACCACGCCCCCGCGCGGCCCGCGTGCACGTGCGGCACGCCATGGTCACGGGAGTACATGTAGAACACGAACCCGTCCATCCTCATTACGCAGGGCATAGTCTATAACCTGTCGTTGGGTTTGTAAAGGGCTGGCTCACCAGGATCGATCCGACGCCAGCAGGCGCTGCAGGGAAGGGGCATCGACGGCGGGGGAGAAGAGAAAGCCCTGGGCGGCGTCGCAGCCCAGGGCGCGCAGGCCGGCCAGCTGGTCGGGGCGCTCAATGCCTTCCGCGACCACCTCCAGGCCAAGGGCGTGGGCCAGCGCGACCACGGAAGCGACCAGCTCCCCCGCGCGGCCGTCGCGGCCCATGGCGGCCACGAACGAACGGTCCACCTTCAGCCCGTCCACGGGCAGCCGGTGCAGCGCGGAAAGCGACGACCAGCCGGTGCCAAAGTCGTCCATCAGCACGCGCAGCCCCAGCTCCTTGAGGCGGGACAGGGTGCTGGCGGCGCCCTCGGCGTTCTCCACCAGCACGCTTTCGGTGATCTCCAGGCGCAGGCGGGCGGGGTCGCACCGGGTCTCGTCCAGCGTGCGGCGTACCTGTTCCACCAGGTCGGCCTGCGCCAGCTGCTTGACGGACAGGTTCACGCTGACGCCGATGTCGCCGCCCAGCGCCTGCGTCCACGCCTCCGCGTCGCGGCAGGCCTGCAGCAGCACGCGGCGGCCCAGCTCCAGAATGGCGCCGCTTTCCTCCGCCACGCCCACGAACTCCCCCGGCGGCACCCAGCCGCGCTCCGGGTGCCGCCACCGCGCCAGCGCCTCCACTCCGGAGATGCGGCCCGTCGCGAGCGAGATGATGGGCTGGTAGTGCGGGGTGATCTCGCCGCGGCCCAGCGCGCGGCGCAGTTCCGACTCCGTGCGCAGACGCGCCAGGGCCTTGGCGTGCATGGCCCGGTCGTAGACCTCGCAGCCGCCGGGGCCGCGTGCCTTGGCACGGTACATGGCCGCGTCCGCGCTCCGCAGCAGCGCCTCGGGCCCGTCCGTCTGCGCCGTGGCCACCGCGATCCCGATGCTGGCGGAGGTGACCACCTCGTACCCGTCCAGCCCCAGCGGCGCCGCCAGCGCGCGCTGGATTGCGTCCGCCATTCGCATCGCCGCCTCGGCCGATCCGGTTTCCAGCAGCACCGCGAACTCGTCGCCCCCAAAGCGCGCGACGGTGTCTGCGTCGGTGGCGCACTGGCGCAGGCGCTCGGCGACGGCGGTGAGCAGCTGGTCGCCCACCGGGTGGCCCAGGGAATCGTTGACCACCTTGAAGCGGTCCAGGTCCATGAAGAGCACCGCCGGCCCGCCGCCCCGCCGGCGCCCGCGGTCCAGCGCCGCGGACAGGCGCTCCATCAGCATCCGCCGGTTGGAAAGGCCGGTCAGCGCGTCGTGCAGCGCCTCGTGCCGCAGCCGCTCCTCCATTCCCCGGCGCGCGGTGACGTCCTCGCCGAACAGGTGAACCAGGCCCAGCGCGGCGTGCGGATGGTACGACCAGGAAAGGACGCGGCCATCCACCTTGACCTCCACCGACCGCACGGCCGCGCCGCTGGCCAGCGCGCCGCGCACCAGGTCCGCGTGCCCCGGCCCGGGGAGCGCCCGCTCGATGGTGCGGGCGCCCAGCTCCGCCGCCAGCCGCGACGCCGCGGGGTTGGCGTAGACCACGCGTCCGGCGGCGTCGCACTCCAGCACCGGGTTGGGGCTTTCGCGCGGAAAGGCGGCCAGTCGCTCGTTTTCCTCCTCCGCCCGCTTGCGCTCCGTGACGTCGTGGACGATGCCGACGATCCCCGCGACGGCGCCGTCCGGCCCCCGGTGCGGCCGGTACTGCACCCAGACCCAGCCGGATCGCACGCCGGGGACGGTGTAGCGCTGGTCCGGGAGCGACACCGACTCGCCACTCAGAACACGCTCCAGAACCTCCTCCATCCGCTCATCCCGGGCGTGCCGATGCATCTCCAGCGCGTTGCGGCCGAGCACGTCCGCCGCCGGAAGGCCCGTCATCTCTTCCATGAACCGGTTCCAGAACACGTAGCGTAAGTCTCGATCGCACATGGCGATACCCACGCCGTCGCTGCCCGTCAGCGCCTCGTGCACCGAGTCGCGGATCTCCGTGTCGCCGGCTGTCTCCGCGGCGCGCGCGATCACGCCACCCTCCCACGCACCCGCTCCGGTTGGGCCACAGACGCACACGAAGGCGCCAAAGTGCTGCAGGGCGGATACGAGGATTCCGGGCACGGCAAAGCGGTCGACATGGGCGGTCGATGGTTGGGGTGACTGGAATTATGTCTGGGAGGTGAACGGGGTGGACAGGATAAGGGGTGGTCGTCGCGGAGGCAAGGATGTCGTGCGGGAGGACGGTGAACGGGTGAACGGGTGAGCGGGTGAGCGGGTGTGATGGTGTGATGGTGTGATGGTGTGATGGTGTGATGGTGTGGGAGCGGCGGTCAGTCCGGGCGGGTGAACCGCGGCCGGAAAAGCGGAAAGCCCCGCGGCGCGGGGCTTCGATTCAGACGGTCCGGTGCGATGTGGCGGGCTTCCGGTAGCGGACGCGCAGGGGCGTGGGACGCCGCACACACCCGGGCCGCCGAGTCCACGCAGGTGGACTTTGTGTAGTTGTTGCTGCGAATTGATTCGCCCTTGCTGTCGGCGCGCCGGCCTCAGTTGAAACGCGCTGCATCAACCCCCGTGCGGAGGCCCGGCCTTTACCAGCGCGGATCCTCCGCCAGCATTGCGCGGATGCCGTCGGGGTCCAGCGGGGGCGCGATCAGGTAGCCCTGCGCGTAGTCGCAGCCCATGGCGCGCACCTCGTCCAGCTGCGCCTGCGTTTCCACCCCCTCGGCGATCACGGCCAGGTCCATGGCGCGCGCCAGCAGCGCGATCGTCCGCACCATCTGCATGGTCGCGCGGTCCTCGACCATGCGGCTTACGAAGCTGCGGTCGATCTTAAGGCCGTCCAGAGGCAGCGAGTGCAGCGAGCTGAGCGACGAGTAGCCGGTGCCAAAGTCGTCCATCTGCACCTGGATCCCCAGCTGCTTGAGCTGCCGCAGCATGGCGCCCGCGCTGCCGGGGTGGTCGATGATGGCGCTCTCGGTGATCTCCAGCTTCAGGTGGCGCGGGTCCAGACCGGCGTCGTCCAGCGCGGCGCGGATGCGCTGCACCAGGTCCGCCTGGCCAAACTGCTTGGCCGACAGGTTCACGCTCAGCGCGATGCGCGCGCCCGGAAACTCGCGCCGCCACTCCGCCAGCTGCCGGCACGCCTCCGTGAGCGCCCACGCGCCCAGCTGCAGGATGAGGCCCGTTTCCTCGGCCACGGGGATAAAGTCGCCGGGCGAGGTAAGGCCACGCTCCATGTGCTCCCAGCGCAGCAGCGCCTCCACACCCGTGATCGTTCCCCGCGTCAGCGAGACGATGGGCTGGTAGCGCAGGCGAAACTCGCCGCGCTGCAGGGCGCGGCGCAGGTCCGTTTCCATCTGCAGCCGCTCCAGCGCCTGTGCGTGCATGGTGCGGTCGAACACCTCGTACCGGCTGGCGCCCAGCCCCTTGGCGCGGTACATGGCCACGTCGGCGTTGCGCAGCAGGTACTCGGGCCGCTCCATCCCCCCCGAGCAGAGCGCGATGCCGATGCTGGCGGAGCTGAACACCTCGTAGCCGCTCAGGTTGATGGGCGCGGCCACGGCCTGCCCCAGCCGTTCGGCGATCTGCGTGGCCTCGTCCAGGTCATCCAGCTCCTCCAGCAGCACCGCGAACTCGTCGCCGCCAAAGCGCGCCACGGTGTCGCTGGTGCGCACGCAGGCACGCAGCCGGTCGCCCACCACCTGCAGCAGCTCGTCGCCCACGTGGTGGCCCAGCGAGTCGTTCACCACCTTGAAGCGATCAAGATCGAGGAACAGCACGGCGAACAGGCTGCCCTCGCCCTGGTGGTAGCGCAGCAGGGCCGCGCCCAGACGCTCCATGAACAGGTGGCGATTCGGAAGGCCGGTGAGCGGGTCGTGCTGCGCCTGGTGCAGCAGCCGGCCCTCTACTCGCTTGCGCTCCGTCACCTCTTCGCCAAACACGTGCACGGCGCCCAGCGCGGCGTGCGGGTGGTACGTCCACGAGAGCACGCGCGCGCCCACCGGCGCCTCGATCCCCCGCGCGCCCTGCCCGCTCCCGATGCACCCCCGTACGATGCGCGCGTGGTCCGCGGGGAGCAGCCGCAGCGGCGACTCCAGCCGCATCTCGGCCAGCAGCGCTTCCGCCGCGGGGTTCACGTAGGTGGGGTGGCCCGACAGGTCGCACTCGATGATGGGATTGGGGCTTTCCTGCGGGATGGCCGCCAGCCGCCGCACCTGCTCCTCGCGCTGGCGCCGCGCGGTGATGTCGCGCGAGTTGACCACCACGCCGTGCACCACCGGGTCGTCCAGCAGGTTGCGCATGACCCCCTCAAAGATGCGCCACGAGCCGTCCTTGTGCCGCACCCGGATCTCGATCGGCAGCCCCGGGCCCGTGGTGCCGCGCGACCTGCGCAGCTCGTCCAGCGCGGGCTCCAGGTCGTCGGGGTGCACGATCTCCAGCACGCTGCGGCCAATGAGCTCCTCCGGCTCCCACCCCAGCAGGCGCTTTACGGACGGCGTGATGTAGCGGGTGGTGCGGTCGGGGTTGAGAACGTGGATGACGTCGCGCGCGTTCTCTACCAGCGAGCGAAAGTACGCCTCGCTCTCCCGCAGGGCGTCGCGCGCGGGCGAGCCCGGCGTGGCGTTCTGGTCCGCGGGAAGCAGCGAGTAGATCATCAGGCTGGTGGATGGGGCGCGATGCGTCGTGTGGCGCCGCTCTCGGGCAAACGAGCGGGTGAACGGGGACGGCGGGATTCCCGGTTGGCCGGCTGAAACAATAGCACGCGCGCGCCCATCTGGAAACGAATCTTGGAAAATTTCGTCACCGGCAAGCGGCCTGGAGAGTAACCGGCTGGAACTGGTTTGCGGCGGCGGAGTGCCCCTCCCCCGGCCCCTCCCCGTTCGTTCCTCACGGAGAGGGGAGGCCGTGGTTGCGGGATCTCCGGATCGGCGGCATACATCGAACTGGCGCCCGACGGGTGCCCCTCCCCCGCCCCCCTCTCCGTTCGTTCCTCACGGAGAGGGGAGAAGTCGATCGCGCTGCGACTTGCTTGTGCCGTTCTCCCTCCCCCGCGCAGTTTGCGGGGGAGGGCCGGGGAGGGGGGCGGCTCACCATCCCGCTCCCCAATCTCCGGAGCATTCAGCCGGGCGGCTCCTGCCAAGCGGCGCGTGGGCCGCTATCTTGCTGCGCGAAGGACAACATCCATCAACCCACCAGAGAAGCGGATCCGGCCGTGGAGATCACCCCCAGGCAGCGCGCGCACCTCAAGTCGCTGGCGCATCACCTGAACCCCGTGGTGTTCGTTGGCAAGGAGGGGATCACGGACCAGACGGTGCGCTCGCTGGAAGAGGCGTTCAACACCCGCGAGCTGCTCAAGGTCAGGATCCTGGAAGCCGCGCCCATGAAGGCCCGCGAGGGCGCGCAGATGCTGGCGGAGCGCATCGAGGGCGCGGTGGCGGTGCAGGCCATCGGCCGCATCGGCGTGCTCTATCGCCGGCATCCCGACAAGCCCGAGATCAGGCTTCCGGACTGACGGCGATCGTCATCCACTGAAAAAGGAGATGGCCTCACACGCCGGGGTGGCGGGCTTGATGGAGTCATCGACGAACATCCACTCCGTTGACTCTGTGTGAGGCCCGTCCCTCCCGTCCGCCGCCTTGAAGGTTGCGGCGCGGCGACGTAAACTGCTAAACCGTTAGCACGCACCCTTCCCCACACCCGAGTTCCCCGGGATGATGATCCGCACTCTGCTGCGCGGACCGGCCGCGTTCTGCGCGCTCGCCACGGCGCTGGCCGCGGCGCCGGGCCAGGCGCAGACCACCGCGAACGGCTTCGACCTTTCCGTCCGCAACATCATGCGCGGCCCCGACCTGGTGGGCCGCTCGCCCGAGGACGTGCGCTTTTCGGAGGACGGCCGCTGGGTCTACTTCCGCTGGCGCGCCCCCGAGGCCCGCGACACGCTGCCGCACACCTGGCGCGTCCCCGCCACGGGCGGCACTCCGGAGATGCTGGCGGACTCCGTGGCCGACCGCATGGCCCCGGTGACGGCCGGAAGCTGGGACGCCAGCCGCACCCGCCGCGCGTTCGCCCGCCTGGGCGACGTGTACGTGGCGGACGTGAACGGCAACGAGCGGCGCATTACCCAGACGCCGGCGCGCGAAACCGGGCCGGAGCTGTCGGCGGACGGGCGCACCGTCTACTGGTTCAGCAACAACAACATCTACGCGACGTCGGTGGATGGCGGCCCGCTGCGCCAGCTTACCGACATCCGCGCCGACGTGGCGCCGCGCGACCCCAGCCTTGAAGGGCAGCGCGGCAACCTGCGGCGGCAGCAGACGGAGCTGTTCGACGTGATCCGCGACCGCGTGGAGGCGCGCGAGGCACGCGAGCGGCAGGATTCCATCCGCACCGAGGTGCGCCCCGTCTACATCGGCAAGAACGCGTCGATCGACTACTGGGACGTGTCGCCCAGCGGCCGCTACGTGCTGCTGACCGTCGCCGACCGCGTGGAAGGCCAGCAGCAGACCGTCGTACCCTTCTGGGTTACGGAGAGCGGCTACACCGAGCCGATGAACGTGCGCACCAAGGTGGGCGACGTAGAAGGCGTGAACCGCGCCGCCATGCTGGACCTGCAGACGCACTCGCTCACCTGGGTGCAGGTGGACAGCGCGCAGCGCGCCCGCAAGGTCACGTTCGAGGGCGGCGAGTGGGCACCCACCGAAGACCGCGCGCTGCTGATCGGCATCCCCTCCGACTTCAAGGACCGCTGGCTGTACGTGGTGGGTCCGGACGCAAAGGTCACGCAGGTGGACGCTCTGCGCGATACGGCCTGGGTGGGCGGCCCGGGGCTGTACACGGCCGGCTTTGTGAACAACGACCGCGTGTACTTCATGTCCGAGCGCACCGGCTACGCGCACCTGTACACCATGCCGGCCACCGGCGGCCGCGCCACGCCGGTCACCTCTGGCGCGTGGGAGGTGACGAACGTCACCCTGGCCCCCGACCGGCAGACGTTTTTTCTCACCACCAGTGAGACGCACCCCGGCGAGCGCGCGGTCTACACCGTCCCCGTCAACGGCGGCGCGCGCACGCGGGTCACGGCGCTGCAGGGGTGGACCGAAGGCACGCTCTCGCCCGACGGGCGTACGCTGGCGCTGCTGCACTCCACCGCCAACACGCCCCCGGAGCTGTACCTGATGCCGGCGCAGCCGGGCGCGCAGCCCGTGCAGGTGACGGAGTCGCGCACCGCCGAGTTTCGCCGCGGGCCCTGGATTAAGCCCGAGGTGGTCACCTTTCGCGCCGGCGACGGGCAGACGGTGTACGCCCGCATCTACCGGCCGCGCGAGCTGGGCGCACAGCCGCACGGCGGCGCGGTGCTGTTCGTCCACGGCGCCGGGTACCTGCAGAACGCCCACCGCGGCTGGAGCACGTACTTTCGCGAGTACATGTTCCACCACCTGCTGGCCTCGCGCGGGTACACGGTGATGGACGTGGACTACCGCGGCTCCGCGGGCTACGGCGCGGCGGTGCGCACCGGCATCTACCGCTACATGGGCGGCAAGGACATGAGCGACCACGTGGACGCCGCCCGCTGGCTGGTGCAGAACGAGGGGGTGGATGCGCGCCGCGTGGGCCTGTACGGCGGCTCGTACGGCGGATTCATCACCCTGATGGGCATGTTCAACCACGCCGACGTCTTCCGCAGCGGCGCCGCGCTGCGCTCGGTGACGGACTGGCCGCACTACAACCACGGGTACACCAGCCGCATTCTGAACCTGCCGCACGTAGATACGCTGGCGTACCGCCGCTCGTCGCCCATCTACTTTGCCGAGGGGCTGCGCGGCGACCTGCTGATCGCCCACGGCATGGTGGACACCAACGTGCACTTTAGCGACGTGGTGCGCCTTACGCAGCGGCTGATCGAGCTGGGCAAGACCAACTGGGAGCTGGCCGTCTACCCCGTGGAGGACCACGCCTTTGTCCGCGCGGACTCGTGGGCGGACGAGTACCGCCGCATCTACGAGCTGTTCGAGCGCACGCTGCGGCCGGACTCGCCTCCGCTGCCGGCGGCGAACCCCGTGGCGGGCAGGTGAGCGGGTGTGATGGTGTGATGGTGTGATGGTGTGGTGGATCCGGGAGCGGCGGGCGAAAGCCTGCCGCTCTCGTCGTTCATCCGCTGAAGACAGGATGGGGAGGTGGGATGGACTGTGGGGAAACTGATGGTGGCACAGCGGCTTAGCGGTTGGCACACGGTTCCCGACGTACATCTGCAAAGCATCATGCAGGGGCTCAGTCCCGATACGGAGCACTCTATACGCCATGCGGGCAGACTGCTACCTCAATCAACCGCGCATTTAACGTCCTTGTGTTTTCGATGGACGGTGTTCATTATGTGCTCTGGAGAGCAAAGCTGCACCCGCCGGGTGGTGCACATGGATACTGTTGGCCCGGCGTTTGCTTTGGAGTCCCGGCGTCTGGAGGAACGGTAAGGGGGCATGTAATTCGTTGCTCTGGTTGTACTTACCGGCTCGGGTTCGTGGCATGGGGGTTGCTTTAACGAACGGCACGCAAGATCGAACCGAACGGATCGGCAGACGACCCTGACAGATTCCCTGAGGAGGGGCAGATGAACCGGATCGCGAAGGAACTGGCCGAGGCCCTGCCGCAGCCCAAGGGGCCGTTCACCGACGCCGAGGCGCTCGAGCTGCTGATGGCCTATCGCAAGGACCCGTCGAACGTCCCGTGCCCGCTGTGCGGCCCGGACAACATCGAGGTCCTGGCCTTTATCGAGCCGGAGATCGATCCCAACGGGTTCGCGTCGGTGACGCACCCTGAAGGCGAATACGCGGCGGCGCTGTACTGCCACAAGTGCTACCGCGCCGTAGGAATCCTGGCCGGCACGGGACGCGAGGTATGAAGTTCGCGTAAGGTGTCTGCCGCGGGAGTGGTTGCCGGGTCGGGTTGGAGGGGGGTGTGGTTGCTGGATGGGGGTGGGTTGTACGTGGGGGGGGATTTTGTGGGGGCCGGCTTCCGTTTGAGGGGGCGGAAGACGGAGGGTGGGGTGGGGAGCAGGGCCCCGGTGCCTTTCGTTGGGGGACGAGAGCCCGGGGAGCAGTTGAAGGGATGAGGGGGGTGATACGAGCAACGGAGCGCTGGGGGGCGCTCCGTTGCTCGTTTTCATATCTGCCGGTTGGTCGCTACTTGACGAACTCCCAGAGCACGCCCAGCAGGAGCTGGCGGTCATACTCCAGCCCGTGCTCCGCGCCGGACCGGTACCGGACGACGGGCTTTAGCTTGCCTCCGCTCTCGAAAACGATCCCGACGTCGGCCAGGAACTCCGCCTCGCCGTCTCCCGTAGTGGGTTGCGTCGCGGTGAGCCGGGCGTCCAGGGTGAACGGACAGGTAGTGGTCCATCCGCCTCCTGGAAACGGGCCTGCGTCCTTCGGAGGAGGGACGTTGCGCGTCGTGCACCCCAGGAGCGGAATGATCAGTTCTGACCGCAGCGTGGCCTGCACCACGTCGGCGGTGACTCCGTCCGGCAGGATGGCGTCGTTATCCGCCTTGGTGCTCTGGACCGTGTAGTACGTGAACGTGAGCGAAGGCGGCTCCAGCAGCTGCGTCGGCCGCCGCTTCTTGGGGAGCCATGCGTAGATCCCGTCCGCCGTGGTCCAGCGGAACTGTGCGCCGCCGCCCAGCATCATCTGGTTCACCTCGCCCGGCTCTTCCTCACCCTCTTCCTTGAACCGGCCAAACCGCGCCCGGCCGTCCGCGAACACGTACAGCCACGGCCCGGTTGTGTTCGGGGCGCCGTTGTGCTGCGTCAAAGACGACAGCGTGAACGCCGGCTTCAACGAAAAGGAGGCATTGCCCAGCGCGTCCGGGTCGTTGTTCCACCCGGCATCCACCTCCAGCCCTACGAACGGGGAGATCAGCCCGATGTTAACGATGCGCCCGCCCAACGGATAAAATTCGCTTCCCTTGAGGACGGCACCCACGCTTCCATCCTCCTGCGGGCCGAAGCTGAAGTCGAAGGGTGAGTCGTTCTCCTCTTCCTCCTGTGCGGCCGGAGCCGTGGGGGCAGGGGGAAGGGCCGGTGTGGCCGCAGCGCCGCCGCTCGTGGGCTGGGCGGCCAGCGAAACACCGTTGAGTGTCGCGAGCACCACCAGAAGAGTTGTGCGCCTATGCATCGTCCCCTCCGTTCTCCTCATCAAAGATGGAGTGCATCACGGCCTCGGGACCGACGGGCTTGGCCTTGAGGTGGATAAAGCAGAGCTTGCCCATGTCGCGGACGGTCTTGATCTTGGCAAACTCCTTAAACTGCACCGGGAGCCACTCCCACGCGGTCTCCACATGCACCCACTTGGCTGCGGGTCCGTTGTAGAAGTCTGCCGTCGCGATCTGCTCGAACGTATCGTTGAGCGTCTTCGAGACGTCGAGTTCGGGATTGTCGATGGGGTACCGCATGCTCACCAGCCTGCGCGCGACAGCCGCGCGATCCGCATCATCAGCCATGGGAGTCTCCCGGAAGTAGAGAATGAACCGTACGTGCCAACGCCGGCGTGGGGCGGGGACGCTTCCTTCTCCCGGCCACGTGACGTACGGAGATGGATGGGCGGGAATTTCAGATTTCCCGGATCTGTTCCAGCGTAAAAGCGAGCAGCCCGCCCGCGTCGGGCGGGCAGGCTGCGTTTGGATGATGTGCTTGCGGGGCCGTGCTCGTTATCCGACCTGCGCCCGCGCGTCGAAGCCCAGCGCGTCCATCAGGCGGTTGAACTGCGCGCGCGGCAGGTGGCCGCCGCTGGCCTGGTCGTGCCCGCGTCCGTAGCTGGCTTCGTCGTCCGCGCCCACGTCGGGCGCGCGCAGCAGGGTGGGGAGCACCAGGTCCGTGCGCTGCGTCCGCGCGCTGAACGCCACCACCCCCGGCAGGTAGCCCCGGTTGGCGGCGATCACCGCGAACTTGGGCAGCCGCGTTCGCCACTGCTGCGCGATCAGCGGGTGGATCTGGCACCCGCTGTCGATGGGGACCAGCGCCCACGGCTGGTCCGCGGAAAACATCGGCGCCTGCTTGCGCGCGATCGCCAGTTCCGCCTGCACCTCAGCCCGGTAGGCGCGGAGCCGATCGGCGCCCAGCGCGTCGTCCTCGGCGATGGCACGGGGGCCGTCCGCCTCCATCAGCATCCGCAGCGGCGTGCCCACGTCAAAGGCGCTGCCGCGCCGGGCGGCGTTCACCAGCGACACCGCCTCGCGCAGCCACTTGCCGCTCCACTGCTTGCGGATGGCCGGCAGCGCATCCCACGGCGCCTTTTCGCCCAGGTCGCTGATGGTCCCCACCGCCGCGATCCAGGCCAGGTCATCGACCTGCACCAGCGGTGACAGCAGATCGTACGCCAGCCACGCGGAGGCCGGGATCGGATCCCAGCCGTACGCCAGCACGACGGTGGAGGCCGCGTCGTCCGGCTCGCCGTCCGGCCGGTGGTGGTCCACGTACAGCGTCGGCACGCCGGGAAGGACGCCGGCGCGATCGACGCCCAGGTCGGTGACGATCAGCGCGTCCGGCCGCAGCGCCGCCAGCCGCTGCCGCGCGCCGGCGGAGAACGCGTTCTCGCCGCGGTCCGAGTGCACCACCCGCACGTCGCTGAATCCCATCCGCGCCAACCCGCGCCCGAACAGCGCCCCCGTCGCCAGTCCGTCCGCGTCGAAGTGGCAAAAGACAACGATGCGCGCGGTGGATGGAAGTGCGCGCAGGAACGCCGCCGCCCGCTCGCGCGCCGGCCCCAGCGCCTGTTCCAGCGGCAGCGGAGGTGAATCAGAGATCGTCATCGTCGCTTCGTCGGGTGCAAAGAAGGACCCGTCCGAACGCACGGAACGGTCCACCCCGCAATCGAGGTGAACCGTCCCATTTCACGGTCCCGACGCGGGGTGCGATGCCGCCCGCTCGTCGCCCGCTATTCCTTATTCCGGCAGTTCAGCGCGTCGCGCGCAACTCGCCCGTAAGAAGCGTCATGGGCCCAAAGCTGGGCTGACCCAGCAGGCCGGCGTCCACGCCCACGGTACCATTGAGCGCATAGTTGATCGGCTGCCCCCCGATTGCGTTGCGCACCACGTTGGCCAGGCCGGGCAGGTCGTTGAAGTTGATGGCGATCTCGATGGGCACCACCGTCTCGCCGCCCGCCTGCAGCGGCACGCCGAGCGGAAAATCGACGCGCGCGGCGTTGTTCCCCGACAGCTGCAGCTGCCCGACCAGGCGGGTGAGCGTAAGCCCGACGGGGTTGGGGTTGCCGACGCGCGCGTACAGCCGCACCGCGGCGCCGCCCAGCGGGTTCTGCAGGCTGGGGCCCAGCAGCCGCAGCTGCGCCTGCTGCCTTCCGTCCACCTGGAACGTGGGTGCCTGCAGCACCTGCTCCAGCCCCATGCCGGCGCATCCGGAAAGGGCAATCGCCATCAGCGGCAGAAACGCCGCCCTTACCGCGGTTCTCATCGTATCCCGGCTCCCCTGCAAGTGGTTGTCGCGTCGTACCCCGTGGACGCGCGCGATGGTCCGGGCGTCACCTTGTGCAAGGAGAGGGCCGGGTGCGGGGTCCTTCGGATGGGCTCCGGGCGAGCACACTCGCCTACCTTCTCGCGATGCTGCCGGGGGAGGTTGGATGTGGGGCTGGGGACGGAGTGCTTCGGAGGGTAAGGAGTGAAATGGTGGGCGCCCCCCTCCCCGGCCCTCCCCCGAAAACTGCGCGGGGGAGGGAGGTGCGACGCACCTTGCCGAAGCGATCGAACTTCTCCCCTCTCCGCGAGGAACGAGCGGGGAGGGGCCGGGGGAGGGGCACCCCGGCGGACGCAGTTCGGTCTGCTTCCACGAGCCGCGGATCCAAGCGGCTCCGCCGATCCCATCCCGACCCCAGGGACATGCTCACATCCCCGTTGAACCAGCCTACGCGGCGCGCGGCGCTCCTCGAAAAAGCGCGAGAATCCCTGGAGCCCGCGCTGGAACGGTGTGTGCATACCCGCGCCCTCCCCGGACGGCATGAGAGCGCCGGGCAGGCAACGGGAGCACTGACACGCCAAGGAGGGAGCGGTGGACACCGACACGACGCGCCTCGACGCGGGGCACGCGCCGCCGGCCACGGCCGAGATCCTGGAAGGTCTCAACGACCTGCTCCAGCTCGACCATGACGCGGTAGGCGCGTACCAGATCGCGATGGAAAAGCTTAACGACCGCGACCACGCAGACCAGATCGCGGGGTTCCGGCGCGACCACGAGCGGCACATCCGCGAGCTGAACGAGCTGATCGCCGACCTGGGCGGCACGCCCAAGAACCACCCGCACGCCACCGGTCCGTTCAAGCTGGCGCTGCAGAGCCTGGGCGGCCTGGCCGGCGACAAGGGCGTGCTGATGGCGTTTCGCACCAACGAGCTGCAGGTGCGCAGCAAGTACGACTCGTACGCCTCAAGGGCCAATGCGTGGCCTACCCACATCAAGCGTGTGGTCGACGCCTGCGCGCTGGACGAGGAGCGTCACTTTCGCTGGGTGAGCGACGTGCTGGGCAAGGACGAGAACGCCGCCCTGGACGCCATCGACATGGCGCGCGAAAAGGCGGCGGTCGCGGGGCACAAGCTGGACGCGGCCCGCGAGCGCGTGGCCGATGTGGCGGGAACGGCGCGTGAGCGGGTGGTGGACGTGGCGGGTACGGCGCGGGAGCGGGTGGCCGACGTGGCCGGCACCGCGCGCGAGCGGGTGTCGGGCGGCGTGGACGCCGTGCGCAACCGCATTGCCGGGCTCACGGACCGCACGACCGCGGGGAGCGCCGGATATTCGGAAGGCTACGACGGCTACCCCGCGGGTGGGTCGCGGACGGCTGACCTGCGCGGCAAGGCGCAGGCGCTGGCGGGCAACGCCGGCGACACCTTTGAGCAGCGGTTCAACGCGCAGCCGCTGCAGACGCTGCTGATCGCCGGGATCGCCGGATTCGTCATCGGCCGACTGCTTCGCTAACGGGAGGACCCATGGCTGAACTGAACGTGACCCGCGACGACGATCTTACGCCCGACACGGCCCTGGCCGGGGGCGCGGCGCCGCGCATTACCGACACCGACCACCTGCTCCCCGAAACCACGCACGCCGCGGCGCCCGGGGTCATTGCGCAGGTGGACGACCCCGAGCTGGCGCGCCTGCAGATCGAGCAGACCCGCGCCCGCATGTCCGACACCATCGGGCAGATCGAGGAGTCGCTTCTCCGCAAGAAGGAGCAGGTGGAGGAGAAGCTGGACGTGATGGCCCCCGTGCGCCGCAAGGCGCGCGAGAACCCGTATCCCATCATCGGCGGCGTGTTTCTGGCGGGCCTCATCCTGGGCTTTCTCACGGGCGAGCGCGACGATGATGACGACGCGCCTACGCCGGCGGTGCGGCGCTACGCGGTGGACTTTGACCGCGAGCGGCAGCACGGCCAACACTGGGAGGAGCGCGCCCGCACCTGGGAGCGCCGTGCCCGGCGGCTGATGGACGTGGCCAACCGCCAGGAAGCGGAACTGCTTGCGGCGCAGGAGAGCCGTCCGCGCCGCCGCCTGTTCAAGCGCGGCCGCCGCGAGGAGAGCTTCGGGTACGATGATGCGTACTCGGGCGACGAGGCTGGGCTCAACATGCAGGCCAGCGTCTCGTACGACCGTCCGCGCGGCGAGTACCAGGCTGGCGTCGTGGACTACGACCGTACGCGCGGCGAGTACGACGGCATGCCGCTGCACGACGCCGATTCGTATCCGCCGCACGACGAGCCGGGTGGCTACGGCTACGGGCGCGACCCGCTCCCCGCGCCCATCTGATCGCGGCTGCAGCGGAATGCAGGATGGAGGCGCCGGCCTGGGTGAGGCCGGCGCCTCTTTTCGCCTGCCCACCTGCAAGGGCGAATCAATTCGCGGCAACGACGACACGAATCCCGCCTTCGCGGAATCGAGGCGGCGTCGTGGGTGGCGAGTGTAAGCCACGTGGAAGGCTCGCCGGGGTCATCGACATCTATACCTGGGCTGTCATTTCGAACGAGCGCCGCGCGCCCCTCCGATGCTCCGCACCCGGCGCACGACTGAGAAATCTGCCGTCGGGATTACCGTAGCGGGTCGTAGCTCTCCGAAGCCGAGGCCTCCTGGTTTTCATCCTTGTCGATCCGCCGTAACTTCCTGTCGGGCCAATCCTTCTCTATCGATCGACAAGACGGGACCACGTGAAGCTTACCGTTCGCGGCGCGGTGGCCGCGATCTTCATCCTGGGGATGTGCGCGCTGTGCGTGCGGCTGGGATTCTGGCAGCTGGACCGGCTGGAGCAGCGGCGCGCCCGCAACGCCTCCATCCGCGCCGCGACCGTCCAGCCGCCGCTGCGCCTGGACTCCGCCGCACCCGCCGCACTCACGTCCGATCCGCGGTCCTTCATGTGGCGGCGGGCGGAGGCGCGGGGACGCTACCACCACGCGGGCGACATGGTGGTGCGCGGCCGCTCGCGCGAAGGGCGGCCGGGTGTGCACCTGGTGTCGCCGCTGGTGCTGGCGGATGGACGCGTGGTAATGGTGAACCGCGGCTGGGTGCCCTCGCCCGACGGTACCACGGCCGACGTGCGCCCGCTGCGGGTCGACGGTCCGGTCCGCGTGTCCGGCGCGCTGCTGCCGATCACGTCGGACGCGGATCGCGGGCTGCCGTTCGCGGGGCGCGCGGGGACGGACAGCACCTGGCGCCGCGTGGACCTGGCGCAGGCGCAGGCACGCGCGCCGGGGCCGGTGATCCCGCTGGTGCTGCAGCAGCTTCCGGCGCAGGGGGGTGATGCGGGTTCGCCGCCGCTGCCGGAGCCGCTGCCGGCGCTCTCCGAGGGAAACCACCTGAGCTACGCGGTGCAGTGGTTCAGCTTCGCCACCATCGGGGTCATCGGCCTGGCGATCCTGCTGCTGCGGCACCGCAAAGCCGCGTGAAGACACGAGTTCGGGTGGGCGGGGGGTATCCATCTTGCACTCGCACCGCCTCCCTTGGCCCGTGAACCGGGGGCCAGGTTTGGGCAGGAGAAATCCACTCGAACGGGAGGAAAAACATGGCACGCTACGGACGCGACTACGGCCGGGATCGCTGGAGCGGCGCGGGCGGGTACGGGCAGGGTGGCTACGGCGGCGGGCAGGATGCGGGTGGCGGCGCCTCTCGCGGCGAGTACGGCGGCATGGGCTCCGATTCCAACTACGGCGGCGGCAGCCAGTACAACGCCGGCCGCTCCGGGTTTGGCCCCGGCGGCGGCGCGTACGACAACGACTTCAACGCGGGTGGCGGGTACGGCGGCTACGGCTACGGCTCCACCTCCGGTGGCACCCTGGGCGGCGGCGGGAATCGTAGCGGCGGTTACGGCGGCGGCGGCCAGGACTACGGCTACGGGGCCGACTCGGGCTTCGGCGGCGGGTACGGCGGCGGCGGACAGGGCGACTTTGGCCGCGGCAGCCAGCAGCGCGGCGGCTTTGGGTACGGCGGCGGTGGTGGATACGGCGGCGGTGGATACGGAAGCGGCGGCGGGTCGGGGTACGGCGGCGGGACGGGCGGGTACGGCGGCGGTGCCGGCTACACCAGCGGCGGGCAGGGGTACGGCGGATACGCCACCGGCAGCGACGCGGGTGGCGGCTCGTCGTACGGCAGCACCGGCTTGGGCGCGTACACGTACGGCGGCCAGCAGCAGGATGAGACGCGCCGTCTGCGCGCGGCCGACGTGATGACCGACAATCCGGAGACGGTGACGCCGGAAACCTCGCTGGCCGACGCCGCGCGCAAGATGCGCGACCTGGACGTGGGCATCATCCCCGTGGTGGAGAGCGAGAGCAGCAAGCGCCTCAAAGGGGTGCTTACCGACCGCGACATCACCATCCGCGCCGTGGCCGATGGCAAGGACGCCAACACCACGCGGGTGATGGAGGTGATGACCACGCCGGTGTAAACCTGCAACAACAACGACTCGCTGCGTGACGTGCTGAGCGTGATGGAGCGCGAGCAGGTGCGCCGCGTGCCCATCACCGACCGCGAGGGGCGCCTCGTCGGCATCATCGCGCAGGCCGACGTGGCGACGGAGGTCGACACGCCGCAGGGCCAGCGCAGTTTTGCCGACACGGTGGAGAGCATCTCCGAGCCCGGCAACCCGCGCGGCCGCTGGGGCGGGCGCTCCAGCCAGAACCGCGGCGGCGGTGGCGGCGGGGGGATCATGGGCGCCGTTCGCAGCGCCGTGAGCAACCTGGGCGGCACCGGCCAGCGCGAGTCGTACGGCGGAGCGAGCGCGGGCGGGATGAACGCCGGCGGGGCGAACGCTGGCGGGACGACGAACACCGGGGGGATGAATGCGTCTGGTGGATCGACGGGGAACAATGATTCCCGCGCCATGAACGACCCCGGCAGCGAGAACGTCTGACCGTTCTCCGCGAATCGGCGCAACGCCAAGGGAGGCCCGGGCAACCGGGCCTCCCTTTGATTTACGAGCCGCGCCCCCGGGCCCTCTCCCCCGCCGGGCCTTTCGCTGTTCCTCGCGACGGCCGGCGACCCCTCCCCCAACCCCGGGGGAGGGGTGGGGCGTGGGCCGACGACGGTGAGTTTTCGGATGAGGTGGCGCGCTGTCGGAGCGGCTCACGACCATCACACCATCACACCATCACACCATCACACCATCGGGCACCCGCGGCAGGGGACGGCTTTGGGGCAGCCTTCGCAGGGAAGCTCGGGGGCGGGAAGGTCGCCGATGCGGGACTTTTCCTCCGCCAGGCGCAGGGCCAGGTAGCGCATCCGCCGGCTGTTGGTTCCCTCGCCGAACTCGCCCTCGCGCGCGGAGCCCAGCGTGCCCGCGGCGGCGGAGGTGGCGATCTCGCGCACCTGCTCGATCTCCTCCACGCCCAGACGGCCCAGGCCGGGAAGCTCGTGCCGCGGCGCGCGCTCCAGCACCAGCACCTGCCGCGCGAAGGAGATGAACATGGAGCACGCTTCCGGACACGGCACCAGCGCCTCGCCGGTGGTCTCGCCCTCGCTGGGCAGGTCCAGCGGCGTATCCGCATCCACCTCCCACGCCACGCGGCGCAGGCACGCGGCATCGCCGCAGCAGGCACGCACGGTGTTCCGCACCACGTCCGGCGGAAGCAGCTTTACCGCGCCGTACATCCCGCTCTGCCGCGCGGCGACCTCGCGCCAGTGCGTGACGCGCAGCGTACCGGCCAGCTCCGCGTACCAGTGCAGCGCGCAGGCGGGATACAGGTAGTCCAGCGCCGTCCACAGCGCCCGCGCGTCCAGATCCACCAGCGCCCAACCCTGCCGCAGGTTGGGCGCGGTCTTGAGCGGGCGGTGCTCGCCGCCGTTGGTCATCTGCGCGATGTAGCGGGCGGCGTACGGATCGCTCGTCACCGTCTCCAGCGAAGGAATGGAGCGGAGGACGTCGCGCGCGTGGCGGATTTCGTACTGCGTGTCGCCCGTGCGGAGAAGGCGCACCTGCAGGAAGGTGCGACCCGCCTCGCCGGCCGCGTCGATCCACTCGGTCAGCGCCTGGCGCGCCGCGGGGATACCGCCGGCCGCGTGGGCGCCGCGCACCTGCGGGGCGTCAGACACCGGCCGCTGCCCCCGCCGCGGCGCCAGCCTCGCGGGCGCGCTGCAGCACGATCTGCGCGATCTCCGGAAAGGTGCCCACGGGCGCGGCGTAGAAGATCGTGCGCCCGTCCTTTTCCGTCATCGGGCTGACGGCGGGGCGGTTGATCCCCAGGTCGTCGGGGATGGTTTCCTGCGTGTGCCACCCCTCGGCGACAAAGAAGGGGACGAGCACGATCCGCCGCTCCTCCATCGACTCCAGCACCTCCCCCACCTCCGGCTCCTGGTCCAGGAACCCGGTGCGCACGTGGCCGAACACCCCCGCTTCGTCGGCCTCGCGGCTCACGCGGTAGATGACCTCGGACGAGTTGCTGTTCCGCTCCGTGCCGTGGCCGATGATGATGAGCCCCGTTTCCCGCGCCTCGTCGTCGGTAAGCCCCGCCGTTTCTTCCGCGCGGCGCAGGATCATCCGCGACATGGAGGGGTGCGTGCCCACCGGCTTGGTGTAGCGGATGGTCTTCCCCAGCTTGCGGGTGACGGAGGGCGCCGGCCCGTCCAGACCCAGCTCGCGCGGAATCACCTCTTCCGTGAAGTAGCCTTCGGAGATGAAGAGGGGGACCACGTACACGTCGTCGGCCTCTACCAGGTCGAACACCTCGCGCATGGAGGGCTCTTCCTTCCAGAAGCACTCGCGCACCTCGTCGAACGCGCCCGTGGCCCGGATGGCCGCCGCGTGCGCGTAGACGGGTGCGCTGGATTCGGCGTTCAGGTGCGACCCGTGGCCGATGATGATCAATGCCTGCAACTGCTTCCGCTCCTTCGGCAAACGTTGTTACGACGCGCCGAAGATGGGCCGGCGGGGGGCGGGGGGCAAGGGAACGGAAAACGACTGTGGATACGGCGGTGACCTGCCAACCACATGGGGATCGACGCGAAGCTCCGGTTCACGTTCGTAATGGCGCGCTGTGGTGGGCTACCTCATCTGCGAGAGTACGATTTCAGAAGAAAATTGTTGCATCCTCATTGTACGCACCTTATCCTCCAAGACGCCATGGAATGTAACGTCTCTTAAGGTGCTTGTATCGATTGCAAAATGTCGATTCTCTGCTTCGCGTCAGGCCGGTATTCCGAACGTTGCCAGGTAGATCGCCCGTCCCTGCTGATGAGTCGGCGGCGTGCCGTGCGTTGTGTCCTGGCGGTTCTTGCGGCGGGGTGCAGTGCGCCGGAGACCAACATCCTGAACTACCCGGTCGCCTCAGGAGGAACCCTGGCGCAGCACGTTACGGCACAGGCGCCTTCGGTGATCCTGCTGCTGGATCCGTCGGACATCGTTGTCTGCGGCAACCACATCAGCCGCTGGCTGGAGTGGGAGCGGCGGAATCCCGGGCGGGTTCTCCTTGTGCTCACCCGCGCGCCCAGCGAGGCGGACCGCAAGCAACTCCTGCTGTTCCGCATCAAGCCCGATGCGGTTCTGGGCACGCCACGGGGATACGCGCGAGTCCCCACGCCGTACGAGTACCTGGCGGCTGATGGAAAGATCGTCTTGTCGGAGCAGGTGCCTGTGGGTGCACCGGAGTCACCACTGCTCAAAGTGTTTGAACAGGGGCAGGTCGCAGCACTGTTGCAGTCTGGTCCGAGAACTTTCGTTAACCAACCTGAATGAGGAGAAATCGATATGCGGAAAGCACCTTTCGCCAGGATCGCCGCTGGCGTCGCCGTCGCGGTGGGAATGAGCCTCGGGTTCAACTATCGGGAGGCGCGCGCCGACGACCCCAACACCGTGTGGCTTTGGAAGGACGCGCTGGGCAAGTGCCCGGCGGCGTGCGACGGCAGCGTGCACGTCTGCCCGTGCCGCACCGCCGAGATCGAGTAGAGCATCCAACCGGCTGCCAGTCCAGGTTCAGCCAACCTGAATGACGGTCGTTGCCCACTGTTCCTGCGATCTGTTCCCCCTGTTCAACATGCCAGGCTTCATCTTGCAATCGTTCACTTCTCGTCTTACTCCCGGCGCGCTGGTGGTGGCACTCTGTCTTTTGTTGGGTGCATGCCGGGACCAGGCAAAGCCAGGCGGGGGTGCGGACGCCACCGCTGGCGGTCCCGGACTGACCGCCGTGTCACGGCTGGTGCTGCAGGAAAGCGATTCGCTGTTCCTGAGCAGCCTGGGCGACTTTGGGTTTGAGCCCGCAGACGGGTCGTTCTACGTCACCGACCAGTTTGCGGGACGGCTGCTGCAGATCGACCGCTCCGGGCGCATTGCCCGCACCTTTGGGCGCAAGGGCACAGGTCCGGGGGAGTTCGCGCAGATCAACCTGATGTTCTCCCGCGGAAACGAACTGTTCGTGAACGAGGGAAGGCAGAGCGTCTTTCACGTCTTCGATCGCCGCACGGGACAGGTGCAGGGCGGCCGGCGGCACGAAGGGATTTTCCGGGACGTGCGCCTGGTGGGGAACACCGCCTGGCTGGGGATGCAGAACAGCACGCACGGCACGGCCGTGGCCCGGTGGGACCTGGACTCCGACAGCGTGCGCTACATGATCCCGCTGCCGCGCGAATACCGCGAATCGCAGCCGCTGGCCGGCATCTATTCGTCCGTATTCGTGGTGCCCTGGGCCGATACGCTGCTGGTGGGGTATGCGGGTAGCGACGACCTGCACCTGGCGACGCAGGGGGGCACGCTGGTGGACACGGTGAGCCTGCCCATCCGCGCTCGGCGCGGGGTTCCCGACGACATTGTCAAGCGGCTGCCCAAGCTGCAGTGGCCGGAGATGATCGCCAGCGCTTCGGCGCTGTTCGGGCTGGGTCGGTTCGCCGATGGTCGCGTCGCCGCGGTGCACCTGGACCAGGTGGTGAACGGCAGCTCGTTCACGGCGGACGGGTTCGTGAGCGTGCTCTCCGCAGACCGTCGGCGCGCGTGCGTGGACGGAGCGCTGCCGTTGAGCAAGGACACATCGCCCCGGGTGCTGTTTCGCGGCGACACGCTGTTCGTGCTGCAGCAGCGCCTGACCGAGGACGAGCGGGCGGAAACATCCATCACCGGCTTTCTGTTGAACACGGACCGCTGCCGCTGGCTCCCGGTCGATCGGTAGCTAGAAGAGCTGGTTGGCTTACGAGAGGCCGCGAAGAGGCAATCGCCTCGCCGCGGCCTCATGTATCCTGCCGACGCGGCAGAGCCCGGCTCCAGAAAACGGGAAAGCCCCGCCAACTGCGCGGGGCTTCAACGGCTCAGGACGAATCGGGTGGAGGCCCCGGGAGGCTACGGCTGGACCGCGGGTGGCGGGGGAGGCGGGGTCTGCGGCATCGGCTCGGCCGGCAGCTGCGGCTGGACGGGCGGCTGCGGCGGAACCGGTGGGACTGGCGGCGCGGGGCGCAGGTCGGAGTCGTAGCCCCAGGGCCGGAGGATCCACGACCAGCGCTCGCGGGGCGCGACGGCTCCGGCGATGGCGCCAAGCGTAAAGCCGGAGACCAGGCCCACGCCGCCACCGATGAAGGCCATCTCGCCCATCTCCTTGTCCACCACCTTGGCCAGCAGCGGCCCGCCGATGAGCCCCAGCCCGGCGCCGACGAATGCGCCCACCCGGCCGCGGTACCACGCCGTGGACGCCGCGCTGCCGCCCGCGAACTTGTCCAGCCGCGACACGGAGCGCAGCGGCAGCCGGACGGAATCGCCCGTCACCTCGTCCACCACGACGATGGCCTCGTGCGTGTACGAGCTTACCGTGCCCGTGACCGGCGCGGGGATGAAGTTGGGCGAGGTCACGCGGACGCGCGTGCCGCTCAGGCCATCGGAAGCCTGCTGGGCGGCGGCGGGCACGGAAAGCAGCAATGCGGCGATCGCCGCGAGCATGGGAATGCGCATCGAGTCTGGCTGGGAAGTGATTGCGTGGAGGATGGATAGGCGGATGAATATGGATGCGTAATCGTTTGTTGTCTACCGGGAGGCGGAGGATTCGTCCAGATCGACAACCGTGCACAAACCTTGTGCATGCGGTTCGGCCGAATCATCTTGGCGCCTGCGGCCTGTCGATCCCCCCGCCCGGAAGCCATCGATGCACTCCATCTCCCGCGTCCTTCTGATCGCCGCCTCGCTGGTGGCCTGCACCACGGCGGCCCCGGCCGCAGACCCGCCGCCACCCGCCGACGTGTTTGCCGCGCTGGACGGCAATTGGAGCGGCGTGTTGGAGTACGCCGACTACCGCACCGACCGCCGCGTACAGCTGGTCACGCGGCTCACGGCGGACGCGTCGGACGACGGAAGGACGCTCACGATGGCCTACGTGTACACGGAGCCCAACGGGGAGAACGTCACGTCGCAGGGTGTTCACCGCATCGACCTGCCGGCGGGGCGCTACGTGATGGGGGACGATACGTTCGACATCGGTATGGTGGAGGGATTCACGAGTGCCGCGGGTGGGCGGATGGTGGTGACGGGGACGGTGATCGACAACGACCGCCCGGAGCCCGCGCGCCACACCATCACCCTCTCCGGCGACACGCTGCGGATGCTGAAGGAAACGCGCTCACCCTGGCAGTTCCGCAACGAGTACCGCCTGGTGCGCGTCACCAATCCCTAGCCGCGTCCGAGGCCATCCGGTATCGACACGCCTGGACGGCATTTCCTCACACAGAGACAGAGTCAGCAGAGTCAACAGAGTTTGTTCAGCGCGAGAGACAAACCCTGTTGACTCTGTTAACTCTGTGTGAGGCCAATCTTTGGGCGGATCACGCCACGGCCGGTGCCGTGCGCAGCTCCACCGCGGGCGCGAGCAGCTTGTACATCACCGGCGTCACCAGGCGCGCCAGGATGGTGGACGAAATCAGGCCGCCGATGATGACCCAGGCCAGCGGCGAGTAGAGCGACGAGCCCTCCAGCGCCAGCGGCAGCAGCCCGCCGATCGCCGTCAACGTCGTCAGCACGATGGGGACGAAGCGGATCTCGCCCGCCTTCTGGATCGCATCCACCAGCCCCATCCCCTCCTCGCGCAGCTGGTTGGTGAAATCCACCAGCAGGATCGAGGTCTTGATCTCGATGCCGATCAGCGCCACGAAGCCGATCGTCGCCGTGAACGAGAGCGTGTGGCCGGTGATCCACAGCGCCGCGATGCCGCCGACGAGGCCCAGCGGGATCACCGAGGCCACGATCAGCGTGCTGCGGAAGGTACGGAACTCCAGGACCAGGATGGCCAGGATCATGAACGTGGCCACGATCACCGCGCCGCCCACCCCGCCAAAGCTCTCCTGCCGGCTCTCGATCTCGCCCGCGGCCGTCCAGCGGTAGCCGTCGGGAAGCTGCATCCCCTCAAGCTCTTCCAGCACGCCGCGCGTCACCCGGTCGGTGTTGAAGCCGCTGCGCACGTAGCTGGTCACGGTGACCGCGCGCTGCTGCTCGTGGTGCGCAATGCGCGGCGGCGAGCTGGCAAAGCGCACGTCCGCCACCTGCCGCAGCGGCACCGTGGCCCCCGTGAGCGACGTCACGTAGACGCGGTCCAGCGCCTCTACCGTGGGCATTCCCTGGTGCGGCAGTCGCACGCGGATGGGATACTCCTCGCCCGTGCCGTCGCGGTACACGCCCGCGCTGAGCCCCGCGATCCCCAGGCGGATGGTGCGGTCCACCTCGATGGCGGGGATGCCGAACATCCCCGCCTTGTGCTGGTCCACGTCTACTTTCAGGTCCGTGCGCGCCAGCCGCACCGGGTTGTCCACGTACATCGTCCCCGGGGTGGCGGTGATGACGCGCTCCACCCGCGCCGCCAGCGTGCGCAGCGTGTCCAGATCCGGGCCGGTAAGGCGGATGGCCAGCGGCGCGTCGATCGGCGGGCCGTTCTCGAACTCGCGCACCTCGATGCGCGCGTTGGGATACGCCGCGAACCGCGCCCGCAGCGTGTCGAGCATGGCGGGCGTGTCCCTGGAATCGTACTCGTCCAGGGTGACGAACAGCTGCGCCACGCCCGCGTTCTCGTTGCGGGGAATGACGTTGTAGTACACCTGCGGGTTGTCGCGCCCCACGTTGGCCATCACCGACGCCACGCCCGGCTGCTGACTGACGATGCGCTCGGCGAAGCGGGCGGCGCGGTCCGTCTCGGCCAGGCTGCTGCCGTCGGGCGTGGAGACGTCCACCAGGAACTGCGGCGTGCCGGCTTTCGGAAAGAGCGAGAAGCCGACGGCCGGCACCAGCGCCAGCGACGCGACGAAGAGCGCGGCGGCGCCCGCAAGGGTGCGGCCCGGACGCGCCAGAGCGCGGTGCAGCACCGGCGCGTACGTGGCGCCGATCACGCGGTGCAGCCAGCGCATGAACACGTTCCCCTCCGGGTCCTCCGTCCGCGACAGCGTGCGGCTGGCCAGCCAGGGAACGATGGTCAGCGAGACGATCAGGGACGCCAGCACCGTGTAGACGACGGTGAGCGGCATCACCCGGATGAACTTGCCCGCGTTGCCGGGGAGAAAGATCAGCGGCAGAAACGCGAAGATCAGCGTGGCCGTGCATCCCACCACCGCGATGGAGATCTGCCGCGTGGCCATCAGCGCCGCCTCGCGCCGCGACCTGCCCTCGCGCAGGAAGCGGCTGATGTTCTCGACGACGACGATGGAATCGTCCACCAGCAGCCCCAGCGCGATCACAAAGCCTACGATGGAAAGCTGGTTGATGGTGAACCCGGTCAGGTTCAGCGCGGTGAGCCCCATTGCCAGGGAAAGGGGGATGCTCACCATCACGATCCCCGCCGCGCGCACGCCCAGCGGCAGCAGCGTCAGCAGAACCAGGACGATGGCGATGCCGAAGTCGCGCCCCAGGTGGCTCAGCCGCTCGCGCACGTTCTTCGACTGGTCGAAGCCGCGCTCCAGCTTTACGCCGGGCGGCAGTGTCTTTTCGTACCCATCCAGCTCCTTCCACACCCCGTCGCGCACGGTGCCGATGTTGGCGTCCGGCAGCTGGTTGGCGGTCACGAACACCGCGCGGCGGCCGTTGAAGCGGGCGATGTGCGTGGCGTCGCCGTAGCTCCAGTCCACGTCCGCCACGTCGCGCAGAAAGGTGACGTTGCCGCCGGCCGCGCGGACCACGGTGTTGCGCACCTCGTCCAGCGAGCCGTACTCGCCGCTGGTCTTTACGCTGAAGCGGCGGCTGCCGGCGTCCACCGTTCCCCCCGGCAGGTTGGCGTTGTCGCTGCCGATGGCCTGCATCACCTGCCCTGGGGGAATGCGCAGCTGCGCCAGCCGTCCCAGGTCCAGCCGCACGCCCACCTCGCGCTCCGGAAAACCCCACGTCTCCGCGCTCTTTACGCCAGGGACGGCCTCGATGCGCTCCTCCAGCCGCTCCGCGCGCAGCTGCAGCTCGTGGTAGGGCAGCGTTTCGCTCACCAGCGCCAGCTGCACGATGTTCACGTCGCTGGCGTTCACGCGGTCCACCTCCAGCGAGCGCAGGTCCGCGGGAAGGCTGGGGCGCAGCGCGTTCACCTCGCGCAGCACTTCGTCGTACTTCTCGTCCGCGTCCTCTTCCGGCTCGAACTCCACGTTCAGCACGGCCACGCCGTCTTCCACTTCGCTCTTGATCTGCTTGATGGCATCCAGCTCGCCCATCCGCTCCTCGATGGGGTCCACCACCAGCTGCTCCACGTCCCCCGCCCGCGCGCCGGGGTAGACCGCGACGATGATGTAGGTGGGGATGGGGATGGCGGGATCCTCCGCCTTGGGGATGCTGGCCCACGAGCTGATCCCCATCACCGCCAGCATCAGGAAGAGCACGACGGTCAGCTGGTACCGGTCGATGAAGAACTCCGTGATGCGGCTGATCATGGGACCACCTTTACGGCCACGCCGTCGCCCAGGTACGCCGCGCCGTCCGTCACCACGTTCGCCACGCCATCCAGCCCGCCGCTCACCGCCACGCGTTCCCCCGCGATGAAGCCGACGGTCACCGGCAGCCGCCTGGCCGTGCGCCCATCCGCCGCCAGCGTGTAGACGGTCGCCTCGGTGCCGTCCGCCTCCAGGATGGCGGAGATGGGCACCAGCGCCATCTCCGTCCCCGCCGCTGGCCGCAGCTCCACCCGCCCTACGAGGCCGGACGCCAGCGGCTTGCCCCCGCCGGAGACGGACACCTCCACCTGATACGTCCCCGTCATGGGGTCCGCCGCGGGCGCCACCTCGCGCACGGAGCCGGCGAACGGCTCGCCGGGAAAGGCATCGAAGCGCACGGTGGCCGCGTCGCCGGGCTTCAGGCGGACGGCGTCGCGGTCGGCCACGCCCACGCGCAGCACCTGCCCCCGCTCGCTGCTGCCCAGCACGACGATCGGCGCGCCAGGGGCCACCAGCTCGCCGCCCTCCGCCAGCCGCCGCAGCACCACCCCGTCCGCCGGGGCGACGATGGTGGCGTAGCGCCGGTTGAACGCAGCCGCCTGCAGCCCGCTGCGGGCCACGTCCGCCCCCGTGCGCGCGTCCTGCACCTGCGCCAGCGTGGCGACGCTGTCCGCGTACAGCGCCTCGGCGCGGTCCAGGTCGCGCTGCGCCTTGTCCACCCCGCTGCGCGCCGCCGCCACCTGCGCGTCGATCTCGCGCAGGTCCAGCGTGGCCAGCGGCTGGCCACGGCGCACCTGCTGCCCTTCCGCTACAAGCACCCGCGCCACGATCCCGCCGATCTTGAAGGACAGCTGGATCTCGTCCTTGCTGTGCAGCGTGCCCGTGGCCTCTACCGGCCGCGTGACCCACTCGCGCGTCACCGGCGCAGTCCGCACCGCCACCGCGTCCGGCACCCGCGGCGCCTCCGCGGCCGCGTCGCGCCCGCAGGCGGCCAAGACCAGCAGTGGCAGGATCATCATCGTTTTATGCATTGCAACCTCCTTTGGATTCGGGTTGACAGCTCAGGCAGATTCAGGCGGCGCGTTTCCGACGGGCCCTCTCCCCCGCCGGGCCTTTCGCTCGTTCCTCGCGACGGCCGGCGACCCCTCCCCCAACCCCGGGGGAGGGGTAGGGGCGATCCGCACGTTCACGCCGTCGGACACACACTTTCGCACTCTCGTACTTCCGTACCTTCGTACTTTCGTACCTTCGTACTTTCGTACCTTCGTACTTTCGTACTCACGCACTTCAGTTCCCCAGATTCCGCAGCGCGGCGGCGCGCTCCAGCTGCACCCAGCGGGCGGCGTAGTCGTAGCGGGTCAGGATCAGGTTGAGGCCTGCCGACGTGTAGGCGGTGCGGGCGTCGATGAGTTCGATCTGCGGCGCGATGCCCTCCTGGTAGCGGCGCTCCACCAGCTCGTAGGTGCGGCGGGCGGCGGCCAGGCGGTCCTCCGCGGTGGCGATGGCGCCGCGCGCGACTTGGGCGGAGCGGTACGCCGTGCGCACCTGCAACTCGATCTGCTGCTCCACCTGTGCACGGCCGGCGCGGGCCTGGTCGGCGGAGATGCGCGCCTGCTGCCGCCGCGCGCCCGTCTGCCCGCCGTTGAAGGCGCTCCACTGCACCACCAGTGAGGCGACGGCAAAGTCGTCGTCCGCGCTCAGGCGGTAATCGTTGCCCTGGACGCCGTAATCCACCGCCAGCGCCACGGTGGGCAGGCGCGCGGCGCCGGCCAGGCGCACCTGGCTTTCCGCCGCCGCGATCCCCGCGTCGGACTGGCGCAGCTCTTCGCGGCCGGCGAGCGCGCGGCGCACGGCATGGTCCTCATCCACCGTCATGGCAAAGGCGAGCGCGCTGTCCGGCAGCACCTCAACCGGCGTGTCCAGGCCCCGGTTCAGCAGGTGGTTGAAGCGGCGCATCGCGGACTGGCTGCGCACCTCGGCCTCCGCCAGCGCCTGCTGCGTCTCGCCACGCTCGGCGCGGGCGCGCAGCACGGCGTCCGGCGCGGCGGTGCCGCGCGCGACCAGGCGCTCGGCCACGCGAAGGTTCTCGTCCAGCAGCGGAAGGGTGGATCGATACAGCTCCACCACGCGGACGGAGCGCGCGTAGTCCAGGTAGGCGCTCTGCACGTCGGCGGCGAGCTGGCGGGTGGCGGTGTTCAGCGCGTGGCCCTGCAGGTCGCGCAGGGTGCGGCGCAGGCGATGGTTCTCGCCGATGGCGGGCTGAAAGAGCGGCTGGGCGATGCGGACGCGCGTCTCCTGCGACAGCGGCAGCCGCGCGTCCACGTCCGTGGGAAACCGATCGGTCCCGGTGAGTTCGTTCAGCGCGCCGTACGCCGGATTCACCAGGTCGCCGATGTTCATCCCCCCGCTCATCTCGCTGTACCGCGCGTCAAACGCGACGGTGGGGAGAAACAGGCCGCGCGCCTCGCGCACCTCGGCGTCGGCGCGGTCGGCGGCCAGGCGCTCCTGGCGCAGGCCCAGGTTGCCTTCAATCGCCTGCCGCACGTACCCGCTGAGCGGATCGTCCACCTGCGCCCGGAGTGGCGCCGCGGCAAGGAGCGAAAAGGAGAGCAGCGCGGCGGCCATCCGCGCCACCGGTGTCGATCGTCCATCCGGGTACCGCATGGGGTCCACCTCCAGCCGGGGTGAGAGAGTTTGCAGAACAGCGTGGGAAGATCTGACTGCGTGCATGTATCTAACGTTGTTAAGTCGATGGGCAAAAAGAACCTCCGCGTGGGCCGGCAGGCGGATTACGCCTGCTGTCCCTCGCGGAGGATTCCGCGGATCAGCGCGTCGATGATGGCCTTTGCCGTGGTCCGCAGGTCGCGCCATTCCATCCACGGGTCCTGGCACTTGGCGATCTGCAGCGAGATGATGCCGTGCACGCTGCTCCACGTCATCTGCGCCAGCTGGTGCGCGTCCGTCAGCTCCGGGCGAAACCGGCCCACGTCAATGCCGTCCTGCACCGTCTGCAGCAGAAAGCCGTACGCGTCCTCTTCCGGGTTCTTGTCCGAGTGCACGTGCGCGGGCGTGCGCGTCATGAACATGATCTGGTAGTGGTGCGGGTTGTGGATGGCGAACTCCACGTACGCCATGCCGATCCGCCGCAGCCGCTCTACCGGGTCCTCGATGCGCTCCATCTGCGTGAACTGCCGCCCCAGCTTTGCGAAGTCGCCGTGGCACAGCTCGATGATGAGCGCGTCCTTGTCCTTGAAGTGGTGATAGATGGCGGTGGGCGTGTATTCGATGCGCTGGGCGATGGCACGCATGGTGGTCGCCTCGACCCCCTGCGTGGCGAACATCTCGCGCGCCGCTTCGAGGATCTTGTCGCGTGTCTCCAGACGCTCCCGCTCCCGCCGCTCTTTCGTTCCCATAACTCCGGTGTGTGATTTAACGATGTTAGGTGGATGATATCCGCAGCGGAGCAGGGTGTCAAGAACGATGTGTGGAGGGATGGGTCGAACTGCGTCCGCCGGGGTGCCCCTCCCCCGGCCCCTCCCCGTTCGTTCCTCACGGAGAGGGGAGAACTTCGATCCCGCTCGACGACCTTGGCCGCAACACCCCTCCCCCGCAGTTTGGGGCAGGGGTCGCCGGCCGTTGCGAGGAACGAGCAAAAGGCCCGGCGGGGGAGAGG
>NZ_JBMDXM010000027.1:0-21434 GCF_048594345.1 Longimicrobium sp.
CGCCGCACCGCCCATGGAAGAGTTGGATCCTGTCGGCTCATCACTCTAACGGTAAATATCGCTTACGCTAAGTCTCTTAAGGGCAATGATAAATTCCTCTAAATAGCGGAGCAAGGTTCACGTGCCTAAAGACGCCCGTCCTGGCGCGCGCACGGACGGGCGTCTCTCGAGTGGACTCGTAAGTCGAGTCTTACACCCCCGCGAGCGTGTCCGTCTCTTCCAGGTAGTAGTCCAGGCCCAGGTGCGTGATCTGGTCCTCGCCCATCATCCAGCGTAGCGTGTTCTTGAGCTTCATCTGCTGGATGAACAGGTCGTGCTCGGGGTACAGCCCCTCGCCGTACATGGGGCTCTTGAAGTAGAACGAAAGCCACTCCTGAATCCCGCTCATCCCCGCGCGGCTGGCCAGGTCCAGGAACAGCGCCAGGTCCAGCACCAGCGGCGCGGCCAGGATGCTGTCACGGCACAGAAAGTCGACCTTGATCTGCATCGGGTAGTCCAGCCACCCGCGGATGTCGATGTTGTCCCAGCCTTCCTTGGCGTCGCCGCGCGGTGGATAGTAGTTGATCCGCACCACGTGGGCGAACTTGCCGTACAGCTCGGGATAGGTCACGGGCTGAAGGATGTGCTCCAGCACCGACAGCTTGCTCTCCTCCTTGGTCTTGAACGAGCCCGGATCGTCCAGCACCTCGCCGTCGCGGTTCCCCAGGATGTTCGTCGAAAACCAGCCGTCCAGCCCCAGCATGCGCGCCTTGAGCCCCGGCGCGATGATGGTCTTCATCAGCGTCTGGCCCGTCTTGAAGTCCTTGCCGCAGATGGGCACGCCCTGCTGCTCGGCCAGCTCCAGCAGCGCGGGGATGTCCACCGACAGGTTGGGCGCGCCGTTGGCGTAGGGCACCCCCTCCATCAGCGCCGCGTACGCGTACAGCATGGACGGCGCGATGTCGGGATGGTTTTCGTCGATCGCGCGCTCGAATGATTCCAGCGTCTGGTGCACCGGGCCGGGGCGGATGAAGACCTCCGTCGATCCGCACCAGATCATCACCAGCCGCTCGCACCGGTTGCGGGCGCGGAAGGAGCGGATGTCCTCGCGCAGCGACTCGGCCCACTCGCGCTTGCTGGTGCCGGGCTTGATGTGGGTACCGTCCAGCCGCTTGACGTACTGCTGGTCGAACACCGCCGGCATGGGCTCGATGCCCATCAGAAAGTCGGCGATGGGCTCCACATGCGCGTGGCGGTCCAGCACGCCGCTGACGAGCGCGCTTTCGTACGCGTTGGCCGGGAACGGGTCCCAGGCGCCGAACACCAGGTCGTCCAGGCCGGCCAGCGGCACGAACTCCTTGATGGGCGGCACGCGGTTGTCGGTGCGCTTGCCCAGGCGGATGGTGCCCAGCTGCGTAACGCTGCCGATGGGGCGGGAGATTCCCCGCCGCACCAGCTCGACCCCGGCGATGAAGGTGGTGGACACCGCCCCCAGCCCCGGGAGCAGAATGCCCAGGCGCCCCTCGGCGGGGCGCGGCACGTAACTGTCGCTGCGCACGGTGCGTCTTACCTTTTGGCTGGTGTTCGTGCCGCACGGCGCGCGGGCCCCGCGGGGGCGGGGGCGGCCGGCGTCTGCGTGTGCTTGTAAACCCAGTAGATCCGGTACAGCAGCGTGAGGTTGGTGAGCACCGCCATCAGCAGCATCACCCAGGTGAGCACCAGCCCCTCACGCCACGATCCGAAGAACAGCGTCGCGATCCCCAGCAGCAGCACCCGCTCGGCCCGCTGCATGAGCCCCACCCGGCAGTCGATCCCCATTCCCTCGGCGCGGGCGCGGGTGTACGACACCAGCAGCGAACCGGCCAGCGCCAGCGCCACCACGTACACCATCCACGGCTCGCCGATGTTGGGCTCGTTGCCGTTGTACAGGCTGAACACGCCGAGGAAGACCATCACCTCGCTGATGCGGTCCAGCGTGCTGTCGTAGAACGACCCGAAGCGCGTAACCCGCTCCGTCTGCCGCGCCACGTAGCCGTCCACCACGTCAAAAAAGCCGCCCAGCAGCACCAGGGCGCCGCCCACCTGCAGGTTGCCGTAAAAGAACGCCAGCCCCGCCGCCATGGTCACGAAGAACCCGACCGTGGTGATGACGTTGGGCGAGATCCCGCTGCGGACGAACACGTCCAGCACCGGAAGCAGCAGCTTCGTCCCCTGCTCGCGAAAGTCGCTGGGCAGCTTGAACATGCGCGTTGCGTCAGGGCGCCAGGATGATGCGGCTCTGCTCTCCCGACTCGATCCCCTTGGCGATCTCCTCGTTCACGCGCATCATCAGCCGGTCAAAGTTGCTCTGCGCGGACGCCAGCGCCTGGTAGCCGGGCATCACCTGCACCTCGCCCACCAGCCGCTCGTACTCCTGCTGCTCGTCCTCGGGCGGCTCCTGCCCCTGCTGCATCAGCTGGGTAAAGCTTTCTTCCAGCGCCTGCAGCCGGTTAAGCCGGGTCACGGCTTCGCGGTCGTTGCTCAGCCCCTGGCTGGCGCGCTTGAACGCCTGGTATTCGCTGCTCTGCGCGATCTGGCGCCCAACCTCGCGCGCCCGTTCGGAAATCTGGTCCATCCGGAATCCCCTCGATCCGATTCAAAGTCGTTCGGCGAGCACGATGCGGTCGCGCCCCGCCAGGTCCGGCCGCACCCGCGGCGCGCCGAACGCACTGGTTTCTTCGATGACGGCCACCACGGCCGACCCCTGCGCCGCCCCGATCTCCATCGCCAGCAGCCCCCCGGGCTTGAGCGCCTCGGCGGCCTGCGGCACCAGACGGCGGATGACGTCCATCCCGCCCACCCCGGCAAACAGCGCCGTGCGCGGCTCCCAGTCGCGCACCTCGGGGTCCAGCGCGGCCGCTTCCTCGTCGCCCACGTAGGGGGGATTGGAAACTACCACGTCAAAGCGCTCGCCCCGCACCGGCGCCAGCAGGTCGCCGTGGCGAAATTCCACCGGCGCGGCCGGCGCGACGTGGGCGTGGTTCTCCTTCGCGGCCGCCAGCGCCTCCGCCTGCGCGTCGGTGGCGATCACGCGGGCAAACGGCCCCTCCGTGGCCAGGGCCAGCGCGATGGCGCCGGAGCCGGTTCCAACGTCCACCGCGACAAGATCGTGGCGGCCGCGGCTCCAGTCCAGCACCTCCTGCACCAGCTGCTCCGTCTCGGGGCGCGGGATGAGGACGCGTGGATCCACCCGCAGCACAAGGTCACGGAATGCCGCCGTTCCGTCAATGTACTGCAACGGTTCGCGCCGCGCACGCCTCCGCAGGCGCTCCTTGTACTCGGCCAGCTCTTCGGGCGACAGCGGGCGGTCGAACTGAAGGTACAGGTCCAGCCGCTTGAGCTTCAGCACACCCGCCAGCAGCAGCTCGGCGTTCAGCCGGGCGTTGTGCACGTTGCGCGCGCCCAGGTAGTCCGCCGTCCAGCGGATCATCTCGACGACGGTCCAGACCCGGGTTTCGGTCGACACAGACAGGGAATAGGGAACAGGGAATAGGGAATAGGGAATAGCGGGAACCCGTCCGCGGAGGGCTCCTCCCGGAGGGCTCCACCCCGCTCCTGCCGCGTGGAGAGGGTGAACAGCGTGAACTTTCGGCGCGGGCCGAGCGGAGGTCGTAGCCGATGAGTTCCGGGCTCGCCGACGAGCATCGAACTTCGTCCGCGGGCGCCCCCCCTCTCCCGGCCTCTCCCTCCCGAACTGCAGGGGGGAGAGGGGAAGTTCGACCCCGCTCCGGAAGGTGCGTCGCACCTCCCCCCCCCGCGCTGTTTGGGGGGGAGGGCCGGGGAGGGGGGCCGCCCACCATCCCGCGCCACCCTATCCGAAGCTCACCGACCCAGCCCTCACACCCAACCTCCCCCAGTCTTTTTTGGGGGAGGTGGGCGAGGTTTACGAGCCCGGAGGGGGCGCCGCCCCTCGCACCCCACCTCCCGAAGCACGCCGCCGCCCGTGCCGTGTATCCCCCCTTCCGCGCAGTTTGCGGGAGGGGGTGGCGCGCTCTCAGGCGCCGCCGGGGGAGGGTTACGCCGCCCGCTCCTCCTGGATGGCCAGCTTCAGCGCCTCGATCAGCTCGTCCAGGCCGCCGTCCAGCACCTGCTGCATGGCGTGCGTGGTGTAGCCGATGCGGTGGTCCGTCACGCGGCTTTGCGGAAAGTTGTAGGTGCGGATCTTGGCCGAGCGGTCGCCGGTGCCCACCTGCGCCTTGCGGTCGCGGGCGCGCTCGGCCTCCTGCTCGGCGATGCGCGCGTCCAGCAGGCGCGAGCGCAGCACGCCCATGGCCTTGTCCTTGTTCTTGTGCTGCGACTTCTCGTCCTGGCAGGTGACCACCAGGCCCGTGGGCAGGTGGGTGATGCGCACGGCGCTGTCCGTCGTGTTCACCGACTGGCCGCCGGGGCCGGAGCTGCGGTAGACGTCGATCTTCAGCTCGCCCGGGTTGATCTGCACGTCCACCTCTTCCGCCTCCGGCAGCACGGCCACGGTCGCCGCAGAGGTGTGGATGCGACCCTGCGTCTCGGTCGCGGGCACGCGCTGCACGCGGTGCACGCCGCTCTCGTAGCGCAGGTCCCCGTACGCGTTGGCGCCGCGCACCACGAACACCGCTTCCTTGTATCCGCCCGCGGAGCCCTCCGAAACGCTGACCACTTCGATTTTCCATCCCTGCCGGTCGGCGAAGCGCTGGTACATGCGGAACAGGTCGCCCGCGAAGAGCGCCGCCTCGTCGCCGCCGGTGCCGGCGCGCACCTCCACCACGGCGTCGCGGTCGTCCAGCGGGTCGCGAGGAATCAGCAGCAGCTTCAGCTCGTTCTCCAGCCGCTCCACGTCGGCGGTGAGGCGCTGGGCCTCGTCGCGGGCCATGGCGGCCATCTCCACGTCGTCCGCGCCCTCGGCCAGCATCTCCTGCGCGCCCTGAAGCTCCACGCGCGCACGGTCCAGCCGCGCCGCCGCCTCCACGACCTGCGCCAGCCGCGAATGCTCGCGCGAAATCTCGCGCATCCGCTTGGGATCCGCGTGGATGTTGGGATCGGCGAGCTGTA
Source organism: Longimicrobium sp. (assembly GCF_048594345.1). Classification (GTDB taxonomy): domain Bacteria; phylum Gemmatimonadota; class Gemmatimonadetes; order Longimicrobiales; family Longimicrobiaceae; genus Longimicrobium. The sequence continues at coordinate 5,047 of NZ_JBMDXM010000027.1, forward strand.
CGGACAGGTCCTCGTAGCGGGCCCGGCTCTCGGTGATGCGGTCGATCATGAACGAAGCGCGAGGGTGCGAAGGTGCGAGCGTTGCCGAAAGTATCACCTGAGACAAAAGCCCGCACGTGGTCCGTGCAGGCTATCTCCTGTTCCCTGCCCTTCCTGGCCCGATAGAGAAAGAGCCGGGGTTCTTGGCCCCGGCTCTTTCGCTCCGTGTTACTTGGCGGCGTAACGCTGCCGGAACCGCTCGACGCGGCCCGCGGTGTCCATCAGCTTCTGCTTGCCCGTGTAGTACGGGTGGCAGTTGCTGCAGACGTCGACGCCGATGTCGCCCTTGGTGGTACGCGTCTGGAACGTATTGCCGCAGGCGCAGTGCACCGTCGCGGTCTGATAGTTCGGATGGATGTCGGCCTTCATTTATGCACCACCTTGAGCTGAGCTTGAGTACGGCCCCTTCAGACCATCCCCGCGGATCGGTACGCACGGGCGGTCAGGGAATCGTCGAATCTAACCCATTTTCTCCGTCCGGGCAACCTGTCGGCCCAGTCCGGAAGGCTGGGCCTTGCGCCGTGCGGCACGAGGAGGATAACGGCCCTCTTCCCGCAGCAGGGCGCGCTCAGCCTGGCGGTGAAACTCGTTGAAGCCAAGAAGCCGCGCGGTGACCCTCCCGACTTCCGTGCGGGGGTGGATGGTCAGAACGTCGGCCGAAAGCCGGAAGTGATCCGTCCAGGAATCCGCGCGAGGATCGAACAGCGCGACAACCCGCCGGGTCTGTGGAACGACGGAGGCAATGTCGGTCCCTTTCCGGCGATTACAAAGGGTGCATGACAGCGCCAGGTTGTCGAACTCGGTCCGCCCGCCGTGCTTCTCGCTGAGGATGTGGTCTACGGCGCAGCCCAGCAATGCGTCGTCCTGATGGATCAGGCAGTACTCGCAGATCTCTCCGGCCCTGCGCACCACCTCCCGCCGCAGGTTGGCACTGATGTACGTGCCACTCACGCGGACGCGTACCGCCTTGCACGAGCCTTGATGAGGCGCATCAGGTGCTCCAGCTGGAGGTAGTCATCCAGTTCCGCTTCCTCCTGGGGCTGCAGCGAACCGGCCTTCTGGCGTTGCAGCAGTTCCATGACGCGCTCACGGGCGGCGTCCGACGGACGAAAGGAAGCAATCCGATCGGGTGTGGGGCCGGCGGCGATGAAGTCGACGACCTCGAGGTAGACCGGAGTCACTTGCATCGATTCCTCTCCTGTACGTGGCCTGCCAAGGATAACAGGGAGAGTGAAATTGGACAATAAGACCAATTCCGCCATCGTGCGAACGGTGCCTTGGCTCTGTCCAGCACCTGAGCAGCCGACAGTCCGGAAGCGGTCTGCCGTCCACCCTTCCAGCAGTCGTAGAGCGAATCCCTCGACCCCGCTGATACCATCTCCCGGATTTCGATGTGCAGTGAGGAGAACGACTTTCACGCGGAGGCGCGGAGAAACAGAAGAGGCGCGGAGGGAACGCCCCAAACGCCTCCGCGCCTCATCAGTTCCTCCGCGCCTCCGCGTGATGTTTTCCGTCGTCCCTCTGATTGCACAATGAACTGCGAGAAATGGTATGATTCCGCCGCGGAGGATGGGATGAGCCTCAGGATGACAATCCCGGCTCGCTAAAAAGCGGACGGGCGCACCGCAATCCGCGGCGCGCCCGTTTCCATCATCCCGCTATTCCCTATTCCTGTTCCCTGCCGTTCCGCCCTACTGCGACTCCTTCCAGTCCATCAGCATGCGGCGGATGTCGTCGCGGTGCTGGCTTTCGTCCACCACCAGGTTCTCCAGCTGCACCTTGATGCTGATCTCGCCCAGCTCCTCGGCCTGCTGCAGGCGCTTGGTGTAGCGCTCGATGGTGTCGACCTCGGCCTGCAGGGCGTTCTCCAGCATCTCGCGGTTGGTGCGCGGGATGGGCACCGGCTTGACCTCGGTGGTGGGCACGCCGCCCAGCGACACGATCTTGTCGGCCAGAAACGCCGCGTGGCCCAGCTCGTCCGGGATCTCGCCCTCGAAAAAGCCGCGCAGCTCCTGGCGCCACGGGCCCGTGACCAGCGCCGCGTAGGTGCGGTACATCACCACGGCCTGGTACTCGGCCGCCAGGTCCTCGTTCATCCCCTCGACCAACTCTTTCACGTCCGCCATCGTCCCGTCCTCCCTTGTCCGTTTGGCTGCAGCGCGACCCTCGCGGCTACAGCTCGATCTCGCGCTGCTCCGTGGCGGAGCGATACGCGGCCTCGACCAGGCGCATCAGCACGAGGTGTTCCCGAGGCGAGTCAGGGGTGCGCTCTCCGCGCACCACGTCCACAAAGTGCGCCAGCTCGTTGCGGTAGCTGGCGGTGAACAGGTTCTCGCGCGCGGCGGGGATCTGCGGCGTGACCTCCACCAGCCCGGCCGGCATCTGCTTGAACACCGCCAGCGGCGACAGCGACCCGGAACCGCCGGAGCCCAGCAGGTGCAGGTACTGGCGATCGCGCTGGGCCAACAGGTTCCAGGTGCACTCCAGGTTGATGGCGCGGTCGCCCTCCAGCCGCACCACCACCGCCGCCGAATCCTCGACCTCGCTCTCCGGCCCCGCGTACATGTGCGCCGTCACCCGCTCCGGCCTGGGAAAGCCCAGCGTCCACATGGCCAGGTCCAGCATCTGCAACCCCAGGTCCATGAACGCGCCGCCGCCCGCCGTGGCCTTGCGGTCGCGCCAGGTGCGGCCGCGGGGGCGATACCGGTTCAGCCACCCCGTGCGCAGGTAGTACACGTTCCCAAGCTCCCCGCCGGAAACGAACTGGCGAAGGGCCACGGAGTCGGGCCTGAAGCGCTGGTTCATCGCCACCATCAGCCGCTCCTCCGCACCCTTCTCCTCCAGCAGCGACTCCACGCCCTCAACGGTCAGCGCGAGCGGCTTTTCGCACAGCACGTACTTGCCGGCCTGCAGCGCCGCGCGCACCTGGTCCTCGTGCCGGTTGCTGGGGGTGCAGACCACCACGGCGTCGATGTCGTCCGTCAGCACCTCTTCGAAGCTGGTCGCGACCGTCGGCACCTCGAAGCGCTGAGCGATGGTGCGCGCCGTGTGCGCGTCGCGGTCGGCCACGGCGGCCACCTGCACCCCGCGCATCCGCGACAGAATCGGCAGGTGCACCACCTGGGCGATGCTCCCCGCGCCCAGCACGGCCAGGCGTACGGGGGGACGGGCGGCGGCCATCAGCGGCCTCCCGTGGTGGCGGGGGCCGGCGGCGGCGCGACGACCGGCCGCTGGTACTCCGGCGGAAAGCGCCACGCGCCGCCCAGCCCCAGGCTGATGTAGCGCGTGTTGCCAGTGAGCACCGCGCGCGCCTCGCCCAGCACCCGCAGGTTGCCGGCGGCGGGAAACTCCAGCCCGCCCACCAGGTCCAACCCGGGGGCAATCCCGTCCAGCAGGTCTTCGATAAACGTGTCGTCCACGAACTCGCCGCTCCCGTTAAGCAGGTGAAGCGATACGCCCAGCCCGGCGTACGGCTCCACGAAGTAGTCGGTGGTCCACAGGTAGTGCGCGTCCACCTGCAGCGAAAGGTCGCTCACCTCCACGTCGCCCAGCTCGATACCCGGGCACGGAACGCCGCCGCGGTCGCACGCGGCCTCGATGCGCGTTTCCATGCGCTCCACCTCGCTGTCGCGCAGCTGCGACGCCCAGTACGTAAGGCCGGGGGTGATGCGGACGTTGGGCCCCAGCAGCCCCAGGTCCACGCGCACGTTCAGCCCCAGCGCCGGGTCCGCACGGGAGGGAAACACCTCCATCAGGTGCGCGCCCACGCCGCTGAGCACCAGATTCTCGTAGTCGTAGTCCGCCATGTCCTGCGCCCGCGCGACCTGCGGAGCGAGAAGAAGGGCGGCGAGGAGCGCTGATCGTTTCAGCCGTGGCATCGGGTTGGTGGTTGGAGTCTGTTGATCCGTTTCGATGGCGGATGGAGGCGCGGCGGCTGGCATCGAACTGCGTCCGCCGGGGTGCCCCTCCCCCGACCCCTCCCCGTTCGTTCCTCACGGAGAGGGGAGAATTCGATCCCGCTGCGACAAGCATCGGACTGGCGCCCGCAAGCCGCCCCCTTACTCGCCCAGGCTCGCACCTCCCCCAAAAACCCCTGGGGGAGGTGGACTTCAATTCCGCTCCGCCCTGCACACCCCTCCCGCGCAGTTTGGGGGAGGGGTCGCCGGGCCGTTGCGAGGAACGAGCAAAAGGCTCCGGCGGGGGAGAGGGCCCCCGCGTCGCAGACGCGGACCTCTCCCCTCGCACCCACCCGTCCCCCCGTGCCGTTTATCCCCCCTCCCGCGCAGTTTGCGGGAGGGGGTGGCGCGCTCTCAGGCGCCGCCGGGGGAGGGCCGCCGGGGGCCTATCAGTACGACTTCCGGATCTCCGTCCCCGGATAGTACGTCCGCAGGATGGTGCGGTAGTCCTGGCCGGCGCGGGCCCGGCCCATGGCGCCCACCTGGCACATCCCGATCCCGTGCCCCCAGCCGCCGCCCTCGGCGATGATGTCGGTGACCTGGCTGCCGCGGCGCACCACGTTGATGTCGAACTTGCTGCTGTTCAAAATCCCGCCGCGGTTGGGCGGCAGAATCCACCGCACCCGGTCCCTGCCCACGTGGAACGAGCCGGCGTCCGTGGTGATGCGCAGCCGCCGCACCCGCTCCGACGGCGTCCGCTCCAGCACCCGCATGTCCTCGATGCGGGTGATGCGGCGGTTTTGCAGCGAGTCCGCCAGCGTGCGGTTCAGGATGTTCACCATCTGCTCGTGCGTCCACCGCTCTTCCCAGCGGTAGCGGCTGCTGGAGCGGTCGTACGCCTGTCCGTTCGCGTCCACGTCGCGCACCGAAACCAGGTACGGCACCGGCGCGTTGTTCCACACCTCGTCGATCGCCGCCGTACGGCCCGCGCAGGTGGAGTGGTAGTAGGCGGTGATCGGCTGGCCGTTGTACGTCAGGATCTCGCCCGCCGTTTCACGCACGGCGCGGTTCACCGTCTCGTTTTCCGCCGCCGCGCCGCCGTACACCTGGTCCTCCACCGTGGCGTAGACGTCGAAGCCCTGCTGCTGGCGCCGGCCCAGGTAGGTGACCGCGTACGTCCGCGCCGCCACCGCCTGCGCCTTGATGGCCTCGTAGATGTCCAGGTCAAAGCGGCCGATCTCCCGCGGCACCACGCCCAGCAGGTACGTCTCCATGTCCAGCCGGTTTACGACGGTGAGCCCGCCGCCCGCCGCCTGCTGGATGCGCAGTTCGCCGCGGTACGGCGCGTTGCGCACCGTCAGCGTGCCGCCGGCGGAAGCCGGACGGACGACCAGCGGGGGCCGCAGCCCCACCCCCGCCGCCTGCGACGGCGGCTGCATGGCGCTGCCCGCCGGCCCGCCGCGGGATTCCATGGTGATGGTGGAGCCCACGTCGCGGAACGAAACCGTCTGCCCGCCGCGCAGCCGGCCGATCTCGCGGCCGTCCTCCGTGTGCACCGCAAAGTCGCCTGCGGAGGTGATCTCCACCGCGCTGGTGTCCACGATCAGCCCCACCCGCACCGCCGTCGCGTTGGCCACCGGCGGCACGTTGCCGGGCGCCGGCGGCGTGGGCCGGGGCGGCGAGGGGGCGATGACGCCGGTGTCGCGCGGCGCGGGACGCGCCGTGTCGCCGATCACCACCACGGGAACGGTGGGCACGCGGGTGCCGCGCGGCGCGCACGCCGCGGGCGCAAGGATCGCCAGCAGCGCCGCGGTGCTACGCCAGTGCCTCATCCAGCGCGTCGCGCGCGCGTGAGATGGTTTCCTCGACATCCTGCTCCGTGTGGGCGGTGGACATGAACCCGGCCTCGTACGCCGACGGCGCGAAAAAAACGCCGCGCCGCAGCAGCGCGTGGTAGAATCTCCGGAACGTCTCCACGTCCGACGTCTTTGCGTCGTCGAACGATCGCACCGGGCCAGCCGCAAAGAACACGCCCCACATCGACCCGTAGCTGCCGCCGCTGGCCGGCACGCCCCGCTCCGCCGCGTTGGCCAGCAGCCCCTCCACCAGCCGCCGCGTCCGCGCTTCCAGCAGGGGATACGGGTCCTCGTCACGCAGAATGCGCAGCTGCGCCAGGCCGGCCGCCATCGCCAGCGGGTTGCCCGACAGGGTGCCCGCCTGGTAGACGGGCCCCACCGGCGCAATCCAGTCCATCACCTCCCGCCGCCCCCCGTACGCGCCGACGGGAAGCCCGCCGCCGATTACCTTGCCCAGCGTGGTGAGGTCCGGGCGGACGCCAAAGCGCTCCTGCGCGCCGCCGGGCGCCACACGAAATCCCGTCATCACCTCGTCGAACACCAGCAGCGCGCCGTCCGCCTCGGTAATCCGCCGCAGCGCCTGCAAAAAGCCGTCGTCCGGCGCGATGAAGCCGGCGTTCCCGACGACCGGCTCCAGGATCACGCAGGCGATCGTGCCGGCGTACGCGCGGAACGTCGTCTCCACCGCCTCCAGGTCGTTGAACGGCGCCGTCAGCGTCAGTTTGGACAGCTCCTCCGGCACGCCGGGCGAGTTGGGCAGCCCCAGCGTTGCCACGCCGCTGCCGGCCTTGACCAGAAAGCTGTCGCCGTGGCCGTGGTAGCACCCGTCGAACTTGAGGATCAGCTCCCGCCCGGTGTACCCGCGCGCCAGGCGGACGGCGCTCATCGTCGCCTCCGTGCCGCTGTTGACGAAGCGCAGCCGCTCCATGGACGGAAAAAAGCCGCGCACCGCCTCCGCCAGCTCCACCTCGACGCCCGTGGGCGCGCCGTAGCTGGTGCCGCGCGACGCCGCGTCCGCCACCGCCTGGACGACCGCGGGGTGCGCGTGGCCCAGGATCATGGGGCCCCAGGAAAGAACGTAGTCGATGTACTCGTTGCCGTCCGCGTCCCACAGGCGCGAGCCCAGCGCCCGATCGACGAAAAACGGGTCGCCGCCCACGCCTCGAAAGGCGCGCACCGGCGAGTTCACCCCGCCGGGCGTGACGTCGCAGGCACGGCTGAAAAGGGCGCGGCTGTTCGCGTTCCGGTCTGCGGCTGGCGGTGTGGCCGCGCTTTTGCCTTGTCCCCGCCCGTCCAAGTTGTTCATGCCCCCCAGCACTGGAGATTTGCGATGACGAAGCGCTTCTGGATCCTGCTCATGGCGGCCCTGATGGCCGGTGGTACCGCGGCGTGCAACGACAACGCCGAGGACCACGCGAACGAGGCGGCCGAGGAAGCCCGCTCCGGCGATACCGAAGAGGCCGCGGAAGAGTCGGCCGAAGCCCGGCAGGATTCCGCGCAGGGCGACCTTACCGAAGGGCCTAACTGAGCGCTTGTCTGATGCAACGCCCCCGCGTCCGGTCCGGGCGCGGGGGCGTTGGCGTTTTTACGAGCGAAAGTTGCCGAACGAAAGCTCCAGCCCGAAGTCCTGCTTTTTGAGGTGCGCGATCACGGCCTGAAGGTCGTCGATGCTGGCGCTGCTCACGCGCACCTGCTCGTCCTGGATTTGCGCGTTCACCTTCTTGAAGCCGCCCTCCTTGATGGACTTGACGATCTCCTTGCCCTTTTCGGTGCTGATGCTCTGCACCAGGGTGATGGTCTGCCGCGCCTTGCCGCCAAACGCCTGCTCCACGGTGCCGTAGTCCAGGTTGCGGATGGGCACCCCGCGCTTGATGAGCTTGCTCTGGATGATGTCGACCAGCGCGGTGAGCTTGTACTCGTCGTCGGCCAGCAGCTTGAGCGTTCCGTCCTTCTTGCTGAACTCGATCTCGACCGTGGCGCCCTTGAAGTCGTAGCGCTGGGCCACTTCCTTGTGCGCCTGGTTTACGGCATTGTCCACCTCCTGCAGGTCTACGCTGGAGGTGATGTCGAAGGTAGAGGTCTTGGCCATCGTTCTATCCGTCGGATGTCGGGTCCGTAGCAGTTGGGCTCGCGAGCGCCAATGTAGGCGAACCGCGCCGCGCGGGGCAACCTGCGCGCGTGCACATCAACGAAAAAGATAAGCCTCACACGGAGTCAACGGCGTTAACGGAGTTGCCCGTGCAAACAGAAGGCTCTTCTCGTTTCCTCCACATCCCGAACCGATGATTTGGCACAGCGTTCGGGGATCGGCACGAGAAAACTCCGTTAACTCCGTTGACTCCGTGTGAGGCCCAAATCTCTGGAAGTCTGGGGATGAAATGCGATGGTTAGGGATAAGCAAAACCCCTCCCCCGGAAGCCGGGAGAGGGTTTTTCTGATTGCGTGGAGATCGTGATCAGGTCAGGAACGTTTCCAGGAAGCGGGCGCGGGATTGATGGCGCAGACGAAGCAGGGCCTTTTCCTTGATCTGCCGCACCCGCTCGCGCGTAATGCCAAAGTTCTCGCCGATCTGCTCCAGCGTCATGGGCTCGGTGTCGCCCAGGCCAAAGTACAGGCGCAGCACCTTGGCCTCGCGCTCCGACAGCGTGCCCAGCGCATCGTCGATGGTGCGCTTGAGGGCCGAGTCGTAAACCTCGTCGTCGGGGCCGGGGGAGAGAGCGTCGGAAAGGTAGTCCAGCAGCTGCCCGTCTTCGCCGGGGACCAGCGGGGCGTCGAGGGAAAGGTACACCTGCGACATGGCCAGCGCGTGGCTGATCTCGTCCTCGGGCACCTCCAGCTCGGCCGCGATCTCCGTAAGCGTGGGCTCGCGACCCAGCTCCTGCGTCATGGCGCTGGACCGCTTGCCGATGCGGTGCACCGCCCCCGCGCGGCTCAGCGGCACACGCACGATGCGCGACTGCTCGGCCAGCGCCTGCAGGATGGCCTGCCGGATCCACCAGACCGCGTAGGAGATGAACTTGATCCCCTTGGTCTCGTCGAACTTTCGGGCGGCCCGCATGAGGCCGATGTTGCCTTCGTTGATCAGGTCCGCCAGCGACACGCCCTGGTTCTGGTACTTCTTGGCCACGGCGACCACGAAGCGCAGGTTGGCGCGCACCAGCTTTTCCAGGGCCAGGGGGTCGCCCTCGCGAATCTGCCCGGCAAGGCGGCATTCCGCCTCGCGGTCAATCAGCGGATACGCGCTGATCTCGCGAAGGTACTGGTCCAGCGACTCGGACTCGGCCTGGATTTTCTTGGGAGGGCTGAACGACATCGGCGTGCTCCGGGAGACGGAAGCGAGGGTGCCGTGAGGTGCGGAAACCCGGTGGGGACGCGCGACTTACCCTGTGCGCAAACCGAGAGGTGGGACATACTTTCCCGCACCGGACGTTTAACTGCACGGAACATGGAAAGGCGGGAGTGTGGTGTCAACCCCCCGGGGGAACTTTTTCGGCCCAACCATGAAATCGGCACCAAATCAGCATTGAAACGGCTATTTTGGGCCACCGGCGACACAATTTATTGCCGAACGGTGTTCAGCGGATGATGGAGCCAATCCGGTCCCAGCGCACGCTGGTAAGCCAGGGAAGCGCGTTGGCCAAATCGTGTTCAAACGAGTAATACACGAACATGGGCCGCCCTTTGACCGCGCTCTGGTCAAGAAACCCCCAGTAACGCGAATCTTCGGACCGGTCGCGGTTGTCGCCCAGCGCGAAGAACTTGCCCGGCGGCACCACCAGCGGGCCCCAGTTGTCGCGCGACGGATGGTAGGTGCGCCACGTGAGGGCGCGGTCCAGGGTGTGGTCAAGCTGCCACAGCATCTTGGGGTCCGCCTGGTCGCCCAGCGGGTCGGTGTGGCGCGCGTACGGCTCGTCCTGCCGCACACCGTTGCGCATCAGCACCTTGTCGCGCATCTCCAGCGTGTCGCCGGGAACGCCCACGATGCGCTTTACGTAGTTCTTGTGCGGATCGTGCGGCGGCAGAAACACCACCACGTCGCCTCGCCCAGGGTTGGAGAAGGCGGGAAGGCGGCGGTGGGTCAGCGGGATCTCAGCGCCGTACACGGCCTTGTTGACCAGCAGAAAGTCGCCGATGAGCAGGGTGCCTTCCATCGACCCCGTGGGGATCTTGAAGGCCTCTACCAGAAAGGTGCGGACGGTAAGGAAAAGGAGAATGGCCGTGCTGATGGCCTTGGTCCACTCCCACATCCAGCGGCCGGTGCTCATGGCGCCGCGCGCGTGGTCCACGGGCGCGGGCGCGCGGCGCTCGACAAGGCCGTCTGGGCCGCTCGCGGAGCCGGACACCGGAGGAGTGGAGGATTCTTGCATGGAATACGTCGCGTGCCGCGGGCGTTCACTGCGCAGAGATGCCGCCGGACGGCGGGTGGATGCTGTACACGCCATCCATGCCGCCGTTCCTCCCGAAATCTCTCCCCATCCGCCGCCGTCCGTTCACGAATCGCGCCAGCCGTGTAGCTCGCCCGCCGCCATTCATCCACTGTGGCCACGCCCGCGCTTCGAATCGCGAGAAGCCCCGCCCCGGCTCGCTTTGCACGCGCCGGGCGGGGCTCTCAGCATGATGGCCTGGCGGACCTCCGTCCCGCGCGCAAAACGCGCCGCGAACGGCGGAATGCCCGTCGGGCATCATCATCATTCCGATACAACAGTGACAGGCCTCTCGATCGCTCCCGAACCTCAGTACGGCAAGCCGATGCCCAGGTACCAGCGTGTCACGTCGCCTTGCGCGATGGTGAGGGTGCCGGCGTAGCCCAGCGTCTCGAACCAGAGGCCGCCGCCGTAGTCCGTGTGCCAGCCGCCGGGCGAATCGTCGTTCATCCACACGCGGCCGGCGTCGGCCAGGGCAAAAACGCCCAGGCGGCCACGCACCAGCAGCTTTACCTGACCCAGCGGCTGGCGCAGCTCCGCGCTGCCGAACGCAGCCGCATCACCCGCGAAGCGCTGGAACGGGTAGCCGCGCAGCGAGCCCGGCCCGCCCAGGAAGGCCGCCTCGTGGAACGGAAAGTTGCCCTGCACCATCTCGCCGCCGGCGCGCAGGGCCAGGATGGGCCCCGCACCCAGCGACAGGTACGTCCGCGCCTCGCCAGCCACGGAACCGAACGGAGTCAGGTCGGTCGCATAGCCCTTTGCCCGCGCGCCCAGCCACCATCCGCGCCGCGTGACCGCCAGCGTGTCGCGCCCGTCCAAGCGCACGTCGGCCAGCAGCCCGGCGCCCATCCACGCATCCGCTCCCCGCGGCTCCGCCACCCCACCGAACGCCGGCTCCCGCGGGTCCAGTGCGCGCACCACGGGCCCGAAGCGGTACGCCGCGCGGCGTCCGATCGGCCCGTACCACAGCGCCTCCGCGCGCAGCTCACTGCTGGTGACCTCGTAGACTTCCTCGGTCTCGCCCGGCGAATCGTTGCCGAAGCCGTGAAAGCGGGTGAGCTGAAAGGTGCGCGCCCCGCCCGCCAGCCGCAGCCCGCCGCCCGTCCCCGTCCGCTTGAAGTCCGCGATCCCCTCCACGCCGAATCCGTCTTCCAGCGGCGCGTAGAGCGCACGCAGGCTGATCTGCCGCGCGTACGGCTGCCGGCGGAATCCGTAGCGCGTCCACACCGGCCCAACGGACAGGACCGGACCCACGTTCGACTCCCAGACGGCCCAGGGCGATACCGGCGCAAAGTCGCTTCCCCAGTCGCGCGGCGGGGGCGGATTGCCCCAGGGCGGGCGGACGGGAGCGGGATCGTACTCGCGCGTATCCACCCGCGCCTCGCGGCCGGGGGTGAGGCGGTTGTCGCCGCGGTCGTCGTGAAACACGGTCATCCGCCCGCCGCCTGCGGAGGATTCATCCACCAGCTCGTCGTCCCCGCCCCCGCCGATCAGCCGCACCTGGATGCTGTGCGGCGCGGTGCCCGTCACCGTCGCGCGGTCGTCGCCGCCGTGCAGGTAGACGCGCACCTCCCGCGTCTCCGCGGGGAGAAAGCGGCGGCGGAAGTAGGGTGTGCGCGCCTCCGGAGAGGCGAACAGCCGCACGTCCACCAATCCGTCCGCCAGCCGCTCGATCTCCGCGCGATCCGCTTCGTCGGTGCCGCGCACGTCCACGTCGCTGGCCAGCTGGCCGTAGAACCAGCCCGACATCTCGTCCAGCCGGTCGCGCCGCCAGCGGAGCGATCCCGCCAGCTCCTCGCCGCCCACGGGCTGGTACTCGCGCGGCAGCCCGCCCACGGCACGGGCGATGACGGCGTCGGTGATGCGGGCGCGCACGGAGGCAGTCACGCTGTCCCACGCGGCGCGGTCCAGGTCGGCCAGCAGCCGCCGGTCCAGCTCGGAGGACAGGTGGATGAGCCCCGGCCTGTCGTACCAGCGCGGGCCAAAGCGGGTGAGCGTGGGAACGAACGCGCGCCCGGTGGCGGACGAGATCCCCTCGTAGTCCGAGAACGCGTTGTCCCGGTCGCGGGGGATGGGGCGCCAGGTCCAGCGGTCGCCGCGCTTGAAGCCGGCCCAGCGCCACTGGTCGTTGTGGCGGTCCCAGTCGCCCGTGATCAGGTCCACCAGCCGCGCGGTCAGGTAGTCGCGGCTGTCCACGCGCTCATCGGGATCCTCCTCCAGCCGCTCCAGCAGCCGCTCGGACCCCACCACACGGTCCGCGTCGGCGAAGGAGCGCGCGGGGAGGCGGCGGTTGGGCGCGTCCTCATCCACCTCGCGGTCTACCGGCCGCTCTTCCACCTGTCCCAGCCGCCCGGCAAACTGGTCGCGGAACTCGCCCAGGAACGGGTGGTCCGGCATCACGTACATCACCGGCGTCACGTGCAGCACGCCCACCGCCTCCAGCAGCGTGGGCACCACCAGCGCCGAGCCCGGGTGCTTGGCGCTCACCAGGTCCTGGACGATCCAGTCCACAAAGCTGCCGTGCAGATCTTCCGGCAGGCCGCGCTCGGCGTTCTTGTCCAGCGAGCGGAAGACGTACTCGCGGCCGTCGGCGCCCAGCATGCGCAGCGACTCGGTGGCCAGCCCGCCGCCCGCCTGCTCGACGGTCAGCCCGCCGGCAAAGGTGGTGGGATCGAGAAAGGGGACGCGGATGGGCGTGGTCCACTCGGCGCGGTACTCCTCGCCGTTGAACACGCGCGAAAAGGCGCCGCCGCGGTAGTGCGCACCGGCGACCACCGTGGTGTCCTGCGCCGCCGAAGGGAAGGGAGCCGCCACGCAGGCGAGCCCCGCGGCGATGGCCGCAAACGTCCGCAGACGCACGAGATGCGCTCCAGGGCAGAGAGATGGCGAAGTGCCAGACTGCGTGTGTCTACGGAACAAGTGTGCCGGGGGGAAAGAAACCAGGATCAGGTGCCCAGGATCAAGACCCGCGATCCTGGGCACCTGATCCTGGGCACTGCCGTTCAGACCTTCCGCCGCGTGCCGCCCATGAAGTGCGTGACGACGGAGTAGAGGATGAAGATCAGCCCGGCGATCACCAGCAGGTGCACCAGAAAGCCGACCACGTTGAACACGATCTTGAACACGATCTTGAGCACGAACCAGGCGACGACCAGCAGCACGCCGATCCGGAGCCACCGCTTCCAGTTTTCCATGTTGCCTCTGGGTGGAAAGGGATACGCGGAACGAAGGGTCAAGAACCGCGCCGGGGCCCTCCCCCGGCGGCGCCTGAGGAGCGCGCCACCCCCTCCCGCAAACCGCGCGGGAGGGGGGATACACGGCACGGACGGCGATGCGGTTCGGACGGTTGGGCGCGAGGGCGGCGCCCCCTCCGGGCGAGCACCACTCGCCCACCTCCCCCGAAACTGCCGGGGGAGGTTGGGTGTTGGGCTGGGATAGCTGCGCTTCGAACAGGATGGTGCGGAATGGTGGGCCGCCCCCCTCCCCGGCCCTCCCCCGCAAACTGCGCGGGGGAGGGAGGTGCGACGCACCTTGTCGTAGCGGGCTCGAACTTCTCCCCTCTCCGTGAGGAACGAACGGGGAGGGGCCGGGGGAGGGGCACCGCGTCGGACGACAGTTCGATGCGAGTCGAAGCGCCCTGAATCCTTCGATCCCCCCTACGCCCCCCACCCCGCGGAATCCAGCCGCCGGTCGATGTCGTAGGCGGCGCTGATCAGGGACAGGTGCGTGAACGCCTGGGGAAAGTTGCCCAGGTGCTCGCCACTGGGCCCCAGCTCCTCGGCGAAGAGGCCTACGTGGTTGGCGTAACTCAGGATCTTTTCGAACACGAATCGCGCCTGCTGCAGGTCGCCGCCGCGCGACAGGCACTCGGCGTACCAGAATGAGCAGATGGTGAACGTCCCCTCCTCGTCCGTGAAGCCGTCCGTCTCGCCGCCGCGGATGGCGTAGCGGCGCACCAGCGAGTCTTCTACCAGCTCGCGCCGCACCGCGTTCATCGTCTGCACCCAGCGCGGGTCGTTGGGGCTGATGAAGCGCAGCAGCGGCATCAGCAGGCAGCTGGCGTCCATCACGTCCGACCCCGGGGTCTGCACAAAGGCGCGCTTGCGGGGGTTCCAGAACTCGTCGAACACGCTGCGGTAGATGGTGTTGCGCACCTCCAGCCACCGCACCATGGGCGCCGGGAGCGAGCGGTGCTGCGCCAGGCGGATCGCCCGGTCCACCGCCACCCAGCACATCACCCGCGAGCTCAGGTACGCCTGCTCGCCGCGGCGGATCTCCCACAGGCCGTGGTCCGGGCGGCGCCAGTTCTCGCACACCCAGTCCACCACGCCCGTCAGCGTGTTCCACAGGTCGTACGACATGGGCTCGCCGTACTTGTCGTACAGGTACACCGAGTCCATCAGCGCGCCAAAGATGTCCATCTGCAGCTGCACCGCGGCGCCGTTGCCCACGCGCACGGGGCGCGAGCCGCGGTACCCCTCCAGGTGCGTCAGCTCCGATTCCGGCAGCAGGTGCCGGCCGTCCAGGCCGTACAGCGGCTGCAGCGGCACGCCGTCGCCCTCTTCCGCCACGCGGTCCGCGATCCAGTGGATGAACCGCCCCGTCTCGTCCGTCAGCCCCAGGCGAATGAGCGAGTACAGGGTGAACGCGGCGTCGCGCACCCAGGTGTAGCGGTAGTCCCAGTTGCGCGCCCCGCCCATGCTCTCCGGCAGCCCGAAGGTGGGTGCCGCGATCAGCGAGCCGTGCTCCTGTGACACCAGCAGCCGCATCACCAGCGCCGAGCGGTTTACCTCGTCGCGCCAGCGGCCCTTGTAGGTGCTGCGGCCGATCCACGTGCGCCAGAAGTTCACGGTGCGCTTGAAGGCGTCCGCGGCGTAGCGCTGGCTGGCGTGCGGCCCCGCGCCCGGCCGGGAGGATGCTTCGAGGATGAAGGTCGCGCTCTTCTCGTGCGCCAGCTCGAACTCCGCGACCGCGTCGCCGTTCTCGATGCGCAGCGGCACCGACCCGCGCAGCCGCAGAAACGCCAGTCCCGCCGCCTCCGCGTCGTCGGGGACGAACGCGACGCCGTCCTCGCCATCCTGCTCCGCGCGGTGGTGCACGGCGCCGTAGCCAAAGCGCGGCGAGCAGCGCAGGCGAAACTTCACGCTGCTGCGCACCGCCTTTACGCGCCGCACCAGCCGCCGCACGCCCTCCGTCTCGCCCATGGGCATGAAGTCGCTGATCTCGGCGACGCCGTCGGCGCTCAGGGTTCGGGTAAGGAGGACGTTGGTTTCCGGCAGATACAGCTGCTTGCGCCGCGCATCGTCGCCCAGCTGCGGATCGATGCGAAACGCGCCGCCGCGCTCCGCGTCCAGCAGCGACGCAAACACGGACGGCGAGTCGAAGCGCGGCGCGCAAAAAAAGTCGATGGCGCCGTCCAGCCCCACCAGCGCGACCGTGTTCAGGTCGCCGATGATGCCGTGGTCTTCGATCGGTAGGTAGCGGGAGTCTGCGGGCATCGGCTCCGGTGGGCGCTGTGTTGTCGCCGCGCCGAGCGCAAAACGCGCACCTTTTCCGGGATCCCGGAAAAATCCATCGACAATGGGGTACGGATAAAGCCAGAAACACGGAGACTCATGACCTCGTCCGTGTCTCCGGCTTTTTGCCTTGCTACGTTGCTCACCGAGCGAAGCTCATCGGGCGCGCTCGCTGATCGTGGAGTGAATGGAGGGTTCTCCAGATCGCGCATCAGGTGGTGCGATCGACACGCTTCCGCCGCACGGCGGACAGCATCCACCGATCCACATGCTTTTCAAAAAAATGCGGATGGCTCCCTGCCGCATTCCGTCTCTTTCGCGTTCCCTACACCCTTACAAAAGTGAGTGCCTCGCCGACAGCCGCCCCCTGCACCCGACACTCCGGCATCCGGCTTCGCACTGTGGCCGCCGAGGAAACGCCCCGAAGAAACTCTGTTGACCCTGTTGACTCTGTGTGAGGCTCATCCTTCCAAGACCCGTACCACACAGGCAGAGGGAACCGCACGAGACAACTCCGAGTCCAGTCTAAAAAGCCTCTTGGGTTTCTGCAGATTCTTCTTGGATATTGCCTAAGTCAATGCTATATTGTGATTTAGACAGCGGTCCCCCTCTCCCCGCCGCCCCTGCACCTACCGTGTTTCGTCCGAACGAGGCGCA
>NZ_JBMDXM010000270.1:0-32225 GCF_048594345.1 Longimicrobium sp.
CGCGGCGGGATCGACTTCTCCCCTCTCCGTGAGGAACGAACGGGGAGGGGCCGGGGGAGGGGCACCCCGGCGGGCGCCGGTCCGATGCATGTCGCCGAGCCTCAATCAACCACCGAGATCATCTTCCGATGACCGATATCGACACCTCCCAGCCCCCGGCCCCGCCGGTCGACCTGCTCGCCATCGCCGCGCATCGTGACGACGTGGAGTTGCTGGTGGGCGGCACGATGGCCAGGACGGCGGCGCAGGGGTACCGCACCGGCATCCTGGACCTGACCGCCGGCGAGCGCGGCACCGACGGCAGCGCCCAGCTGCGCGGCGAAGAGGCCGACGCGGCGGCGAAGATCCTGGGCGTCACCGCACGGCGCAACGCGGGGCTGCCGGACGCGGGGCTGGAGAACACGCCCGAGACGCGGCGCATCGTGGCGGCGTTCATCCGGGCGTTCCGGCCGCGCGTCGTCATCCTGCCGTACATGACCGGGCGCCATCCCGACCACCGCATCGCCTCGCAGCTGGCGTACGACGCCAGCTTTCTTGCCGGCCTGTCGAAGCTGGACGTTCCCGGCGCGCCGCACCGGCCGCACAAGCTGCTCTACGCGCTCACCTATCGCGAAGACCCGGTCAAACCCAGCTTTGTGGTCGACATCACCGACTTCATGGAAACCAAGATGGAGGCGGTGAGGTGCTACAGCTCGCAGTTCGACGGCAAAACGTGGGGCGGCGAGGTGTATCCCGGCGGCGACCGCCCGCTGTACGACCAGGTGCGCATGCACGCCGCCCGCTACGGCTCGCTCATCCGCACCGAGTACGGCGAGCCGTTCCACGTCGTCGAGACCATGCAGGTAGATGACGTGGTGGCTCTCCCCGTGCGCAGCATCTGATGACCGATCCGCCGGCCGTCCCGGTCCGCGACGTGGAGCTGGTGGTGCTGGACATGGCCGGCACCACCGTGCACGACGGAGGCGAGGTGCCGGCGGCGTTCCGCGCGGCGCTGGCCGCCCACGGCGTCGCGGTGACGGACGAAGAGCTTGCCGGCGTCCGCGGCGCCTCCAAGCACGAGGTCATCCGCACCCTGGTGACGCGCCACCAGCCGGACGCGCTGCCGTCGCTGGTGGACGAGGTGTACGACGAGTTCCGCGCGGCGCTGGCGGAGCGCTACCGCGCCGGTGTCCGCGCGGTGGAGGGCGTGGAGGACGCGTTCGACTGGCTGCGGCGGCGGGATGTGCGGATCGCGCTGAATACCGGCTTCGACCGCTCGATCGCGGAGTTGCTGCTGGACGCGCTCGGCTGGCGGGACGGTGTGGTGGAGGCCGTGGTCTGCGGCGACGAGGTGCCGCGAGGCCGTCCCGCACCGTACCTCATCTTCCGCGCGATGGAGGCGGCCGGCGCCACGTCCGTGCACCGCGTGGTGAACGTGGGGGATACGGAGCTGGACCTGCGGGCGGGATGGAACGCGGCCGTGGGATGGAACGTGGGCGTGCTGGGCGGCGCGCATCCGCGCGAGCGGCTGGAGCAGGCCCCGCACACGCACCTCATCGACAGTGCGGCAGCGCTGCCGGAGCTGTGGTGATCGGTGCCGTTCCGGCGTCACCCGTTCACCCGTTCACCCGTTCACCAAACGGGTCGGGCGCGGGGATCCGTGTGGATCACCCGCGCCCGGAGTGAGGGACCGGCCTCTGCCGCCATGACGGGCTTAGCGGTTTCCCGCACGTCCCAAGGTGTTTTAAGGCGCTCGAGGCGCAGTGCGACACTATGAGACCGGCCCCTCGATCCAATAGTATGCGGGGTCAGGCCTCCGCGCAATGAACTTCGATGATGAGCCGCTTCCAGCTGGGCACATCGCTGCCGTGCACGCGCACCACCGTGGCCCGGGCGGAGCCGCCGCGCAGCAGCCACGGCGCCAGCCACTGGTTGATCTCCGGCGGCAGGTGCCCCAGCGGGTCCCCGCCGCGCGAGTGCACCCACACCATCGGATCGTCTTCCATGGGCGGATCGGGGATCAGGATGAGCTCTTCGCCCTGCGCCACGTGATCTACGACCGTCGCGCGCTCGCCGAACACCGTGCCGTGGACGGTGGTTCGGAAGGTGGCCGGGCGGCTCTCCGGAAGCGGCGGAATCATGCGCATCGGGCACCTGTGCGGATGATCGGATCTATCGGCGCAATGTAGCGCGGACCCGGTGGCGCTTCAAGTGTTCAGTCGGCCGACGCGGACGCCAGCGAAACCTAATCCGCGCTTGCGTTTATCAACCCGGTTCACCCGCGCCCGCCGACCATGCCCGATCCGGTGTACCTGGACTGTGCGGCCACCACGCCGCTGCGCCCCGAAGCGCGCGAGGCCATGCTCCACGTGCTCGCGCAACGCTGGGGCAACCCGTCCAGCGTGCACCGCTGGGGCCGCGAAGCGCGTGCCACGCTTGAAGACGCCCGCGCCCGCTTTGCCGCCGTCATCGGCGCGTCGCCGGCGGAGATCGTCTTTACGCGCGGTGGCACGGAGGCGGACAACCTGGCCGTCCTGGGCCGCGCGCGGGCGGATGCCGGCCCCGTCGCCTGCTCCGCCATCGAGCACAAGGCCGTGCTCTCCGCCGCAAAGGCTGCCGCGGGGGACGACGGCCGGCTCCGCATCATTCCGGTGGATGCGCACGGCGTCGTGGACGTGGACGCGCTCGCGGAGATCGTGCGGGAGGCGGCGCCGTCGCTGGTCGCGGTGATGTGGGCGAGCAACGAGGTGGGGGCCATCCAGCCGGTGGAGCGGATCGCGGAGATCTGCGCGGCGGCCGGGGTCACCGTTCACTCCGACGCGGTGCAGGCGCTGGGCAAGGTACCGGTGCGGGTGGACCGGGTGCCGGTGGATACGCTGGCCTTTAGCGCGCACAAGCTGGGCGGGCCGCGCGGCGCGGGCGTGCTGTTCGCGCGGCGTGGGACCCGGCTGCATCCCCTGCTGCACGGCGGCGGGCAGGAGCGCGGCCTGCGCCCGGGGACGGAGGACGTGGCTTCCGCCATGGCGTTCGCCGTGGCGGCGGAGCTGGCGGAGGCGGAGCGGGAGGAGACGATGGCGCGCATCGGCGCGCTGCGGGACCGGCTGGAGGCGGGGCTGTGCGAGCGCGTACCCGGGCTACGGATCAACGCCGCCGCCGCGCCGCGCCTGCCCACCATCAGCAACCTGTCCGTCCCCGGCGCGGACCCGGAGATGCTGCTGATGGCGCTGGACCTGGAGGGGATCGCCGCCTCGTCCGGCTCGGCGTGCAGCAGCGGCGCGGTGGAACCGTCGCACGTGCTGCTGGCGATGGGCCTGCCCGCGGAGATCGCCGGCCCGTCCGTGCGCTTTTCCCTGGGCCGCGACACGACGGCGGAGGAGATCGAGCGCGTGGTGGAGGTGTTTCCGCGCGTGGTGGAGCGGTTGCGGGCGTAGGGGCGCGGGCCGCTTGGGCCCTCACCCCGGCTCGTTCCCCGCCTGCCCCTCTCCCACAAACTGCGTGGGAGAGGGGATGACCAGCACTGCCGCGGTCTGTTTCCGAAGCGCGGGAAGAGTGACCCGCTCGACGGAGAGTCGCGGCGGGATCGAAGTTTATACCCTCTCCCGCTTGCGGGAGAGGGTGCGAGCCTAAGCGAGCGGGTGAGGGCCCCCGCCCAAATCCAGCAGTTCAGGAAGATCAGATGGAGAAGAAGACCGTCCTCGTCGCCATGTCGGGCGGCGTGGACTCGTCGGTGGCGGCGGCGCTGCTCGTGGAGCAGGGGCACACCGTCATCGGCGTGACGATGAAGACCTTCTGCTACTCGGAGGCCGACGCGCAGGCGGACGGTCCCACCCGGTCGTGCTGCGGCCTGGACGGGATCATGGACGCGCGCAGGGTGGCCGACCGGCTGGGCATTCCGCACTACGTGTTCGACGTGGAGCGCGAGTTCACGCGCGACGTGATCGACGACTTCGTGAGCGAATACGCCGCCGGCCGCACGCCGAATCCGTGCGTGCGCTGCAACGGCAACACCAAGTTCCGCGACCTGCTGCGCCGCGGCGCCATGCTGGGCTGCGACTTCATCGCCACGGGCCACTACGCGCGAATGGGGACGGACGCGCGTGGGCAGGCCGTTCTGCTGCGCGGGATGGATCCCAAGAAGGACCAATCGTACTTTCTGTGGGCGCTGCCGCCGGAGATGCTTCCCAAGCTCATGTTCCCCGTCGGCGAGCTGACCAAGCCCGAGGTGCGCGAGATGGCGCGCCAGCTGGGCCTGTCCACCGCCGAAAAGCCGGAGAGCATGGAGATCTGCTTTGTCCCCACCGGCGATTACGCGGGATTCCTGGGCAAGCGGCTGGGCACCGACCACGCCGCCCTTTCCCCCGGCGCGCTGGTGACCACGTCGGGCGAGGTGATCGGCGAGCACGACGGCTATGCGCGCTATACGGTGGGCCAGCGCCGCGGCCTGGGCGGCGGACGGTCACTGCCGCTGTACGTGGTCGGCACGCGGCCGGAGACCCGCGAGGTGGTCGTCGGCACCGCGGACGACCTGCTGCGCGGCGAAGTGGCCATCGGCGAGCTGAACTGGCTGGCCGCGCCCCCCGCCGCCGGCGACGCCGTGCACGTGCAGCTGCGCCATCGCGCCCCGGCCGTCCCCGGGCACGTGGAGTCGGTGACGGACGGCGTGGTGCGCCTGGCGCTGGACCAGCCGCAGCGCGCCGTGACCCCCGGCCAGTCCGCCGTGATGTTCAGCGGCGAGGTGGTGCTTGGAGGCGGGCGCATCGCATCGTAGCTTTGACGGACGAACGGAACCCTTCACAGGTAGAGCGGCCGTGATCTACAAAGTCGTGTTGCAGAAGTCCGAAGAGGGGTACAGCGTCAACTGCCCCGGGCTTCCAGGATGCTGGTCTCAGGGTGACACCGAAGACGAGGCACTGGAGAACATCCAGGATGCGATCCAGGAGTATCTGGCGGCCGTGGACGAAATCACTCAGGGTCGCGAGGTACGGGAAGTAGAGGTGGCTGCCTAGTGGGGCAAGATTCCGGGATCAATCATCTGGATGCGATTCGCGCGCTCGAGAAGGCAGGCTTCGGGATCGTCCGGCAGGGAAATCACGTGGTGATGTCAAACGGCGACCGGATCGTGGTCATCCCCCGCAACAACCCGGTGAACGCATTCACGATGGGCGGTATCGCGCGAGACGCCGGCCTCACTCCCGAGCAGTTCCGCGACCTGCTCTGACCCGGTCGAGCAAACCGCCCAACACAACAGAACGGGAGCGGTGCCGTGTGGCGCCGCTCCCGTTTTCGCGCTGCCTTGGGAAGGACCGCTCAGTTGCTGCAGGCGCAGCAGCTGCGCGACCGGCCGTACTCGTCTTCGCAGGCCGAGTTCGCGAAACCGAGTTGCGAGCAGTAGTTCGCGCAGAGCGTGGCGGACCCCTGCGCGCAGGGGACGCCGTAGTACCAGCGTGTGCACACGGGAGCCGCGGCGTTCACGGGACCGGGCTCGGCGACGGCTTGCGTCGCTCCGAAGCCCAGCGCGGTGACGATGGCAAACGTGAACAGCGGCCGTATGCGGCGGAAATTTCGCGTCATGTCATCCTCTTCGCGTAGCGGGTTCGTTGCCTGGCGCCGCGGCGGTGATCACCGGACACGGCGGCCGTATTCCATCGTGACGAACTAGGGATTGGCGCCGGTATCAACAACGAACGCATCCAGCGCTACGGCGCCATGCGAGCTGTCTCCATCGTTCGTACGGCGATCGGGAGCGGTGCCCTTTCCCGTTTCTCCCCTACCGCACCCCAACCCGCATCAGGGGCAGGGATACCACTGGGCGACCACCACGTACGGAGTCTCGTAGCCGGAGTGCAGGATGTAATCGCCGTCGCAAAATCCATAAGCGATGCCCACCGTGTTCGAGTACGTCGCATCCTTGTAGAGGTACTTGTACTCTACGCGATCCGCCGCCGCATCACTGCTCGAGGCTGCCTTTACGCCTGGCGCAAGAGAGCCCAGGAGCAGCGGCGCGGTGAGGACGGCTACGGCTCTGGTGCGGAGGATGGTACGAAGCGTTGCGGACATCGCGGCTCCTCATGGAAATGGGGTGGTTGACGCACTTCTCAATTTATGCCTTGTAACGTAAGTACGCAACGTAGAGGTTGCCGGCTGAACGAAAAACGGGAGCGGCACCAGGTACGGTGCCGCCCCCGTTTCATTGTCCTGCGATGTGCGCTCAGTAGCAGCTGCAGCAGCTGCGCGGGCGATTGGGATCGTTCGCACACTGCGATCCCGCAAAGCCAAGGGATGTGCAGTAGTTGGCGCAGGCGCCCGCCGCGCCATTCTCACACCAGGCGCTGTAGATCTTGTTGCACGCCAGCGGGCGCGCCGAGCCCGGCGCCGCCATCGCCTGTGTGGCTCCAAAGCCAAGCGCGGCCGCGACGGCCAGCGCAAAAATCGACCGGGTTCCTCCGGAAATGCGCTTCACGTCATCCTCCTGTCGTAACGGGTCTACGGATTGGCGCGGCGGCGCCGATCACGGGAGCAGTACCGATACCGCGCCACTCCCGTGCTGGACGACGCGACGCGGTGCGCTGCCTCAGGCAGAGATAGCGCCAAAGGAGTTCCACGTGCCCGGCGAGCCGCCCGCCGTGCAGACCCATCCCACATAGCCGCCCGGCTGCGGCGCGGCGTTGTACATGATGTCGCCGGGCTGCCAGTCTCCGGCGCCTGGCGCCGCCGTACCGTACGAGATGACTTTCCCAAGCACCTGCACCCCCTGCGGAAACGAGGCCGGCGCCGACTGCACGCCCATGGGCGCCGCCACCCCCACCAGGGCTCCCACGCCGCCCAGGTAATACTCGTAGGCCTGGTCATCCCCCGGCGAGATCACGATGCTCCAGGGATGCGGCGTCGTCTGGGGGTCCTGGGGATAATAGGTCACCGCCACGCGTACCCAGGCGGTCTCGGTGCGGGGCACGGTGGCCGGCAGGTACGACTCCTCCAGTACGGCATCGTATACGCCCAGCGAAATCTCCGCGCCGGAAACCCGCTTGATGTCGGCCCAGATCGTCACCGGCTGCCCCACGTACAGCGTAGAATTGGGCACGTTGACCACCAGGACGGCCTGGGTGGACCCGCCGCTTGCGGCCGCCCCGGTGACTTTGGCCGCGTACGGGTTGAACCTGCAGGTGGGGTCGGCCGCTCCCAGGCCCGTACGCTCCAGCCCGGGCTGCACGCCCATGTAGGCAAAGCCCAGCGGCCAGCGCGACAGGTCGCCGTTGGGCACCAGGTTCTCCGCCGCGAAGCGCGCCATGCCCGACGAGGCGATCACGCCGCCCGTGTCGGGGTTCTCGAACATGGTGACGAAGCAGTTCTGTACGCGCGGCTGGGAGTACGGGGCTTTGGGCCCGCCCCCCACGTTCCCCACCTGGTACTGCGAGCAGGCGGCGTCGATGGTAAGGCACCCCGCCAGAACGCGGTCGATGACAAAGTCCGAGCAGTTCTGCACGGTCAGCGTTTCTTTGGCCAGAGCCGAGCTGAAGAAGCCCGAGTCGCGGACCGTGAACGTGGTGCTGTCGGTGATCAGGGTGCCGTTGTGGCTGGCCTCCACGTGCAGGTTGTACAGGGTGAACCCGATGCAGCCCTCGATCAGCAGGCCGTAGCCGGTGCCGTACACCGAACCCTGCGGTTGCGTGAAACCCTCGTACATGCCCGTGATCGCGTTGTCGCCCCCCTGCACCGGCTGCGGCTGAAACGCCAGTCCGCCCCCCACGCCGCCTTCCACGATGCAGTCAAAGGAGCAGGCGTTGGTAGGCATGCTGGTAGGCGTCGGAAAGCCGGCTCCCACCACCAGGATCCCCGCGCCGTTCCACCCTCCGGATTCGGGGGGATAGCCATAGGGGATGTTCTTCTGGACGATGAAGTTGAAGTGCGTCCCGAAGCACCCGCCGATCACTATGGCGTGCTCCGACGACCCGGGCCTCACGTGCACGTTGTCAAAGCGCGAGCGGCTGCAGTTGTACACGGCAAGCCCGTACAGGCACGAGCCATCCGCTCCAAAAATGCCGAAATTGCGATAGCTCTGGTTCTGGGCTACGCTGTCGGCACCCCCCGCAACGGGCTCCCGCAGCCCGATCACCACACCCGTTCTCTCGGGATCGGCCAGATCCAGCCAGATGGCCGAGCCCGGGCCGCTGCCCTCGATACTGATGTCGCGATTGATGTCGATGGTTTGGGTGACGCGGAAGGTTCCCGTCGGAATGTACAGCGTACCGCCATCGGGAACGGCCGCGATGGCGGTACGGATGGCCCCGGTGTCATCCGTCTTGCCATCTCCCACCGCGCCGTAGCCGCGCACGTTGCACACGGCGCCGCCCTTGTCTTGAATCACCCCGGTGTAAACTGGATCAGGCATGAATCCCTTCCCGTTGGGGGCCTGCCCGGCGCGTGCGCCCGGCGCAGTCCGCGGCGCCGAACCTTGTATTCGACTCCTGCTCGGCCTGCATGCCGAATATGTTTACCCCCAACATAAATTACAACCTGTTGATTGCGCTCTTTGCGGGCCTTGCAACGCCAAGGCTATCGAGCAGGGACGGCCAAGCATAACGGGAGCGGTGCCGATGCGGCATCGCTCCCGTTTCTCACCCGCCTCGCGCGTCACGCCGGACGACGTGACGCGTCTTGGTGTGCTGCCTCATACCAGATCCGGAAAACACCTCACCTCAACTCGCACTACGGGAAACAGAGGCCAGGGTACAGAGGAACAGACAACAGCCAGAGGAACAGAGGACGGAAGGATCGCCTCTGTTCCTCTGGCTGTTCTTGGTCCCTCTGTACCTTCCGATGTTGTTTTTCCGGATTCCGTATCAGCATCAGGCAGCGATGCGGCCGAAGGTCTGCCAGGTTGCGGGCTAACCGGTGGCCGGTGCACACCCGGCCGACGGTGCCGCCGCCGTGGGCGCCAGGTGAACAGGATGCCACCCCGTCCGCCATTCGCCGCCGGTGGGTGCCGACAAAAATGGCGGTCACACTTCACGCGTGACCGCCGGGGCACATCGCGATCCGCAACGCGCCTACTCCAGTTCCTGCGACTCCTTGAGCAGCTCGCGCAGGCGGGCGGTGGGGGAGCCGTGGATCATCTCCTCGGCGTCGGCCTCGTCGCCCTGCACCTCGACAAAGCGCGCGCGCGCCGACGGGTCCGACAGGCAGTGAAAGATCACCTTGGGGCGGATCGAAAGGCCAAAGCGGCCTCCCGACGCAAACGCTTCCCAGGTAAGCAGGTTCTCGTCCGTGAACGTCTGGCTCATCTACGCACCATTCTCCCGTTGAACCGCCTCAGTGCCGCATCCCCGCGGCGGCGGCGAACTCCTCGAACTCCTTGCGGGCGGGCTCGTCCAGCTGATCGGGCACGTCCACCTGCACCTTGACGAACTGGTCGCCGCGCCGGCCGCTCTTTTCCACCCCCATCCCCTTGATGCGAAAGCGGCGCCCGGGCTGCGTTCCCGCCGGCACCTTGAGGACAACGAACTGCCCGTCCACCGTCCGCACCTTCACCTTGGACCCCAGCACGGCCTGGGCCAGGTTCACGTGGATGGTGCACTCCACGTCCAGCCCCTCGCGGCTGAAGAACGAGTCGGCCTCCACACGGAAGGTGAGCACCAGGTCGCCCGGCTGCCCACCGGACGCACCGCGCTCGCCCTGCCCCGCCAGGCGGATCTTGCTCCCGGTGTCCACCCCCGCCGGCACGGTGACGTTCACCGCGCGCTGGCGGCGCACCTGGCCGTTGCCGTTGCAGGTGCCGCACGGCTCGCTGGGCACCTTGCCCTTGCCGGCGCACATGGGGCACGGCCGCGTAACGCCAAAGCTCCCCGCGCCGAACGTCACCGTCCCCTTTCCCGAGCACTCGGGGCAGGTGCTTACCGTGGCGCCCGGCGCGGCGCCGGAGCCGTGGCAGGTGGGGCATTCGTCCGTCACCGGCACCTGGATGGTCACCTTGCCGCCGCGCACCGCCGTGCGAAAGGGGATCTCCACCGCGTACTCGATGTTCTCGCCGCGCTCCGGCCCGCCCGCGTTCGGCGCGCCGCCGCGGCGCTTACCGAAGTCGAAGATGGAGCCGAAGATGTCGCCCAGCCCGCCCGCCTCCAGGTCGTCGAAGGTGAACGTCTGCGTGCCGCCGGGCGCGCCGCCGGGACGTCCGCCGGCGCCGGGGCGAAAGCCGCCCATGCCGCCAAAGGCCCCCAGCCTGCGCATCTGGTCGTACTGCTTGCGCTTGTCGTCGTCCGACAGCACGGAGTTGGCCTCGGAAAGCTCCTTGAAGCGCTCCGCGGCGGCCGCGTCGTTGGGGTTGGCGTCCGGGTGGTACTGCTTGGCAAGCTTGCGGTACGCCTTTTTGATCTCGTCCGCGCTGGCGTTTTCGGCCACGCCCAGCACGCGGTAAAAGTCCTTGGTCTGTGTCGCCATCGGAACCTGACTCGGATGAACGGCGCCCGCCCGCCGGGGGGGACGGGCGGGCGCGGGATCAGCCCTGGTGCTTCTTGACGACCACGCGCGCGGGGCGAAGCAGCACGCCTTTCAGGCGGTACCCCTTCTGGTACACCTGCGCCACCATGTTGTCGTCGGCCGCGCTCTCCGCGGGCACCGTGGTCAGCGCCTCGTGGATGGTGGGGTCGAACGGGCGGCCGTCGGCCTCGATCTCTTCCATTCCCGCGGCTTCCATGGCGCGCAGGAACTTCTTCTCCACCATCTCGCACCCCTCGTGCAGCGCGCCGGCGGGCGTGGTGGCGGGGTCAAAGTCCGCCACCCGCGCCAGGTCGTCCAGCGGCTCCAGCAGCCGCTCCAGCAGCTGCGCCTGGGCGCGCACCCAGCTTTCGCCGCGCTCGCGCTCCACCCGCTTGCGGTAGTTGTCGAACTCCGCCGCCAAGCGCAGGTGCCGCTCGCGCAGCGCCGACATCTCGTCGCCGCCGCCGGCGGGCGCCGACGCCTCGGCGAACGCGGGGCCGTCGCCGCTCACGCCGTTGGACTGACCGTCGCTCTCAATCGCCTGCGCCGCGTCGTCCGGGCGCTCGGCGGAACCGTTGTCGTCGTGCTCGCTCATCATCCCCAAATGGTAACCGGCCTGGTACAATGCGCGCCCCGCCGATCCCGCGCGGGGCCGGCGGGCGCTGAGCCATCCCGCCCGTCTGCCCCCGCGAAAGGGCAAGCGAGGTGCCACCCTCCACCCGCCAATGTGGCAGAAGGGCAGGATCCAGTGCCCAGCCCAGGTTCACGTCAGCGAGGTCGGCGGGTCGTCCGCTCGCCACTCCCCTGGTTGAACCTTGAACCTGGATCCTTGAACCTGTCGTTCAGCCACGCCGTCACGTCGGCGACCACGTGCGCGCGATCCTTTTCGTTCAGCGACTCGTGCTGAAAGCCTTCGTACCGCTTCACCTCCACCTCACCCGGGCAGGCGCTGGCAAACCGCGCCACCGCCTCGGGCAGCACCACGCGGTCCGCCGTGGGCGCCAGGACGAGAAGGGGAACGCGGATGCCGTGCGGCCGCTCGAACGCGCCGTGGATGGCGCTCACCATCTCCGTGTACAGCCGCGGGGTGATGGTGTTGTGCAGCAGCGTGTCGGCGCGGTACGAATCCTCGTAGCCCGGCGCCGTGGACAGCATGGCGGTGTCGATCTCGTTGTGGAACGGCAGCCACGGAACCAGCCGCGACAGCACGCCGGAGAGCGCCACCTTCCACCGCGGCGCCTGCACCGCGATCCCCACCAGCGGCGCGGAAAGGATGGCGCCGCGGTACCCCGCCTCCGGGTGCGTCTGCAGGTGATGGATGGCGATCAAGCCGCCCATCGAGTGGCCCAGCAGAAAGAGCGGCGCCGACGGATGCTCCTTCGTGATCGCGGCGCGAAACGTTTCGAAGTCACGCACGAACTCGCCAAAGTGCGCCACGTGGCCGCGCCGCCCGCCGGAGCGCCCGTGGCCCCGGTGGTCGATGGCGTGGACCGTGACGCCGTGCTCCGTCAGCTCCCGCGCCACCTCGGCGTACCGCCCGCCGTGCTCCCCCAGCCCGTGCGACACCAGCAGAACCGCGCGCTCCGAAGGTGTCGGCCAGGAGCGGTAATGCAGGCGCACGCCGTCCGCCGCGCGCAGCTCGCCCGTCCGCTCCCGCGCCACGCTCATCCCTGGCGAGCCGGCCCCGTGGACGTCACCCCGCGTGCCGCCCGGTGGACAGCTTGCGGAAGTCGCGCAGGTAGACGTACAGCGAGTAGACGGTCAGCGCCACCGCGATGGCCAGCGTCACGGCGGTAAAGGCCGCGTGGAACCACTCCCAGGCACTCCACGTCCCCCCGCTCCACCCGCGCTCGCGCGCCGCCGACTGCAGCGCGTACCACAGGATCGCCGCGCCGATGAAGATGTTCTGGAACACCGCCTTGAGCTTGCCCGCCTTGCCCGCCGCCAGGATCACGTTGCGCCGCGCCGCGAAGCCGCGGAACACCGTGATGAACGCCTCACGCCCGAAGATGATGAGCACGATCCACAGCGGGAACGTCCATCCCAGCCAGGGAAAGGGCGTCTCCCGCTCCGTGTAGTGGTTCAGCACGTAGAAGGGAACAAAGGTCAGCCCCAGCAGCAGCTTGTCGGCCAGCGGGTCCATCAGCTTGCCGAAGTCGCTCACCAGGTTGCGCGAGCGCGCCAGGTGCCCGTCCCACAGGTCGCTGAAGGCGGCGGCGAGAAAGACGATGAACGCCGCGATGCGCCAGCCGGAGTGGTCCGTCATCAGCATGGGCGCCACCCCCAGCGCCAGGACGATGCGGCCCAGCGTGATCGCGTTGGGAAGGTTGCGCCAGGCCATGGGGTCGCCGGGTGTGGTTAGCTGAGGGACTTGATGACCAGCTTGCTCACCGCCTTCAGCGTGTCGAACACGCCGATCCCGCGCACCGCCACCGCCTCGAAGTGCGGCACCAGGTTCGGGTTGAGCTCACGCTGCAGCTCGTCGAGCGACGAGATGTTGGGCAGGTCGCGCTTGTTGTACTGGATGACGAACGGAATCTCGCGCAGGTCCAGCCCGTACTCGGCCAGGTTTTCGTACAGGTTGTGCATGGACTCGATGTTGGCGTCCAGCCGCTCCACCTGGCTGTCGCCCACGAACACCACCCCGTCCACCCCCTTGAGGATGAGCTTGCGGCTGGCGTTGTAGTACACCTGCCCCGGCACCGTGTACAGGTGAAAGCGCGTCTTGAAGCCGCGGATGGCGCCCAGATCGACGGGCAGAAAGTCGAAGAAGAGCGTGCGCTCCGTTTCCGTGGCCAGCGAGATGAGCTTGCCGCGGGTGTTGGGCGCCACCTTTTCGTACACGTACTCCAGGTTGGTGGTCTTGCCGCACAGACCCGGCCCGTAGTACACGATCTTGCAGTTGATCTCGCGCGAGGCGTAGTTGATCATCGACATGGGCGGGCCTCCTAGAGATCGCCAAAGAGGCGGTCGATCTCGTCCTCCGCCTCGTCGGCGAAGCCGGCCTCCACCCGCGGGCCCTGCGGCCCCGCCGCGGTGCGCGCAAACATCTCGCTGAACACGTCCGACAGTTCCCGCACGACGGCCTTCACCTTGATCCGGATCATTCCCAGCGTGGTGCGGTTGTCGAACAGCACCACCAGGATCACGCGCCTGACCACGTCGGCCAGGTACATGGACTCTTTTTCGCCCTGATGAAAGAGCGAGCTGAACTCCGTCTCGCCGATCATCGTGGCCAACTGGTCGTTGGCCGAAAAGTCAGCCGCCGCCAGCGACGCGAACGCCACCGAATCGAACTCCGGCTTTTCACCCGCCGTGGTCACCAGCTGCCCGGTGCGGTCCACCAGCAGGGCGCAGCGGGCCCCGGCATCGTACAGAAAGCTCTGCAGGATCCGTTCGATGCGGTGAAAGTCGCGCTCTTCAAAGCTCCAGCTGCTCGCGCCGGCCATCAGCCTACCTCTCGTGCCGCCAGGCCGTCTTCCAACCGCTGCAGCACCGCCGCCGCGCGCTTGCGCAGCAGGGGGCGCTGCTCCCAGGCCAGAAAGTCGCGCAGCAGCAGCACGGTGTCGACCGACGCCGGCACGCCGCCCAGGTACTCCAGCGCCGCCAGGCGGCGCAGGGGGTGGGGGCTGAACAGGTCGCGGCGGCTGCGGCTGATCTGGTCGCGCACCAGAAGCACGCCCACCGCGGCCGCGGCCGCGACGGCCAGGGCAGCGACGGCTGCGGTGCGTACGATTCGCTTGCTTTCCATCACCCGGAGATGAGGGGTCGGACGGCGGATGGGGTGAACGCCGACAAGGTAACGGGGCGCGGACGAAAAAACAAAATGCCGCGATCGCTCGCGGCACCCCGTCCATCTTTCCCGCCGCGCGCGAGACGGGCGGCTACAGCTCCCGCCGCCCGTTCATCGCCTCCGCAATGGTCACGCCGTCGGCGTACTCCAGGTCGCCGCCCACCGGCAGACCGCGCGCGATCCGGGTGATCCGCACCCCCAGCGGCGACAGCACGCCGCCCAGGTAGTTGGCCGTGGCCTCGCCCTCCACGCTCAGGTTGGTGGCCAGCACCACCTCCGCCACCTGCCCCCCGTCCACCCGCTCCAGCAGCGGCCGCACGTTCAGCTCCGCCGGGCCGATTCCGTCCAGCGGCGACAGCCGGCCACCCAGCACGTGGTACAGCCCGCGGTACTCCCCTGTGCGCTCGATGGCCATGATGTCCGACGACTCCTCCACCACGCAGATGATGGAGACGTCGCGCCGGGTGCTCTGGCAGATGGCGCACGGATCCTGTTCCGACAGGTTTCCGCAGCGCGAGCACGGATGCACCTTCTCGCGCACGTGCACGATGCTGCGCGCCAGGCGCCGCGCCTCGTCCTCGGGCGACTTGATCAGGTGGAACGCCAGCCGGAGCGCGGTCTTGCGCCCGATCCCCGGCAGGCGCGCCAGCTCTCCCACCAGCTCGTCGATGGCCGACAAGGAGCGGTCCTCTGGCCCTTTTTAGAGGCCCGGCAGGTTGAACGGAAGCGGAAGACCGCCGGAAAGCTTCACCATCTCCTCTTCTTCCAGCTTCTTGGCGCGGTTCTGCACCTCGTTTACCGCGGCCAGCACCAGGTCCTCGAGCATCTCCACGTCGCCGCCTTCCATGACGGCCGGGTCGATCTTGATCGAGCGCAGCTTGCCACGCCCGTCGGCCGTGGCCGTGACCATGCCGCCGCCGCTGCTGCAGGAAACGGTCTTCTGCCCCAGCTCGGTCTGAAGCTGCGACACGCGGGCCTGCACTTGCTGGCCCATCTGGAGGATCTGCTGGATGTTGTTCATCTCGCTCTGCCGCGTCCGCGGTACGGAATCAAATGAAAAGTGCCAACTGCGCCGGACCCATGCACGGCGCGGGCCCGCCTCCCCCGGAACGGCAGGGGCGAAACCCGCGCTCAGTCAACCAGTTCCAGGTCCCACGCTTGTACCGCCGCCGCGAGAACCGGTTCCCCTTCCATCATGCGCTGCAGCCGGTCGCGGCGTGCGCTTTCGTTGGTGATGCGCGTGGCGGCCGGTCCGCCGGCGGGCGCCTGCCCCGCCACGTAATTCACGGCCACCTTGCGCCCCAGCCGCTTGCCCAGCGCGTCTTCCAGCGCGCGGCGGCTCGCCGGGCTGCTGACGTCGGGGATCAGCGAGGCGGACGGAAGCTCCACCCGCACCTGCCCGCCCTCCGCCGTCACCCGGCTCACGGAGCGCAGGATCATCCGCAGGGCGCCGGGGATCGCCGTCCCGTCCGCCATCATCGACTTCCACGCGTCGTTCAGGGCGCGGCCGTCCAGCGGCCCGTCGCCCCCGACGGGCGAGGGCGTCTCGGACGGTACCACGGCTGGCGCAACCGGAGCGGGCGCATGCGACGCGACGAACCGCTCGCGCGGCGGAGGCCCGTACGACTGCCCCTCGTCCTGCGCCGGCATGTAGCCGTCGAACTCCGGCGGCGGGATGTCGTCCATCGGCGGCGGCCCGTCGTACGCCGGACGCGCGGAGGCATGCCGCGGCACCTCGTCTACGACCGGAGCCGCGGTCGGGGGCGTCGGCGCGGGAGCCTCGGCCCGTGCCGGAGCCGCGACCGGCGGCGCCGCGACGATCGGCGGTAGCGCGGGAGGGGCAGCCTCAGGCGTCGGAGCGGCCTGGTGCGGGATCACGGCAGCGGGAGGCGCCGCCGGAGGAGACGCAGCGACCGCCTGCACGGGCGGACCCTCCACCGGGGCCGCGGGCACAGGCGCGACAGCCTGGACCCGCGGAGCCTCGACCGAAGCCGCGGGCGCCGCAGGCACCGCCTCGGCCCGCGGAGCCTCCTCCACGGGCGCCTGCACCCGCGGCGCCGGTCCGGCCGGCTGAGAGGACGGAGCGGACGGGGCAGCCTGCGGCGCGGGCTCGGTCAGGCGGCCGGGCCGCGCGTCAGGAGACGCCGGCCGGCCGCCCGGGACGTTTCCCCGTGGGGCCCCGCCGTCTTCCGATCCGCCCCGCCCCGCCCCGCCGTTGCCGCCCATCGCGGAAAGCACGTCCTCCAGGCTGACCGTGCTCTCCAGGTAGGCAAAGCGCAGCAGCAGCAGCTCGATCAGAATGCGCTGCTCGCCGCTCTTCCGGAAGCGGCCGTCCGCGTCCAGCTCCGCCACCTGCGCCAGCATGCGCAGCAGGTCGCCCGGCGCGAACCGCGACGCCGTGTCCGCCACCGTGGGCTGCAGGTGCTGCGGAATCCCCTCCGCCTCGCCGCCGCCCAGCCGGATGATGAGCATGGCGCGGAGAAAGTCCGCCAGGCCGCGGTAGAACTCGGCCAGGTCGTATCCCTCGTCCAGCATGCGGTTGACGAAGCGGAACACGTCCGCCGCCCGCCGCCCGGCGATGATGCCGAACAGGTCCAGGTACACCTCGGTGCCCACCAGCCCCAGGATCCGCCGCACGTCGTCGGCGCTGGGCGCGCCCTCGGTGAACGAGAGAACCTGGTCCAGCAGCGACAGCCCGTCGCGCATCCCGCCGTCCGCCTTCTGTGCGATGGGGATCAGCACCTCGTCGCCGACGGTGATCCCCTCGTGCCCCAGCACCGTCCGCAGCCGCGCCACCAGGTCGCCCGTGGAGATGCGGTGAAAGTCGAAGCGCTGGCAGCGGGACAGGATGGGCGGCGCGGCCTGCTGAATCTTCTGCGGCTCCGTGGTGGCAAAGACGAAGATCACCCGTGGCGGCGGCTCTTCCAGGATCTTGAGGAGCGCATTCCACGCCTCGCGCGTGAGCATGTGCGCCTCGTCGATGATGTAGACCTTGAAGCGGTCCTCCTCCGACGGGGCGTACATGGCCCGCTCGCGCAGGTCGCGGGCGTCGTCCACACCGCGGTTGCTGGCGGCGTCGATCTCCACCACGTCCAGCGAAGTACGGCCCGCCCAGATGCGCTCGCAGCTGTCACACACGCCGCACGGCTCCCCCTCCTCCGTACGGTTGGGGCAGTTGAGCGCCATGGCCAGCACGCGCGCCAGCGTGGTCTTGCCCACGCCGCGCGGCCCGCAGAACAGGTAGGCGTGCGCCACGCGGTCGCGCTGCACGGCGGCGCGAAGCGTCTCCGAAACGTGCTCCTGGGTCGCCACCTCGTTGAAGTGGCGCGGCCGGTAACGGCGTGCGAGTGCGGTGCGGGACACGGACTGCCGGGGAACGCGGGAGGATCGACTGCGAAGGGAGGAATATAGTCCGGCGGGCGGATGCACTCAACCGACACGAACACCGCGCGTCGATCGGCAGGGAACGCGCGGTGCCGATGGCGAAGGAGGGACACACGACAGGCGCGGGAGCGATCGCTCCCGCGCTCCGCGCCCTCGGTGACGATCGATCCGTGCGATCGTGCCGCTACTCGCCGGCCTTCTTGCGCCCCCGGGCGCGGGGCTTGGGCTCGGGCGGGATCGGCAGCCCGTACTCGTCCAGGGGACGCTCGGGGAGGTAGGGCGTGCGCTCCTCGGGCGGCACCAGGGTTTCGCGCACCATCGACGCGCCGGCGGCCGGGGCGTAGCGATACGGCTCCTGCCGTTTGCGGGGCCGCCCGCCACGCGCGCCGTTGGCCCGCGCCGCCGCCGCCTTGCGCTCGCTGGTGGCCGAGCCGCCCTTTTGCGCAAAGGCCCGCGGCAGCGCGGGCCCCAGCATGCGCACCAGCACACCGGCCACCCCGATGTGCACGTCGAGCGCCTCCCACTCGAGCGCCTCGCCGCCAAAGCAGGGCCGCACCGCCGCCAGCTGCTCGGCCGGCTCCCCGGCGAGCTCGGGGAACAGGTCGGGAGGGAACGCGAACGCGCCGCCCAGCTTGAGCTCGACCACGATGCGCCCGGTGGCGGCGTCGTAGTACGCCTCGCGGGCGCGGGGCTCCGTGAGGTCGGCGGTGGGCGCGGCCTCGCGCGCGGCGGCAAACCGGGCGCGCAGGGCGTCGTCGAGAGGAGGAAGCTCAGCCATGGATGTTTCTCCATTCGCGCAGCAGCCGCTGCTGGTGCTTGTACACGATCGCGAGTGCACGCCACGCCTGGTGGTCGGACAGTCCGCGAATCTTTACGACCTCGGGGGCTCCGTCGTCGCTATCCAGGTGCACCTTGGCGTACCCGTCAGGGCACGTGACGTGAACGTGGGGCGGCACGTGGTCGTCAGTGTAGATGTGCACGCTCCAGCCGTTCTCCCGCATGATCGTCGGCATAGTTTACCTATCGGCTTGGGTTTTGTCAAGCGCCAAAGAAACTGCGCCCGTGCGGCTGATCCGCCGCGCCGGGCCTACCACAAACGCCAGGCATCCTCCACGTGCTCGATCTGGGGCTGCCCTCCCGCCGGAAGCAGGATGGCCACCGCGTCGAAGCGGTAGACATCGTTGGGCGAGCCGTGCGCCTCGATCCAGGCGGCAGCCACCTGCTGGATTTCCTTGCGCTTTTTCCGCGTGATGGCTTCAAGCGGATGCCCGTAGCCCAGTCCGCCGCGCGTTTTTACCTCTACAAACGCAACGACCTCGTTGCGTCGTGCAACGAGGTCGATCTCACGGTGGCCGATTCTGAAATTGCGGTGGAGAATCACCCACCCGCGGTCCGCCAGAAACCCGGCGGCCAGCTGCTCTCCGCGGTCCCCCAGCGGCTTGTTGCCGTGGGACCCGGAGCGCCGGGGATCAGGCGGAGCCGGCGGCACGCGCCTCCCGCGGGACCAGCGGGGGCACCAGGCGCGAGCCGATGGCGTCCGCGATCACGGCGATCTGCTCCATCAGCTCGCCAAACTGCTCGGGAAAGAGCGACTGGGCGCCGTCGGACAGGGCGCGGTCCGGGTCAGGGTGCACCTCGATCATCAGCCCGTCGGCCCCGGCGGCCACGGCGGCGCGCGCCATGGGCGTAACCTTGGCGCGCAGGCCGGTGCCGTGGCTGGGGTCGGCGATGATGGGCAGGTGCGACAGCGACTTGACCACCGGGATGGCGGTAAGGTCCAGCAGGTTGCGAGTGTGCGTGTCGAAGCCGCGCACGCCGCGCTCGCACAGGATCACGTGCGGATTGCCCTCGGCCAGCAGGTACTCGGCGCTCAGCAGCAGGTCCTTGACGGTGGCCGCCATCCCCCGCTTGAGCAGCACCGGCTTGCCGGCCCGCCCCGCCCGGCGCAGGAGGGAGAAGTTCTGCATGTTGCGCGCGCCGATCTGCACGATGTCGGCGTACTTCGCCACCAGGTCCAGGCTCTCGTTGTCGATGGCTTCGGTGACCACCGCCATCCCCGTTTCCTCGCGGGCCTTGGCGAGAAGCTTGAGCCCCTCTTCGGCCATCCCCTGGAACGAGTAGGGCGAGGTGCGCGGCTTGAAGGCGCCGCCGCGCAGGATGGTGGCGCCCGCGTCGCGCAGGCGGTGGGCGATGCCGATGATCTGCGCCTCCGACTCCACGGAGCACGGCCCCGCCATCACGCACACCTCGCCCGCGCCGATGCGGGTGCCGTTGTCCAGCGTGACCACGGTGTTTTCCGGCCGCCACTCGCGCGACACCTGCTTGTACGGCTGCGACACGTGGATGATCTCCAGCACACCAGGGAGCGACTCCACGCGGTCGGAGTTCACCTTGCCGTCGTTGCCGATCAGGCCGATGGCGGTGCGCTGGCGGCCCGGGGTGGCCTGCGCCTCGTAGCCCATCTCGCGGATGGTGCGCATGACGCCCTCGATCTCCTCGGGCGTCGCGTCGTGTCTCATGACGACCAGCATGGTAGCGATTCCGGTAAAGGTCCCGCGCGATCTCGTAATGGGAAATGTAGGGCACGGCTCCGATCGCGTCCACGGGGGAGGCAAAAACGCGCCGGCGTACACGCGAGGACCGGCCGAATCCCGGATGACTGAAGGGGCGGATCAGCGGGCGCCGCAGCGGCGTGGGATCGACCGAGCCGTTCGCGTGAGGGATGCGCACCCGCAGGGCCGAGACACCGGCGCGCATGCACGAGCGCGGAGGAGACGCTTCGGGGATGGTGCGCGCCGGGGGCTCGGCGCCGTAGGCAACGGTTGTATCGTTGCCTACGGCGTGCGCAGCCCGACCCGGAGCGCAGCGGAGGGGCACGCCCGAAACGCAGTGCGGAAGTGCAGAAGTTCGGAGTGCGGAAGTGGCGGATCAGGCCACGCGCTGGTCGGGGCCGAAGCTCCAGGCGCCTTCCAGCTCCACGCCCACGATCGTCGACACGCCGGGCTCTTCCATCGTCACACCGTAGATCCAGTCCGCGGATTCCATGGTGCGCGGGTTGTGGGTGATGACGATGAACTGCGTCTGCTCCTTGAAGTCGTTGAGCAGCTGGATGAAGCGGCCCACGTTGCTCTCGTCCAGCGGCGCGTCAACCTCGTCGAACAGGCAGAAGGGCGACGGCTTGACCAGGTAGATGGCGAAGAGCAGCGACAGCGCGGTAAGCGTGCGCTCGCCGCCGGAGAGGAGGTGGATGCGCTGCGTCTTTTTGCCGCGGGGGCTGGCCTGGATCTCGATCGGCGACTCCAGCGGGTCGTCGGGGTCCGCCAGCCACACGTCGCACTCGCCGCCCTGAAAGAGCGACTGAAAGGTGCGATGGAAGTTCTGGCGCACCTGGTTGAAGGTGCCCATGAACACCTCGCGCGCGGTGCGGTTGATCTGGCGGATGGCGGAGGACAGGTCGTCGCGCGCCTTGGTCAGGTCGTTCTGCTGCTCCAGGAGAAAGGTGAGGCGGCGGTCTTCTTCCTCGTGCTCCTGCACGGCGAGCATGTTGATGGGGCCCAGCGCGTCCACCGCCTGCGCCACCTCGCGCACCTCCGCGCGCCACGCGTCCGGCGCGCCCTCTTCCACCGGGGCGGCCTGGCTGGCCAGGACCTCCCACGGGCGGCCCCATTCGACCTCCACGCGCTCGCGGACGCGGACCAGGCGGCTCTCCTGCTCGGCGCGCTCCAGCTCCAGCCGGTGGCGCCCTTCGGACGACTCCGTCTCGCGGCGGCGGGCGACGCGGGCGCGCTCTTCGGCGTGCGCGATCTCCGCCTCCAGCTCGCCCATGCGTGTGTCGAGGCCGGCCAGCAGCGACGCCTCGCGATCGCGGTCGGCAAACAGGCCCTCCACCTCGTCCCCCGCGCGGTCGCGGATGCCGGACAGGCCTTCCAGCGAGCGGCGCAGCTCCGTGGCCTCCGCCTCCAGCGTGCGGCCCCGGCCCGCGGCGCCCTCCGCCCCCTGCCGCGCGGCGGCCAGGGCGCGCTCCAGCTCGCGCAGATCACCTTCCGCACGGGCGACGGCCACGCGCAGCTCCGACTCCTCGTCGCGCGCGGCCTCCCAGACGGTGTCCAGCTCGCCCAGCGCGCCGCCGGCCCGGTGCTGCTCGCCCGCGGCCTCGTTGGCCGCGCGCTGCAGCTCCCCCATCCGCGCGTCCACCGCCGCGATCCGCTCCACCGCCTCCGTCGACAGCTTTCGCGCGGCGGACATGCCGACGCCGACTTCCTCGCGCTCGCGGCGCAGGCGCGTCTGCCGGTGGCCGTGCGCGGCGGCCTCGGCATCCAGCTGGCGCAGCTCGTTCTCCGTGCGCCGGACGAAGTCCTCCGCCTCGCGCGCGTTTTCCTCGGCGATGGCGATCTGCTCGGCCAGGGCGTCGCGGTCCAGCACCAGGCGGTCGTGGGCCACGCGCGCGTCCTCTACCTCGTTGCGCAGACGGGCCAGCGCCTCGCGACGGGCCAGGATCCCCTCGCCGCTGACCGGCTGGCCCAGGCGGATGACGCCGCGCGGGTCCACCGTGTCGCCCAGGCCGTCCACCCGGGCGCCGCGTGCGTACCCCTCCAGCGCGTCCTCGCCCTCCACCACGATGAGGCCGTGTAGAAAGGCCTCCACCCAGGGCGCGGCGTCCCCCTGCCCCGCCACACCCAGGCGCGCAGCGGCGTCCGCATCCTTCACCGCCTCCCGCACGCCAGGCGCGTCCAGGGGGAGAAGGAGCAGGGTGCCGCCGCCGTCCCACTCGTCGCGGAACCAGCGGCGCACGCGGCGGGCGGCGGCCAGGTCGTCCACCACCAGCGCCTGCAGCAGGGTGCCGAGGAACGATTCCACCGCCTGCGCCGTCACCGCGTCCGCCGTGGTCGCGCGGACAAAGTCGGCCAGGGGGGCGCGGACGCCGCGGAAGCGCTCGCGGGCGGCCATGATGGCGCTGACGGCGGGCGAAAAACCCTCGTAGCTGCGCTCCAGCGCCTCGCGGGCAGACACCTGCGCGGTGAGGCGAGACAGCCGGTCGTCCGCGGCGCGCAGCTGGTCGCGGAGCGCGCTCTCGCGGCCGCGATGCACGCGGATCTCTTCCCGCGCACGTTCGGCGGCGTCGATGGCGGCGTCCAGGCGGTCGCGCAGCGCGTCGCCCTGGCCGCTCCACAGCTCCGTCTGCTCGTCCAGCATCGCCAGGTCGCCGGCCAGCTGCGCCTCCTGCTCGGCCAGCCGGGTGATGCGCTCGGCGGCCTCGTCGCGGCGGCGCTCGGCGGCGGCGCGCTCGCCCTCCGCCGCGGCGATCTCGCGGGCCAGGCCGCGCGCCCTGGCCGCGGCGGCCTCCGTGGTCCGCCGGTGGGCGGCCAGGGTGGCGCGCAGGCCCTCGTTCTCCTCCAGCCGCCCCTCCAGCCGCTCGCGCACGCTCTCCAGCCGCGCGGCCGCGTGGGCCACCTCGCCCTGCAGCCGCGTTGCCTCCGTCGCCTGCCGCTCCGCGCGCTCCGCCAACTCGCCGCGCTCGCGCACCAGCTGGGCGATGCGCATTTCCGCGTGCGTGCGCCGCTCGTCCGCCAGCAAAATCTCGCGCTCGCGCGTGTCCAGCCGCTTGCGCACCTCCTCCAGCCGCCCCGCGACGACGGTCCGCTGCCGCGCCACCTCCGACGCTTCCAGCCGCCGCTCGGCCAGCGTGGCCTCCGCCGTCGTCCGCTCGGTGGCGGCGTCGCGCCCCTCGCGCTCCAGCGCCTCCAGCCGCCGCGTCCCCTCCGCCAGCGACGCCTCCAGCGACCCCGCCTCGGCCGTGGCGATGGCCATCTCCAGGTCCAGCCGCCGCGCCTGCAGCTCCGCGTGGCGCTGCGCCTTGCGCTTTTGGCGGGCCAGCGCCCTGACCTTGGATTCCACCTCCGCCACCAGGTCGTTCAGCCGCGACAGGTCGACCTCCGCCGCCTCCAGCCGGCGCTGCGCGGCCTTGCGGCGGTCCTTGTAGCGGCCGATGCCGGCGGCCTCCTCGAACATGGCGCGGCGCTCGTCCGGCCGCTCGCTGAGGATGGCGTCGATCATCCCCGCCTCGATGATCGAGTACGCGTCCGATCCCAGCCCCGTGTCGCGCAGCAGGTCGTTGATGTCGCGCAGGCGGCACGACTGGCGGTTGAGGAAGTACTCGCTGCCGCCCTCGCGAAACACCTTGCGGGCGATCTCGATCTCGGTCTGGGGGATGGGGACGGCGCCGTCCTCGTTGCCAAAGACGAGCGTGACCTCGGCGTAGTTGAGGGGACGGCGGCGGATGGTGCCCTGGAAGATGACCTCTTCCATCTTGGCGCTGCGCAGGGCGCCGGCGCGGGTCTCGCCCAGCACCCAGCGCACGGCGTCGGCGGTGTTGGATTTGCCGCAGCCGTTGGACCCCACGATGGCGGTCACGCCGTCGCGAAGCTCCAGAACCGTTTTGTCAGCGAAGGACTTGAAGCCGTGCAGCTGGAGGGAGCGAAGCTTCATTTCGGCGAGGCGGGGGGGCGGCCGGAGCGCTCCACCAGCCGGGGCGGAATGCTGGCGCCGGACAGGATCTTCTGCATCGGGGCGGCGCTGGCGCTGTCGCGGTAGGCGCCGCCGTACACCTTCCAGCGCTCGCTGCCGTCCGTGTACGGCACGGGCGCCACGTAGGCGGGGACGGCGCGGCCGGTAAGCGAGTCGGCGCGGGCGCGCGCCTGCTCGGCGGTGGCGTACTCACCCAGCTCGTACGCCAGCGGGCGGTGGTCGATGAGCGCGTAGCGGCCGCCGGCCGCCGCCTCCTCGATCACGTCCTCGGCCAGCAGCCGCTCCCGCAGCGAGATCACGGCGGCCGTGTCGCCCGCCATCCCCGCCATCACCTTCCAGTAGGTGATCCCCTGGTTGGCCTCGGGGACGATGAAGAACTGCGCCTCGGAAAAGCGACGCGCCACGTCCGTCGAGAACTTCGTGGCGTCGTCCCAGCTCTGAAAGTTGGCCACCTGGACGGAGTACGGCAGCACGGCGCCCGCGGCGGCCAGCGGAACGGCCGCCCTGGGCGCGGCGGCGGCGGGCGCCTTCTCCGGCTCCGGCTCGGCCGCGCGGGTGGGGGCGCCGATCAGGTTGGGAAAGCCGGGGATGAGCTGCGGCCCCAGGAACACCAGCGCGGCGAGCAGAGCGACGAGCAGAAGAAGCAGGAGCAGCGGCGACACGGCGCGCTTGCGCTTCTTCGGCTCCTCCGCGTCCGTCCACTCGGGGTCGGGGACGGGGATGGCCTCGGGGGCGACGGTCTGCGCGCCGGCGGAGGCGGGACCAGCCGCAGTGGGGACTGCCACGTCGGTCACGCCGGCCAGCTCGGCGCGGGTGCCGGGAGGCGCGTTCCAGGGCGCCACGGGCTCCGGCTCCGGAAAGCGGTCCGCGGGCGAGGCGGGACGCGCGGCGGCGGCCCCGTCGGCGCGCGGCGGCGTAAGCCAGGCGCGCACGGCGAACTGGTCCACCAGCTCCGCCGGCAGCGGGCTGCTTCCGTCCGCGCCGCCCAGCAGCACCACCTCGCT
This sequence comes from Longimicrobium sp., assembly GCF_048594345.1. GTDB lineage: Bacteria > Gemmatimonadota > Gemmatimonadetes > Longimicrobiales > Longimicrobiaceae > Longimicrobium. The sequence goes on from NZ_JBMDXM010000270.1 coordinate 25,159, forward strand.
GGCGAAGCGGCGCAGCGTGGCCAGCTCCGGTGCGTCGCTGGGGACAAACAGCAGGAGCGCCGCGTTGTTGTCGCGGAACCCGTCCACGATCTTTTCCCAGCGCGGGTGGCGCAGGACGGCGCCGGCGTCCGGCGTGTAGGTGCCGCTGGAGATGAGGTAGAACCCGCGCCCCGGGACGGCCCGCGCGCTGCGGGCCAGCGACGCGCCGTAGAGAAAGATGTCGGTCACGCCGTCCTGGTTGGGCATGCCGATGCGGTCGTTGAGGAACGGATCGTCCAGGCACAGATCCGCCAGCACGGTGCGGCGGCCGGCGGCGTGCCAGCCGGTGGCCAGGCTCACGGCCGCGTCGGCGGCCCAGTCGCGGTCCGCGCCGCGGTCAAAGAGCAGCAGCACCGGCCCCGGCGCCGCCGTATCCCCCGCCACGGGGGCCGGAAGGCGTTCGAACGACGGGTCGAAGAACGTGGGGGACGGAACCCGTCCCGGTTCACCGGCGTGCGGCTGCGAATGCGTCATGGGCTAAGAGGCTGTTCCGGGCGGAGGCGCGCCGTGGCGCGGGATGGTCCGGCGACCGAGTGCAGAGCGGAAAGTAAACGGCGGAGTTGTTGTCAAGCAAGCGTTTGGGGAGAATGACGCCCTCGAATCGTCGACGGACACCCAGCTGCGTCCGCCGTGCCCCCTCCGCTCGCCGAGGCTCGCGCCTCCCCGCAAACCCGTGGAGGAGGTTTGTTACAGGGCTGATCCGCAATCCGGCAACACACCTCAAATCGGACTACGGCAAACAGAGGTCAGGGTACAGAGGAACAGACAACAGCCAGAGGAACAGAGAACGGAATGCGGTCACCTCTGTTCCTCTGGCTGTTCTCGGTTCCTCTGTACCTTCCAATGTTGTTATCCGGATTTCGTACAAGCTGGATACGCTTCGGCGAGTTGGTTGATCGGACGGGACGCTTACCGTCAGAATCTTCGTCGCTCGTCACCGCGCGTCGGCACTGGACGCCGCAGTCCGCGCAGGCGGACTTTGTGACGTTCCAGCCGCGGTTTCAACCGCCGGAGGCGGGAGCGGCCAGGCACATCGCAGAAGCCGGAAACAGGGATTTCGCGTGAGGGATGCGCGCCCGCAGGGCCGAGACACCGGCGCGCATGCACGGGCGCGGAGGAAACGCGTCGAGGTCTGTGCGCGCCGGGGGCTCGGCGCCATTGGCAACGGTTGGTTCGTTGCCTACGGCGCGCGCAGCCCGGCCCGGAGCGCAGCGGAGGGACACGCCCACCCCCGCCGTCTGCCGTTGCCGTAGCTTTTACGACAACGACGGAACCAGAATCAGGCGCCGGCGCCCTGCGGCTGCATCCGGTGGACCGGCGCGTCGCCCCACAGGCGCTCCAGCTGGTAGAACTCGCGCGCCGCGGGGTGAAACACGTGCACCACGAAGCTGAAGTAGTCCACCAGGATCCACCGCCCGCCGCGCTGGCCCTCCACGTTGAGCGGCCGCGTGCCGGACTGCTTGAGTTCGTCGACCACGTGGTCGGCGATGGCGGCCACGTGCGTGTCGCTGGTGCCGCTGGCGATGAGAAAGAAGTCGGTGGCGCTGCTGATCTTGCGCAGATCCATCAGCACCACTTCGTTGGCCTTGCGGTCAAAGAGCAGCTCGACGGCGCGGGCTACCTCCTGCGGCAGGTCCTTGACCCCGGTGTCGGGGGAAGTGTCAGTCATCCGATCCTGTCCGAAAAATCCGTCACTGATGCGAGAAGCCCCGCGCCGCAACATGCGGCCCGGCGTTCACGCGGGCAAGTCGGGTGCCGGTGCGCACCCACCCCCATGCGCGAAGGGGCGGCCTCCGCACCGGAAAGCCGCCCCTTCGCCTGTCGTGCCCCGCCGGAGGACTACTCCTCGGCGATGACCCAGACCTTGATCTCCGGACGCACCTGCGTGTGCAGGCGCACGGGGACGCTGTGCACGCCCAGCGACTTGATGGGCTCGTCCAGCTCGATCTGGCGGCGGTCGACGGTGATCCCCTGCTCCGCCAGCTTATCGGCGATGTCGCCGTTGGTGATGGAGCCGAAGAGCTTGCCTTCCTGGCCCGCGCGGGCGTTGAAGGTAAGCGACACGCCCTCGAGGGCGCTGGCCTGCTTGCGGGCCTCGCCAAGCGTCTCGGCTTCCTTGCGGCCCTGGGCGGCGCGCTCGGCCTCCATGCGGCGCACGTTGGCCGCCGAGGCCTCGTACGCCAGGCCCCGGGGGATCAGGTAGTTGCGGCCGTAGCCGGGCTTCACGTCGACCACGTCGCCGGCTTCGCCCAGGTTTTCGATACGGTCTCTGAGGATGACCTGCATGATGTTATCTCCTCAGCTCTCGTGGCCGGCGATGTACGGCAGCAGGGCCAGGTAGCGTCCGCGCTTGATGGCGGTGCCCACCTGCCGCTGGTGCCGGGCGCACATGCCGCTGATGCGCCGCGGCAGGATCTTGCCGCGCTCAGTGATGAAGCGGCCGAGCGTCTTTTCGTCCTTGTAGTCCACGTTCCGCACCGCGCCCTCGCACATGGGGCAGGTCTTTCTTCCTCCACGCATGGCTCAGCCCTCCCCTTCTTCGTCGGCTTCGTCGTCGCGCTTCTCCACCGGCGGGATGGGCGTCGTGGGCAGGTCGCCCTCGTTCACCACCACCAGGTACCGCAGGACGTCGTCGTCCAGCTTGAGCACGCGCTCGAACTCGGGCAGCGCCTCACCGGGGGCGCGGAAGTGCTCCACCACGTAGTAGCCGCTGGTCTGGCGCTCCACCTCGTACGCCAGCTGGCGGCGGCCCCAGTGGTCCGTCGCCGTGATCTCGCCGCCGTTGGTGCCCGTAAGCAGCCCGTGGTAGCGGTCGAGCTTTTCGGTCACCTGCGCCTCTTCAAGCGAAGGGGCGAAGATGTACACGATCTCGTAGTCCCTCAAAGTGTCACCTGTCCTCTGGACATGAGGCCCCGCGCCGGTGCGCGCGGAGCAGGATGAAAAACAAGGCTCCCCCGTTTCCGGGGGAGCAGGAGATTATAGCGGGAGAAAGCCGATCGTGCAACCGGTGCGGACGCCAGCCGGCCTTCTCCGTACGCGGCGGCACGCGGCATCCTCGCCGGGCCGGGCGAGCGGGCACGTCGCCGGCGGGCCAACGTCCTCGTGCGGCGTTACAGTCCATGAAGCAGGGCCGCTCCGTTGGCGCGCTCGGGTACGGGATCCGTCTTCTCGCGCAGCTGTTGAGGAATCAGCTGTTCCCCGGCGCTTGCCCCGACGGCGGGTGGCGGTGAAGATTGACTGTACAAACTTTGCGCGCGGTGGCTCAACACGCGCGCCTCTGCATCACGCCCCCTCCCGAAACCATCGCCCGTGAGCGCATCCGCCCCGCAAATCCCCCCCGACGTCCAGGCCGCGCACCGCCACCTGTCCCCCGCCGCCGAACACTTTCTGGAGCACCTGCTGGATCACCCCGACCGGGCGGCGCAGCTGGTGGGGATCGAACAGGGGCTGCCTGGCTGGATGACCCCCTACGACATCACCTGGCCCACGCTGGTCGACGCGCGGCGGGTGGCCGAGATGGAGCGGGCGACGGTGGGCGTGTGCAAGCTCATCAAGTCCATCCCCGCCGTGGTCTTTGGCGGAGACCTGGGGGCCATGGGCGCGTTCTACGGCTACGACCCCCTCATGCTGGCGGCCATGTTCTCGGTGCGCGATTACGCGAACAGCACCGTGGCGCGCTGCGACTTCATCGACACGCCCGGCGGGCTGATGTGCTGCGAGGTGAACATGGCCGCCAACCTGGGCGGCTGGCACCAGAGGTTCTGGCGCGAGCGCTACCTGCGCCACCCCGTGCTCATGGACTTCAGCGCGCGCGAAGGCATCAGCCCGGACGTGCGCGACGTGCTGGCCACCTTCTGCCAGCACATGATTGACGACGCCCTGGACAGCGGCGTGATCGAAGAAGGCGGCGAGCTGAATGTGGCGGTGACCCTGAACCGGCCGCCCACCGAGGGTGCGCGGCGCCACGCCGCCGAAGTGTACGCGGAGCTCCTGCGCCGCGACGGGCGCGGCGTGACCGGCGACCTGTGGCTGTGCGGCGCGCCGGCGGAGGAGCTGACGTTCCAGGGGCTGGACGTGTACATGGGCGAGCGGCGGGTGCACGTCATCTACGAGTACGCCTTTGCGCCGCCGTCCATGCAGGTGCTTCGCTCGCAGCTGGTGGGCCGGATACGCGTCTACAACGGCGCGGCTACGCGGATGTGGGTCGACAAGCGCAACCTCGCCCTGCTTTCGGAACACGAGGAGCTTGAGGCGTGGACGGAGGAGGACCGCCAGCTGATCCGCGACCACATCCCCTGGACGCGCCTGGTTTCCCCCCGCACCACCACCTGGCGAGGCGCCGAGGTGCAGTTCCCCGGCTTTCTGGTGGATCACCGCGACAGCCTGGTCCTCAAGCGCGGCATGGGCATCGGCGGAGCGGCCGTGCACGTGGGGCGGTACCTGACCCCGGAGGATTGGGAGGCGCGGGTGGGCGAGGCGATGGAGAAGGGCGGATGGATCGTGCAGGAACGGGTGGAGTCCAGACCGTACGTCTACCCGCCCCGGCCCGGCGACGTCCCCGTTCCCAACACGGTCATTTGGGGCCTGTTCTGCACCGGGCGGCGGTACGCCGGCGGCTGCCTGCGCATGCTTCCCCAGGACGCCGGCGAGGGCATCGTAAACGGCGCCCGCGGCGCCTACGAAGGCGCCATCCTGGAGATATGATACGGATTCCGAGATTCTGGGTCCAGTCTGAAACAGCATCAACGCAGCGTTGGAAAGAGAGTTCGCGGAGAAAACACGTTGTGTTCTCCGCGAACTCTTTTTCCAACTCCGCGCACTCTGCATTGAAGTCGCCAGCCCGGAGTGCACTCCAGGAACGGCATGATCGACCGCATCGTTCGCGGGACCGTCGCTGCCCGCCAGATTCGCGGCAACACGCCTCCCGAACCAGGATGAGGGCGGCCGCCGCGCCGCGACGGCTCCGGGTCACCCGACTGCATCGCTCGCCTCTCCAGGCGACCCGGACGAAATCCTCGCACGGCGTTCCGTCACGGCAGATCCGCTCCGTTCGCGCACTCGAATACCGGCCCGCCGGTTCGCACATCTGCGCGAGGAAGCGCGTGCTCGCACGCACAGGTGCCGGCGCTTGCCCGGCGGCGGGTGGCGGGTGAAGATTGATGGCGCCAAGCTTTGCGCGCGGTGGCTCAACGCGCGCGCTTCTCCATGAACCCCTCCTGGACCCGCCCCGTGACCACATCCCCCCCGCAGATTCCCCCCGACACCCGGGCCGCACACCACCACCTTTCCCCCGCCGCCGAGCGCCTTCTGGAGCACCTGCTGGATCACCCCGACCAGGGCGCGCAGCTGGTGGGGTTTGAAAAGGGGCTGCCGCCGTGGATGACCCACTCCTACATCACCTGGCCCACCCTGGTCGACGCACGGCGGGTGGCCGAGATGGAGCGGGCAATGGTGGGCGTGTGCAACCTCGTCAAGGCCATCCCCACCGTAATCTTTAGCGGAGACCTGCGGGCCATCTCCGCGTTCTACGGCTACGACCCCATTCTGCTGGCCGCCTCGTTCGCGGTGCGCAATCACACCAACAGCACCGTGGCCCGCGGCGACTTCATCGACACGGCCGACGGGCTGAAGTGCTGCGAGGTGAACATGGCCGCCAACCTGGGCGGCTGGGAGCACGGGTTCTGGAGCGAGCATTACCTGCGGAACCCCGTACTCATGGATTTCTGCGCGCGCGAAGGCATCACCCCGGGCGGCCGTGACGTGCTGATCACCTTGTGCGAGCACATGATCGACGACGCCCTGGACTGCGGCTTGATCCAAGAAGGCGGCGAGCTGAACGTGATGATGGTCGTGGACATGCCGCCTACCGAGGATGCGCGGCGCCAGGCCGCCGAAGGGTACGCGGAGCTCCTGCGCCGCACCGGCCGCGGCGTGACCGGCCAGTTGTGGCTGGCCGTCGCGGAGAAGGAGGAGCTGACGTTCCGGGGAGGGGACGTGTACATGGGTGAGCAGCGGGTGCACGTCTTTTACGGGCACACCGTCAAAGGCTTCTCCATGCAGGTGCTGCGGGCACAGTTGACGGGCGGGATACGCGCCTATAACGGCTGGCTTACGCGGATGTGGCACGACAAGCGCAACCTCGCCCTGCTTTCGGAAAACGAGGGGCTGGAAGCGTGGACGGACGAGGAGCGCCAGCTGATCCGCGACCACATCCCCTGGACGCGCGTGATCTCGCCCCGTACCACCACCTGGCGCGGCGCCGAGGTGCAGTTCCCCGGCTTTCTGCTGGATCACCGCGACGACCTGGTCCTCAAGCGCGGCATAGGCGCCGGCGGCAAGGAAGTTCACGTGGGGCGGTACCTGGCGCAGGACGCCTGGGAAGCGCGGGTGCGCGAGGCGGTGCAGGAGGGCGGATGGATCGTGCAGGAGCGGGTGGAGTCCAGACCGTTCTTCTACCCGTCCCAGCCCGGCGCCGACCCCGTCCCCAACACCGTCATCTGGGGTCTGTTCTGCACCGCGTCGCGGTACGGCGGCGGCTTTCTGCGCATGCTTCCCCAGGGCACGGGTGAGGGCGTCGTCAACAGCAACCGCAACGCCTACGAAGGCGCCATCCTGGAGATCTGATACCAAATCCGGAAAAAGATTAGGTATTCTGGAGTGCGCCGTTTACATTGAGAAGTGTGGGAGCAGTGCTTGCTACTACCCTCCTCAGGAGCGAGCGCATGAGCCGCCGTATCCGCGTAGAAGGGCATCTGAGCACGGACGAGCTTCAGCAGCGGTACCGTAGCGCCACGCACCCTGCCGAGAAGATGTATTGGCAGGTTCTGTGGCTGGTTGCAACGGGCGAATCGGCGGAAGAGGTGGCGCGGGTAACCACGTACACGGCTAACTGGGTACGGGAGTTGGTCCGCCGCTATAACCGTGGTGGGCCGGAATCGGTTCAGGATGGGCGCCGTGGCCACTCGGGACGGCGCCCGCTCCTTTCTCCAGAGCAGGAAGCTGAACTGCCCGTGGCGCTTGAGGGATCC
>NZ_JBMDXM010000271.1:0-2083 GCF_048594345.1 Longimicrobium sp.
CTGGGACGAATCCCTGCGCCGCCGCATGCTGCCCGACACCACACTGAGCGGCCGCGCCAACCTGTTCGTGTTCCCGAACATCGACGCGGCCAACATCACCTACAACATGATCCGCGTGATGACCGGCGGCGTGGCCCTGGGCCCCATCCTGATGGGCGTCAACAAGCCCGCCCACATCCTGACGCCCTCGGCCACCCCGCGCCGCGTGATCAACATGACCGCCATCGCCGCCGTCGACGCCCAGATCCGCAAGGCCCAACAACAAGGCGCCTGACCGGCAGTCCACCTCTCCCGCACCGCGGAGGAGGTGCGCGATCGCGCGATTCAGCCACCTCCCCGCACCGCGACGGAGATCGGCACGCATCGCGCAACCAGATCACCTCCCCCGCATCGCGGGGGAGGTCGACACGCGTAGCGTGTCGGGTGGGGGCGGGGCTTTTGAGCGGAATGCCGCTTCGTCCAATACGGCGCGAAAAGCACCCCCATCCCAACCTTCCCCCGCAGGCGGGGGAAGGAGACAAGCGCCCCGCGCGCGCGTCGTTGCACTCGCGCCGAGAACAACCGAATCGCGCAACCAGATCACCTCCCCCGCATCGCGGGGGAGGTCGGCACGCATCGCGTGCCGGGTGGGGGCAGGGGCTTTGAGCGGGATACCGCTTCATCCAGCGCCGCGCAGAAAGCGCCCCCATCCCAACCTTCCACCCGTAAAGGGCGCAATGCCCCGCAAGCGGGGGAAGGAGACAAGCATCAATCACCTCCCCCGCATCGCGGGGGAGGTCGGCACGAGTCGCGTGCCGGGTGGGGGCAGGGGCTTTGAGCGGGATACCGCTTCGTCCAGCACCACGCGTAAAGCCGCCCCCATCCCAACCTTCCCCCGCAAGCGGGGGAAGGAGCGAAGCGCATCGCGCGCTGATCATGCATCGCGCGAGCAGTCGCATCCTCGGAGCAGGAGAGCCAACCGCATCGCGCAATCAGTCACCTCCCCCGCACCGCGGGGGAGGTCGGCACGCATCGCGTGCCGGGTGGGGGCAGGGGCTTTGAGCGAGATACCGCTTCATCCAGCGCCGCGCAGAAAAAGCGCCCCCATCCCAACCTTCCACCCGTAAAGGGCGCAATGCCCCGCAAGCGGGGGAAGGAGCGAAGCGCATCGCGCGATCAGTCACCTCCCCCGCATCGCGGGGGAGGTCGACACGCGCAGCGTATCGGGTGGGGCGGCGCTGTTAGCGTCGCGCAGAAAAAACGCCCCCATCCCAGCCTTCCACCCGTAAAGGGCGCAATGCCCCGCAAGCGGGGGAAGGGGCCAAGTGCGTCGCGCGATCAGTCACCTCCCCCGCATCGCGGGGGAGGTCGGCACGCGTCGCGTGCCGGGTGGGGGCAGGGGCTTTGAGCGGGATACCGATTCATCCAGCGCCGCGCAGAAAAAGCGCCCCCATCCCAGCCTTCCACCCGTAAAGGGCGCAATGCCCCGCAAGCGGGGGAAGGAGACAAGCATCCGTCACCTCCCCTGCACCGCGGGGGAGGTCGGCACGCGTAGCGTGTCGGGTGGGGGCCGGGGCTGTCAGCACACCCCCACCGCCCTCACTCCGCCTTGCCGTCCTCCGCCGCCAGCACCTCGGCCAGCGCCGCCGGCAAGCGGTCGAGCTGGTCCTTGTGGACCAACGCATCACCCTCGGGCAACGCGTCGCCCGGCAGGCCGTAGACCGAGCCGGTCATGAACACCACCGGCACGCCCGGGCGCAGCCGGCGGGTGAGCGCCAGCGCCTCGGCGCCCGAAAAACCAGGCAGGTTGACGTCCGACAGCACCACGCGCGGGGCGAAGGCTTCCAGCGCCTCCACCAGCCCCGCCTCGCTGTGCACCCGCCGCGTCTCCACCGCCAGCCCCGCATCGCGCAGGGCCAGCTCGGCCAGTTCGGCGTCGTCGCGCGAATCGTCGACGATCAGCACACGCAGGCGTCCAGCCCGCGCGCCATGGCCTTCATCGTCTCCCATGCGGGCTCACTCTTCCTCGGGCACTTCGTTGAGCACGGCCCAGAACTTGCCCAGCGTGCGCACCGCGTCGAAGAACTGGTCGACGTCCACCGGC
>NZ_JBMDXM010000272.1:0-1183 GCF_048594345.1 Longimicrobium sp.
ATCCCCTGCGGCTCCGGCAGCGCCCGCCGGTCCAACTTGCCGTTCGGCGACAGCGGCAACGCCGCCACCACCACCCAGGCCGACGGCACCATGTAGTCCGGCAGCGCCGCGCTCACATGCTGCCGCAGCGCGCCCGCCAGCGTCTCTTCCGCCACGTCCGCCGCCGGCACCACCCACGCCACCAGCCGTTTGTCGTCGCCCACCGCGCGCGCATCCACCACCGCTTCCCGCACCGCCGGGTGCGTCGCCAGCGTCGCTTCTATCTCGCCGCATTCGATGCGGAAGCCGCGGATTTTCACCTGCTGGTCATTGCGCCCCAGGTACTCGATGTCACCGTTCGCCAGATAGCGCGCTACGTCGCCGGTGCGGTACATGCGCCCGCCCGGCGCGAACGGATCGCTCAGGAAACGCTCCGCCGTCAAGTCGGGCCGATTCAGGTAGCCCCGCGCCACCTGCACCCCGCCGATATACAGCTCGCCCACCGCCCCCAGCGGCACCGGCTGCCCGTGCTCGTCCAGCAGATAGATGCGCGTGTTGGCGATCGGCCGACCGATCGGCACCGACACCCGGTCCGCCTCCCGCGAACAGTGCCAGGCGGTGACGTCCACCGCCGCCTCCGTCGGCCCATACAGGTTATACAACTCCGCCTGCGGCAGCCGGCGGTAAAACTCCGCCACCAGCGCCGCCGGCAGCGCTTCCCCGCTGCACATCACCCGCACCACGTTGCCGCAGCGCGTCGCCGCCTGCTCATCTGCCAGGAAGCTTTGCAGCATCGACGGCACGAAGTGCAGCGTGGTGACGCCGTACTGTTCGATAGCGCGGCTCAGGTAGTCCGGATCCTTGTGCCCTTCCGGCTTCGCCATCACCAGGCGCGCGCCGACCATCAGCGGCCAGAAGAACTCCCACACCGAGACGTCGAAGCCGAACGGCGTTTTTTGCAGCACCGTGTCCGCCGCCGTCAGGCCGTAGGCCTCCTGCATCCACACCAGCCGGTTGACCACCCCGCGGTGTTCGTTCATCGCGCCCTTCGGTTTACCCGTCGAACCCGAGGTGTAAATCACGTACGCCAGGTGCGACGCCTGCGCGCGCCGTTCCGGGTTCTCGGCGCTCAGCGTCTCCGGCAACGCCGCCTCCAGCGCCAGCTGCGGCGTCGCAGGCTCGCCCAGCGCCGCCCGGCCGGCGG
>NZ_JBMDXM010000273.1:0-2112 GCF_048594345.1 Longimicrobium sp.
ACACCCCCACCCCACATCACCCGAACACCCCAACACCCCAACACCCCAACACCCCAACACCCCAACACCCCAACACCCCAACACCCCACACCCCAACACACCCTGCCCTCCCCGTGGCACGCCCCTTCCAACATCCACGCACGTACCTCACGAACGGAGGCGTCACAGGATGGCGGAGAACGGGGAAGGGGGCCAGGCGCTGGAGATGGCCGTGGATCGGCGTGCGCCTGTGCCGGAGCCGCAGCCGGCCACCACGCAGGAAACCAGCAGCGCACGCGCGGCGGAGCTGGCGCGGCTGCTGGAGTCGCGGCGTGGCGAGCGGCACATCGTGGCGCTGCAGGATTTCCCTGATCCCGACGCCATCTCGTGCGGGATGGCGTACCGCGAGATCGCCCGGCGCTTCGACATCGACGCGGAGCTGGTCTACGACGGGCAGATCAGCCACGCCGAGAACCGCGCGCTGGTGAACCTGCTGGAGATCCCCATCCGCGAGTACGAGCCCGCCATGGACCTGGGGACGTACTCCGCGGCGGTCTTTGTCGACAACCAGGGAGCGACCACCCACCTCACCGACCTGCTGAAGGCGGCGGGGGTGCCCACGCTGGCCGTGGTGGACCACCACGACCCCGACGACGTGCTGGACCCCATCTTCAGCGACGTGCGTCCCATGGGCGCGGCGGCCACGATGTTCGCCGAGTACCTGAACAGCGGCGCGCTGCTCAAGCTGGAGCCGGGGAACGAGCATCACGAGCGGCTGGCGACGGCGCTCATGCACGGGCTGCACAGCGAGACGGACGGCTTTGTCCGCGCGCGGCCGCCGGAGTACCGCGCGGCGGCGTACCTGAGCCGTTTTATCGACGCCGACCTGCTGGAAAAGGTGCTGTGCGTGCAAAAGTCGCGCGGCACGCTGCGGGTGATCGAGCACGCGCTGCACAGCCGCACGGTGCGCAACGGCTTTTCCATCGCCGGCGTGGGATACGTGCGCTGGGCCGACCGCGACGCCATCCCCGTGGCCGCCGACTTTCTGCTGACGGAGGAAAACGTGCACACCTCCATCGTCTACGGCCTGCTGGGCGAGGAGGACGGGCGCGAGGTGGTGACGGGAAGCCTGCGGACGCTCAGCTCCACGATGCAGGTGGATTCGTTCCTGCGCGACGCACTGGGCGACGACCTGCGCGGCCGGCCGTACGGCGGCGGGCGCAGCCGGGCGGGCGGGTTTGAGATCGAGCTGGGGTTCCTGAAGGGGGACGAGGACGATCCGGTGGGGCAGGAACTCAAGTGGTCGCTCTACGACCGCCGGGTGCGGCGCAAGCTGTTTCGCGAAGCCGGCGTGGACGAGCTGAGCGAAGTTTGCGAGCCGCCGAAGGACGACTGACGGCGGCAACGAGAGGTCGCCCAGCCTCTCATGCCAGTCATCCTGAGGGAGGCGCCGCGCCGCATCCTGCTTGCACGACGCAGTCTGGCGCCGACCGAAGGACCTTGCCGGCAGATCCGCGGGGCTAGATTTCCGCGGGAAGGGCGTGCCCCGCGATGGCCGAGAGAAGGTCCTTCGGTCGCGCGCGGAGGACGGTGCAGGGTACAGATTTGCGCGGCGCTCCCTCAGGATGACTGATTTCGCTACGGCTGGGGGATCTGACGGCGCCTCATCTGGTGTGTCCAGACTCGCTGAAACCTCAGTCATCCTGAGGGAGGCGCCGCGCCGCATCCTGCTTGCACGACGCAGTCTGGCGCCGACCGAAGGACCTTGTCGGCAGAGTCGAGGGGCTGGATTCTCCGCGGAAGAGCATGCCCCACGATGGCGGAGAGAAGGTCCTTCGGTCGCGGGCAGATGGCGATGCAGGGTAGGCTTTCGCGCGGCGCTCCCTCAGAATGACTGATCTCGCACGTGTGAGGGTCTGACGGCGCCTCATCTGGTGTATCCAGACCTCGCTGAAACCTTCAGTCATCCTGAGGGGAGGCGCCGCGCCGCATTCTGCTTGCACGACGCAGTCTGGCGCCGACCGAAGGACCTTGCCGGCAGATCCGAGGGGCTGGATCTCCGCGGAAGAGCATGCCCCACGATGGCCGAGAGAAGGTCCTTCGGTCGCGCGCGGAGGACGGTGCAGGGTACAG
>NZ_JBMDXM010000274.1:0-1227 GCF_048594345.1 Longimicrobium sp.
CATCAACGGCGCCGAGCGGGTGATCGTCAGCCAGCTGCACCGCTCGCCGGGCGTGGTGTTCGAAGAGAACATCCACCCCAACGGCAGCAAGCTGTACAGCGCGCGCATCATCCCCTTCCGCGGCTCGTGGGTCGAGTTCACGCTCGACATTCACGACGTGGTGGCGGTGCACATCGACAAGAAGAAGAAGTTCCCCGCCACGGCGCTGCTGCGCGCGGTGGGCTTCAGCCGCGACGCCGACGTGCTGGGCGTGTTCCTGGACCGCGAAAGCGTGGCCCTGGGCGCGCTGGAGACGGCGGGCACCAAGGAAGGGCGCCGGGGCGAGGTGTTCCACGGCTTCCTGGCCGAGGACGTTCCCGATCCCACGGTCCTGGGCCCCGAGGGCCCGGTGCTGTACCGCGACATCGTTCTCCCCTCCACCGGCGAGGTGTTCGAGCGCGGGCGGCGGCTTACGGCGGAGCTGTACCACGCCTTCCGCGACGCGGGGATCGTCCACCTGCCGGTGGTGGGCACCGCGCTCATCGCGCGCGCCGGCGACGAGATCAACGGCGACGTGCTGGGCCGGCTGCTGCGCGGCGGCATCGAGTCGGTGCAGGTGTTCCGGGCCCGCGGGCAGAGCGGCACGGCGCTGCGCGCCACGCTGGGCAAGGACCCCACGCGCGGCACGCTGGATTCGCTGTTCGCCATCCACAACCTGGTTCGCCCGGGGACGGCCCCGGCGCCCGACGTGTGGACCGAGGAAGAGTTCCTGGCCGAGGGCGACGCCATCATGCACGTCGCCGACTTTCTGAACGCGTGGCAGGAGCGCGGCGCGCAGCCCGTCGACCCCATGAGCCGCGAGGCGCAGCGGTCGGCCGAGGAGCGCATGCTCCGCTTTGCGCAGGAGCGCGGCATCAAGTACGTGTGGGAGAGCTTCCGTGACGACCGCGCCGAAAAGGGCGGCAAGCCCAGCCGCGTGCTGGTGTACGAGCTCAACCGCGTGGTGCAGGTGTACATCGCCGTCTGGCGCCTGCTGTTTCAGCCGCGCACCTCGCTGTTCGTGGCGGGCGAGACGAACGCCGACGGCAAGGCGAACGTGGCCAGCACCGACTACTCGGAGTACACCGAGGAGTCGCTGAACAAGCGCTACGACCTGGGCCGCGTGGGCCGCTACAAGATCAACCAGCGGCTGGCCCCGGCGTTCGAGTCGCTGGGCTACACGGTGCCGCCGGCGGGGATGACGGCGCT
>NZ_JBMDXM010000275.1:0-5848 GCF_048594345.1 Longimicrobium sp.
CGCCGGCAACGCGGGCCACGACGTGCTACCCGAAGACGGCTGACGGCACGGAACGGATCCCGGTGGATGAACGCGCCGCCCACCGTGGACGTGCACGGAGGGCGGCGTGTTCTCCCGATTGGCGCTGCGACAGCGGCGAGCCCGGGCTGCGTCCGCTACGACTCCGGCGCCGGTCAGCGCTGCTCGGCCAGGCTCCGCAGGCAGGGCCGCGACGCGGAGCGGTCCGCCGCCTGCCGCGCCGCCTCGTTTGCGTGGGGCGTCGTCGGCGTGATGCGGTCGGTGACGCAGGCCTGGCCGCCGGTGATTTTGGCGACGGCCAGGTACGACGTGGCCCGGTCCGGAACCGACGGATCCTCGAAGGCGTTCACGCGAACGATGAGCGCAACCGGCGCCCCGTTCCGCATCCGCCACTCGGCGCGGGGGCCCAGGCTGGAAAAGGCGCTGGTGATGACGCCCGAGTACCGCAGCGGGAGCGTGCGCCCGCCCGGCGCGATCAGGTCCACCGTCATCCGCGCGTCGAAGTCGTGCATCAGCAGCGCGTATCCGGCGGTCCCGGGACAGCGGAGCGTGGTCGCGCCCGTTTCCGCGTCCCGCTCCACCAGGCGGCACTCCGCTTCGGCCAGCGAGGTGTAGACGCTGCGCGTGGCGGCCGTGGAATCTTTCCCCGCCGCGGAATCGCTCACCTGCGCCGAATCCGCGGCGAACGCCGGAAAGCCCGGGCCGGTGGCCGGGGGTGGCGCCGCCGCGGCGGAGTCGCCGGCAACGACCGCGGACGTGTCGGCGGACGGGGAGCCCGGCGCGGCCGTTCGTGGCTCGCCATCGCCGCCGCACGCGGCGAGAACGTACAGCAGGACCGTCAGGAACAGAGCGCGTGAGAGCATCGGTTTCTCGGAAGCGGGATGGGTCTGCCTCGGCGAACGGGCAAAATCGGCGCCCACGCAGACCTCCCCCTCCGCCGGCCGACGCGGTCCCCTCATGACTGGTTGCCGCCGCGCACGGGACAAAGGGTTCGGGGCCCGGTCACTTCCCGCGCACCGCGGAGAGGATGATGGCCGCGGATGAAGCCAGGGTCCGCATCCTTTCTCGTCCCTCCGCCCCTCCGCGCTCATCCCGCAGCAACGCGGCGGGGCTGGATGCGGCTCGCCGTTACCTGCGGATCACCACGCGGCCTTCCTTGATGACCGCGCTGACGTTGCGGGCGTCGCGGATGTTCCGGAGCGGGTTTCCGTCCACCAGCAGCAGGTCGGCGCGGCGGCCGGGCTGGATGGTGCCGAACTCGTCTTCGCGGCCCAGCCACCGGGCGCCGTTCACCGTGGCGGCGCGCAGCACGTCGATCACGGGGACGCCGGCCTCTACGTACGCCTCCATCTCTTCGTTCAGGCTGCCGCCGTCGGTGCCGGCCAGCAGCATCACCCCGCTTTCGTGCGCGCGGCGGACAAAGCGCGCCATTCCGCGGTACCCCTCAGACGCGGTGGCGAAGTCCTGCAGGCTGAAGCGCGCGCGGTCGCGGTCGCCTACGCGGTGAACGACGAGCGTGGGATCAAGCGCTACGCCGCGCGCCGCCATCAGCCGCAGCAGCCCGCCCAGCTCGGGCCCATCCGGATCGATGCGCGACCAGTCGGCCTGCATCCGCGCGATCGGGGCCTTTTCGCGGTCCAGCGTCTCGTTTTCCCCCTGCGGCTGCATCTCCAGCGGCAGCACGTCGCGCCAGACGCGGATGTGGCTGAAGCCCTCGATCCCCGCCTCCACCGCCTCGCGCAGGCTGGTGCGCACGCCGATGTGCCCCGTCACGGGGAGCCCCTGCCGGTCCGCCTCGGCCAGGATGGCGCGCGCGACGTCAGGATCCAGCAGAAAGTAGAGCTTCAGCAGGTCCACGCCCTGCTCCTTGAGCGCCCGCACCAGCGCGGGCGCCGCCGCCGGGTCCTCGATCGCTACGTCCACCATGGGGTGGTAGCCGCCGGGCGCGTCGATCAGCGGGCCGGCGGTGTAGAGGGTGGGCCCCGCCACCACGCCCAGGCGGTTGGCGTCCTTGAAGCTCATGCTGGTGCTGATGGGCGCGCCGGGATCGCGCACGGTGGTGATGCCGCGCTCCAGCAGCCGCTCGCCCTGAAAGGGGAACCAGTAGTGCGCGTGGTTGTCCACCAGCCCCGGCATCAACGTCTTTCCCGCCGCGTCCAGCACGGGGAGCCCGGCCGCCGGCGCGCCGTTGTGTACCCGGACGATGCGCCCGCCGCGCACCTCCACCGTGGCATCTTCCATCACCCGCTCGTCCACGCCGGTCCACACCCGCGCGTGGACGATGGCCAGGTCGCCGGGCGCGCGGCCGGGGAGCGGCAGCGCGGCGCGAAAGGGGAGGGGCGCCACGGTCCCGGCGCGCAGGTCGATGCGGTGCAGCCGGCGCCCGTCCGCCAGCACGGCGACGCGGCCCGCGGAGTCGATGGCGAGCTGCTTCTGCCCGTACGGGCTGGCGTACACGGCGCGCGGCGTGGCGCCGTCCGTCTGCGCCATCACCGTGTCCACTCCGTTCTGCCCCGCCACCCACATCCGCGTGCGCCCGTCGCCGCTCCACGCCACGGAAAACTCGCCGCGCGCGGGCGTCTGCGTGAGCCGCGTGGCGCGCAGGGAGTCCAGCGCCAGCAGGTACAGGTCCGCGCCGCCGTAGCGCCCGCTCTCCAGGAACACCGTGTCCGCCGTCGGAGAAAGCGCGAACGACCACTCGTGCCAGTTTTCCGTGTGCGTCAGCTGCTTCGGCTCGCCACCGGCACTGCCGCCGCGGGGGGCGCGCCACAGGTGCGCGTCGTACTGGCCGCGCATCAGCACGTAGAACAGCTCGCGGCCGCGCGGGTGGTAGGCGATGTGGCCCAGCGAGCCCTCCACCTCCAGCACGGAGCGGCTGGCGCCCGTGGCAAGGTTGTGCTCCATCAGCACGCTGCCGTTGCGCGTGTTGCGCGCAAAGGCGAGAAACTGGCCGTCCGGCGACCACGCCGGGTGCGCGTCCCAGGCGCCGCCGGTGGTCACCTGCACCGCGTCGCCGCCCGTGACGGGGACAATCCACACGGTGCCCAAAATGCTGACCGCCACCCGCTGGCCGTCCGGCGACAGGGCGGGGTCTACCGCGCCGCGCTCCAGCACCTCCACGCGCGCCGGCGCCGGAGCGGATGCGGTCTGCTGTGCGGCCGCCGGCGCGGCGAGCAGCGCGGCCGCGAGCAGGGCGGCCGGATGGAAGCGGGATAGGCGGATCATCGTGATTCTCGTATGTCGGTCTGGCGGATGGATCGACAGGTGGTAAAGAAATAGCATCCCGGCGCGTCGGATCGCAATGAACGCAGCGCCGCGGTGATCGATCGTAACAGTCGGGAAGGGGAGGTCGATGCAAAGCGGCCCCGGCGCACGTGCGCCGGGGCCGTTTCGTGGCAAATCCGGGTGAACACCAGCTGCACCTCCAGAACCGATATCTCACACGGGGTCAACGGGGTCAACGGTAAAGATCCAAAACCTTTACCCCGTTGACCCCGTGTGAGACAAGTCTTTTCCATGATGCGGGTCCGGTTCACAACGATCAGCGAAATTCGGTATCAGCCGTCGTCGTTTCGATCAATCCGCGGCTTCCGCTTCTTCCGGGCTTTCGGCGACGACCTCGCTGACGAACAGGTCTCCCACCGGCAGCAGCCGCTGCGCCTGGGTATCCGGCAGTTCCTCCACCGTCCGCAGCTTTCTGGCGATCTGCCGCGTGCGGACCTCGGCACGATCCATCTCGTTGCTCGCGGCCTGCAGCTTCTTCTTTACCTTGACCAGCACATCGCCAAACTTGCCGAACTCGGTCTTTACGGCGCCCAGTACCTCCCACACCTCGCTGGAGCGCTGCTGGATGGCGAGCGTGCGAAAGCCCATCTGCAGGCTGTTCAGGATCGCCCACAGGGTGGTGGGCCCCGCGACGACCACCCTGCACTCGCGCTGGATGGCGTCCAGCAGGCCGGCGCGGCGCACCACCTCCGCGTACAGGCCCTCGGTGGGGAGAAACATCACCGCGAAGTCGGTGGTGGCGGGTGGGCAGATGTACTTGGTGCAGATGTCCCTCGCGCACTGCCGGATGCGCTGCTCCAGCTGCCGGGACGCCGCCTCCATCCCCGCCAGGTCGCCCGCTTCCTGCGCATCCACCAGCCGCTGGTAGTCTTCCAGCGGGAACTTGGCGTCGATGGGCAGCCAGACCGGGCCCAGGTCATGGCCGGGGAGCTTGATGGCGAACTCGACGCGGGTTCCGTTGAACTCGTTGGTGGCAACGTTCTTCTCGTACTGGTCGGGCGTCAGTACCTGCTCCAGCAGGTTGCCCAGCTGCATCTCGCCCCAGTTGCCACGCACCTTGACGTTGGAGAGCACCTTCTTGAGGTCGCCCACGCCGCTGGCCAGCGTCTGCATCTCACCCAGCCCGCGGTGCACCTGCTCCAGCCGTTCGCTTACGCTGCGAAAGCTGTCGCCCAGCCGCTGCTCCAGCACGCCCTGGAGCTTTTCGTCCACCGTCTGCCGCATCTGCTCCAGCTTGGCGGTGTTGTCGGCGCGGATCTGGTCCAGCCGCCCCTCCACCGACAGGCGCAGCTTCTCCATCTGCTCGCCGTTCGTGGTGGTGAGCTGCCCGATCTGGGTGGAGAACCCGTCCATCTGCAGCTTTTGCGCGGCGGAGATCTCGCTCAGCGTCAGCACGACGGAATCGTTGAAGCCCTTGAGCGTGGTTCCCACCTCCCCGCGCAGGCGGCCGGCGTCGGTGGCCGCCGCTTCGCGCGACCGGGCCAGCTCGTCGCGAAAGCCAAGCGCGGCGCGGTCCTGGCCCTTGTTGACGTCGTCCAGGCGGGCGGCGAGCAGCTTTGCGTCTTCGCGGCCGGTGCCGCGGCGCAGCAGCAGGGTGAGCAGCACCACGCAGACGAGCAGGAGCCCGATGGTGACGGAAAGCAGCAGTTCGATGGACATGCTGGGCGATGGCAGGGAGGCGGAGCACGGCGGACATGATCGGCCGTGCGGATGCGGGAGCGGTCCTGGAAGGACGTTTTGTGAGGTGAAGCTACAGAGGACGTTTCAGGTGAGCTACTGAATAAAAACCGAATCCCTGGGGATGCCGCCGAGCGACGAGGATGGTTTGCTGCGGGGGGCGCCGCTACGAACCTGCTCCCACCGGAGCCCTCACTGTCATCCTGAGGGAGCGCACGTCCCTAACTTTCATGACCACAAATACTTGCCTGCGACCGAAGAATCTCTGTCGGGTCGCGCAAGGCCCAGCCCTCGGAGCCGTTCACGTCCCCCAGTCAGGCATTAAGGAGATCCTTCGGTCGGCGCCAGAGGGTGTTGCCAAACCTCACCTGCTCCGCCGGAGCCCCACTGTCATCCTGAGGGAGCGCACACCCCTAACTTTCACGATCACAAAAGCTTGCGCGCGACCGAAGGATCTCTGTCGGGTCGCGCAAGGCCCAGCCCCCGGGAGCCGTTCACGTCCATCAGTTCGGCATAAGGAGGTCCTTCGGTCGGCGCCAGAGGGTGTTGCCAAACCTCACTTGCTCCGCCGGAGCCCCCACTGTCATCCTGAGGGAGCGCACACCCCTAACTTTCACGATCACAAAAGCTTGCGCGACCGAAGGATCTCTGTCGGGTCGCGCAAGGCCCAGCCCCCGGGAGCCGTTCACGTCGCTCAGTCAGGCATACGGAGATCCTTCGATCGGCGCCAGAGGGTGTTGCCAAACCTCACCTGCCCCCACCGGAGCCCCCACTGTCATCCTGAGGGAGCGCACACCCCTAACTTTCACGATCACAAAAGCTTGCGCGCGACCGAAGGATCTCTGTTGGGTCGCGCAAGGCCCAGCCC
>NZ_JBMDXM010000276.1:0-36954 GCF_048594345.1 Longimicrobium sp.
ACACCCTCACACCCTCACACCCTCACACCCTCACACCCTCACACCCTCACACCCTCACACCCTCACACCCTCACACCCTCACACCCTCACCCGTTCACCCGTTCACCTGAATCTTCTCCCCCCGCCGAACCGTTCAGGTGCGTGCGGGTACAGGAGCCCGCACGGACGGCAGGCGCGGAGCGGAAGCCCGCGCCTGCCCGTTTCTTTCGCACGGCCCATCACGATGCGCACCTTTCTGCTGATCTTCCGGCTGCTGCCCTTTGCGCTCTCGTTCGCGCGCGACCGGCGGCGCCTGCTGTTCTGGGGGGCGCCCGCGCGCCGCACGGAGGCGTTTCACCGCGCCCGCGCGCAGCGGCTGGCGCGCATGATCCCCACGCTGGGACCCACCTTCGTCAAGATCGGCCAGGTGTTCTCGGCGCGGCCCGACGTGGTGCCGGAGCCGTACCTTGCCTCGCTCAGCACGCTGACGGACCGGGTGCCGGTGGTGCCGTTCGCCCGCATCGAGCACGAGCTGGTGGCGGCGTACGGGGCGCCGGTGGACCAGGTGTTCGATGCGTTTGACCGCGAGCCGCTGGCGGCCGGCAGCCTGGGGCAGGTGTACCGCGCCCGCTACCGCGGCGAGGACGTGGTGGTCAAGGTGCTGCGCCCCGGCGTGGAGCCGGTCGTGGAGCACGACGTGGCGTTCGTGCGCATGGTGCTGCGCTTTGTGGAGCGGTGGTGGAGCCATCCGCAGCTGCGCGGCCTGCACGTGGTGATCGACGAGTTCGAGCGCCGCATCGCGGACGAGATGGACTTTCGCAAGGAAGCGACGTACGCCCGCGCCATCGGGCAGAAGTTCGCGGCCAACCCCCGCGTGATCGTGCCGCGGGTGATCGACGGGATGGTGCACCGCCGCACGCTGGTGCTGGAGTTCGTGGAAGGCACGCGGGTGGACCGCATCGACCCGCTGGTACGGATGGGCGTGGTGGACGCGGAGCGGGTGGTGGACGCGGTGGTAGAGGCCTACATCCAGATGATGCTGGTGGACGGCCTGTTTCACGCGGATCCGCATCCGGGGAACCTGCTGGTGCGGGCGGACGGGGCGCTGGTGCTGCTGGACTTCGGGATGGTGATCGAGGTGGATCCCGCGATGCGCCACCACCTGGTGCACACGGCGCTGGCGGCGGTGCGCGGCGACGCGGACAAGGTGGTGGACGGGTTCTTCAACCTGGGGATCGTGGCGCCCGAGACGGACCGCGAGACCATTCGCCGCCTCGTCGGCATCATCATGGAGCTTACGGAGCGCGGCGCCGAGCTGGGCGAGGTGCAGGCGGCGCTGGCGGACGAGGTGATGCACCTGCTGTACGACTGGCCGGTGGTGCTCACGGGCGAGATGACGTACTTCGGACGCGCCGTCGCGCTCATCGAGGGGCTGGGAGCGCACCACGTCCCCAACTTCAACCCGGTGACCTACGTGCGGCCGCTGCTGCTGAAGCACCGCACCGCCGTGCTGCGCGCGCTGGGCCCCACGGACGGCGAAACGGCGGACCTGGCGTTTGCGCTGGGGCTGCTGTCGCGCGACGTGATGCGCGTGGTGGGCAACGCCGGACGCGAGCTGCTGGGCGTGCTGGCGACGCGCATTCCGTCGGTGTTCAGCGCGTTCAGCCGGCCGGCGCCCGCCGCGGCGGTGCAGCCGGTGCCGGTGGTGGCGGCGCTCGGGGAGCCGGCGGCGGTGGCGGCGCTTCCCGCGGCCACGGCGGCGGAGTAAGCCGCGCTCCCCGCGGCGACGGCAGCGTACGCCGCGTCCCTCGCCAGTGGCGGCTAAAGCCGCGGGCTGGAACTGCCATAAGCCCCGTCTCCGCTCGCTAGCGCTCGCGGAACGGGGCTTCACCTTGTTGTACACAACGGCTTCAGGAAGCGCGGCGCGGAAACGGATCCTTACCTTTCAACGGCGGAGAATCCGACCGTCTACGCCGTGCCCCCCGCTATTCGTCCGCCGCCTCGGTTTGATGGTGTGGCCTGCGGGCCGCGGTGGGCGCATCCGGGTACCGCGAGCGATAGCCGTTCAGTGCGGCGCGGTGGATGGACTCCAGATCGGCGCGCACCTTGTTCGGGTGGTCGGGCGCCTCGCCAGCATGGATCCAGTCCCACACCGCGCCGATGACCAGGTCCAGCAGCGTGGCGCGCGCGTAGAGTGCGAGCCGCGCCTGCACGCCGCGGTCGACGATGGCCGGCACCGGTAGCTGGCGCTCGGTCGCCACGTCCAGTCGCGCCGGTGACGGGCCAAAGAGCATTGCCCAGTCCAGCGCGGGATCGCCGAGCGCCAGAGCGTCCCAATCCACCAGGTACCACCCGTCCTTTTCCGTGACCAGCAGGTTGGCGGGCGACAGGCCGCCGTGGGTAGGCGCGTCCGCCAGCTCCGCGAACGCCGGCGCGGCGGAGACCGCGGCCTCCAGCTCCGCGGCCTGCGCGCCCATCCACGCGCGAAGCTGTGCGGAGACAAAGGGCGGCGCGCTCTTCGAGACCTGCGCCAGTCGCCTTACAAAGCGCGCGTGAAAGGTGCGACGGTA
Source organism: Longimicrobium sp. (assembly GCF_048594345.1). Lineage (GTDB taxonomy): Bacteria > Gemmatimonadota > Gemmatimonadetes > Longimicrobiales > Longimicrobiaceae > Longimicrobium. The sequence goes on from NZ_JBMDXM010000276.1 coordinate 2,550, forward strand.
CACGTGGGCGCAGGTGGCGGGCGCTTCTTCGCGAAGGAGCGCCGCCAGCTCGCGGTCGCGGTGCAGACGCAGGATGCACAGCACCACTTCGTCGGACAGTGTGCCATCCAGCACCGCCGGCACCTTTCCGTCGATCCACGCCGACAACACGCCGGCGTACTCCGGCTCCGGCGTCTCGATCCACGCCATCGCGGCGGGTGCGTGGTACCGCCCGCGCATCAGGTCGCGGGCCGGCCAGAACCGGCGCAGACCCGCGCGCGCCTCCGGCTCGCGCACCAGCTTGAGGTGCAGCGACTTGTGCCCGTCCATCACGCGAAACGAGCCGTTGGCGCGGCTTGCCGGGTAGGGCACGTGCTCCAGGCGCAGCCGCGCCGCGGCCAGCCCCAGGTCGCCGGCCTGCCACGAGACGAGCTGGTGGAGGGTGGGCGTGAACTCGGGCGAAGCCGCGTGCCCGTCCACGGGGCCGGGTGCCCCCGGATGCCCCTCAAGGGCCGCCACGTCTTCGGCCAGGGCCCTGTAGGCGTGCGCCAGGGCGCCGCGGCGCTCCGGATCGCCAAAGGGGATCACCGCCGTGTCCGTAAGCTCCACCCACCGCTCGATGAACCGGCTGTTCAGCCGCTCCACCGGGCTGGTGAGCTCCACCTGCCGCGGCCACGGGGATGGGTGCGGAAGGCGGAGCGCGGCGGTGGGCGGAGCGTCTCCATCCGCGGTGGGCGACGCGTAGTACCACTCCGCCACGATGCCGGACCAGGGACCCTGCAGGTCGCCGTCCACGCGGGGCGCGTCGTGCGCAAGGCGCAGGTAGTCAATCACCGGGTCGGGCGTGTCGCCAAAGCGCCACACCACCCAGTCCTGGGTTCGCAACTCCACCGTGGCGCGGTTGCGGATGGTCTGCCATGCGTGGGGGCGAAACCCACGCTCCACGAACTGCGTGGGCATGAACAGCCGGGCCCCCACCAGGCGAAATTGCTCCAGAATGTCATTCACCGGCTGCCGGAAGGCGCGGTGCGGGTCACCCGAAAGCCGGCCCAGGAACTCTACCAGGTGGTCGTACACGTCGGGGAGAAGGGCCGTCGTCGTACAGACCGGCCGGGAAAGGCGTAGCGCGGGAAGCTGGGTGCGCCGGTCCGTGTGGGGCAGAATCACCACCTCGCGCGGCGCCGCCCGCTGAAAGTGCCAGGGGGTAAGGGGCGCCACGCCGTCCGGGGTAGAGAACCACAGCGCCGTCTGGTGCGCCTGCAGCCCGGGGTACTGGCCGGACTGGTAGCGGACGAACCATCTGGGATCGTAGCCCGGCCCCTGAGGCGCGTGCACCAGCAGAAAGGCCACAAAATCGCGCAGGACGCTGTCGACCAGCTCGCTCAGGAACGGAAGCGGCTCCGCCAGCGCGTTGCGCTGCAGCGTAAGCGGCAGCCGCCCGTCCGCGTCAAAGATGGACAGGTTGGGGGCCACCAGCCCCGGTCCGCCTTTCCACACCTTGATTTGCGCGAAGGCGGTCACCGCGGGGTCGTCCCTGCGCGGCCGCTGCCTGGTGACGTGGATCCCGTTGCAGCACAGGTATGGCGCGGGGCGGTGGCTCCAGTGCACCTCGCCCAGCCCGGCCACCTGCATGCGGCGCCACTCCGGCGGAAGCGCGGAGCCCGGCAACGGAAGCACGGGGCCAGGGTCCAGCTCGGTGACCGTGCCCCCGCGCACGATCCGCCGCGCCAGCCGGGGCTCCGCGAGGTGGTACCAATCCCAGAGCTCCGGCTGGCTCATCAGCGCCTGGCCCGTGGCGCGGGACAGGGGGATGGTGATGGTGGTTCCCACCGGCTGTCCGGAGGTGCGCCGCATCTCGATCACCTCGTCGGCCAGGCTTGCGGTAAACTCCACGCCTGCCTGCTCGCCCACGTAGCGCGTGGACACGTAGATACGTGGGCCCAGCAGGAACCCCGCGAGCGCGCCGATGCCGAAGCGCCCCAGCCGCAGCACCCGCGAGTGGCCGGTTTCGTCCTCGAACATCTTTCTCCATGCGGCGCTGCGGCGAAACGATGCGCCGGCGCGGAGAAAGTACCGGACCACCACGTCCGGCGTCATCCCGATCCCCGTGTCGCGCACCACCAGCGTGTATGCGCCCTCCTCTTCGGTGAGGACGATCTGCACGTCCGGCTGGTCTGGAGCGGGCGCCCCGGCGAGCGCCGGGTTGCGTTTGAGGTACTCCGTCCGCTCGCGAACGGCGTCGGCCGCGTTCTGGCACAGCTCCCGGACCCCCACTTCGGGCCGGTTGCCGTACAGGGGAATCACCAGCAGGTCCAGCAGCTCGGCGTCCGCGGCGGCGAAGCGGGCCTCCCTGGGAATGAAGCCAAACAGGTCCGGGCGGTCGTCCGCCTTTTCAAGGTTGGAGCGCACCCGGCGCAGCGTGAGCCCCAGCTGGGCTGGCCCCTCGGGGCCGAACCGGCCGAACACCTCGCCCAGCACCGCCCACGACACGTCCAGTTCCGCCTGGATCCCCGAAAGCCAGCGGCGCACGCGCAGAAACGTCGCCAGGCTGGCGGGCCGTGCCTCCACGTACAGCGCCTCAGGGTCGTAGTGAACCCCCGAGATCTCGGTGACGGCCGCGTGCGCCTCCCACTCCTGGCGCGACTCCGGGCTGTCCATGCGGTACGCCATCCGGTACTGCCCCGGAGCGCGGCCGGGGTGGATCTGCACGTAATCCGCGATGCGCAGCAGCGCCATCAGGTACACCACGTGAACGCCGCGCGACACCGGCAGCCGGTGCCGCGCCTGGACGTAGTCCACCATCACGCGCAGGGGAAGCCCGTGGCTGCGCGCGACGGCGCCCGCCATGTCCGCCAGGTCCGGGTCCCTGGTCTGCAGCCGCAACTGCTCCTCTTCCGGTCCTGGAAACCCCGACACGGCGATCTGGTGTGCCAGCCGTGCATGGTGGCGCCGCAGGAACTCGCCGATCAGCAGGTGGTCGCGCGTGGAAAGCTTCGTGGTGTGGCCCAGGTCCGGGATCCGGGCCGGCTCGTCGCCGTTGCCGAACACCCGGACCAGGGTTCGGCCGTCCCAACGCTGTGCCTCGGCAAGGTACTGGTCCCACAGCTCGCTCCAGGGCTGGTCGCCCAGCTCCGGCCAATCCGGCCCGCGGTTCCGCAGCAGGTCGACGAAGCCGTCTTCGCTCAGGTGCATGGCCGCGTCGTGCAGCAGCACCGCAAGGGTGAGCACGGCCAGGTCGTCGGCGGTCAGGATCTGCCACGACTGCTTGCTGATCAGCCACAGCGCCGTCTCCAGCGTTTCTTCCACGTGCGACGTGCCGTGGTCCGTGTACGCCGGAAAGAAGACCATCCGGTTGCGCTCGAAGAGCGGACTGAACTCGCGGATGGTGCCGGTGACGCATGCCCGCAGATCCTCCCGCAGCCGCTCCAGGATGGCCTGGGGGACCTGGATCTGCCTGGGCGAGCCTCTCGTGGGGTCCATGTTTGATCCGGAAGCCGGCGGGGCAGTGATGGGGGGCACGCAAGCGGACGGATATTCTAGATTCCTCCCGCGCTCGCAACAACCAGAATCGTCGTAGCCGGGGCCGCGCGACACGGATCCTGTGGGTGTTGGTCTGTCCGGCGGCCGGGACCCGGAACCCGCGCACACCCTGCGCACGCGTCGTCGTGTTCCCTTCTCGCGCCGCCTGATCCACCGGGACGCACAAAGAACCCGCCGCATCGAAGTCATCTTCGATGCGGTGGGTTTCGTACGCCCGGCGGCGTGATCGGCGGATCACGCCGCCGGGTGCGCTTCGCTGTCCAGGTGCGCCATCTGCTCCGGTGAATAGCGGTCGCCGGCGGCGGAGCCGGCGGGGGGAAGGTGAACGGGTGAACGGGTGAACGGGTGAACGGGTGAACGGGTGTGATGGTGTGATGGTGTGATGGTGTGATGGTGATTCTCAGCTGCACCGGTCGTTGGCAGAGAGGGCGGGGGAGGCGCGTTCTGATCGGGCACCTGAGGACGGATCGCCGGCGGCTGATGCGCGGCTGCGGATGGCGCTCTTTCGCACCCGTCGTCCGTGGCAGAGGCAGGCATCCGTGCGCGTTCCAGTCAGCCCCCCCGCAACGGAACACTCCTCTGCTGCCTGTCACGATGACTCCGCGCAGACTTCGATGGACGGCATTCGCCGTCGCGCTTGTGATACAGGTCGCGGCGATGCTCCTGTACGGCTACAGCACGCGCTGGTGCTTTTGCGCGATCACGACGGTGGAGCCGCCTCCGGAGCTATCGACGTTCGTGCTGCGCTTCCTGCATCTGGCGCTGCTGCCGATGACCTCCGTTCCCCGCTGGATCCCCCGCGGGCCGCTGCCCATTCCGGCGCTGTACGTCGTTGCGCTTTTCACCTGGTTCGTGGTCGTGCTGGCCCTGCTTAACGCCATAGTGTTCGCCGCGCGGGTGCGGGTGGGGCGGCGCATCCGGCTGGTGGGCCGCGAGCGCGTGCGGCCGGCGCACCTGCTGATCGGCGTCGGCATTCTGCTCGCCGTAGCGATGGCGGTCGGCGCGATGCAGCGCCGTGCCTGGCTGCGGGAGGCTGAGCAGGTCTTTGCCGCCACGATGGCCGCCACCGCCGGGGGCGGGCCGCCGCCGCCGGGCGTGGAGTTCTCGATGTACGCCATGGACGGGGACACTTCCTATGTGGCTACACCCGAAGGCCGGTACGAGAAGAGGGTCGAAGCACGCAGGGCCGGCGACCACTTTCTAGACCAGTTCGTGGTCCCGTACGAGTATGGCGGCATGCTGCGGTCCCAGTCGGGAGCGCTGTATTTCTTTACCGTCTCGTCCACGAAGGACGGGTGGAGCGTCTTCGTGCATCCCCCAATGTCCTCACGCCAATAGCGTCGGGGGCTGGGCGCTTCCCGCTCCTGCCTCTGCCGCACTTCGCCGGGTTGCGCCGCCAATCGCTCCAGTACGGCGTGGCGGACGGTGCCCTGGGTGTTCCCGTGGATGACGTCGCGGATTAGCTTTCACCGCAGCCGATTCGTCTGCTGATCTTGCCGAGCCGCGCGTTGATGGATTCCAACCCCGAACGGATGTACCTGCACACCGGCGAAGAGCCGCTGTTCTGGCAGCGGCCGGACGCGCCCGCCGGCGTGTACGGGTCGGCGGCGCCCCCGCCGGCGCTGCGGCCGTTCGTGGAGCGCATCCACTTTGGCCGCGAGTGGGTGGATCCCGCCCATCCCGTCGCGGAGCGGGTGCTTCCCGACGGCGGCGTGCACCTGATCCTGAACCTGGGCGATCCGCCGTCGGTGCCCGGGAGCGACGGGGCTGCGTCGGTGGCCGTAGGCGCGCGGTGCGAGCCGTCCATCATCCACATGGCGGGCCGGGTGGAGCACGTGACGGTGACGCTGCGCCCTGGGGGCGTGGCGGCGCTTCTGGGCATCCCCGCGGGTGAGCTGGCCGCGCGGGACGTGCCTCTGGACGCGCTCTGGGGCCCCCGCGCCGCCGAGGCCGTCGAGCGGCTGCGGCCCACGCCGCCCACGCTGCAGCGCGCCGCCGCGATGGAGGCCGTGCTGCTGGACGTGCTGGCCGCGCGCGCCGCACGCCCCGAGCCCGCCGCCGCCGAAGCCGTGCGGATGATCGAGCGGGCGCGCGGCCGCATCCGCGTGCGCGCGCTGGCCGCCGCGCTGGGCATCGGCGAGCGGCGGCTGGAGCAGATTTTTCACCGCCACGTGGGCCTTTCTCCCAAGGCCGTCTGCCGCATCGCCCGCTTTCGCTCGGTCGTGGCCCTGCTGCAGCGCGAGCCGGAGCGCGCCTGGTCTGACCTGGCCTACGAAGGTGGATTCTACGACCAGTCGCACCTGGTGAACGAGTTCCAGGCGCTGGCCGGCCTGGCCCCCGGCGAGTTCCGGGAGCGGGGGTGCGGATTTTTCCAAGACGCATCGGTCGATGTCGAATAGCTTTCCGCGGTGAGATCGTGCGAAGTCCATCAAGCCGCATGGGAAAGCAGATGACGCAGAACGAGATCGGGGGGGATGCGAGCCAGCCGCTGCGGGGACGTGTGGCCGTGGTGACGGGCGCCAGCCGCGGGGGAGGGCGGGGGATCGCGCTGGAGTTGGGAGCCGCCGGCGCGACCGTGTACGTCACCGGCCGCAGCACGCGCGCCGAACCGGCGCGCGGGTACGAGCGGATCATGCGGGAGTCGGAGCTGGCGTCGCTTCCCGGCACCATCGACGACACGGCGGACGAGGTGACGCGGCTGGGCGGCACCGGCATCGCCGTGCGCGTGGACCACACGCGCGAGGACGAGGTGCGCGGCCTGTTCGCCCGCGTGGAGCGCGATCACGGCGGGCTGGACCTGCTGGTGAACAACGCCTGGGGCGGGCACGAGGCGTTCAGCAAGGAGGCGTTCGGCGCGCCGTTCTGGGAGCAGGCGCTGGACCAGTGGGAGGCCATGTTCAACCGCGGTGTGCGCAACCACCTGGTTGCCAGCCGCATCGCCGCGCCGGTGTTCATCCGCCAGGGTCGCGGGCTGATCGTCACCACGTCGTACTGGGATCGCGGCAACTACCTGCGCGGCAACCTGTTCTACGACGTCGCCAAGGCGGCGATGAACCGGCTGGCGTTCGCCATGGCGGAGGAGCTGCGGCCGCACGGCGTGGCGTCGCTGGCCGTGGTGCCGGGGTGGATGCGCACGGAGTTCGTGCTGGCGTCGCAGAAGACGGACGAGGCGCACTGGCGCGACTTTCCCCAGTTCGCGCGCACCGAGTCGCCGCGCTATGTGGGCCGCGCCGTCGCCGCCCTGGCCGCCGATCCGCGGGTGATGGCCAGGAGCGGCGGCGTGCACCGCGTCGGCGACCTGGCCGTGGAATACGGCTTTACCGACGTCGACGGCCGCCTCATCCCGCCGTACGAGCTAGGCGAGCACGACTGACGCAGCCAGTTTCGCTGGATACGAAAGCCGCGAACCTCTCGAGTCCGCGGCTTTCGTGCATTTCCCAACGGAGGCCCAGTGTCATCCTGAGGGAGCGCGCGCTTGTAACCTGCACAACCACATAAGCTTGCGCGCGACCGAAGGATCTCTGCCGGGTCGCGCGGGGCCCAGCCCTCGGGAGCCGTCCACTGTCGTTCTGAGAGAGTGTTGCCAAACTCACCTGCTCCCTACGGGAGCACACTGTCATCCTGAGGGAGCGCACGCCGGTAACCTGCAGAACCACAGAAGCTTGCGCGCGACCGAAGGATCTCTGTCGGGTCGCACGGGACCCAGCCCTCGGGAGCCGTTCAAGCTCCCTTGGGGAGCCTGAGTAGGGCAGGGTTTGAGGCGCTTCGGATAGAGATCCTTCGGTCGGCGCACGGGCTGCCGCGCGTCACCGACAGTTCCGGGGGGCGCCTCTCTCAGGATGACAGGTGGGGTCGGGCGGGGGGGGCTGAGAGGGCATTGCCAAACCTCACCTGCTCCCCACGGGAGCACACTGTCATCCTGAGGGAGCGCACGCCCGTAACCTGCAGAACCACAGAAGTTTGCGCGCGACCGAAGGATCTCTGTCGGGTCGCGCGAGGCCCAGCCCCAAGAGCGGTTCAGGTCCCTCAGTCAGGCAGACAAGGTCCTTCGGTCGGCGCCAACTCCCTTGGGCAAAAGCGGTTTGCGGAGCGGCGCCTCCCTCAGGATGACTGATCGCGCGGCAGGTTCAGCCACTCCCCTCAGTCCCGGGAAATCATCGCTTTCGCGCGATCGGCGATTCCGATCAGCCCACGGCCGCTGCGGCGGGCGCGTCCGCATCTTCCCGCAGCAGGTCCTCCATGCGGTCGTAAGACACCTGCATCCCGCTCTCCATTCCGGTGGCCAGCACCATGTCGCGAACCTCGCGGCTGGGGTGGTGCACCAGCACCTTCATGGTCGTCACGCCGTCCACCTCTTCCAGCGTCATGGTGTTGACGGCGTAGTCCTCGGGCCTGGGATCCGGCACGCCCTCGAACATCTCGGTGTTCACCAGGCGGTGTGGCGGCGCAATCTCGCGGTACTCGCCGTTGAAGCCGATCTCCATCTCCCCCTCGCGCACCACGTAGCGCCACTGCCCGCCCACGCGCAGGTCGATCTCGCACACCAGCCACTCCGACGTGGGAAATCCCCACCAGCGCCTGACCAGCTCCGGCGTGGTGAACGCCTTGAAGACCAGCCGCGCCGGCGCGTCGAACTGGCGGGTGATCAGGTAGTCGGTGTCCGACGGCAGGGTGATGACGGCGGAACCGTGGCGGTTGCGGAGCGCGGTGTTGCTGGTCATGGGTCCTTCTCCTCGGTTTGGAGTTCGGCAAGCAGGTCGTCGAGCTGGTCCAGCCGCACGTTCCAGGAGCGCTCGAAGGTGCGCACCCAGTCGTGGATGGGTTTGAGCGCCGGCCCGTTCACCCGGTACCAGCGATGGCGCCCCTCCGCGCGAACCAGCACCAGGCCCACCTCGCGCAGCACGGCCAGGTGCTTGGACACCTGCGGCTGGGTAAGGCCGAGCCGGTCCACCAGCTCGCCGACCGTAGCCTCCCCGGTGCCCAGTGCATCCAGGAGGTCGCGTCGGCTCGCTTCGGCGACGGCGTTGAACGCATCGGATGTCGTCGGTGTGCGAGCCATGGGATCAATGATATATGCTTATATCGGAATATGTCAAGCGTCCCGCGTGAGAGGCTTGCTGCAAGGTGGTGAGATGCTACGGGAAGTCGTTCGACGACGCGCTTTTCAGCCCCCGCGCGCCGGTAGCCGAGCGCGGCATCAACCGTATGCGGTTGATTCATCGCGAGGATCGCTGGTGGATCGCGATCCAGGTGTTCGACAGCGAACCCCGGCTCGCCAAACGAGCAAAGCCGCGCCTCACGACCGGCGCGGCTCCTTCGAGAATCATCGGCAGCCGTGGGCGACCGCCCGTGGCTGCCGTTCCTGGATCAGTCTACCCGCAGCGCGAGTTTGCCCAGGTAGTGCTCGTCCAGCGCGCGGTGGGCGTCGGCGGCCTGCGCCAGGGGGAAGGTACGGGCGACGTGCACCTCGAACGGGCCTTTCTCGATCAGCCGGTTCAGGCGGTCGATGACGTCGGGGTCCGGCTCGCCGTTGAAGGTGTGGAGCGGAATCCCGTCCGGCGCCGTGGGCGCCGGCTCCACGCCGTTGGGGTACGCGGCGCGCCCGCCGGCGCGTAGTGCGCGCAGCGCGTCATTCGCCGCGGGGCCGCCGGCGGTGAGCAGCGCGGTGTCGATGCCGTCCGGCCCAAATGCACGCGCGGCGGCAAGCACGTCGTCCGCGCGGCCGTCGACGGCCGCGTCCGCGCCCACGCGCTTCGCCAGCGCCACGCCGTCCGCGCCCGAGGCAACGGCGAACACGCGCGCGCCCATCCGCTTGGCCAGCTGCACCGCGGCGTGCCCCACGCCGCCGCCCGCACCAAAAACCAGCACCGACTCACCCGGCTGCACCTTCAGTGTGTCGTCCAGACCGCGCAGCGCCGTCAGCCCGATGCCGCCCAGCCCCGACGCCTGCTCCGCCGTCAGCGCGCCGGGGATCCGCGAGACGAACTGGGCCGGCACGGCCACGTACTCCGCGTAGAAGCCGGTGCCCGGGATCAGGAAGCCCACCGCGTAGACCGGCTCGCCCGGCGCAAAGCCGCGGACGTTCGCACCTGCGGCGACGACCGTTCCCGCGCCCTCGGAGCCGAGCGTGTAGGGAAAGCTCGGCGTCTCGCCCGTCATCTCCGCGTATCCGCCCTCGCGCTCAAACGGGTCCCACTCGCCCACGCCGGCGAACTCCAGGCGGATGAGCACGTCGTCCGGCCCGGGCCGCGGCACCGGAAGCGTCATCCGCTTCATCTCCTCCACGCCGCCAAAGCGGTCGATGGCGATTGCCTGCATCGTCTCTGGAATCCCCGTCATCCTCCGCCCCCATCCTTTTCCCGGTGAAGTGCAGCGCGCCACGCACAGGGTCAGGCCCGCGCGCGAAAATCACACCGTGTGTTCCCGCGAGGGGTGCAGGTAGCCGGCCGCACGCGCCTGTTCCACCAGATCCGCGAACAGATCCAGGTCCATGTGTGGAGAAAACTGGCCATACTTCAGTGGTCGTGGATCCCCGGCCTTGTGGTGCCAGTACGGAAGCCACGCCGACTGGCCGCCATCGGGCGTTTGCGTGATCACCAGGAAGGGGATGAAAACCACCGTCTGGCCTTTATCCTCCCACTGCACCCTCCGGCGGGGCATGAAGGCGTCCACCACGAAGCACTCGTGGCCTCCCGCACCCAACGCGAAAGCAAAGATCAGCCGCAGGCGCACCTCTCCCGCATCGCATTGCGTGCAGGTGTGGCGATTTCCGGCCGCGATCCGGCTGAGTTCGGCAAACAGCGTGTCCATGCCCGGCTCGTGGCGGCACCCGGGGCACTCCAGCCAGCGGGTAGTCGCCATGTCACACCACCCGCTCGCCCGCCTTCCACACGCCCTCGATGATGGGCGCGGCGAGGCGGTAGGGGATCTCGGCGGCGGAGGACGCGCGCCAGAGGACCAGGTCGCCGGGGGCGCCGGGGGCCAGGGTGCCGCGGCCGTCCGTCAGCTCCAGCGCGGCGGCGCCGCCGGCGGTGGCGGCGCGAAGGGACTCGGCGGGGCTCATCCCCATGCGGCTGCAGCCGGCCGTGAGGATAAAGTGCATGGACGGCGTGGGCGAGCTGCCGGGGTTGAAGTCCGTGGCCAGCGCGACCGTGGCGCCGGCGTCCAGCAGCGCGCGTCCCGGCGCCCACCGCGGCCGGCCCAGAAAGAAGAGCGTCCCCGGCAGCAGCGTGGCCACGGTGGATGACGCCGCCAGCGCGGCGATGCCGGCCTCGCTGATGTCACCCAGGTGGTCGGCGGACGCGGCGCCCAGCTCCGCCGCCAGCTCCGCCCCGCCGCTCCCCTCCAGCTCGTCCGCGTGCAGCTTGGGCCGCAGCCCGTGCGCCAGCCCCGCGCGAAGGATGCGCTCCGTCTCGTCGCGCCCGAACACGCCCGGCTCCATGAACACGTCGCAAAAGCGCGCCAGCCCCGCCTCCGCTACCGCCGGGATCATCTCCTCCACCAGCAGGTCCACGTACGCCGCGCGGTTGTCGCGGTACTCGGGCGGCACCTCGTGGCCGCCCAGAAAGGTGGGGATCAGCTCGATGGGCTGCAGGTCGTTCAGGCGGCGGATGGCGCGCAGCGTCTTGATCTCGGACTCCGTCGACAGGCCGTAGCCGCTCTTGACCTCCGCCGTCGTGGTGCCGCCGCGCAGCATCTCGTCCAGCCGCGGCAGCGCCATCTCCACCAGCTCGTCCTCGCCGCGGCCCCGCAGATCGCGTACGCTGGCGTTGATGCCGCCGCCGCGCCGCGCGATCTCCATGTACGGCACGCCCGTGCAGCGCAGCGCGTATTCCTCCACGCGGTAGCGGCCAAAGACGGCGTGCGTGTGGCTGTCGACGAAGCCCGGCGTGAGCGTTCTGCCCGCGCAGTTCACCCGCTCCAGGTGTGGATGCTGGGCCAGCACGTCGTCCTGCGGGCCCAACGCCTCCACCACGCCGTTCACCACCGCGACGGCCACGCCGTGCAGCACGCCCGCGGGATCGGCGTTCTCGGACGCGCGGGCGGGCCCGGTGCACACCGCGACTTCGGCGGCGTTGATGAAGACGGCGGAGCGGGGCAGGGTGGTCATCGGCTCGATCGGGCGTTGGTGGATGCGCGGCTGCCGACATTCTGCGGCTGACGATCCACCGCCGTCAAACGGGGTGCGATCCAGGAACGCCCTCAGCGCGTAACCGAATGCAGGTGACAGAGGAGCACACGGAGGCGCGGAGTCGCGGAGGCCACGGAGAGCCTTCTCCGCGCCTCCGCGCGAACGCCGTTCTTGCCCCTTGTCGCCGGGCGTGGGTAGCTTGGCCCAGCGGCTACCTTTCTCCGGAACGGCTTGATGAAGAGGTGCAGATGAGCACTCCCGAACAGGCGCTCGCCACGCAGTTGCGAAACATCGAAGGGAAGACGGGGAAGGATCTGGCCGCGTTGCGGGCCGCGGTCGCCGGGTCCGGCAAAACGAAGCACGGCGAGGTACGGGCGTGGCTGATGGAGACGTACGGGCTGGGCTACGGCGACGCCAACACGCTCACCCACTTCACCTCGGGCAGCAAGGGCACCGCCCCCGGGGCCGATGATGGCGCCGCCGACCCGCTGGCCGACATCTACACGGGCAAGAAGGCGCACCTCCGTTCCGTCCACGACGCCGTGATGGCGGCCATCCAGCCGTGGGGCGACTTCGAGGTGGCGCCGAAGAAAGCGTACGTCGCGCTGCGCCGCAAAAAGCAGTTCGCCATGCTGGGCCCCAAAACCGCCGACCGCGCCGAGCTGGGCATCAACCTCAAGGACGACGTGGCCAGCGAGCGCATCGTGGCGCAGAAGCCCGGCGGCATGTGCCAGTACGCCGTCGCCCTCATGGGCCCGGACGACCTCGACGCCGAGGTCCTCTCCGTCCTCCGCCGCGCCTACGACGCCGCCGGCTGAGCAGCGCGCGATAGCGCGATGCTCACGAGCGTTGCGCCCGACCGCGCTGCTCACCCTCTCCCACCGGCGGCCCACCTGTCATCCTGAGGGAGCGCACCACGTGCAACCAGAAGTCACACAAGGGTTTGCGCGCGACCGAAGGATCTTTGTCGGATGGCGCGAGGCCCAGCCCTCGGGAGCCGTTCAAGGCCTTGATCCCAAACCAGCAGCCCCGCCGAGATGACCTCGGCGGGGCTGCTGGTCTTGCATCCGTCGAAATCGGGCGTTCAGCGTTCCTGCATCCCGGCTCCGGCAAGGCAGGCGCGGACGTAGGCGGCTTCTACCTGCCGGCAGGCGGCGCGCACCGGCTCCGGATCGGTGTGCGCCAGCGTAAGCCGCGCGCCGATCATCTCGTAGCAGCGCGGCTTGGACTCGCCCGGCACCTGGCGGCAGAAGTCGATCCCCGGCTCGATGCGCCAGTCCAGGTCCGTGAAGTACTCCACACCGCCCATCAGGCAGTCCGTCACGCGGGCGGGGTCGCCCTGCCTGCACGCTTCCATCATCTTGCCCACGTCGCCAAAGCTGACGCCCAGCATCTGCTTGCCGAATCCCTGGTAGCAGTCGCGCACGGCATCTGCCGGGGCCGTGTCGCAGCCGCGGAGCGCGCGGGGGTAGTTGGGCCAGCTCATCGACATCAGCACCATCGACTGGTACGCCCAGCACGAGCGCTGGTGGCCCGCATCCACCCCGCTGCACAATTGCTCGCGCTCCCTCCGCGCGCCCACCTTGGCCATCGCGCGCCCGGCGCCGTCCTGCTTGTCGGCGGCGGAGAGGGTGCGCGCGGCGGCGTGATCCTGGTGCCCCTCCGCCCCGTGCGCGTGGCCGATCCCCGGCCCGCCGCCCACGTTGATGGACGTGGCTCCGATGGCGCGGATCGCCCGTTCCATGAAGATGCCGTCCTGGCATTCCCGCCGGGGCTGGTCCGCCTGCAGCCCGTCGCAAACGTCTAGCGCCTGCCTGAAGTTGCCCGCGTGGTGCACCATCAGGCCGTGTCCCAGCCCGTGCCAGCACTCCATCCGCTCGAACCCGCGGGCGACCTGCTGCCCCGTGCACACGTTCCCCACCGACGCGCGGTCGATGCTTCCGCCCTGCAGAAAGTAGCCTTCCAGCACGCCGTGAAAGCACCCGGACTGGAAGCGCGGCGTGCACCCCGCCAGCACGGCAAGGTCCTTTCGCTGCTCCATGGCGTACCGGCCGACGGCGTGCGCCAGCTGGTGCCCCTTGCCGCGGATCGACGGGTCCCGCGCGGCCAGCCGCTCCAGGCTGTCCAGCGCCGCGCGCGGCCCCCGGTCGCGCGCCGTCAGGAACACGGACGCCACGTTCAGGTCGCGCTCCGTGACCCGCGCCCAGTCCACCCCCGGCTCCGCACCCGCCTGCGCCGCGAGCGGCATCGCTCCGGCGAGCGTCATCAGCAATCCCAGGATGGCGGCGCGTACGGCCTTGCACTTCATCATCGGCATCTCCGCTCAGGTGACACGGGGGAGCGAGCGTGGTTGCCGTAATTTACATCCGAAAAAGATTGTGCAAAGGGGGGAGGGGTCTGCTTCGGGGAGGAGCATCAGCTACTCCGGCCGCGCCGGCGGAAGCCAGAGCGTGAAGGTGGAGCCGTGGCCGGGCTCGCTCTCCACCGTCAGATCGCCGCCCATGAGGCGGGCGATGCGGCGGCTGATGGCGAGGCCCACGCCGGCGCCCTGCTGCGCCTCTGGATCCAGCCGGGTGAACTCCTGAAAGATGGACTCCCGCTTGTCCGCCGGAATGCCCGGCCCGGTGTCGGCCACGCGGACGGCCACGCACGGGCCCGGCCGGGGACCGTTGCCGGTCGGCGGAAGCTCCGCGGAAACCGTCACCTGCCCGTTGGGCGCGTACTTGACCGCGTTGGAGAGCAGGTTGGCCAGGATCTGCCGCATCCGTGTGGGATCCGTCTCGGCGTGCAGCCCCACCGGCCCGCGGACGTCGACGTCCAGGCCGGCGGCGGCCGCCTGCGCGCGAAAGTCGTCGGCGACCTCGCGCGCGGCCTGCATCACGTCCGTCGCCGCGCAGTGGATCTCGATCTGCCCCGACTCGGCACGGGCCAGCTCCAGCAGGTCGTTGATCAGCCGCAGCGAAACGCGCAGCGAGCGGCGGATGCGGCCAATGCTGTCGCGCTGCGTGTCGGAGAGATCCCCGTAGATCCCGTCCTCCAGCAGCTGCGCGTATCCGTCCGCCGCGCCCAGCGGGTTCTTTACGTCGTGCGAGAACCCCCGCATCAGCCGCGTGCGGCTCTCCGTGACCCGCTCCAGCTCCTCGCGCCGCCGCTCGGCTTCGGCGCGCGCCTCCTGCTCGGCGCGCAGCAGCTCCTCGCGCTCGGCCGATGCCTCGATCTCCGCCGTGACGTCGGTGTTGGTGCCGAACCACCGCACCACCTTTCCCTCGTCATCCCGGATGGGCACCGCGCGGGAAAGGAACCAGCGGTACTCGCCGGTTCGGCTCCGCAGCGGAAAGGTATCCTCCCACGGCTCGCCCGTCTCGAACGAACGCCGGATCCCCGCCACCACGCGGTCCACGTGCGCGGGATGATGGACCTTCCGCCATCCCCATCCCTGCATCTCGTCCAGCGTGGTGCCGGTGTACTCGTGCCAGCGCTCGTTGTACCAGAAGATCCAGCCGTCGGGGTCCGCCATCCAGGCCAGCTGGGGGATGCTGTTGCCCAGCGCGCGAAAGCGCTCCTCGCTCTCCCGCAGCGCCTGTTCGGCCTGCTTTCGCTGCGTGACGTTGCTGAAGTAGACGGAAAGGCCGTCGGAGGTGGGGTAGGCGCGGACGTCGAACCAGGCATCGAGCGGCGCGAAGTATTCCTCGAACTGGACCGTCGTCTGCTCCTGCACCGCCCGGTGATACTCGCGCTCGAAGGTGGCGCCGACCGCCTCGGGAAACTCGTTCCACACCACGCGGCCCAAAAGCTCCTCGCGTGAGCGCTGGAGCAGACGCTCCGCCTCGTGGTTCACGTAGGTAAAGCGCCACTCCCGGTTCACCGCGAAGAACGCGTCGGTGATGCTCTCCAGGATGGTGGTAACCTGCTCCCGCGCCTCCCGCTCCGTGCGCAGCAGCCGCTCGCGGTCCTCGTCCAGCCGCTTGCGGTCGGAGATGTCGGTGAGCGTGCCGAACCAGCCGGCGATGGCGCCGTTCTCGTCGCGCTGTGGCGCCGCCTGGCCCCAGAACCAGCAGTAGTTCCCGTCTACGTTGCGGAACCGGTATTCGATGGAGTACCGCTCCCCCGTTCGCAGCGAGTGCTGCCAGCGCTCGATGGTGCGCTCCCGGTCGTCGGGATGGATGTACTGCAGCCAGCCCTCGCCCTGTGTTTTTTCCAGCGTGGTGCCGGTAAAGTCGTACCAGCGGCGGTTGAAGTAGCGGTGGTAGCCGTGGGCGTCCGTGGTCCAGATGTACTGCGGGATGAGGTCGGCCAGCAGACGGTAGCGCTCCTCGCTTTCGCGCAGCTGCTCCTCCGCGCGCCGGCGGGCGGTCACGTCGCGAAAGAAGATGGAGAGGCCGTCGGCCGAAGGATACGCGTGGACCTCCGTCCAGATCCCCAGCGCGGCGGAATAGTCCTCGAACGCGGCCGTCACCTGCTCCGCCATCGCCCGCTGGTACTGCACGCCGGTCGCGGACCCGACCGCTTCGGGGAATACCTCCCAGATGGTCCGCCCCAGGAGTTCCGCGCGTGGCTTGTGGAGAAGCCGCTCCGCCTCGCGGTTCACGTACGTGTAGCGCCACTCCCGATCCACCGCCACGAACGCGTCGGTAATGCTCTCCAGCAGGGCTTCGATCTCTCTGCGCGCCCGCGCCTCCTCCTCGCGCGCCGCCGTCTCGCGCGCCAGGCGCAGCGCCGTCTCCTCCGCCTGCCGCCGTCCGGTGATGTCGCGCTGCACGGAGGTGAAGTGGACCACGCGGCCGTCCTCGTCCAGCACGGGCGCGATGCTCACTTCCGCCCAGATCGGCGTGCCGTCCTTGCGATGGTGAAGCAGCTCGGCGCGCACGGGCTCCCGCCGCTGCAGAGCCGTGCGGATGCGCCCCACCGTCTCCGAGTCCGACTCCGCGCCCAGCAGCATTCGCGTCGGCTTGCCGACGGCCTCGCCGGGCGTGAACCCCGTCATCCGCGTGAACGCCGCGTTGACGTAGACGATGCAGGGGCCCGCGCCGTCCAGCGGCTCCGGCTCGGTGACCATCACCGCGTCGTTGGCGGTGGTCACCACGTTTTCAAGAATGCGCAGCCGGCTTTCCGAGCGCACCTGCCCGGTGACGTCCTCCACCCGGTGGATGATGTAGATGAGCTCGCCGCGATCATCGAAGACGGGCGAGTTCAGCGGGTCCCAGTACCGCTCCTCGAACGTGCCGGCGGGGGTGCGGATGTCGTACTTCTGCAGCGCCATCCGGTGCGGCTTTCCCGTCCGGATCACCTCGTGCAGCGACGCCTGCAGGTTGCGCACCCCCGAGGCCGCGGGATCGTCCGGGTTGTCGGGAAAAATCTCGAACAGGGGATGGCCGATGACGTCCTCGCGCCGGCTGAGCGTGGCGCGCAGCCGCGCCTCGTTGGCCGCCACCATGGTGAAGCGCGGCGGATCCGGCGCCAGCAGCAGGTACGCGTCCGGCGCCGACTCGAACACCGCCCAGAAGTTCGCCCCGTGTGCCGCGGGATGCGCCTCGGCGGCGTGCCCGTCCTGCTCCGGCGCGAAATCGTCCGCCTGCGTTGGATCACCGATGTCCGACTTCGCCATCTGCCTGCCTTTCGGAAAGGCGCCGCGGGCGTAAAGGCCCGTCCAGAGCGCGCCCCGCGTGGCGCGGCAACATCCGCACCGTGATGGGATGTTTGCTACAGGACGAGCACACACGCTTGATGGACATGATGGAAGAGAGCAGCAATGGTTGCAGCTTCGTTCAGCGAAGCGCAGTTGAAAGACGTGCTCAAGGCGGCGCTCATCGAGGTGCTGGAAGAGCGTCCCGTCTCTGGTTGTGAGCCACTTCCCAGCAAGCAGACCAAACTATGAGGCGACGCAAACAACTAAAATCCTTTTGAATCCCGATCCCACCCTGTATACTGACTCATCCAGTTCCGATTCCTTATCAATTGTTTGTGCTTATGAATTCCCCTCTTGTTCAGATTGCAGCAGCCTTCCTGGTTGCCATCAGTGCTTGTGCCTCGTTGATTTTAGGTGCAAACGCAAAGCACGATCGTATCTCACGGCTGTTTCGGGCAACATGCTCCGAGTGGCGCACCGCCACGCCTGAGCGCCGGCACAACCTGCAGAAGCAGGGCGAACACTTCTTGAAACGATATCGTATCATGCAGGTAGTTCAAATTCGATTGTTCTCTGCAATTCGTAGTTTCGTATGCGCAATCTTCTTCTTCGTGTTCTTTGGTATTGCTACCAGTGCTGAACTCCGATCAACAGTTGGGCCAGCTCACCAGTCAATGATCCTGCAAATCTCGATCGTTTTCGGATTGGCTATAGCTCTATTCTTCATTCACGGAGTGACTCTGATGGTAGTTGCCTCGGGACAGCAACTCGCGGAGCTTCGGGACTCACATCGTACCCTCGAGTCCGAAGCCGACGATATGCTGCCTTCCGCTCACAAGTCGGCGGCTCAGCAACAGGTGTTGCCGTATAAGGTCGTTGCGGAGCCGCACTGAGTGGGTTAAACATACGCACCGCTAATCGTTAGCGGGCGGATGACTGCGGCTCTGCGCCTCAATATTAGAGCAGAGTTCGACTGCCGCTAAGTCGAGATCATACAACACAAGCCACGGCTGAGCGGGCTCGCGGCTATTGATCTTCTCCTTCGCCGCCTGAGTCTCAGCTGTCGTCTTCGTTCTCCGCCAATCCCTGTGCTGCAGCAAGCCGTTGCTCTCGGCCCAGGCGCCGGAGGCGGCGCGGGCGGTGCGCAGGGCGTCGGCAAACTCCAACACGGCTCCGGGGACCTGCGGGTCCATCGCGAGCTCATCGATGCTGGTGCAGCGGTTGAGCTTGATGGTGGGCGTGGCCCAGCGCCTCGAAGACGCCGCAACGGTTCGTCAGCATCTCCAGCAGCCGCATGGGCGAGGCGGGGACGCCGGTATGGCTGGTGCGCATCATGCGCGAGCCTACGTCCGCGCTCGGAGTGGGAGCGGAGCCTGCCGATGTGCGGGATGGCGCATGCCGAATCTCCTCTTGGTCGCGCGGCAGGCACACCACGTCGCCTATGCTGTGGCGGTCAAGAGGTCAGACACACCAGTTCGTCCGCGGCGTCGCACACGTTCAGACTGGCGCGTGCGGCCACATGCCGCCCCCAATGAGAAAATTCTGTTGAAAAGAAGTGCGGATTGACGTATTCTCAGTGGTGCGGACGTGCTGAGTCCGTTGAGCGACTCAATTTCTTCTCATCGGGAGGTAACAATGGCAATCGACGGAATGTGGTACAACGAGCTTGGATCGCTGCTCACCATCACATCCAGCGGGACCACAATCAGCGGAACCTATCAGACCGCGGTAGGGAATGCGCAGGGCATTTACAACCTCACTGGTTACATCAACGCAGATACGAATCCCTCCGTCGGATGGGTGGTGCTCTGGAGCAACGAGTATGGAGACAGCAACAGCCTGACCACCTGGGCGGGACAGTACTACGATGCCGACGGCTCAGAAGTCATCATTACCATGTGGCTGCTGCGCAGCGAAGAACCGCAGCAGCAGAACTGGCAGTCCACGCTGGTGGGCGAAGATGTATTTTACCGCTCACAGGAGCAGGCGAAGAGCAGCGGTATCACCGCCAACCTGCGGCGGCCTGCGCATCCGGTGAGCTGATCCGCAAGCGGACGCTCTCGATTGCCGCTGCCGTTCTCGCCTCGTACCGTGATGAGGGCCCAGCCGGCGCACTGCCTCGCGCGCGGCGGCGGTAAGCGGCCAGGCACACCCGATAAGGTGCATAACACGACAGCCGCGGGCCAACTCTGGCCTGCGGCTGTTTGCTTCCTCGGCTCCCTCGCCTGCCCTCAGGCATCATCCTCGCTATCCGCGAGTTCCCAGTGCTGGACCAGACCCTTGGTCTCGGCCCAAGCGCCGGAGGCGGCGCGGGCGGTGCGCAGGTCGTCGGCAAACTCCAGCACGGCTTCGGCGACCTGCGGGTCCATCGAGAGCTCGTCGGCGCCGGTGCAGCGGTTGAGCTTGATGGTGGAGTGTGCCAGCGCCTCGAAGACGCCGAATCGGTCCGTCAGCATCTCCAGCAGCCGCATGGGCGAGGCGGGGACGCCGGCATGGCTGGTGAGCGAATAACCTTGAAATGCATAACGCGTTGCGTTATGGTTGGTGATGATCCGGAGCTTCGCTGACCGTGAGACGGAGCGTCTCTTCGCCCGCACGCCTGGCCGGCGGTTTCCGCCCGAGCTTCATCGGGTGATGCTGCGTAAGCTCCTTCAACTCGATGCCGCCGACCGTCTGGATGATTTGCGCATCCCGCCGGGCAATCGGCTGGAGGCGCTGAAGGGCGATCGAAAGGGCCAGCACAGCATTCGCGTCAATGACCAGTGGCGCGTCTGCTTCCGCTGGACGATGGAGACGCGTACGAGGTGGAGATTGTCGATTATCACTGAATCGTGGGGAGAACCAGCCATGCCAACAAACGCCAAGCTGGCGCCGATCCATCCAGGCGAGGTCCTGATGGAGGATTTTCTGGTTCCGCTCGGTCTGTCGCAGTATCGGCTCGCGCAGGACCTCAGCGTTCCTCCGCGCCGCATCAACGAGATCGTCCACGGGAAGCGGGCAATCACGGCGGATACAGCGCTGCGGCTGGCCCGCTACTTCGGGACTAGCGAGCAGTTCTGGCTCAATCTGCAGTCGCGCTATGATTTGGAGGTGGAGCGGGACCGGCTGGGTGCGCGTCTGGAAGAGGAAGTGGCGGTCTTCGCGTCGCAAGCGGCATAGGGCAGAGATCTGCGGATGCACTTTCACATCGAGGTTGAACGCGAGGAGGACGGCCGCTGGATCGCCGAGGTGCCGGAGCTCCCTGGCGTGATCGTCTACGGGGAAGACCGTGCGAGCGCGGTTGCCAGGGCACAGGAGCTTGCCGTGCGCGTTCTCGCGGAACGGCTGGAGGACGGCGGAATGGAGGATCTGCAGGAACGCGCTCTCCGGGCCAGCCATGACAAGTACGAGACCGCGCTGGCCGAGGTCCCGCATGTCCAGCCCGAACTGTACGATCGCCTGAAAAAGGCGGCTGCCCTGCTGGATCCGGCCGAGGAGCGTGCGCTGGCGGAGGAGGGACTTGCCGCTGATTTCGAGGCTTGGCCTGAGTACTCGGACGAAGATTGCGATCACCAGTCGCAAGAGCGGGAAAGCGAGATTACCGCGCGGCTGGATGAAATCTACGCCACAGAGGAGAGCCGCCTGGATGCTGCCCTTCTCCGCGCGCAACGCCAGTCAGTCGATCCGGACAACTGATACCTGCACCTCCCGCGTATTGCGGGTAGGCGTTCAAGTATGCTCACATGTAAACACGACAGCCGCGGCCAACTCTGGCCCGCGGCTGTTTGATTCCTCGCCTCCTGCTCGCGCTCAGCCGTCCTCGCTTTCCGCCGGCTCCGTGTGCTGGATCAGGCCCTTCGTCTCGGCCCAGGCGCCGGAGGCGGCGCGGGCGGTGCGCAGGTCGTCGGCAAACTCCAGCACGGCTTCGGCGACCTGCGGGTCCATCGAGAGTTCGTCGGCGCTGGTGCAGCGGTTGAGCTTGATGGTGGAGTGTGCCAGCGCCTCAAAGACGCCGAAGCGGTCCGTCAGCATCTCCAGCAGCCGCATGGGCGAGGCGGGGACGCCGGCATGGCTGGTGAGCATCATGCGCGAGCCTCCTTCCGCGCGCGGAGGGTGGGAGCGGAGCCTGCGGATGTGCGGGGTGCGCGCATGGCGATCTCCAATCCTCTTGACCCTGGCCGCGCAGCAGGGGTAGCTTTGGCGAGCGGGCGGCCTTCGGGTCGTTCCGTGTGTGAGGCTGGCCGTGTCTTCTTGGCGGGAGAGGCGGCCAGCCTTGCTATTTCTCCCTGCTGCTAACAATATAGTTAGCAGTGGGCAGTCTGTCAATTGCATTGTTAGCAACTATGGATTTTACCGAAGCAACTGATCGACTCATGAAAAGCGTGAGTCTCGCTGATCTGGCGCGCGAATTGGGAGCTTCATACGGCCTGATTCGTCAAGCGCGGATGGACCCTGCATCACCGTCCTATCGGCGACCGCCGGAAGGATGGAAAGCTGCAGTTGCGCGTCTCGCGGCGGTACGGGCAGAGGAGTTGCTGAGTCTAAAGCTCGAACTGGAGGATGATCACGCGCCTTCGTAGGCTACCATGTGACGAGATACTTGACTCAGACCGGATGGGATTGCTACGATATCGCACCGATGGCGGATGCTTTCCGCCTTGTTTTCATGACTTCTTCATCCCCTAGATCTTGAGCAGGAGGCGATATGCAGATTACAGCACTTGGGGTTTGGACGCATAGCTATGCAGGACCGACAACTTCATTCCATGTTGATTATGGTGACGTTCGAATTCTGCTGGATACTGGCGTTGATCCCATTGGTCGAATGCGTGAGTTGTCTATACAACCTACCGAATGCACTCACCTCTTCCTCTCGCATTTGCATTCTGACCATTCCTCGGGTTTCTCGAATTTCGTGTTTACAAGAGAACTGCTGGGTAGATCCTTGGATGGCGGGGGGGCGCCACTGACGATTCTTGGATCGGCCGGTGTGCTTGAAGGATGTCGTGCTCTACTCGATCTCCAGTATCCGGATCGAAAATTCAACGTTCTTTGGAAACCACTGATAGCTGATGGTGAAATTGGGCTGACGGATCAGATCTCTATCCGCACTGTCGAAACAATTCATTCGGTGGAGTGTCATGGTTGCCGCCTATCGGCATCCGGAGGTGTAGACGTGGGCTTCACGGCCGACACCGCACCCAGTGAGGAACATATCGCGTTTTTTGCGGACTGCGGGATTCTGCTTGGCGAAGCGTTTGGTACCGAAGCGCGCGTGGGTCAAACAGTTAATAAACGGGGACATTCTACTGCTGAAGATCTTGGTCATTTGGTTTCCAAATGCAAGCCTAGCTGGGTGATGCCGTTCCACTTTGGGCCGGAGTGCGCTGACCTAGCGGAGCGTAAGGCGCTTCTTAAAGCGGCTTCTGGAGGTCGTTCAGACCTCACCATGATCGATCCGGTGGCCTCGCCTCGTTTGTCAATCTAGTTCGTTAAACACGAGCGATGCTTTTCGCCCCAGGGATCGAGGTTCTCCTAATTGGTACCTCGGCGACGGCCCTTATGGTGGTATTGGCGGTATTGGCGAATAGGCCAAGCCCGAAGCGATTCACCGTATTCTTGCACGCTCTCATACTTGGTGTATACCTACCGCTCCTCGCATTGGGGATTAATGAATTGGACGGTGTTCTGAGTGCAACGAGTGGATGGTTCGCTATCGTGTTTACTGCCGTGATTTCGATCATGTCTCATGCCCAGTTCATTACGGCTCGTCAATTGATTTCTGCGCGTCAAGAGATCGCGCGCAACGTTGCAAAAACATCATTGCCGTCTCCTGCGTCTCGGGGTGGATTGGTATCAGCCCAAGTTTTGGTGAACACAAGTGTTGCGGAGTATCGTCGAGCAGTTGTTAAAGCAGAAGCACAAGGAAAAGATTTTGCATATATTCAGCGGCGGCTCGCGCCTTATCTTCACAAGGATGAAGCACTGCACTATATAGCTACACAACGATTTGGAGCGGGCAATCCCGAGATGGAGGCATATGTGGCGGCGCATCAGAGTCGGAGAGCAGCTTTTTTTTCTGCCTTGGGTGCAGGCGTTCGCTACAGAGAGCTCTTTCCTCGGAGCGCAATCGTGCGCTATGTCGCGACGGGAACACACTCGGATGAAATGTGGCCCTTGCCAGTATCAACCATTATCGAACTGTTAGATAACTGGAGGGAAGTACTTCTGCGTTATCACAATTACTATGTGGGAATCTCTGACCACGCTCTGCCGATCAAGTACCATGTTATTGATGCTGAGTGTGTCATCCTTCATGAGCCGGTTGGGAAGGGAGATGACATCCGCCTCAACTCTCTTTTCATCTACGGTCGTGATGTGGCATCCATAGCCGTCAAGGACTTCGATTTAGTATGGGGCTTGATAGATCCTGAGTGGCGCGATCGAGAAAGAATAGCTCGGTGGATCTCAGAAGAGCTAGTTCCGCTTGCTAATCGACGGCTTCCATGATTCGGAGGTGGAACAGGTGAATGGGATCACACGGGTCGCTGGCATCATGGCTGCTGGGGCAGGACGGCGGCTAGCTCGCTTATCACGTTGCAAACCACTAACGATGGTTGCCGGTAAGCCGTTGATAGATCATGTATTCAGCCAGTGTTCGGATGCGGGGATCGAGGAAGTATTTATCGCGATCAGAGCAGGTGAGACGGAACTTGAGCAGTATATTCGCAAGGAGGTGAGATTCCCAGGTGGTGTTCGGATAGTGCGAGTCCCCCCAGATGGGGGTACGGGCGCATCACTCCATGCCCTAGTACAGGAAATCGGAAACGCTGCCTGTCTCATCAGTACAGCAGATACTGTTGCCTCGCAGGGAACATACGAGCGACTTTTGCGGTTCGTTGGCAGCACAGCGCCTACAACTGCTGTTGTCTTGGCAACCACCTACGTATCTGACGATGATCCCATTTGGGTCGTGAGCACGCCTGATGGACGGTTGCTGCGGATCGCGAAAGGCATACCGCCGACCTCGATGGTGTTTGCGAACGTGCGTTGGCTATCAGCGCAAGCCTGCGAATACATTGGGGGATTGACAGTGCTGCATCAGGAGCGAGACATGAGTATCATGGCTGCGTTGCTCCGACAACCGGACAGTGACGTGCGTATTTACGTGGAGACCCCTGTTTTTGATGTAGATGATCCCTCAGATGTTGAGGCAGCAGCATTGTTCCTGAAGGGACAGATGAGTGCCTAACACACCCCTTACCCTAATTCAGGAGGGAGTTTCATGGAACACGTTGGGGAACACTCGGCTGACCGCTTAGGAGTTCTCTTGGTCGGAGCGCTGGGGATGACTGGAACTGCCGTTATGGGTGGTATTATTGGGATAAGGAATGGTGTAGTTCATGAGGAGTACGGAACGACAAGTCACCCGATTTTTGCCAGCACTCCACTTCAATCTGCCAAGTCAATGGTCGTTGGAGGGTGGGACTACATGCGCACTCCTTCGCGCAGCGTCCGTGAATATGGTCATCTCCCTCCAGCGATTATCGAGTCGATTTGCGAAGAACCCATTCAAATTTATCCCGGGCTATGGACACCTTTCGAATACCCACTCCGGGATGATCAGCAAGATGTCCGGCTCCCGACTTCCTTGAAGGAAGGCGCTGCCATGGTGTCGTCCGACATTGAACTGTTCAGATCCACAACTGGCTGCAATCGCGTTGTAGTAGTATTTGTCGGCACCCCCTCACGTGATACGGGGTCTATACCATCGCTAGGGGCTCTTGCTGAACAACAAAACCAATTGTTGCCGAGCGGATTGATGTATGCCTTTGGTGCTGCTAACGCAGGTGCGCATTTTATTGACTTCACGCCTAGTAACACATTGGAGTATCAAGATCTTTGGAGTTATGCTGAATCCAAGGGGGTACAGATAGTTGGACGTGATGGGAGTACTGGACAAACAATGATGAAAGTCACTCTTGCTGAGATGTTGAGCCGTCGTGGCATCCGGCTTGAAGCGTGGTACTCAACGAATCTCATCGGTAATCGCGACGGGCTCGTCCTTAGTCATCCAGAATACTCGGTGCCGAAGCTTGCAGATAAAACTGACTCTCTGCAAGCTGTAGAGACTGGGTTCCACCGTGTGCGAATCGAATACTGCCCGCCCTGGGGTGATTCGAAGGAGGCTTGGGATGCGATTGAGTGTCGCACTTGGCTGGGTGCTCCTTTATCAATCAGAGTCGATTGGCGCGGCCACGACTCACAATTAGCCGGAGCGGTAATTCTTGATTTGATCCGGTTGGTAGACCGGGGCGCATCAATCGGGCATTCTGGATTTCGTCCGCAACTTGGGTTCTTCTTCAAACGTCCATTCTTGAGGGAAAGTACCACGATCTCTGAGCGCTGGGCAGAACTGATTGAGACGTATGCACGATAAAACTCGTCGCCAGACAGATGCATATCAGGAAGTGTTTGCCAAGGTTAAGAGCAAGCACTACCGATTCGTTTGCTTCGATTTTGGTGGAACTCTGTTTGATTTTACTCCGCTGCATGTTAGCGCATTTCTAAACGCAATGGAAGTGCCGTTCGATACTCCCTTGGCTTCGCAGGTCGAGTCTGCTGTTCGCAGTGCACTTTTTCGAGGTGTAGATTCGTTCGAGATGATGCGGGAGGTGGCGGCACAGACTCAGAAGATGGATGAACAACTTTGCCGGGATATCGTTCTGAAGAAGCGCACTCTGATCGAGTATTATCTTGACAGCGCCATTTTAGATCCGAATGCTCGTTCATTCTTACTCCGAGTGATGAATTATGCGCACGTGGCGGTCCTTAGCCGAGGGTTGGTACAATCTATGGAAGACATACTAGCTAGAACCTTCTCTGTTGATCCGCCTTCCATAAGGGTGTACGGGCGCCATTCGCTTGATGAGCGTGTTGATAAGTGTGCACTGCTTGAAACTGCTCTCAGAGATTCAGGGATTCCAAAGGCCGCGAGTTTGTATGTTGGTGACGCTCAGGTTGACCGGTTATTGGCAGAGGCCGTTCAGCTTAACTTTATCCATATCCAGCCCTTCGAGTTCTAATCGTAGCGGCTAGGCCGATGTGGTGGTCTCGTGCCTCAAATCTTTTACTCTGTGAACACCAACCACCTATGAACGAGTTGCAGCGATCTTCAGGGGAGCTAGGCACCGAGCAGGACAGCTTAACGTCCCTCCGGGACCGAAGAAAGGAACTCACGGATCGCCGCCGTCGAGTTCAGAGCTTGTATTATGCGTTGTTCGGCGTCGCCCTCCTCGCCTTTGTGATGCTACCTCTGATGTCGCTGTACTATTTTCGGACAAAGGGGATTTTCTCACCTGTCTCTCTCTTGATGATGACGTATGCGTTGGTTCCGCTTTCCATGCTTCCAGCGTACCGTTTAAGGTTGAGAGATCTCGAGATCGATATTCAAGACATAGATTTCCAAACGGATCTGCTCAGCTTTGAAGTAAGTAAGCGTGAAAGCCGGGCCGAGAAAGTACTAAGAATTAATGATGCGCAACTTAGGCGGTACTATGATCTTAATCTGAGCCAAAACTTATGGGTGTTTGGCCTCGGGGCGGTCTGTATTTTCCTCGGTGTCGGGATTATCGCATCAACGCTCTACCTTGTATTGAAGGTTGCCCAAACCCCGGATACACAGATCATAACCGCTGTATTGGGAGGCGTGGGCGCGCTACTCACGAATTTTGTGGCAGCCATTTACCTCAAGATGAATACCTCTGCTACCGATAATCTTGCTGCATTCCATGCGAGGCTCGTCGATACCCATCAACTCCTGCTCGGGAGTTTAATTGCCTCTCGAATTGAGAGTGACGAGAAGCGTTGGGAAACCCTCTCCACCCTGTCGCTGCGAATCGTTCACCCGCGTGCCGAGTCACAGCAGAATCAGGCGTAGCTCGATACCAACTCGTGCGTATAGAACTGCATTCATCGAATGCACGAGAGGAGTGACGGCGTCAGGCTTTATTTGACATTCGATTGTTGGAGCGCAGTACCAAGCTGTTGTGATCGAGCATGTTTTCACGGGATCTCCTGGTGGCGTAACTTAGTGGAAGCTCCTTGGCCTGCTTCCTGCCCTTCCGCCCGCCGCGTAGATTGACGCGGCGGGCGGTTTGCTGCCGCCAGATCCGGGTCCCACACGCCACACCAGCACAGAAACGGAGCCGCATGGTCGAGGTACCCAGCACACCTCCCAGCGAACGCTATCCCGGCCGCCCCGCCCGAGGGGCGCTTACATTGGTTGAGCTTCCTTATCCACTACAATTGAGATTGGCTCGGAAGGAGCATAGCACAACAGGCTCCTGATGTGCGACTCAACGCGAGATCTTAGGTCGGGATCACTGCAGACGCGCTGGTGGAAGTCATCTACTGCGTTCCGCATCGCTTCGAATAAAGCCTCTATCTCCACGACGAGCGCATCGCGAGCATATGCTGCGAGGATCGGGTCATCTGGTTTATGTCCAGTGCGCCAACGATACACGATTGTCTTAGCTTCGCCTTTTCTCGATAAGCCCGAATCCGGCCCGTGCGTGTGAACGATTCCGCATCTCGCCCCATATAGATCAGAGGCAGTCAGAGGTGTTGTGAGGTGGTGAAGGAGGTAATCGTCAACCCATCCTTTGAAAAAACTGCGATTCGTCTCCAACTGCCCCACTGGACGTGTTAGAGCTGAAAGCGCATCGATTGCCGAGAAGATGAGTGTGACCGCTGACAGGACACATTTCTTTTTTACACATGCCTCGATCCCGACTCGCATACCCCGCTTTCCATACCACACCGTCTCCAAGTCAGGGTGGACCATCATGGCAAGGCTCCGTTAAGCACAATGTGAGGTGGTCCGCGCAAAGCACGAACTCTTAGCTGTCATCTCTTCTAGCGAAGGATCTGTTCAATGCCCAGACGGGCGCAAGCCCTTGGCCTGCTTCCTGCCCTTCCGCCCGCCGCGTAGATTGCGCGGCGGGCGGTTTGCTGCCGTGAGAAACCGGGTCCCACACGCCACACCAGCACAGAAACGGAGCCGCATGGTCGAGGTACCCAGCACACCTCCCAGCGAACGCTATCCCGGCCGCCCGCCCGAGGGGCGCGTGGTCGTCATCGCCCCCACCCGCGCGGCGTGCGAGACCATCGAGCTGGGCGTGCAGCTTACGGGCGTGGAAACCGTCATCCAGCGCGAGCACGGCGAGGAGATCCGCGACCTGGCGCGCGCGGGCCGCGGCTTCGGCATCATGGCGGGCACGGGCACGGGCAAAACGCTGGCGATCCGCCCCATCGCGCAGGAGATCCTGGGTACGCAGGAGCTGCGCGTGGGCGTCGTGAACCGCGAGCGCGAGGCCACGCCGGAGACGCCGACGTGGAACGTGGTCATCGTCACCACCGGCATCGCGCGGCGGTGGCTGCAGGACGACATGATCGACGCGTCGGACGTCGTCATCGTCGACGAGATCCACCAGACCAGCGCGGAGCTGGAGCTGTGCCTGGCGCTGGCCAAGCGCGCCGGCTGCCGCTTCATCTGGCTCAGCGCCACCGTCGATCCCACCTTCTACAGCCAGTACCTGGACAGCGCCGCCGTCATCGAATCGTCCGCCTTCGATCCCGACAAGGCGGCGGAGGTGCGCGTCAGCAACACCAGCGACCCCGTCAGCTTTCTGGGCGACCGCTTCATGCGGCACGTGCAGAAGGACCGGCGCGGCGTGGCCGTGTTCGTCCCCACGCGCGCGGGGACGGAGCAGGTGGCCAAGGTGGTTACGGAGCGCTACAAGGGCGTGCTGACGGAGTTCTACCACGGCGGCGAGCCCGTGGCCAAGCTGCGCCCGTTCCTGGAGGATGAGGGCGCGCCGCACCCGTTCGTGCTGTCGATGACGGCCGCGGGGCAGAGCGCGCTGAACATCCGCGGGCTGGACACGGTGGTCATCGAGGACGCGCAGTTCACCACGCTGGTCAAAAAGGGCAAGAGCGTGCTCACGCGCCTGCCACTGGGCGCCAACGAGATTCTGCAGATGGCCGGCCGCGTGCACGGGCGCGTGGAGAACGGCCAGGTGTGGATCCTCTCCGAGCGCGACATCGTGTTCGAGAACCTGCGCCCCACCGAGCCGCACTTTCAGCTGGCCGGCGACCCCGAGCGCGTGGCGATGACCTGCGCCGACATGGGCGTCCGCGCCGACGAGCTGGACCTGCCCGTGCCGCTGGACCGCATCGCCTACCGCCGCGCGGTGGAGCTGCTGCAGACGCGCGGCATCATACAGAACGGCCGCCTCACCCGCTACGGCCGCGAGGTAGAGGTGCTCCCCGTCGACCGCGCCTGGGGCGAGCTGCTGGTGCAGAGCGACGCGCACCTGGTGACCATCGTCGCCGTCTGCGCATCCATCGAGTCGCTGCACCGCATGCTGCGCCAGCAGGACAACGACATCGGCCAGTACGTGGTAGACGGCAGCGACCACCTTACGGCCTACGCCATCTACCAGGACGCGCTGGCGACCACGGGCTCGTTGGGCAGCGTGTACGGCCTGCCGCGCCACGTGTTCGACGCGGACGCGCTGGAAAAGTGGTGCGAGGAGCGGGGGGTGATGATGCGGGCGATCGAGGACGCCGCGCTCGCCATCGCCTCCATCTACCGCGGCCTGGGGCTGGAGCTGCCGCGGATGCTGCCGAAGCTCAACGCCAAGCTGGACCGCGAGTGGCGCGCGCTCGTCGCCCGGGTGATGCCGTTCGACCTGGTGATCGACGAGGAGACCAGCTGGGGCGAGGAGGTGAGCGTCTCCAAGACCAGCATGTGCCGCCCGTACGGCGCCGTCGCGGGCGAGATCGTCTACTTCGCGGACAAGATGGGGCGCGCGCGCGGCTCCATCAGCGGCAGCAACATCCCCAACGAGATGGTGTGGGAGTACGCGCGGCCGGGCGAGGCGGAGATCGTGTACGATGCCGCCCATCGCCGCGCGCCGCTGCGCCTGCGCCGCGCCAAGGAGTTCCACGGCTTCGTGCTGGAGAGCGACGACGAGGGGATCAGCCGCTTTCCGGAAGGGATGCAGGAGCAGGCCCGCCGCGCGCTGGCCGCCGCCGTGGCCAGCGGCCAGGCGTATCACTCCGACATCCCCGGCGTCCGCGAGACCCTGCGCGAGCTGCGCGAGGTCTTCCGCCGCAGCGCGGGGACCACGGCGGCGGTAAACGAGAGCGTGCTGACGGACCACCTGATGGCGCGTCTGGCGTCCGTCAACAGCTACGCCGAGTTCATGGAGACGCCGCTGCGGCTGGATCCGGACTCGCTGGTGCCGGCGGAGGAGCGTGCGCGGTGGATGGCGCTGCCCGACCACATCTGGATCGACGAGCGCTCGTATCCACTGGATTACGTGCTGGGGGATGATGGGACCGCCGTGGTGCGCGCCCGCATCCCGGCCAAGACGCTCAACCAGGTGGATGAGGAGGAGCTGCCCACCCTCGACCGCCCGCTGCACTGGACGGTCACGCGCGGCAAGCACGAGGCGATCCGCGCCGCCACGCTGGACGAGGCGCGCGTGCTGGTGCGCGACACCAGTTCCGCCACCCGCAACCGAGCCCGCGAGCAGGAGGAAGGTGGCCGGGGCGGCGGACGAGGCCGCGACGGCCGCGCCCGCGGCGAGGGCGGACGTCCGCGCCGCTCGGGCCAGCGCAAAGGTGGCGGCCGTCACGGCGGCCGCGGCGGCGACGAAGGCGGTTCGCGCGGCGGCCGTGGCGGCGGCGGAGGGGGACGGCGGAAGGGTGGGGGAGGGAAGCGGCCGCGGCGGGCGCGGTAGGGGGCCTCACCACGGCTCGGGCCCTCACCCCGGCTCGTTCCTCGCCTGCCCCTCTCCCGCAAACTGCGCGGGAGAGGGGATAAACTGCGATGGTGCAGTGGCTTCGGTAACGTCTCCGTTGATTACCTGAGGGAGCGCGCGCCGGGCCGTCCCGCACGCCAGACCCGGCGCGCGACCGAAGGATCTCCTCTCCGCGTGCTCGGCGCCTGCCGCAACCGTGCAGGCCTTTCCGCTACGAGCGGTTGAAGCCCCGTTCGGCGACGCGTGAGCGGCGCCGTACGGGGCTTATCGCTTTCCCAGCAGCGGGTTCACCCGCTCATCCGCCCGCTCATCCCCTCGCGTGGCGTTCCGTTGATGTCCACGGTGCAGTGGTTGAGATGGCGGGGTTGAGTGTTGAATATCGTCGTGTTAAGATGGTGCGCCGCTCCCGGGCATTCCGTCCGGGCGTGTGCGATGGCGGCGCGTGGCCGCCACCGTTCACCGATCACGGAGGAGAACGCCATGCTGGACAAGACGCTGGCCTGCGGCGAAGAGACCAACACCACCAACCGGTGGGAAGAGTGCGAGTCGATGCAGCGGGTGGAGACCGAGAACCCGTTCGGCTCGTTCTGACCATCACCGCGGCGGTGGAGCCGGCACCTGGCCGGCTCCCCCGCCGACGTTTTTCCCCCTGCCGCATCCATCCGCCGCATGCCGTCCACCACCGAAGTGCCGCGATCTGCCGCCACGTTCTCCCCCCGAGCCGATCGCCCCATCCTCATCGGCGGCGGCGACATCGATCACAGCATCCTGTCGCTGCTGCGCCGCGCGCGCGAACGGGAACTGCCGGTGATCGAGTTGCTGGTGGGCGCCACCGGCAACCCCGCGCTCACCTGGGACGTGGAAGCCGACACGCTGGTGCTGAACGGCCAGGAAATCCGCCCCGGCGCCGGCTTTCTGCGCTACGACGTCTTTACCGCGATGGCGGATCCGCGCCCATCCGTGAGCTTTCGCGCCAGCGCGTGGCACATCACCGCGCACGGGTGGATGCTTGCGCACGATGACCTGCGGATGCTGAACCGCGGCTACACGGGCCAGTCCAACAAGCCGTTCATGCTGCGCACGGCGGCGGAATGCGGCCTCGCCATCCCGCGCACCATCATCACCAACGACATGGAGATGCTGGACGGGCTGCAGGGCGCGGACGACATGATCGCCAAGCCGGTCCCCGGCGGCGGCTACACCAAGCTGCTGGCCGATCTGCTCGCCGACACGCCGCGCAAGGACGGCCGCTCGGCGGCGCCGGCGTTCGTGCAGCGGCGGATGGTGGTGCCGGAGGTGCGCATCTACGGCGTGGGCGGGCGCTTCATCCCCTTTCACGTCATCAGCGACCAGCTGGACTACCGTGCCGACGAGAACTCGCGCGTGGAACTGATGCCGCTGGAGAGCATCGACCCCGGCACCGTCGCAGCGCTGGCGCGGCTGATGGAGCGGCTGCAGATGGAGTACGGAGCCGCCGACTTCCGCACCCATCCCGACACCGGTGAGCTGGTGTTTCTGGAGATCAACAGCGGCCCCATGTTCGTGGGATTCGACGCCGTGAGCAACAACGCCGTCAGCGACGCCATCCTGGACTATCTGATCGGCTGACACAGGGGAGGGGCGTACCGGGCGCTGCAGACCCTCGAAATTTGCAGCAAAGGCGTTGACTTCCTGAGGGAACGCCGCGCGGGACCCGTCCGCACCCCAGACCGGCGCGCGACCGAAGGATCTCCTTTCCGTGCCTCGGAGCCCGCCGAAGAACGCGCAGGTCCTTCCGCCACGAGCGGTTGAAGCCCCGTTCGCGACGCGTCAGCGGCGCCGAACGGGGCTTATCGCTGTCCCAGCAGCGGGTTCACCCGCTCATCCCCACCCGCCCATCTCGACGGTCTGCCCATCAGAGCGGCCGCACGGCGTCAGCGACGCGGTCCGTGGCGATCAGCTCGCGCAACTCGTCCGCCATCTGCGCGCTGGCGGCGACCGTGGCGCGCCACACGCGGATGCGCTCGGCGTCGGGCATGCGGTAGAAGTCGTTGCGGTCCGGGATCTTGCCGCCCGGGAGCCGCGCCACGAACTCCGGTGTGGGCGCCAGGATCAGCGCGCGGCGAAAGTTCTTCCATCCCGCGCGCCGCCAGCTCAGCCCCTTGTCGAACCACCCGGGCACCACGTGCGCGTAGAAGTGCGGATACAGCACCAGCCCCGCGCCGGGCCCAAAGTCCAGGTCCAGGTGGTAGTCGATCACGCCACCGTCGCGGTGCATCCCCGCGGGCTCGCCGGGAATCGGCACGCCCTGCAGCACCATGGGGATGGATCCGGACGCCAGCAGCGCGTGCCGCAGGTTCTGGCGCGTGAGCGGGCGGTGCTGCGTGGGCAGGTCCGCCAGCTCGCGAAAGGGGCTGTCGTCGCCCGCGGTGTTGAAGATCACGCGGCGCATCTGCATCGCCAGCATCCGCCGGCTGACGAGGTTGCCCGCCGCCGCGGCCGCCAGCCCCAGCATCTGGATCGCGGTCCGCTCGCTGGCCGCCAGCCCGCGGCACTCCGCGGTGATCACGTGCAGCCGTGCCCACGGGTGGGATAGAATCTCCTCCTCGCCCGTTTCCCCCAGCATCCCGTCGATGACCGCCGCGATCGTCCGCGTCACCAGCGCGGGCGGCGGCTTGGTGGCGTATTTCTGCTCGATGTAGCCTTCGCGCAGCCGCTCCACCGCCGCCGCGGGGTCGCGCATGGCCATGCACGTCGTCCGCCAGCTGCCGATGGACGAGCCGATCAGGTGCAGCGGCCGGTCGCGCGGCCGGTTGAAGAACTCGCCGAACAGAAAGCGGTCCAGCCCTTCCAGCACCAGCCACTTGGGCCCGCCCGCCGCGCCGGGAACCACGTCCACGTCTTCCGCGCGCAGCCCGCGCTCGCGGATGATGGCGAGCGCGTCCGGCCCCGCGCTCAGCGCCAGCGATACAGGTGCAGTCACGAGGGAATAGGGAACAGGGAATAGGGAATAGCCGGCAACGACGGGTGTGGCATCGCCACGTCACCTCTGCTCTGCTCGCAATGTAGCCTGCCGATCCCGTGGCCGCGGACGCGCAGGTGCCTGGAACTCCGCACACCGCCGTGCCGCCGAGTCCGCGCAGGCGGACTTTGCGATTTTCCAGCGGCGAATTTATTCGCTCCTGGGGCGGACTCGCCCGATTGCCGGCCGAATCGAACACCACGCATCTTCACGCACTCACGCACTCACGCACTCACGCACTCACGCACTCACGCACTCACGCACTCACGCACTCACGCACTCACGCACTCACGCACTCACGCACTCACGCACTCACG
>NZ_JBMDXM010000277.1:0-9065 GCF_048594345.1 Longimicrobium sp.
CGCCATCGAGCGCCTTCTGCGCCAGGTGAGCGACGACTTCAACCGCCACTTCGGGTAAGCGGCGTCTCTCGCGCAGCGGACAGATTGAGCTGCGTCCGCGGGGCGGCCCCCCCCGGCACGCCCCACACCCCCCCCACCCCCCAAAAACAAAGGGGGGGGGTTTGGGTTGGGCGGGAGAGAGGCGCGGCGGGGGGGCGCGCCCGCCGGGGGACGCCTGCGGACGCAGTTCGATGCCTTTCGTCGAGCCACGATCGGGGATCTGTCCCGATCCTTCCGCAGCGCGATCGAAGTCTCCCCCTCTCCGCGAGGCACGAGCGGGGAGGGGGCCGGGGGGCGGGCCGGGGGGAGGGGCACCGCGGACGCAGTGCGATGCACTTCGACGAGCCCCGGATCTCCGTAGCCAGCCGGCCGGACATCGCCCGAAACCTCTCCCCACCATCACCGTAGTCCCCTTCACGGCCCGCGCCGTTGGGGCAAGGCCGTGCAGGGCTGCGCCGCTCGCGCGTTGTACACACCGGTCGCTCCGGGAGCAGCCCGCCACGCGTATTTTCCGCGAATTTCCATCTTCTTGCCGCCCCTCCGCATCCGTACAAAACGGAACACTGGCGCAGAGACTGGGTAGGCATGTATCGTACAGGAACCCGATCCAGAGGTGACCCATGCGACGCACGTACGGACTGGCCGCCGCGGTAGTGGCCCTTGCAGTCCTGACGGCGGTGAAGCTGCGCGCGCAGCAGGACTGGTCGCCGCCGTCACGGGAAATGCCGGAGATGCCCGCCAGCTCACAGTTGGGCGGCGGATGGCGCGGCGCGCTGGGCGGTTGGTTCCGCGGCGCCGGCGAAGGGCTGGACGGCATTCGCGCCGTGGGCGAAGAAATGCCGCGCGGAATGGACGCCAAGCCGCGGATGGTACGCTTCATGGGCGGCTCGCGCCCCGTGGCTTCGTGGACCGACCGCAACGGCGACGGACGCGCGGACCTGGTGGAGGTCTATCGCGGCGGTGCCGTGGCGTACCAGCTGATCGATGCCGATTACGACGGCACCGCGAACGTGCTGCGCGTTTATGACGCCTCCGGCGCGCTTGCGCGAGAAAACCGCTACTGACCAGAAACCCGACGTGGTACCCTCCACCTTTACAGCCGCCACGCTCGTGAGCGACGCCGAGCTCCTTGACGCCTACCGGGGCACCACCTGGACCGTCGAGATGACGGCCGGCACCCTGGACGTGCGCCTGGACGCCCTGGCCGACCCGCAGCTGCGGCCGTCGGGGATCGTCACGGCGTACAACCCGGCCTCCATCGCCCGCACCCCCGACGAGAACCGGTCGGCCGACCAGGAGCTGCTGCGCCACGTGCGCTCGCTGGGCGTGCAGTTTCGCCGCGTGGTGGGTGCAGGCGGCGGCGGGGCCGGCGTGGACGCGTGGGAGGAGCCCGGCTTTCTGCTGCTGGGCGACGTGCGGCCGCTGCTGGTGGAACTGGGGCTGGTGTTTGGGCAGAACGCGGTGGTGTGGATCGATTCCACCGGCGCCGCCAGCCTGGTGAACACCCGCGCCGGCTTTGCCGGAATGCGGCCCGGGCAGAAGATCGACCTCTGATTCGTTGACAACTCCCGCGGGCGCGCCGTCCACAGACGGCCCGCCGCGCCCGCGTCGTTTTCCCAGGTAGACATGCTGGTCAAAAAGCGGATGACCCACGACCCCGTCGTGGTTTCGCCCCGCCATTCCCTCGCGGACGCCCTGCGGCTTACCCGGGAGCGCCGCATCCGCCACCTTCCCGTGGTGGACGAGGGCGTGCTGGTGGGGATCGTTTCGGACCGCGACGTGCGCACGGCCATGCCGTCCACGCTCACCGAGCCCGACGCGGAGCGGGTGGCGTTCCTGGACCGTACGCCCATCAGCGCCGTGATGCGGTCGGACGTGGACAGCATTGGCCCGCTGGACACGGTGGAAGACGCGGCCAAGCTCATGCGCCGCCGCCGCATTGGCGCGCTGCCGGTGGTGGACGCGCACGGCGCCGTGCTGGGCATCCTGTCGGAAAGCGACGTGCTGGACGCGTTCGTGGAGATCCTGGGGCCCGCCAACGCCTCGCGGCTGGAGATCGGCCTGCCGGACCGGGCGGGCGAGCTGGCCAGGGCCATGCGGATCATTGGCGAAGACCTGCGCGTGAACGTCTGCTCGCTGATGGTGCCGCCGGGCAAGCCGGACGAGCGGCGCGTGGCCATCGTCCACGTGAACACCATCGACCCGCGCGGAACCATCGCGGCGCTTGAGGCGGCGGGGTTCGAGGTGGGGTGGCCGTCGCTGGAGGCGGACCTGCGGCAGGGGGGCTTCGCGTGAGCCGGGTTCCCTGCGCGCTGGTGTGGGACCCGGCGGTAACCGGCTACAAGTTTCGCCCCGACCACCCGTTCAACCCGCGGCGGCTGGAGCTGGCCGTGTCGCTGATCGAGGCGCTGGGGCTGGTGGACGGCGGGATGGCGAAGGTGGTGCCGCCGCGGCTGGCCACGGAGGCGGAGCTGCTGGCGGTGCACAGCCGCGAGTACCTGGACGCGGTGCGGCGCTTCAGCGGCGGCGGCGACCGGGCCGGCGCGGGGCGCTGGGGGCTGGGGACGGACGACACCCCCATCTTTCCGGGGATGCACGACATCACCGCGTTGGTGAGCGGCGCCACCATCCGCGCGGCGGAGCTGGTGATGCGGGGCGAGGTGACGCGGGCGTTCAGCATCTGCGGCGGGCTGCACCACGCGCACCGCGACCGGGCCAGCGGATTCTGCGTGTACAGCGACCTGGCGGCGGCGATCGCGTGGATCCGGCGCGAGCACGGCGGCAAGGTGATGTACATCGACTACGACGCCCACCACGGCGACGGCGTGCAGGGGATCTTCTACGAGGATCCCGACGTGCTTACGCTCTCGCTGCACGAGTCCGGGCGCTACCTGTTCCCCGGCACGGGGTTCGTGGACGAGCTGGGCGACGGGGACGGATACGGCTACTCGCTGAACGTGCCGCTGGAGCCGTTTACCGAAGACGACTCGTGGCTCGACATCCACCGCAAGCTGATCCCCGAGGTGATGGAGGCGTACCGGCCCGACGTGGTGGTGCTGCAGTCCGGCTGCGACGGCCACGCGGCGGACCCGCTCACACACCTGCGCGCGTCCACCCGGCTGTACGAGGAAACGACCCGGATCGTCTGCGAGGCCGCGGACCGGGTGTGCGGCGGGCGGGTGATCGCCACGGGTGGCGGCGGGTACGCCGTCTGGAAGGTGGTGCCGCGCGCCTGGACGCTGGTGTGGGGGGTGCTGAGCGGGCAGGAGGTGCCCAACCGCATTCCGCACGAATGGCTGAACCGCTGGCAGGGCGAGGCGCCGGAGATGCTGCCGCCGCACGTTCGCGACGCCGAGGAGGACCACCGGCCGGTGCCGCGCCGTGCGGAGATCGAGGCGACCAACCGGCGCACGCTCGAGTCGCTGCGGCGGCAGGCGCTGCCGCTGATCCGTGGCTGGGGCCTGGGATTCTGAGCGATGACCGCGGATCCCCCCGTACCGTCCGCCATCCCCATCCGGGGGCTGGCGTTCCCCGTAACCCTCCGCGACCGCGAGGGGGGCATGTTCACCGTACGAAAGCTTCGGGACGGAGACCGCGCGCTGCTTGACGCCTTCTACGACGCGTTCGAGCCCAAGCGCGCGGCGCAGGGCCTGCCGCCGCAGGGCACGGCGCGCGTCCAGCGCTGGCTGGGCGACGTGCTGTCGGGCGGCGACCACCTGATCGTCGAGGTGGACGGCCGCCTGGTGGGCCACGCCATGCTGATGCCCACGGGCAAGGAAGGCGTCCGCGAGTACGCCATCTTTCTGGACCAGAGCGTGCGCGGCCGCGGCATGGGCACGCAGGTGAACCGCGTGTCGGCCGAGCTGGCGCGCACGCTGGACCTGCAGCGCCTGTGGCTTTCGGTGGAGCCGCACAACCGTGCGGCGGTGCGTTCGTATCAAAAGGCCGGTTACCGCTTTCGCCCCCACACGCTCTATTCGCCCGAGTTCGAGATGGAGCTCGATCTCTCCCCCGGTACCGAGGCTGCCGCGTAGACCGCCGGGAACGGAACTGAGGAAGGGTACAGAGGGGCAGACAAAAGCCAGAGGAACAGAGGAAATCATTCGTCCTCTGTTCCTCTGGCTTCTTCTGTCCCTCTGTACCCTTCCTCTTTGGGTTCTTTCGGACGGGCTACCAGGTCAGAACGATCTTGCCGAAGCTGGCGTTCTCCTCCATCCGCTCGTGGGCGGCGCGGATGGCGTCCATGGGAAAGACGCTGTCGATGACCGGGCGGATGCGGCCGGACGAGATGAGCGGCAGCACGGCGTTGGAGAACTCGCGGGCCAGCGCGATCTTTTCCTCCAGCGGGCGGCTGCGCAGCACGGTGCCGAACAGGTGAATGCGGCGCCGCAGCAGCAGGCCCAGGTCCACCTCCACCTTGCTTCCCCCCGTCGTCCCTACGACCACCACGCGGCCGCGCAGGGCGACGACGCGCAGCGACGCCTCCAGCAGCTTGCCGCCCACCAGATCCAGCACCGCGTGCACGCCGCTGCCGTAGGTGGCCTGGTTCACCGCCTCGGCCAGGTCCTCCTTCGACGTATCCACCCCCACCTCCAACCCCATCTCCATCGCCTGCTTGAGCTTGGCCCCCGTGCGCGAGGTGCCGATCACCGTGGCGCCCGCGGCGCTGGCCAGCTGCAGCGCCGCCGTCCCCACGCCGCTGCCCACGGCCAGGATCAGCAGCCGCTCGCCCATCGCCAGGTCCAGCTGGCGAAAGAGGGCGTCGTAGGCGGTCAGAAAGACCTCGGGGATGGCGGCGGCCTCTTCCCAGCTCAGGTTCTGCGGGATGCGGATCCCCTCGCGCTCGTGCACCACCACGTACTCCGCGTGCCCGCCGCCGCCCACGATCCCCATCACCCGGTTGCCCACGGCCCACAGCCCCGCGCCCTCGCCCACGGCATCCACTTCGCCCGCGTACTCCAGGCCCGGGATGTCAGCCGGGGCGCCCGGGGGCGCGGGGTAGTTGCCGCGGCGCTGCAGCAGGTCCGCGCGGTTCAGCGCGCTGGCGTGCACGCGTACGCGAATCTCGCCCGGCCCCGGCTGGGGGACGGGGCGGTCCTGCAGCGACAGGACCTCAGGCCCGCCCGGCTTGCTGATGACCAGCGCGCGCATCAGCGGCCGCCCCCCGCCTGCGCCGCCGCGCGCCCGCGCAGCCACGCCTCGATCCCCCGCACGTGCGCGTCCGCCAGCCGCTCCACGAACGCGGGGTCGCGCAGCGCGGCCTCCTGCTCGGGGATGGGCATGAACAGCGACTCGGTGAGCGTGGACGGCAGCCAGGTGGGCCGCGCCAGCGCCAGGTTCTGCTGCAGCGCGCCCAGGTCGCGGATGCGCGTCACGCCCACGATCTCCCGGTCCAGCTCGCGCGCCAGCCCGGCGGCGAACGGGTGAAAGTAGTACACGCTGGTGCCCATGGCCCGGAACGGGTTGGCCCCTTCGCCAAACGCGTTGTTGTGCACGGAGATCAGCATCTCCGCGTTGCGGCTCACGGCCAGCTGCACCCGCGCGCGCAGCTCTTCGGTGCTATTGGTGGAGCTGACCAGCCCCTCGCGGCCGGTGCGGGTGAGGATGACCTCGGCGCCCGCGGCGCGCAGCTTTTCCGCCAGCGGCAGGGCGATGGCAAGGTTGGCGTCGCCCTCGTACATCCCCGTGGGCCCGGTGGCGCCCGCCGGCGGGTGGCCGGGATCGATGACGATGCGGCGGCCCCGCAGCGGGTTCTGGGGATCGATCGCGGGCGGCTTGCGGACGCGCACCACCAGGTCGCCGTTGGCCTCGTACCACGCCTTGTACCCCCACGCGCCGCCCGCCAGGCTGAGCGTGAAGCGGGTGGAGCCCTCGCCCGCGGTCTGCTCGGCGGAGCGGAACCAGCCGCCGAACGGCGCGGCCGGGGTCATCGTTCCCCCCGTGGCGCCGTAGACGGTGACGATGGCGCCGGCGTCCGACGTTTCCACCAGGAACGGGCGGCCGTCCGCGCGCAGGCGCAGGTCCAGCCCGTCCGCATGCTGCGAGATGGCGCCGTTTACCGGGCCCGGCGCGGGCGGCGGAGACGCGGCCTCCGTCAGCGACAGCGCGGAGGCGTCGATCCACGCCTCGGTGCCGCCGTCCAGCCGCACGCGGTACTGCTGGCCCCGGCGCTCCGCCACGGCCAGCCGCGCGCCGCGGGGAAAGAACCAGCGGTAGGGGCCGGTAGGCGTGGGCCGGGCGTAGATGGCGTCGGAGCCACTGGCCAGCGTGTCCGCGCCGCCTGTGACGGTGCCCAGGCGCGCGGTGGCGTACACCGCGTTGGTCGACGGCGCGCTCCCTCCGCCGCCGCCACCCGTGGCGCGCGGCGCGTACGAGCGCGTCTCCGTGACCTCGCGGCCGCCGGCCTGCGCGCGCAGCCGCCACGCGCCGTCCGCCGGCATGGGCAGGTACGCGATAAAGGCGCCGTTGGCCGCGACCGGGATCGGCGTGCCGTTGATCTCCAGCGCCGCCTGTCCCGTGCCCAGGCTGCCGTAGACAAAGGTGGAGTCCACGTTGGGGCGCGCCTGGCCCTGGGTGGGATGGATGACGCGAATGGCCAGCGCGCCGTTCGCCGCGGGGATCGGCGGCAGCGCGGGGCTCACCGGCTGATAGACGATGCGCTGGATTGCCCCCGTGCCCCCGCCGGTTCCGATGCGGACGGTGTCGGCGGGGCCCGGGCGCGGCGACGGGCCCGTGGAGGGACCCGAGGGCCCGCACGCCGCCGTGAGGGTCAGCAGCGCGAGGGCTGCGAGATTGCGATGCATCTCTGGCTTTCCGGACGGGTGAACAGAGCGGGGGAGGGTGCGCTTCCCCCGCATCATCGGATTCTTGCCGCTCCCCCACTGCAAGCTGCGGGCAACTCCGTCGGCAGGGGGGCGGTGGCCGCTGGATCGAGGCTCGACGACAACGATCGAACGGGCGTCCGCCGGGGTGCCCCTCCCCCGGCCCCTCCCCGCTCGTTCCTCGCGGAGAGGGGAGTAGATGCCGGAAGATCGGAACTCGACGACAGGCACCGAACTGGCGCCCGCAGGCGCCCCCCCTCTCCCGGCCTCTCCCCCCGAACTGCAGGGGGGAGAGGAGAACTTCGACCGCGCTTCGACAAGGTGCGTCGCACCTCCCTCCCCCGCGCTGTTTGCGGGGGAGGGCCGGGGAGGGGGGCGGCCCACCATCCCGCACAACCTTTCTCGGAAGCACCCAAATCCCGGCCTCACACCCAACCTCCCCAAGTCTTTTTTGGGGGAGGTGCGAGCCTACGCGAGCGGAGGGGGCGCGGCCCTCGCGCTGTCCTGTGTGAATCACCCCGATCCCGGCCTCACGCCCAACCTCCCCCGGCAGTTTCGGGGGAGGTGGGCGAGTGGTGCTCGCCCGGAGGGGGCCGGCGCCGAACCGTCCGCAACGCGTCGCATCATCCCCACCTCTCCGTCCACATCACCCACGAAAAACTCGTAAACGTCTGCGCCGGATGAGCCTGCGCTGTTGGCGAAATCCGTCTCGCAGGTTGACTAAGCCGTTGATGCCGTTTAGCTTAGGTGCACACCAGCAAGGTTTTCTCCGCATCGCGGACGGGTCCCCAGGGTCCGGCCCGCAGCTCGACGCGCGGCACTCGCCGCAGACTCCGCAACCATCGCAGGACACAGCATCCCGCGTTAGCCATAGGAGGTCGCATGGAGTTCAGGTCCGCGTTTCCCGTCGCCGTGCTTCTGGGTGCCGTTCTCGGCGCCACGGCCGCAGGCGGTGAAAGCCGGGAGAATGCACCTGTTTCCACCGCCGCCGCCGGCATGGTTCGCGAAGCGAGCGCCGCGGTGGCGGACGCCACGTGGGACATTCCCGTGGTGCGCAACGCCCCGGTGGAGCGCTTCATCGGCATCTTCACGGGGCGGCAGCAGGACCGCATGGCGCTGTACCTCAAGCGCAGCGGCCGCTACGAGGGGATGATCCGCGCCAAGCTGCGCGAGCGCGGCATGCCCGAGGACCTGCTGTACCTGTCGATGATCGAATCCGGCTTCAACCCCACCGCCAAGTCGCACGCGTCGGCCGTGGGCCTGTGGCAGTTCATCGAGGACACCGGCGAGCGATACGGCCTGCGCGTGGACGGCTACGTGGATGAGCGCAGGCACCCGGAAAAGAGCACCGACGCCGCGCTCAGCTACCTGGAAGACCTGCACGGCCAGTTTGGCTCGTGGTACCTGGCCGCCGCCGCGTACAACACCGGCGAGGGGCGCGTTGCCCGGGTGATGAAGCAGGTGACGGGCAAGGAAAAGGGCCGCGACGCCGACTTCTGGCGCATCCGCAGCCGCCTGCCCAGCGAAACCCGCGAGTACGTGCCGCTGATGGTGGCGGCCGCGCTGATCGGCAAGGAGCCGGCAAAGTACGGGCTGGGCGGCGTGCAGCGCTGGATGCCGCTGGAGAGCGACGAGGTGCAGGTGCCCGCGGGCACAAAGCTGTCGCTGGTGGCCGAGGCGGTGGGCGTAAGCGAGAACGAGCTCAAGCGCCTGAACCCGCACCTGGTGCGGGCCATGACGCCCCCTGGCAAAAAGGCCTACGCCGTGCGCGTGCCCCGCGGCCGCACGGACCGCTACGCCGCCAACTTTGCCACGCTGCAGACGCGCGCCGCCGAGGACGCGGCCCGCGAGCGCCGCGAGGAGCAGCGCCGCCTGGCCGCCGTCCGCCGCCACACGGTGCGCCGCGGCGAGAGCCTGTGGACCATCGCGCGCCGCTACGACACCACGGTCAAGAAGGTGCAGAGCGCCAACAACCTGGGCCGCCGCAACCGCATCCGCCCCGGCCAGCGCCTGGTGATCCCGTCCTGACGGGGTGAGGGTGGGACGATGAGGACCGGCCGCCGCGAGATCGTTCGCGGCGGCCGGTTTTGTGTTGGTGGATGACCAGTCAATACCAATTTCTCGCAGTTCGTTGTGCAATCCAGAGGAACGACGGAAAAGCATCACGCGGAGGCGCGGAGGAACGGATGAGGCGCGGAGGCGTTT